>JAZKCA010000062.1:0-53123 GCA_040388275.1 Pseudomonadota bacterium
GTCGAGTGCCAGACCATCTTGTTCGAGGTCGAGGTGCCGTTGGTGACGAAGTAGCAGTGGTCGGCGTTGAAGATGCGCGCGGCGTTGCGCTCGGACGCGGCCACCGGGCCGGTGTGGTCCAGCAGCTGGCCCAGCTCTTCGACCGCGTTGCAGACGTCGGCGCGCAGCATGTTTTCGCCGAAGAACTGGTGGAACATCTGGCCGATCGGCGACTTCAGGAAGGCCACGCCGCCCGAATGGCCGGGGCAGTGCCACGAGTACGAACCGTCGTTGGCGTAGTTGACCAGCGCGCGGAAGAACGGCGGCGCCAGGCCGTCGAGGTAGGACTTCGCTTCGCGGATGATGTGGCGCGCCACGAATTCGGGCGTGTCCTCGAACATGTGGATGAAGCCGTGCAGTTCGCGCAGAATGTCGTTCGGGATGTGGCGCGAGGTGCGCGTTTCGCCGTAGATGTAGATCGGGATGTCCGAGTTCTTGTGGCGGATTTCCTTGATGAAGGCGCGCAGCGCGATCAGCGCCGAATCGGTCTCGGCGACCGAGCCTTCGCCGAACTCCTCATCGTCGATCGACAGCACGAAGGCCGACGCGCGCGACTGCTGCTGGGCGAACTGGGACAGGTCGCCGTAGCTGGTCAGGCCGAGCACTTCCATGCCTTCTTTCTCCATCGCATCGGCAAGCGCGCGGATGCCGAGGCCGGACGTGTTATCGGTGCGGAAGTCCTCGTCAATGATGACAATTGGGAAACGAAATTTCATGGGCAGCTCCAAAGCGAAGCGCCGTGAGGGCTGGCCGCCCCCGCTGGGGAACCTCGCTCACGGCACCGATAAAAAAATAAGAAGCGGATTTTCGCAGAAATGGCGGCGATCCGGTGAAAAAACTTTTGTTAGGATAACTATAAGCAAGCTCGGGCGTCGCACACTAGGGCTGGTGGGCTTTTTGGTAGGTAACGAAGGCGTAATCGTAGCCGTTCGCGTCCGAATGATGGGGCTCGCGCGCCGTCTCGATCCACTCGCCGGCCGGCAACGGCTGGAAGAAGGTGTCGCAGTCGAAGGAATGGGCGATTTCGGTCACCACCATGCAGGCCACAAAAGGCATGGCAGCGGCGAAGATTTGCGCGCCGCCGATGACGAAGGCGGGGGCCGCGCCGAGCAGCGCGATGGCCGCCTCCAGCGAGGCGACCGCCTCCACGCCGTCGTGGCGCCATTCCGGGTTGCGGGTAATGACGATGTTGCGGCGGTTCGGCAGCGGGCGGCCGATCGAATCGAAGGTCTTGCGGCCCATGATGATCGGGTGGCTGGACGTCACGCGCTTGAAGTGCGCCAGGTCCTCTGGCAGGTGCCACGGCAGCTTGTTGTCGATGCCGATGCCGCGCTGAGCGTCGATGGCGACGACGATGGTCAGCGCGCTCATACGGCCACCGGCGCGCGGATCAGGCCATGCGGCTCGTAGCCCTCGAAGGCGAAATCGTCGAAGTGGTAATCGAACAGCGAGTCGGGCTTGCGCTTGATGACCAGCTTGGGCAGGGCCATGGGCGCGCGCGAGAGCTGCAGGTCGACCTGCTCCATGTGGTTGGTGTACAGGTGGCAGTCGCCGCCGGTCCAGATGAAGTCGCCCACTTCCAGGCCGGCCTGCTGCGCCATCATGTGGGTGAGCAGGGCGTATGAAGCAATATTGAAAGGCACGCCGAGGAAGATGTCGGCGCTGCGCTGGTACAGGTGGCACGACAGCTTGCCGTCGGCCACGTAGAACTGGAACAGCGCGTGGCAGGGCGGCAGCTTCATCTTGGGCACGTCGGCCACGTTCCAGGCCGAGACGATCATGCGGCGCGAATCAGGATTGTTCTTGATCTGGTCCATGACCTGGGAAATCTGGTCGACATGGCCGCCCTCGGGGGTGGGCCAGCTGCGCCACTGGTAGCCGTAGATCGGACCCAGGTTGCCTTCGGCGTCGGCCCAGTCGTCCCAGATCGAGACGCCGTTTTCCTTCAGATAGGCGATGTTGGTCGAGCCGTTGAGGAACCAGATCAGCTCATGGATGATGGACTTGAGGTGCAGCTTCTTGGTCGTCACCAGCGGAAAGCCGTCCTGCAGATTGAAGCGCATCTGGTGGGCGAACACGGACAGGGTGCCGGTGCCGGTGCGGTCGGTCTTTTCGGTGCCATGTTCTTTAACATGGCGCATCAGGTCGAGGTATTGGCGCATCGTGAAGACTCAATGAGGTAAGCGGTGATTGTAACTTAGGCGCGGTTTGACAGCCCGGAAGCGAGCGCTGCGAAGGCGGCGCGGACCTGCTCGTCGGGCAAATCGAGCAGGTTGTCGCCGACGTACAGCTCGACCACGCTGCTGTCGGGCAGGGCGCCGTTGGCGGCACGGCCGAACAACCAGGTTTGCTGTTCTTCTGCCACGCGGTTGCGGATCTCCAGCGCGCGCTCGCGGCTCACGGGCAGGTGCATATGCAGCATATTGGCCTGCGGTCTGGCCGGATTGACGCGGATCGCCGGGTAGTCGCGCAGCAGCTCGTACAGCCACTCGGTGCGGCGGAACAGGGCCGGCATGGCGGCCAGGCGCTCATCGAACTGCATCGCCGCGGCGATCACGTAGGGCGAACGGTGAATCACATTGCCGCCCTGCCGGCGAAACGATTCGGCGGCGCGGGCGATGAAGCTGTGCGAGCCGGCCAGCATCGCGCCGCCAAGGCCGCCGATGCCCTTGTAGAGCGAGACGTAGCAGGAATCGAAGCCGGCGGCGATGTCGGCGGCGGGCCAGCCGTAGGCGGCCGCGGCTTCCCACAGGCGCGCGCCGTCCATGTGCAGGTGCACGCCGCGCTGGCGGCAGTAAGCCTTGAACGACGACAGCTCGTCCCAGCTCGGGGCTTGCCCGCCGATTTCGCGCATCGGCACCTCCATCGCCACTGCGGCGAGACGGTCCGGGACGGCTTCCAGATCATGATAGGTCCAGGGGCGGTGACGGTCGCCGACCTGCAAGGCATTGAAATGGCCAAAGATCTGGTAATTCGATTTTTCGTGGACGATGAGGTGGGAAGTCGGATGCAGGGCGACCAAATTGCTGGCGTGGTCCTCGCAAGCGAGCCTGAGGGCGGTGACCTGCGCCATCGTGCCGCTGATGCAGAACACGGCCGCCTCGAAGCCCAGTAGCGCGGCCATCTTCTCCTCGAAAGCCTGGACCAGCGGTCCATCGCCATAGACGTCGTGCGCGACCTGGTTGGCCTCGCACCACGCCGCCATGGCCGCGAACATCTGCGCCGGCGTTCTGGCATGGTGGCCAGGAATTACCGTATGACACTGTTGCAGCAGTTCAGCTTCAGTCACAAGAGATCCCTTTCATCTGAAAATGTTTTCACATCGGGGTCAGACCTCTATTCGTTGCAACTCCGATATTCGTTGATTCGCGTAATCGAATAGAGGTCTGACCCCGATGGTGCAACAATGGCGCGCCGATACTTGTTAAATCAGGGAATCGAATAGTGGTCTGACCCCGATGGTGGAATATTGTAGTCAGTTAGTGGGCGATGTGGACGCTGTGGAACTGGAGCGCGGCGAGGTTGGCGTAGATGCCGCCCAGCGCTACCAGTGTCGAATGCGTGCCGGTTTCGACGATCTTGCCGTCTTCCATCACGATGATGCGGTCGGCCCGTTGTACCGTCGCCAGGCGGTGCGCGATGATGATCGTGGTGCGGCCCACCATCGCCGCTTCGAGCGCGCTTTGGACCAGGCGCTCCGATTCGGCGTCCAGCGCGCTGGTCGCTTCGTCGAGCAGCAGCAGCGGCGGGTTCTTCAGCAGCGCGCGCGCGATCGCGATGCGCTGGCGTTGGCCGCCCGACAGGCGTACGCCGCGCTCGCCGAGGAAGGATTTGTAGCCTTGCGGCAGACGTTCGATGAATTCGTGCGCTGCCGCCAGGCGCGCCGCGGCGATCACTTCGTCGTCGGTCGCACCGGCCCGGCCGTAGCGGATGTTTTCCATCGCGTCGGCCGAGAAAATCACCGTGTCTTGCGGGACGATCCCAATCGCGTCGCGCAGGGTGTGCAGGTCGAGGTCGCGGATGTTGACGCCGTCGAGCGTGACGGCGCCGCTTTGCGGGTCGTAAAAGCGCAGGAACAGCTGGAACAGGGTGGTCTTGCCGGCGCCCGAAGGGCCGACCACGGCCACCGTTTCACCAGGCTTGATCGACAGGTTCAGGTGCGCCAGGGCAGCCGTTTCAGGACGCGACGGGTACGAGAAGGTGACGTCGGACAGCGCCAGCGCGGCGCCGCTTTCGGTACGCACCGGCAGCGGCAGTGGCTTGGCCGGATTCTGGATCGAGGACTTCACCGACAGCAGTTCCAGCAGCCGCTCGGTGGCGCCGGCGGCGCGCTGGGCTTCACCCATGACTTCGGACAGTGCACCGATCGAGCCGGCCACGATTGCCGCGTACAGGATGAACTGGCCCAGGTCGCCGCCCGTCATCGTCCCCTGCAATACCGCGTGGGCGCCCAGCCACAACACGAATACGATGGTGCCAAAGACCAGCACGATGGCGACCATCGTCAGCAGCGCGCGTGCGCGGATGCGCCGCATCGCAGTTTTGAAGGCGCTTTCCACCGAACCGCCAAAACGCTCGGACTCGATGCGCTCGTGCGTGAACGCCTGCACTGTCGGCATGGCGTTGAGGATTTCGCCGGCCATGGCCGAGGCGTCGGCGATCCGGTCCTGCGAGTCGCGCGAGAGCTTGCGCACGCGCCGTCCAAACAGGATGATCGGCACGATCACGCCCACCAGCAGCACCAGGATGATCGAAGTGAGCTTGGGACTGGTCACGAACAGCATCACCAGGCCGCCGAAGAACAGCAGCACGTTACGCAGCGCCATCGAGATGCTGGTGCCGACCACTGCCTGGATCAGGGTGGTGTCGGTGGTGATGCGCGACAGGACCTCGCCGGTTTGCGTGGTCTCGAAAAATTCGGGGCTCTGGTCGACCACGTGGCTGTACACGGCGCTGCGGATGTCGGCCGTGACGCGTTCGCCCAGCCACGACACCGTGAGGAAGCGCGCGGCCGTGGCCAGCGCCAGCACGGTGGCCACGCCGAACAGCGCCAGAAAGGTGGCGTCCACGCGCTTGATGCTCCCGGCCCCGGCCGAGGCGCCGAAACCGAGGTCGATCATCTGCTTGAAGGCATAAGGGATGGCCAGCGTGGCGGCGGCGGCGACCATCAGCGCGATCCCGGCCAGCATGAACTGGCGGCGATACGGGCGCAGGAAGGGGAACAGGCCACGGAATGCGGCGAGGCTGCCTTTGCGGCTGGTGTTGTCTGGCTTGGCGGTACTGTTGGTCATCGTTTGCGTGCTTCTGCTATCTCGGTGTTAAATTCAAAGTGTCATCGGCCGGTCGTATCCGACCAGCTCCAGGTATCCGTGCCCCGCCGGTACGCCGTCGCGCTTGAGCGTGACCGCGCCTTCCCAGTAGAGCGCACCAGTGGATCGGCGCGAGTCGAGCTCCTGGTCTTGCTGCAAGGGTGTTATCTGCCAACTGGTGCCGCCCGTGACGATGGTCGTCGCCACCGGGTACGCGGTGTTGGTGCGCGGTGATTTCCAGTGCGCTTGGGGAGTAAAACTGACCTGCCCGGGTTCAAACTGGGTGACCTTGCCTTTGGCGTCGCGCAAGGTCGCGTGCGCCCATAGTTTACCACCTTGCTTGCCTCTTATCTGGAAAGCCATCAGCGCCGAGCCATCGGCCAGGTTGGCGCCTACCCAGTCCCAGCCCGCAGCATCGGGGGCGAGCGCCTGGCTGGACCACTCGTGGTCGAGCCAGGCCGTGCCCTCTACCTTGCCCGGCGCGGCCCCGCCATGGCCGGCCAGGCCGCTGACCTTGAGCTGCGGTTCGCTGTAGTAGTAGCTGGCGTTGGCCGGGTCGCGCCCCTTGCGCGAGTAGCCCGCGTCGCCCTGCAGCAGCATCGGCTGGGTGGGAGCGAGCGTCAGTTCCAAATTCAGTTCGGGCGACTTGATGCTGACCTGGTAGCTGCCGTCGGCGCGGCGCAGCATCTGCCAGCCGTCGAGCCGGATATCGGTGCCGCCCACCTTGGCCTGCGCCAGGCCGAAGCCTTCGCGCGCCGAGCGCTGGTCGTGCGCGAGCTTGCCGCGCGCCGGGTCCGACAGGGCAGCGTGGCCGATGATCAGCTGGCGCGGCGCGAAGGCGCTCGGGTTGTCCTTGCCGAAGCCGGTCGCGCTGCGAAAGAAGGTGACCTGGAAGCCGAGCGGCTTGCCGTAAGATCCCTTGAGCCAGCCGGTCACGTACCACCACTCGGTCTTGAAGCCGGGGTGGGCGCCTGTGTCATGAGGGAAGGCGAGGGCGCGGCCCGGCGTGACCGGCGTGAATGCGGGCGCCGCCTGGCAGGTAAGGGAGAAAAACATCAACAGAATCAATATCTTAAATAAAATCCGCATTTACCAGTCTTCCCTCACAGCGCGTATCGGACCGCCCGACAACGCGTAACGCCCCGACACCAGCGCGGTGATCACCGACGCCACCAGCAGGGCCGCGGCCACGCTCCCCAGCAGCGCCCACGGCATGTGCAGCCGCATGGTCCAGTGGAAGGACTGCGGGTTCACCACATACACCAGCACGAGGCTGATCAACAGCCCGAGCCCGAAGCCGCAGGCCACGCCCAGCGCCGACAAGGCGCCGCCCTCGAACGCCAGGATGCGCAGGATTTGCCCGCGCGTGACGCCCACGTGGCGCAGCATGCCGAACTCCTTGGCCCGCGCCAGCGTCTGGGCCGAGAACGTCGCCGCCACGCCAGCCAGGCCGATCCCGATCGCGATGGCCTCGAGCAGGTAGGTGACGGCAAAGCTGCGGTCGAAAATCTTCATGCTCATGGCCCTGATTTCGCCGGGCCGGGCAAACGCGACCTTGGCGCCGAACGGCAGTGCGCGCACCTGCGCTTCCAGGCGCTCGACCGGCGTGCCTTCGCGCGCCCACATGCCCACGTCGTTGACCAGCAGGTCGCCGCTCAGCGCCCGGTAGTCCGACTGCCGCACATTGACGGCGCCGCCCTGGTTCAGGTAATCCTGCACCACGCCGGCGATGAAAAAGCTGTGCATCCGGCCATTGAGCGGCAGGGCGATGGTGCCGCCCACCTTGACCCCGTACAGGTCGAGCATCGCTTCGGACACCCAGGCGGGACGGGCGCCGGCCGGCACCGGCGCGCTGGCGCCCTTGAGCAGCATGCTGCGCCCCGGATCGGCGACATCGATGGGGCGCGCCACCAGCGCCACGTCGGGCCGGGCCGGATCGAGCGACAGCGGGCGGGCGCGGATGAATTCGACCCGCTGCGCGCCCGGCAGCGCCAGCAGCGCGGCCTGCTCGGCCGGTCCCAGTCCGCCGGCGCTGCCGCTGTGTTGCAGGCGGACGTACAGCTCGGCCGGCAGCAGGCGCACGATCCAGTCGTCGACCGACACGCGAAAGCTCGACACCATGATCGCCATCGCCACCATCAGGCTGAAGCTCGACAGCACGCCGCCCAGCGCGATGCTGGCCTGGCCGGACGCGTTGGCCAGGCGCGCCAGGGTCAGCGCCAGTACCGGGTTCTGGCGCTCGCGCCGCATCGAGACCCGGTTCAGGAAGCTGAACAAGGTGGCGGCCAGACGCGGCATCAGCGCGATCCCGCCCATCAGCAACAAGCCAATCGCCAGGTAGCCGAACAGCGGCAAATCGAACACCGGCGGCGCGAACACCAGCGCGCCGGCCAGGCCAAGGCATACCAGCGCCGGCCACAGGCGGGCCAGGCGCGACAGGGCCGCTTCGTCGTTGCCGGACTTGAGCGCCACTGCCGGCGCGGCGCGCGCGGCCTCGTAGGCGGGCGCCAGGCAGCCGAGCAGCGCCACGCCCAGGCCAAGCGTAAAGAACACGGCCGCGGCCAGCGGCGGGAATGCGATCGCCGGGCGCACCCCGGCAAACAGGCCGGCGCCCAGGTCGGCGCCAAAGTAGTGCAGGGCGGTGGCGGCCAGCGCATACCCTGCGCCTATGCCGAGCAGCGCGCCGACGACGCCCAGGCTGGCGCCTTCGAGCAGCACCTGGCGCAGCAGGTCGCGCCGTTCCACGCCCAGCACGCGCAGCAGGGCGAACTGGCTGCGGCGCCGGATCACCGACAGCGCCTGCGTCGAAAACACCAGGAAGGCGCCGGTAAACAGTGCCACCAGCGCCAGCACCGTCAGGTTGACGCGGTAAGCGCGGCTCATGCCGCTGCTGCGGCTGTCCTGGTCTTCGTCGTTGGCTTGCTCGACCCGGAAACGGCCCGGAAAATCGCGGTCGAGATCGCGCGCCAGTGCGCGCTCGAAGGCGGCGCGGTCAACGCCGTTGCGCAGCTTCAGGTCGACACGCGACAACTGGCCCACTTTGTCGAAGCGCCATTGCGCCGCGCCGATGTCCATCATGGCGATACGCTGGCCGGGCCGCGCCTGCATCGTTCCGGCCACGCGCAAGGAGAAATCGGTCGTGCCTGAGCGCAGCTGCACGCGCCCGCCGGCCTGCCGTCCCAGCCAGCTGGCAGCGCCCGGCGAAAGGAAAATGGCGTCGTCGTCGAGCAGGTCGAACGGCGAGCCGCTGGTGCCAATGCCAAGCAGCGATGGCGTGACCCCGCCGGCGCGAAAGGCATCGGCGCCAATGATCTTGAGCGCGCCCTGTTGCCCCGGCACGCCCGCATTAACGATCAGGATGGGCGAGGCCACCGCCACCGACGGGTGGGCCGCCAGGCGCGGATAGGCCGCTTCGTCGAACCATTGCTCTCTGCCGCTCACTTGCAGGTCGGCCTGGCCCGAAAGACTGTTGGTGGCGGCGGAAAATTCATTGAAGGCGGCCGCGTTGATCAGGTGGATCGCAAAACCCATCGCCACGCCGACCGCGATGGCGGCCACCGCCAGCAGTGCGCGCACGGGATGGGCGCGCCATTCGCCAAACAGCAGCCAGCGTGAAAGAAGACTCAGGACCCGCATTCGACCGCGAACGCTTCACCCTTGCGCTGCGCCTTCAACTTGAGCGCTTCCTTGTCGAAGCCGGCCGCGCGGTCGGCATCCTCCTGGGCCAGCTTGTTTTCAAGCTGCAGCTTGGCGCAGCGCCGCTCGTGCGCGCCAGCGCCGCGCATGGCCGCGATTTCTTCGCGCTGCGCCTTCTCCTCGCGTTTTTCGCGCGCCTTTTGCAAGGTCGCCAGCGCGGTCTTTTCGCGCTTGAGCTTCTCGGCGCGGTCCGGATCGGGCACTGGCGCCGCGTCCACCGCTATCGCTTTGGCCGCGCCCGCCGTGCACGGCGCCCCGGTATACGTGACCTTACCCTTGACCGTGCATTTGTATAGCGCCTGGCCGTTCGCGCCGGCGCATGCGGCGGCCAGCAGTGAAATCAATACGATGCGTAGCATGCTCATTCTCCTCAGGTTCACAGGATTTTCCCCGGATTCATGATGCCTAGCGGGTCGAGCGCCGATTTGATCGTACGCATCAGGTTCAACTCCACCGCCGTTTTATAGCGTACCAGCTCGTCGCGTTTCAAGGCGCCAATGCCGTGCTCGGCAGAAATTGATCCCGAAAAGACATCCACCTGGTCGTGCACGATGCGGTTGACCGCGTCCTGGTGCGCCAGGAAGTCCTCGTGCCCGGTGCCGTCGGGCGGCGCCACGTTGTAGTGCAGGTTGCCGTCGCCAAGGTGGCCGAAGCACACCAGCTGGCAGCCCGGGAAGGCGGCCAGCAGCGCAGCGTCGGCGGCGTCGATGAAGTCGGCGATGCGCGAGATCGGCAGCGACACGTCGTGCTTGATGTTCTTGCCGGCGGCCGCCTGCGCCATCGAGATATGCTCGCGCACCTGCCACAGCGCGCGCGACTGCGCCACCGAGGTGGCCACGACGGCGTCGTCGGCGATGTCGCGCTCGAGCGCGCTGGCGATCGCGCGCTCGAGCAGGTCCACCGCATGCGCTTCGGACTCGCTGCTCGACACTTCAAGCAGCACGTACTGGGCATGCCGCGCCACGAAGGGCTGGGGCAGCGCCGGGAAATGCGTGGCCACCAGGCGCATCGCAACATCGGACATCAGCTCGAAGCCGGTCAGGCTGGCCCCGCACTGGTTCTGCATCAGGGTGAGCAGTGCGAGCGCGTCGCGCGCCGAGCCTACCGCCACCATCGCCGTGATGCATGCCTTCGGCAGCGGGAACAGCTTGAGCACCGCGCCGGTGATCACCCCAAGCGTGCCTTCGGCGCCGATGAACAGGTCGCGCAGGTCGTAGCCGGTATTGTCCTTGCGCAGGCCGCGCAGGCCGCTCCACACCTCGCCCTGCGGTGTCACCACTTCCAGGCCCAGGCACAATTCGCGCGCATTCCCGTAACGCAGCACGGCGGTGCCGCCGGCATTGGTCGACAGGTTGCCGCCGATGGTGCAACTGCCCTCGGCCGCCAGCGACAGCGGGAACAGGCAGCCGTGCGCCTCGGCCGCCGCCTGGATGGCCTGCAGGATGCAACCGGCATCGACCGTGATGGTGCGGTTGACCGGGTCGACCTCGCGCACGCCGTTCATGCGGCCCAGCGACAGCACCACGGCGGCGCCGCTCGCGTCGGGAACGCCACCGAGCACCAGGCCGGTCTTGCCGCCCTGCGGCACCAGCGGCACGCGCGAGTCGGCGCAGGCCTGGACCAGCTGCGCCACCTCGGCAGTGCTGCCGGGGCGCAGTACCGCCAGCGCCTTGCCGGTAAACCGGCCGCGCCAGTCGGTCAGGTAGGGGGCCATGTCGGCCGCCTCCGTCAGCACATGGCCGTCGCCGGCAATCGCGCGGCAGCGGGCGAGGAATGCACTTGTCATTTCGTCGATTTGGTAGAGGCGACCTTCTCCATCAGTTCCCGGGCGATGCGCTTGGCCGCCTTTTTATACGGGCGCAGGTACAGCAGCGCGCAGGCGAAATAAATACAGACCATGGCGATCTCTCCGAAGGCCATGATTTGCGACATACCCGCCTTGTCGCTCCAGGCGCGCACCACGCCCTCGGTGAAGTACAGCAGGATCACCATCGAGGTCCATTGCAGCGTATAGATGTCGCGCTTGATCACGCCGCCCAGCGGGATCAGCAGCGGCACGGCCTTGAGCACCAGCCACGAGCCGCCAGGATGGAGCGGCGCGATAAACCATTCCCATGACACCAGCCACAAAATCAGCGTGACCAGGCTGGCGATGGCGCCAAGATGGAAGTACTTGGGCGAATCCATCAGCGTGCTCCTTGCAGGCGCGCGGCCGTTTCGGCCAGGCGTTTGCCCATGGCGATGGCGAGGCGCTTTTCGTCGTCGGTCAGGGGCTTGTTGCCGTCGATGCCGGACCAGTGGGTGGGGCCGTAGGGACTGCCGCCGCTGGATGTGGTCATCAGTTCGGGGTGGGTATAGGGCAGACCCATGATCATCATGCCATGGTGGAGCAGGGGGATCATCATCGTCAGCAGGGTCGATTCCTGCCCGCCGTGCAGGCTGCCGGTGGACGTGAACACCACCGCCGGCTTGCCCGACAGGGTGCCCGACAGCCACTGCGCGGCCGTCCCGTCGAGGAAGTACTTCATGGCCGATGCCATATTGCCAAAGCGGGTGGGCGAGCCGAGCGCCAGGCCGGCGCAGTCGGCCAGGTCCTGCAGTTCGACATATGGGGCGCCGGCGGGAGGGATGTCCGCTTCGGTCGCTTCGGTCACGGTGGACACGGCGGGAACGGTGCGCAGGCGGGCGTCGACCCCCGGCACGCTTTCGATTCCCTGGGCGATCAGGTCGGCCAGTTTGCGCGTTGCGCCATGGCGCGAGTAGTAAAGGACGAGAATTATTGGGTTGCTTGGGTTCATATTGCTATTATAGGGCGCTTTACATGTCCATATTCCTGCCGTGCTTTCTAAAATCTCCCGTTCCACCAACCATATGATCCACTCGGGCGTCGACATGGTGCGCGGCCTGACCTGGAGCGAGGCGCGCAACCTGCTGCGTTTCGCGCGCCGCCGTCTCAATGAAGAGATGTTGCCGCAGGTGGCCGGCAGCCTCACGTTTACCACCACGCTCGCGCTGGTGCCGCTCTTGACCATCATCCTGGCGCTGTTTACGACCTTCCCGGTGTTCAGCAACTTCAGGACCTCGCTCGAGGCTTACTTCGTGCAGACCATGATGCCGAAGGGGATCTCCAACACGGTCATCAACACGTTGACCCAGTTTGCCAGCAAGGCCAAGGGCATCTCGGCAGTGGGCGCGGTGGCGCTGCTGCTCACTTCCGCGGCCATGATGGGGATGATCGAGCGCGCCTTCAACCAGATCTGGAAGGTCAAGCGTACCCGCCCGCTGGGCCAGCGCGTGATGGTGTACTGGGCGCTGGTGACGCTCGGTCCGCTGCTGCTGGGCCTGTCGATCTCGGCCAGCTCGCAGCTGTTCGTGGCCACCAGCGGTCTGGCCAAGGCGGCGCCGTTCGTGAGCAGCCTGTTTTACACCCTGGTGTCGGTCGCTCTGACCTGCGGCGCCTTCACGCTGCTCTATACGCTGGTGCCGAACCGCTTCGTCGACTGGCGCGACGCCGTATGGGGCGGCCTGATTGCGGCGCTCGCGTTCGAGGTGGCCAAGCGCCTGTTCGCCATGTTCGTGCGCCAGTTCCCCACTTACACCATCATTTACGGAGCGCTGGCGGCGCTGCCGCTGTTCCTGTTGTGGATCTACGTGTCGTGGATGATCACCCTGATCGGCGCGCTGCTCACGGCCGCGCTGCCGGTAGTGAAGTACGAGCGCTGGTGGTACAAGCCGGTGCCGGGCGGCGCCTTTGTCGATGCGATGGCGATCCTCAAGGTGCTGCACGGGAGCGCCCGGCATGCCGACACGGCGCTGGTGTCGTCCGCCACAATCCGCGTGCACACGCGCTTCGGCTACGACGAGATGACCATGCTGCTCGAGCGCATGCTGGCGGAGGGCTGGGTAGGGCGCGTGCAGGAAGACGTGAAGACCCGCTCGAAGTGGGGCAAGCGGGCCAGGGAAAGCACCGACAACTGGGTGCTGCTGGCCAATGTGAACAAGCTGCAGGTGGCCGACGTGTACCGCCTGTTTGCGTTCGGCGGCGCCGCGGGCAAGGCAGTCGACCTTGAGCGGCCGTCGCCGCTGATGCTCGATACCGGCGCGCTCGCACGCCAGGTGGAGCTGGCGGTGGAAGCGGGCCTGGGCCAAACCCTGGCCGAGCATTTCGCCGAAGCACGAATTTAACAGATTTAACCGGGGTCAGACCACTTTTGCGGGACGGCAAAAGTGGTCTGACCCCGGTGTGCGCTTTAGTAGCTGAGTTTGCCGGAGAGCATCTCGAAGTACATGATCCAGTCCGCCTTGAACGAAAACAGCGGCTGGTCGAACGATGCCGGGCGATTCTTTTCGAAGAAGAAATGTCCGATCCACGCGCCGCCGTAGCCGAACACGGGCGCCGCCGCGAACCACCACGCGTTCCTGGTCAACAGCGCCATGCCGATCGATATCAGCGCGCCCGAGCTGCCGATGAAATGCGCGCGCCGGCACATGCGGTCGGCATGCTGGGTCAGGTAGTAGGGATAAAACTCCGCAAAACTGGTGTAGCGCACGGCCATGGTCATCTCCCGTTGGCAAAGGCAAACAGCGCATCGAGCACCGCGTCCGGCTGTTCGGCCATCAGCGAATGGCCGGCATCGACCTGCACCACCTTGCCATGCGTGATGGCGGTGGTCAGCGTTTTGGTCGAGCGGGCCGGCGTCATCATGTCCTTGCTGCCGAAGATGAACAGCACCGGGCAGCGCACCGCTTCCGCCGCCACCTGGCCATTGGCGTAGGCGTTGCAGGCGAAGAAATCGGTGTAGAACAGCTGCGCCGGATTGATCTGTGACATGCGCTGCATCAGTCTGCGCGCGCCGCCCATTACATAGAACCCCGGGCCGGGACACGAGGGCTTTTGCGCCATCGACGAATGCGAAAAGATGTTCACCATGTCGATCGCCGCCTGCTCGTCGTTCTTCGACGTTTCCAGCAGCGCGTCCGACACTTTCATCGGGTAGGTGGTGCCCAGCATCGCCAGTTGGCTCACGCGCGCCGGCGCCAGGTGCGACGCTTCGAGCGCGATCAGCGAACCCATGCTGTGGCCTATCAGCAGGGCCTTGTCGACGCCAACCGCATCCATCACTTCCAGGATCCAGCCCGCCATCGCTTCCACGCTGTCCATCGCGCCACCCTTGCTGCGGCCGTGGCCGGGCAGGTCCACCGCCAGCACATTGAAGCCGTGGTGGGCGAAATAGCGGCTTTGCAAAGCCCATACCGAATGGTCGTTCTGGGCGCCATGGATGAAAATTGCGCTCGGGCGCGCCGGATCGAAGGGCTTGCCGCCGGTGTAGCAGTAGGCGTCAACGCCTTGTACGGTGACGATCATCTCACGCCCCTTTCTGCGACAGTTTCAGGCCGCGCGCCAGGTCTTCGATCAGGTCGTCGACGTCTTCCAGGCCGATCGACAGGCGCATCGTGCCTTCGGTGATGCCCGACGCCGCCAGCTGCTCGGTCGGGACCCGGAAATGGGTGGTCGAAGCAGGGTGGATCACCAGCGACTTGGCGTCGCCCACGTTGGCCAGGTGCGAAAACACCTTGAGCGCGTCCACAAAGCGGCGTCCGGCTGCGCGGTCGCCCTTGATGCTGAACGTGAAAACGGCGCCGCAGCCCTTCGGCAGCAGCGTCTTGGCCAGTTCGTAGTCGGGGTGGGTGTCGAGCTCGGGATAGGATACCGATTCGACCGCCGGGTTCTTGAGCAGGAACTCGATTACTTTGCGGGTGTTGGATACATGCCGGTCCATGCGCAGGCTCAGCGTCTCGATCCCCTGCAGCACGGCGAACGCGTTGTGCGGGCTCATGACGGCGCCGAAGTCGCGCAAGCCTTCGCGCCGCGCGCGCAGGGAGAAGGGCGCCACGGTCGATTCTTCGGCGAACACCATGCCGTGGAAGCCGTCGTACGGCTCGCACAGTTCGGCAAAGCGCCCGGTCTTGTCGTACGCGGTTTGCCAGTCGAAGGTGCCGCCGTCGACCAGCAGGCCGCCGATGGCGGTGCCGTGCCCGCACAGGAATTTGGTGGCCGAGTGGAATACCAGGTCGGCGCCGTGCTCGAAGGGTTTCAACAGGTAGGGCGTGGTGAAGGTCGAGTCCATCATCAGCGGCAAGTGGTTCTCGTGCGCGATGGCGGCCACGCTGGCGATGTCGAGCACGTCCAGGCCCGGATTGCCCAAGGTTTCGGCGAACAGCACCTTGGTGTTGGGCCGGATCGCGCTGCGCCATGCGGCATGGTCGCGCGGGTCGACAAAGGTGGTCTCGACGCCGAAGCGCTTGAGCGTATAGGCCAGCAGGTTCTGCGAGCCGCCGTACAGCGCGCGCGAGGCGACGATGTGGGATCCGGCGCCGGCGATCGTGGCCAGCCCCAGGAACATGGCGGCCTGGCCGCTGGCGGTGGCAATCCCGGCCACGCCGCCTTCAAGGGCGGCGATCCGCTCCTCGAGCACGGCATTGGTCGGGTTCGAGATGCGCGAGTACACGTGGCCGGCGCGTTCCATGTTGAACAGCGAGGCGGCGTGGTCGGAGTCCTTGAACGCGAACGAGGACGTGAAATAGACGGGTGTTGCGCGCGCGCCGGTGGCCGGGTCGGGCGTGGCGCCGGCATGCAGCGACAGGGTGTCGAAGCCGGGATACTGAGGACCGCTCATGGTGGACTCATCTGGTTAAAAAGGATGGGCCGAATCGTAGCACGCCCTCGCCGCACAAAAGAATGGTTTCCTCGCTAAAATGGTGCACGCCCCGTGCGACGGGCCTTGATTTATCGCAATGCTGGATTTTTAGCCAAGCTTACGCTACATTCGGAGCTAAGGCTTATAAAAAGGCTAGCCACACACAACCTCTTCAGACAAGGGCGGGTACCATGAAAGTCTCTGAAATCCTTCAAGTCAAGGGCAACATCCTGTACACCGCCACGCCCGAAATGCCGCTGGTCGATGCCGTCAACACCATGGCCGAAAAAGACATCGGTTCGCTGGTCGTCATGGAATTTGGCGACCTGGTCGGCATGCTGACCTTTCGCGAAGTGATCAAGGTGCTGCACGCGAATAATGGCGCGGTCGGCACCGGCACCGTGCGCAGGTATATGGACGACCATCCGATCACCGTCACGCCCGACACCGAAGTCAACGAAGTGCGCCGCATGATGCTCGAAAAGCACGCGCGCTACCTGCCGGTGATGAACGCCAAAACGCTGCTGGGCGTGATTTCCTTCTACGACGTGGCCAAGGCCGTGCTGGAAGCGCAGAGTTTCGAGAACCGCATGCTCAAGGCCTACATCCGCGACTGGCCGGCCGAGACCGTCCAGGAAGACTGACCGCGCGGGCATGACCGCTTCGCGCCGCTTCAAGCAGGTCGATGTCTTCACCAGTGTGCCGCTCAGGGGCAACCCGCTGGCCGTCGTGCTCAATGCCGACGGCCTGAGCGACGCGCAGATGCATGCGCTGGCACGCTGGACCAACCTTTCCGAAACCACCTTCGCACTGGCGCCCATCGCGCCCGAGGCCGATTATCGGGTGCGGATTTTCTCGCCGGGCGTCGAGTTTCCCTTTGCCGGCCATCCCACGCTGGGCACCGCGCATGCGCTGCTCGAGGCGGGCTTGCAGCCGAAAACCCCGGGTCGCCTGGTGCAGGAGTGCGGGGTGGGACTGGTGCAGATCGATATCGCAGCCAACGGGCAGCTGGCGTTCGAGGCGCCCGCCGCCGACTTGAAAGCGCTCCACGCGGGCCTGTATCCGGCCTTGCGCGCGGCGCTGCAGTGCGATGCATTCTCCACCGACCCGGCGCCCGTGATCGCCAACATGGGCATCAGCTGGCTGGTGGTGCGCATGGACAGCGCCGAGGCTTGCCTGGCCGTGCAGCCCGACGCCGCGGCCCTGCGCGAGTTCACCCGGCTCGGCATGACCGGCATCGCCATGTTCGGCGCGCACCGCGAAGGCGGGCCTGCCGACTACGAGGTGCGGGCCATTTTCACCAAGCAGGGCGTGCTGGCCGAGGATCCCGTCACCGGCAGTGCGAATGCCTGCATTGCACGGGTGCTGGCGGCCCAGGGCTTTCCCGACGGGGTGCGTGCAAGCCACGGCTACACGGCGCGCCAGGGCACGCTGCTGCAGTGCGACGGCCGCGTTGTGGTTGCGTACCGGGATGGCACGCCGTGGATCGGCGGACATTCGGTCACCGTGATCGATGGTGCAATCAGTATGTAACCTATGCGACTCTTTTTGTAACTTAGTGGTTGCTTTTTGTCCCTGATGGGTTACACTGGGTTATGGAATTTTCCATTTCTTAGTGAAGGGCGCATCATGGCTTCCCATAAGAAGACCGACTTGGACTTGCTTGTAAAGTATTCCCGACTGAGCGTGTACTTCGCGCTCGCGCTGCTGCTGGCGCTCGGGACGTACGCGGTCCTGATTCATGTTTTCCCGGACAGTAACGCCGCTGCGATGGCGCACCGCCTCGCGGTCATGCTGCCGATCGCCATCGTCATTGCGCTGGCCGCGCTGCGTTCGTCGCTGCACGGCGTAAGCGCCCATCCGCGCGAGGCGGCCGTCAAAGCGCTCCACTCGGACGAGTGGCGCGCGCAGGCCTTGAGCCGCGCTTACCGCAATGGTTTGATCGCTGTGTTGGTGGTGCAGCCATTACTGGTGCTGGCGTTGGCCGCCGCGGCGTTGCCGTTTCCGCTGGTGCCGATGGCCAGCGCTACCGTGCTGATTGGCGTGGCCACCGTGTTGTGCAGCCTGCTCGCATATGACCGATGAGATGGTCATGGAGGAGTATCTCCGGACCACGCTGAAGGTGCAGCGCGCCATGCGCGACCTGACTCAGGCCGACCTGGCTGACCTGGCGGGAATTACCCGCAAGTCGGTGAATGCGATCGAGATGGGGCATATGGTGCCGTCGACCTTGCTGGCCCTGAAGCTGGCCAGGGCGCTGGAGGTGACGGTGGAGACGCTGTTTAGCCTTGAGGGCGCGCCGAACTAACGTCGTCCTCTGCGCAGGCGGGGACCCATGCCGAACAAATTCAGCATGGGTCCCCGCTTTCGCGAGGACGACGGCAAAAAAACGGCATCGCTTCGCGTCATGCAAGCAAGTGAAATGCTCAGGCGGCGCTGCGGCCGTCGCGCATGAAGCGCTGGATGTGGCCGAGCATGACCTCGTCCGAATACGGCTTGCCCAGCAGGACATCGACCCCGGCTTCCTTGGCCTTCGGTCCGTAGCTTTCCTCGGCACTGATCATGATCACCGGAATGTGCGCGGTCAGCGCGTTCTGGCGCAGCTGCACGGTCAGTTCGAATCCGTTCATGCCTGGCATTTCCACGTCGGTGATCAAGATATCCGGCATGCGCTCGCTGATCTGGCGCATCGCGTCCAGGCCATCCTCGGCCTGCTGGACCTGGAACTGGTTATTCATCAGCATCCGGTTGGTTTTCACGCGCACCACCTTCGAGTCGTCGGCAATCATCACCAGCGTGTCGGTGGCCGGCTTGGCTGCGCGTGCACTGACCGGCGTGACCGTTTCCGCGCGCGCCGCTTCAAGCGCTGCCAGGCGCTTCGCTTCAACCCGTGCGGCACCGGCGGCCACCAGGCGGGCAGCTTCGGCATGCGCGGCTTCGGCCGCTGCGGCGCGTTCGGCCTTGGCGCGCGCCGCCGCAATCGCGGCCTGCTGCTCGGCTTCCACGCGCGCCGCTTCGTGCGCGGCATTGCGCGCAGCTTCGGCGCGCGCCGCTTCCTTGGCGGCGATGCGTTCGGCTTCCTGTTTGGCGGCGCGTTCGGCGGCGATGCGGCGCGCTTCGGCGCGCACAGCTTCCTCGGCGGCCCGTTTCTGGGCGATTCGTTCCGCTTCTTCCGCGGCAATGCGCTCCGCTTCCAGGCGCGCCGCTTCTTCTTCGATCAGGCGTTCCAGTTCGGCCGCGGCGGCCGCTTCATCGGCCAGGCGTTGTTCTTCCGCGCGCACCGCCGCTTCGGCGGCCAGGCGTTCAGCTTCAAGGCGGGCAGCTTCCTGCGCAGCCAGGCGGGCCGCTTCGATGCGCGCCGCTTCCTCCGCCTCGATGCGGGCCGCTTCGAGGCGTGCCGCTTCTTCCGCAGCGGCGCGTTCGGCGTCGATGCGTGCCGCTTCTTCGGCCACGATGCGCTCTTCTTCGGCGCGTTCGGCCTCCAGCACCGCCAGGCGCTCGGCTTCGGCGCGCTCGGCGTTTTCGGTGTCGCGCCGCAGTGCTTCGGCTTGCGCCGCCGCTTCATCGGCCAGGCGCTGCGCTTCGGCGTTGTCCGCTTCCTCGACGGCGATGCGGGCAGCTTCAGCCTGCGCTGCCGCCTCGTCGGCCGCACGCTGCGATTCGGACCGGGCGCTGTGTTCGGCGGCGATGCGCTCGGCCTCGACCCGGGCTGCGGTTTCCTCGGCCACGCGCTGTGCTTCAAGCTGCGCGGCCGTTTCGGCTGCCAGTCGTTCCGATTCGAGCCGTTCGGCTTCTTCGGCGGCAATGCGGCGCGCCTTGATGCGCGCCGTCGCTTCGGCGGCGCGCCGGTCCGCTTCAAACCGTTCGGCCTCTTCATCGGCCACGTGCTGCGAGGCGATCCGTTCTTCGCCTTCGTCGGCCACCCGTTTAGCTTCGACCAGCACCGCCTGTTCGCCGGCTACCTGGCCCGCGGCGATCCTGGCCGCCGCTTCCTCGGCCAGGCGGATCGCTTCGATGCGTGCCGCTTCCTCGTCGGCCAGCAGCTTGGCGTAAACGCGTGCGCTTTCTTCGTTGGCCAGGCGCTGCTCTTCGAGCAACAGCGCTTCGGTGTCGGCCATCGTCTTCGAATCGATGCTGGCGGCCAGCAGGTTGGCCTTGATGCGCGCCGCTTCCTCCTCGGCTGCGCGTTCGGCTTCGCGGCGCGCGGCCGCTTCGGCCTCGATCCGTTCGGCGACCAGGCGCGCCGCGTTCTCGGCGGCGATCCGTTCATCTTCGGCGCGGAAGGCTTCTTCCGGGTCGAGCACCGTTTCCGGGCCCGTGTAGTCGTCCACCGGACTGAGGGTGGACGGGCCGGTCAGGGAGGCGTCGGGCAGCTGGCTGTCCTGCGGCTCGGGCGCGGCAAGCACGGTGTCGCCCACCACGTAGGGCGCCGGCTGGTCGAGCTCCTGCTGGGCGCGCTGCGCGGCGGCGCGACGCCGGTATAGCCAAAAGGCAACGGCGGCGCCGACGGCGACCAGTACAAAAATCAGTGTTAATTCAGTCAAGGACACGCGGACGACTCCGTCTAGGCGCCGGCTGGCGGCGGCCATTCATAAAAGGCGAGTGGGTACAAGTACGAATATTACACCACTGAAACAGCTGACGTGTTGCTCGTTTGCAATAATGAGACGAATCCGTGTATTTATTACGTCTCGGCGTCGTCATTCGCTTCGGCCAGCACCGCCGCATGGGTGGCTGACATTTCGTCCTTTGAGCTGATCAGCTTGACGCGGTTGGTGTCGATCATGATCTGGGCGCCCAGGTGCAGCTTTTCGACCAGTTCGGCGAAATTGACGTTCGGATTCGGGCGCAGGGCGCTCCAGCCGTTGCGGCCGTTTTCCTTGACCCAGTACAGCGCGGCGTCGGCCAGTTCGACCAGTTGCTCCCAGCCGACCGACTGCATGCCGTTCAAATACAAGCCGCTTTCGGCCAGCCCGGTCGAGCAGGTCAGCGACACATGCACGCCGTCGCCCAGGTCGAAGGAATGGTCGGCCACCGCGCGCCGGATGCGTTCGCCCAGCACCGGCACGAACTGGCGCGTGCTCGGACGGCACACCAGCAGGAATTCCTCGCCGCCCCAGCGCACCAGGTAGTCGCCCACCCGGACCTGGCGCCGCAGCACTTCGGAGACCTGCTGCAGCACCCGGTCGCCGGCCTTGTGGCCATAGGTATCGTTGATGCGCTTGAAGTGGTCGATGTCGACCAGCGCGAACAGCAGCGTATTGTCGGAGCCGCCGGTGCGCCGGTTTTCGCGTTCGTAAAAGGCCAGGTCGGCCGGAATCTGGTTCGACAGGTAGCGCCGGTTGTGCAGGCCCGTGAGCGGGTCGGTCTGGCTGGCCAGTTCCAGCGCCAGGTTGGCCACGTGCAGCTGCTGGGTGCGTTCGGCGACCTGTTCTTCGAGCAGGGCGCGCTGCTTTTCATGGGCGCGCCGCTGCAGCCGGAAGCCGGCGTAGATCACCGCCAGCAGCAATGCCAGCAGCAAGGTGGCGAACCAGCCGGTTTCGTAAAAGTGCGGGGCGATCGAAAACTCGAGCCGGGCAGGGGCCTTGTTCCACACGTCGGCGTTGTTGGTGGCCTTGATCTCGAAGGTGTACGAGCCGGCCGGCAGGTTGGTGTAATTGACCGAGCGCGGCGCGCCCGCTTCCAGTTCGCGCCAGTCCTTGTCGTAGCCGTGCAGGCGGTAGCGCAGCACCACGCTGACCGGGTCCTGGAAAGAGAGGGCGGTAAAGTCGAAGGCCAGGTCGCGCGCATCTTCGGGCAGCTTGAGGCCCTTTTCCTGGCGCACGTCCTGCCATTTGTCGAGCACGCGCACGCGCTCGATGACGACCGTCGGCGCCGTCATGTTCTTGGCCAGGCCGAGCGTGTCGAGCGTGACCACGCCGTCGCGGCTTGGCAGCCATAGCACGCCGGCAGGATCCATGAAGCCCTTGGCGTTGCCGGCGCCGTTGCAGCAGAAACCCTGTTCGCCGCTGCGCCGGTCGCCCCGTTCGTTGAGGACCATCTCGGCGTAGGCGACCTTGGCCTGGCCGTTGTGCACCAGGCGCATGTCGGCCAGCGGCGCGCGCGTGATGCCGCGGATTCCGGCCATCCACAGGAAGCCGGCATTGTCCTCGGTCAGGAAGAAGGCGGTGTTGGGCGGGAAGCCTTCGGCGCGCGAAAACAGCTTCCAGGTGCGCCCGTTGAACAGGTACACGTCTTCGCTCAGCGTGCCGATGACCAGCGAGCCGTCGCGCAGTTCGGCCACGGCCGTCACGTCCAGGCCGGGGCGCAGGCCGTTCTCCAGCCCCATGCGCAGCATCTTGCCGGCCTTGAGCTCGTACAGGCCGTCCTGGGTTGCCACCAGCATCCGGCCATCCTTGAGTTCGCGTATCTGGCGCACCCGGATGTCGCTCAGTCCTTCTTTCTTGCCAAAATTGGTCAGCTGCTCGCCGTCGAGGCGGTACAGGCCTTCGCTGGTCGGGAACCACATCACGCCAGCCTTGTCGCGCACGATGCCGTTGATCTGCGCGGTCGCCATGGGCGCCAGCAGGGGCGGCACTTCGATCTTGCCGTCGCGCCAAATGACCACCCCGCGCCGCGTGCCCACCCAGATCCGGTCGGCGTCGGCCAGCAGGTTGTAGGCATGCGGGTGCGGCAGCTGGTCGCCGCGCAGCACGTGTTCGAAACGCCCGCCGCTGTATACCGACAAGCCGTCGTTGGTGCCGACCCAGGTGCGCCCGTCCGGCGCGCGCGCGACCGACCAGACGATCGGCTCGCTCAAGCCCTCGGCGATCGACAGGCGCCGCGTGGAACCGTTCCACAGGCGCGCCAGGCCGGCCCACTGGCTGCCGAGCCAGAGATTGCGTTCGCGGTCCTCGAAGGCGGCGATCACGCCCTTGATGCCGGCCGGGTTCTTTTCGGCGATGACCTCGGTCAGCACGCCGTCGCGCAGTCGCCCCATGCCGGCATTGCTGGCCACCCACAGGCTGCGGTCGCTGTCCTGGTACAGCATGGTGGTCGGCGACATCTGCAAGACCGGGTTGTCGCTGGCGCGCGCCCATTCCTCGCCGTTGCGTACCATCAGGCCAAGGCTGGTGCCGGCCCAGATTTTCCCTTGCGCTTCGGCCAGGCGCGTGACCAGGCCATTGCGCATGTTCTCCGGCAGCGCCAGGGTCTCGCTTTTCGCGCCTTGCTGGCGGTACACACCGCCCAGGGTGCCGACCCAGACCCCTTCGGCCGTCTTGAGCAGCGAGGTGGCCGGCGACGGGCTGCCCGCGCGGTGCACCAGCTTGCCGCTGACGACGTCGAACAGGCCATTGGTGGTGGCCACGACGATGCGGCCTTCGTCTTCGACCATGGCATTGATGTCGAGTGCCGGAAACTGCTTGGTGTCGGCGATCGGGACGGTGCGGAACACGCCGTTTTCGTACACGGCCACGCCCTTGTAGGTGCCGATCCACAGGCGCCCGGCGCTGTCGACCATCAGGGAACGGATCCAGATGCCGGGCAAGGCCGGCACGGTTTCAGGCGCGTACGTGGTAAAGCGCACGCCGTCGAAGCGCGCCAGGCCGGCCTGGGTCGCGACCCAGATATAGCCTTGATGATCCTGCACGATGGCCTGCACGCTAATCTGCGGCAAGCCTTGCTGGATCGACCAGATGTTCTTGACGTAGTGGTGGAAGGCCTTGCCCGGATCGAGCGCGTAGGCGGGCAGGCATGCCAGCAGCCCGGCGGCCCAGAAAGCCACCCCGGCCAGCATATATTTAATAGAAACTTTGTTCATCCGTTCAATCCACCTTGCCCAGTATCATTGCTGGGCACCGGCTAATTCTACGTGACAACCGATATACGGAGCGCACCACCAAACCATTTTCGCGCACTGTTGGTGCGACGCAACAAGATTGGTTAAAAACACAATTATGCTGCACGGTTCAGGATGTCGTTGCTCAGCCATTCGTAGAGCGCGGGGACCGCCATCGGGCGCGCGAACAGGAAGCCCTGCGCCAGCGGGCAGCCGAGCGCTTGCAGGATTTGCGCCTGGCGTTCGTCCTCGACGCCTTCGGCAATCACCGACAGGCCCAGGTTGCGCCCCAGCTGAATCACCATCTCGGCGATGCTGCTGCCGCGCGCCGAGCCGGTAATTTCGGTGACGAAGGCGCGGTCGATCTTGAGCCGGTCCACCTGCAGGCGCTGCAGATAGGACAGCGACGAGAAGCCGGTACCGAAGTCGTCGATCGCGATCGAGACCCCGGTATGCTTGATTTGCGCGAGCATCTTGATCAAGAGGTCGGGCTCCTCCATCGCCATCGACTCGGTGATTTCGAGTTCGATGAATTCGGGAGGGGCCTGGGTGTCTTCCAGCGCGGTGCGCAGCATTTCGAGGAAGTAGGGGTGGCGGAACTGCACCTGCGAGACATTGACCGACATCGTGAAGTCGCGGTGGCCGGCTTCGCGCAGGCGCACCACTTCGTGGCAGGCGGTGCGCAGCACCCACTCGCCGATGTCGATGATCAGGCCCGAATATTCGGCGATCGGGATGAAGCGGTCCGGCGAAATGAACTTGCCGTCCGCGGTCTGCCAGCGCAACAGCGCTTCGGCGCCCACCGGGCGGCGCGTGACCAGGTCCATCTGCGGCTGGTAGACGACGAACAGTTCGCCCTTGGTAAAGCCGGTGCGCAGCGCGTGCATCATGCGCACCCGTTCGCGGATTTCGACCCCCATGCTGCGCGAGAAATAGAAGTGCCCGGTGCGCTGCTGGGTCTTGGCGCGCTTGAGCGCGATGTCGGCATCCTTGAGCGCGTCGGCGCCGCCGCCGTCGTGTTCCGACAGGCGCACCAGGCCCAGCGTGGCCGACAGTTGCACGTCCTGGCCGTCGATCGAAAACGGCGACTCGAACAGCGCCAGGATGCGGATCGGGTTGACGCAGGCGGCGTCGCCCAGCACGCTGAAAATGTCGCCGCCGATGCGCGCCACCGTCAGCTGCTGGCCCAGGTTCGATTGCAGGCGCGCCGCCACCGCGATCAGCAGGGCGTCGCCGAACTGGTGGCCGAGCGCGTCGTTGGTTTCGGCGAAGTGGTCAAGGTCGACCAGCGCCAGGGTCGCATCCTCGCGCCCCGGTCCGGCCAGCGCGGCGTCGAGGATCTCGACCAGGCGGGTGCGGTTGGGCAGCTTGGAGAGCTGGTCATAAAAGGCGGCGTTGTGCAGGTGGCTGACCAGTTCGACGTTGTCGAGCCCGACCGAGACGTTGCTGCAAAAGACTTCGAGCAGGCGCTGGTCGATGTCGCTCAGCGGATGCGTCAGGTAGACAAAAGCGACGAAATCGCGGCAAGCCTTGCCGGCGAAGTACAGGGTCACATAGCCGGGCTCGTAGCTGTTGCGGCCCTGCGCCAAGGTGCGCTGCATGGCGGCGTACACCATCGGATCGTCGGCCGGGACCAGCGGACCGGCGGCGATGCGGCGCGAGGGGCCCGTGGTGGCCATCACATACAGGTCGCTCGCCACGCCGTCGGGACACTCCTTGACGCACAGGATGCTGTTGGCCGGCATGACCAGGATCTCGGCGATCTGGGTCAGCACCCCGGCTGAAAAGCTGTGCACGCCGTGCAGCGACATCAGTTCATTGCTGGCCCGGACGATCTGGTCGAGCCCGCGCCGGCTGCTGCTGATGGCGCGGATCTGCTCGTACGAACGGATCGCCGCCGTGACCGTGGTAAACAGCTTGATGCGGGTCAGTTCGGATTTGGTCTTGTAATCGTTGATGTCGAAATCGCGGATCGCGTCGATCTCGGGCGCGTAGCCCGGCTGGCCGGTGCGCAGGATGATGCGCACGTCGGCCAGCTTCAGCGTTTCGCGGATGTAGCGCACCAGGTGCAGGCCGGCGTCATCCTGTTCCATCACCACGTCGAGCAGGATGACGGCGATGTCGGTTTCGGTTTTGAGCATGTCGCGCGCCTGGCCAGCGGAATAGGCGTGCACGAACTCGAGTGGACGATGCTGCATGTCCAGGTTGCCAAGGGCGAAGGTGGTCGTCGAATGCACGTCCTCGTCATCGTCGATGATCATCACGCGCCATACCCGCGGCGCGCCGTCGTCCGTTGCCGGAGCCGGGTTCTCGTCCAGGAATACCAGGTCGTCGTGATCGTCCTTGATAGCATCCAAGGGCGTGCTCGATTGAGGCATGTGTCGCTTCTCCAAGCTTGGTTTTTCATTAGGATGCCACGAAATGGCCACCCTGCGCGAATTAACCATAAGAAAAACAAATTCCACGACTCACCCGGCAGCTGGTATGCCGTGAATATTCACCAATTGTAGGTCCGCCGAGGGGGGCAGCCAGCGAAAAGCGCGCGGACTGGTAGAATTGGCTTTTCTGCCACTCACTTTCCCATCATGTCCGGCAATTCCTTTGGCAAGCTGTTTTCCGTTACCACGTTCGGCGAGTCGCACGGCCCGGCCATCGGCTGCATCATCGATGGTTGTCCTCCCGGGCTGCTGTTGTCCGAAGCCGACATCCAGCCCGACCTGGACCGCCGCAAGCCGGGCACCTCGCGCCACGTGACGCAGCGCCAGGAAGCCGATATTGTCGAGATCATGTCGGGCGTGTACGAAGGCAAGACCACCGGCACGCCGATCATGCTGATGATCCGCAACCAGGACCAGCGCAGCAAGGACTACGGCAACATCGTCGACAGTTTCCGTCCCGGCCACGCCGATTACACGTACTGGCACAAATATGGGGTGCGCGATCCGCGCGGCGGGGGGCGTTCGTCGGCGCGCCTGACCGCGCCCGTGGTGGGCGCGGCCGCGGTGGCCAAGAAATGGCTGCTGGAGCAGTACGGGACCGTGTTCATGGGCTGCATGAGCCAGCTGGGCGACATTCCCGTGCCGTTCGCGTCGTGGGAGCACGTGCACGAGAACCCCTTCTTTGCCGCCACCGGCGACGCCGACCTGATCGCGCGCATGGAAACGGCGATGGACGAACTGCGCCGCGACGGCGACTCGATCGGCGCGCGCATCGACGTGGTGGCGCACAATGTGCCGGTCGGCCTGGGCCAGCCGATCTACGACAAGCTTGACGCCGACATCGCCTACGCGATGATGGGCATCAACGCGGTCAAGGGCGTGGAAATCGGCGCCGGTTTCAGGTCGGTGGCGCAGCGCGGCTCCGAGCATGGCGATGAACTGACCCTTGAAGGCTTTGTCGGCAACAACGCCGGCGGGGTGCTGGGCGGGATCTCCACCGGGCAGGATATTACGGTGTCGATCGCGATCAAGCCGACTTCCTCGATCCGCACGCCAAGGCGCTCGATCGACAAGGCCGGCAACCCGGTGATGGTCGAGACTTTCGGACGGCACGATCCCTGCGTGGGCATTCGCGCCACGCCGATCGCCGAGGCGATGCTGGCCCTGGTGCTGATCGACCACGCGCTGATGCACCGCGCCCAGTGCGGCGACGTCAAGGTAGACACGCCAAAAATCGCCTGATCGCCGGATGAAGCAGCAACCAGTCAACTACGCCGTATTCCTGTTCTGCTATTACGCGTACGCCGGCACCTTCGCCACGTACGCCGCGCTGTTCTTTGCCGCGCGCGGCATGACGGTTCCCCAGATCGGCATATTGCTGTCGCTGATCCAGGTGATGCGCATCTTCGGCCCCAACGTGTGGGGCTGGGTGGCCGACCATACGCAGCAGCGCGCCCGCGTGCTGCGCCTGACCGCGGTGGCGGCGCTGGCCGCATTTTGCGGCATCTTCTTCGCCCATACCTTCGTCCAGTTCTTCGCCGTGATGGTGTTGGTGAACCTGTTTACCAGTGCACAGAGTCCGCTGTCGGAAGCCTTGCTGCTGTCCGAGATGCGCGGTGACCTGTCCAACTACGGCAAGGTGCGGCTGTGGGGATCGGTCGGCTTCATCGTCGCGGTGCTGGCCGGCGGCTACTTCCTCGAGTGGTTCGGGGTCGAGGCCCTGCTGTGGTTCGCCGGCGCCTTGCTGCTGCTGGTGCTCGCGGCCAGCCTGCGCATCCGCGACGTGCCGCATCCGGTGGCCGCGCACGACACGCCGCGCCTGTGGCACGTGCTGCGTAAGCCCGAGGTGGGCGCCTTTTTCCTGTCCACGGCCCTGATGTGCGGCGCCCACATGGCGCTGTACGCCTTCTATTCGCTGTACCTGGAACGGGCCGGTTACAGCAAACCCGTGATCGGCGCGATGTGGGCGCTGGGCGTGGTGGCCGAAGTGATCTTCTTCTACTACCAGGCGCGCGTGTTCGCCCGCTTCGGCGCGCAGCGGGTGATGATGTTCGCCTTTGGCGTGGCGGTGCTGCGCTTTGCGATCACCGGCGCCGGGCCCGACCTGCTGTGGGTGCTCGTTGCCGCCCAGTTGATGCACGCGGCCACCTTCGCGGCCCACCATTCGGCCTCGGTGGTGACGATGCAGCGCTGGTTCGCCGGGCCGCTCCAGGCCAGCGGTCAGGCGCTCTACATGAGCATCGCCTACGGCATCGGCGGCACGCTCGGCGGGCTGTTCATGACCTGGTGCTGGGACAAATTGGGGCCGGAGGAAATGTACTATGCGGCCGCCGGGATGACCGTGGCCGGGGCCGGCGCCGCGTGGTATTCGTTCCGCCGTCAAGCCCTGGGTCAGGTCCCCCATTACGACACGAGCTCGGCCGCCTAGCGGCCGAGCTCGTGTCGTAATGGGGGACCCCGGGTTTGATGCCTAACGGACCGCTGGCTCGAGCTTTTGGCGCTGCTCCAGCGAGCCCGCCATCATGGCGCGCAATTCGTTGAGCAGCACCGATTCGGCCTCGCTCAGCTTGATCGGCGGGAAGCTGTCGTCCCAGTCGCCGTATATCAGCCCGGCTGGCTGGCCGTTGCAGCAAATCGGCAGGATCACGAAGCTGCGCGCTTCCCCCAGCGTGGTGTTCCACCACCGCGGCAGCTTGGCCGCGAAGGCCGGCTCGCGCGGATTGTCGATGAAGATCGTGCGGTCGCTGCCCAGCGCCGCATGGAACACGTTCGGCTCGTAGGCGTCGTCGAATGTCATGTGCACCAGGCGCTGCGCCACGCCATCGCCGAAACCGAGCTTGGCGCGGTATTTGCGGTCGCGCCGATGGCGCAGGAAGGCCACCGCGCGCGACAGCGTCAATCCCTGGTACACCGTCTCGAGCGCCATCGACATCAGCTGCGCCGGGGTCGCCGTGGCGCTTGCCGCGCGCATTTCGGCCACGCCGCCGCGCAGGACACAGATGCTGTCGCTGCGTGCGCGCGTCACTCCCTGTTGACGCGCGCGCCGCGCCGCCGGCTTGGCCAGCGGCGAGACCGTCAGGTCGTTCGACGCGGCCTGCCTGGCCGTCTCCACCGCGGCCATGATGGCCTGCGGCGCGACCCCCAGCATCGCCGAAAAGCTGCTGGCAAGGGCGCGCACCGATACCGCGCCGGCCGGATCGTCGTGCCACAGCGAGTCGGCGCATTGCGCCGACATGGTCGACAGGGCCGCCAGCCAGTCGCCGTGCGCCAGATCCGCGCCGCCGGCACTCGGCTCGACCCTGCGCATGCTGCCCACCAGTTCCGACGGCAGGCCCCATTGCCCGGCGGCGGCGCGCCCCAGTTCTTCCATCGACACGCCCAGCAGCGGCAATGCGGCGGCGTCTTCGAAGCCAGGGCCGCCATTGGCCTGCAGCGCGCTCCAGCATTCGGGCAGATAAAAGCTGACCAGCATCCGTCCCAGCATGTGCAGCATCGAGCACACCACCGCTTCTTCGGGGTCGGGCGCGGCGGCGCTGGCGGCGACCTGACGCGCCACCATGCCGGCCAGGACCGCTTTTTCCATTTCCATGTGGGCCGGCGGCGTGTCCGCATCCGGCGCGCCCAGTTCCTCGATCGCTTTTAGACCGAGCGCGAGCTGCCCGATGGCGTCGGTGCCGAGCACGAGCACCGCCTTGGTGACAGTATTGATGCGCTGTCCGTAGGCCGCGTACATGCCGCTATTGGCCAGCCGCAGCACCTTTTGCGTGAGCACCGGATCGGACAGCACGGTCTGCGTCATGCTGAACTCTTTTTCCTGCTCGCCGCGCAGCGCGCCCAGCACCGCGCCGATCGCCCGCGCGAAGCCGTGCATGTCGCCCATGCTGGCGATGCGCTCCTTGAGCAGGGCGACGGTCGCTTGCGGATCGGCGCTCATGCCAGGCCCTCGCGCAGCAGGTCGTACGGTTCGCGCAAGGCCGTCATGACGACGTTGGCCGCCATCGGCCGGCCAGTCAGGTAGCCCTGCACATACTGGCAGCCGCGCTGTTCAAGATAGCGGAACTGGTCTTCGGTCTCGACGCCTTCGGCCACCACCGACAGTTCCAGGTGCCGCGCCAGGTCGAACACCGCGTTGCAGATGGCGCCGTCCTTTTCCGAATCGGGCAAGTCCTTGACGAAGGCGCGGTCGACCTTGAGCACGGAAATCGGAAAGCGCTTCAGGTAGGCCAGCGACGAGTAGCCGGTGCCGAAATCGTCGATCGCGATGCGGGTCTTGCGTTCGGCCATGCGCACCAGGATGGCCTCGGCATGGACCGGGTCGATCATCAAGGTGCCCTCGGTAATTTCAAGCACCAGGCTGGCGCCGTCCAGGCCGGAATAGGCGAGGGCGTCGTCGAGCACGTCGAGGAAATGGTCGCTGCGGAACTGGCGCGGACTGATGTTGACCGACATGTACAGCGGCCGGCCGGCGGCCTGTTCGAACTGGCGCAGCTGCACGCAGGCCGCCTTCAGGGCCCAGGCGCCGAGCAGCTTGATCAGACCATTGGTCTCGGCGATGGGAATGAAGCGCACCGGCGGCACCATGCCCAGCGTCGGGTGCTTCCAGCGCATCAGCGTTTCAAAGCCGTGGATCCGGCGCGTGCGCGCTTCCACGATGGGCTGGTAGTAGAGCAGGAATTCACCTTCGCGCACGGCGCGGAACATGGCCGCTTCAAGCGAGATGTCGTGCCCGCGCGGGGCGGCCTGGCGCGCGTTGTAGAGCACGCAGCGCGCCTTGCCGGTCTCCTTGGCGCGCGCCATGGCGGCGTCGGCCAGCGCTACCATGCATACATTGTCGCCGCCGTGCTCGGGGAACATCGAGACCCCGATCGAGGCGCCGAGGTAGATGGTATGGCTGTCGATTTCGCACGGTGGCTGCAGCGCCGCCAGCAGGCGGCTGGTGACCAGCTTGACCTGGCCTTCACTGGCGGTGCCGGGCAGCAGCGCGACGAATTCATCGCCGCCGACGCGCGCCAGGGTGTCGCTCTCGCGCAGCGCCTTGCGCAGACGCGCCCCGGCGGCGCGCAGCACCGCGTCGCCCACCGGGTGGCCAAGCGCATCGTTGATGCGCCTGAAGCTGTCCAGGCCGATGCTGACCACGGCGAAACCCTGACCCGAGCGGCGCGACTGCGACAGCACCATGCGCAAGCGGTCCGACAGCAGCAGCCGGTTCGGCAGGCCGGTGAGGGCGTCGTGGGTGGCCAGGTGGCGCAGCTGTTCCTCGGCCGCGTGCTGCGACGTCATGTCGCGCCCGAGTATCAGGAGCTCGGGCGCGCCCTGCGCATGGTCGATGCGCGCCACGCTGAAATCGAACCAGGTTTCGCCGCCGGCGCACTTGATGCGCGCCGCCACCCGCAGCGGCTCGCCGTCGGCAGCCCCGGCATCGTGGACGGCCTTGCGCAGCGTATCCCGGTCGGCCTCGGCCACCAGGTGCGAAAGATGGACGTTGGCCAGTGGACTTGCAAGACCGAGCAGGGCTTGGGCACGGGCGCTGGCGCGGCACACCCGGCCGGACAGGTCGACCCGCAGCGCGAGTTCGCCGGCAGCTTCCATGAGACGGTCGATCTCGCGGCGATCGGGAGGGCTTGCGGAGGAAGGGCTGGAACTGATCATGACATCGAGCTTCCGGAATGTACCGTCAGTTACAATCAATTTAGCTTAAGACTTAAGCGGCATGTCCGCTAGCCCGTAAACGCCGGCAAATTGACGCACGTCATTATTTCGGCAAGGAAAAATGGCTGTCGCGTTGCCAGCTTGCCTCATCGCCCCCTTTGCGCTAGCCTGCCCGCATCGGCACCCTACGGAGAACACCGGCATGAACCAGTACGACACCCACGAAGTTTTCAACCAGGCTCACTTGTTCGAAAACGTCAACCTGTACGCCTGCGACAACGCGCTGCAGGAAGCCTTGCTGCGCGAAGGTGGCGCCGGCGCGACCGACGACCTGCATGAACTGGGTGCGCGCCTGGGACGGGCCGAGGTGCTTGACCTGGGCCGTCAGGCCAACGCCAATTCACCCAAACTGCATAACTTCGACCGCAGCGGCCGGCGCGTGGACGAAGTCGAATTCCATCCGTCGTGGCACGCCTTGATGACGCTGATGATCGAGGCCGGCGTGCACGCGTCGCCGTGGGATTCGGGCCAGAGTGGCGCGCAGGTTGCGCGTGCGGCCAAGTACCTGCTGTTCGGCCAGGTGGAAAACGGCGCCCAGTGTCCGGTGACGATGACGTACGCCTGCGTGCCGGCGCTGCGCCAGGCCGGCCCGATTGCGGCCAAATGGCTGCCAAAGATCCTGTCGCGCCAGTACGATCCGCGTTCGCTGCCGGTGGAGCAGAAAAATGGCGCGCTGATCGGCATGGGCATGACCGAAAAGCAGGGCGGCACCGACGTGCGGGCCAACACCACGCGCGCCAACCCGCTGGCGCCGGGCGAGGCGCGCGCGCGCTTTGGCGACGAAGGCGAGGGCGCCTGGAGCATCATCGGCCACAAGTGGTTCTTTTCGGCGCCGCAGTCGGACGCGCATCTGATCCTGGCCCAGACCGACGACGCCGGCAGCGCGGGCCTGTCGTGCTTTTTCGTGCCGCGCTACCTGCCCGACGGCGGCCGCAACGGCATCCGCGTGCAGCGCCTGAAGGACAAGCTGGGCAACCGTTCGAATGCTTCGTCCGAAGTCGAATTCTGCGACGCGGTCGGCTGGCTGGTCGGCAAGGCGGGGCGCGGTATCCCGACCATTCTGGAAATGGGCAGCCATACGCGGCTCGATTGCGTGGTCGGCACGGCCGGCATCATGCGCGCGGCGCTGACCCATGCGCTGAACCACGCACGCGGGCGCGCAGCCTTCGGCCGCAAACTGGCTGAGCAGCCATTGATGCAGAACGTATTGGCCGACCTGGCGCTTGAATCGGAGGCCGCCACGGCCTTCGCGCTGCGCTTGGCGCGCTGCTTCGACCAAGTGGACGACCCGGCGCAGGCGCTGCTGGCGCGCATCCTCACACCTGCAGGCAAATACTGGCTGTGCAAGCGCGGCCCCGCCTTTGGCGCCGAAGCGATGGAAGTCATGGGCGGCAACGGCTATGTTGAAGACGGCCCGCTGGCGCGCCTGTACCGCGAGTTCCCGGTCAATTCGATCTGGGAGGGCTCGGGCAATGTGATGTGCCTGGACCTGCTGCGCGCTTTCGGCAAAACGCCGGCGGCGCGCGAAGCGCTGGCGGTGGAACTGGCGCTGGCCGGCACCGGCAACGCCGCCTTCAATGCGTTCACACAGCGCCTGCTGGCCGACCTGGACCAGCCGCAAGGCGACGAATACGGCGCGCGAAGGCTGGCTGAACGGATCGTGGTGGCGGTGCAGGGCGCACTGCTGCTGCGTCACGCGCCTTCATTTGTGAGCGATGCATTCATCGCCTCGCGCATCGCTGTGGACGTGGGCGGGGCCTTTGGACGCCTGCCCGCCGGTGTCGATTGCGCGGCCATCCTCCAGCGCGCGCTGCCAATATAGTAACTATATTCGCCAAAATGCGGACAAACCCGCCTGTGGCTGGGATAATGGCGGATAAGCCACAACAACGAAAATCGACTACACCATGAAACAAGATCCACGTTTTCCCAATCTCTTCATCCTGAACCACCCGCTGATCCAGCATAAACTGAGCCACATGCGCGAGCGCGATACGTCCACCCGCACCTTCCGCGAACTGCTCAAGGAAATCACGCTGCTGATGGGTTACGAGATCACGCGCGACCTGCCGCTGACCACTCGCAAGATCGAAACCCCGCTCGAAACCATCGACGCGCCCGTCATCGCCGGCAAAAAACTGGCCATCGTGCCGATCCTGCGCGCCGGTATCGGCATGAGCGACGGCCTGCTCGAACTGGTGCCATCGGCCCGCGTTGGCCACGTAGGCGTGTTCCGCGATCCGGTCACCCACAAGCCAGTGGAATACCTGGTGCGCCTGCCCGACACCGCCGACCGTATCTTCATCCTGTGCGATCCGATGGTCGCCACCGGTAACTCGGCGGTGCACGCGGTCGATGTGCTGAAAAAGCGCGGCGTCTCCGACGAACAGATCATTTTCCTGGCCCTGGTGGCCGCACCGGAAGGCGTGACCGTGTTCCAGGAAGCGCATCCGGGCGTCAAGCTGTACGTCGCTTCGCTCGATTCGCACCTGAACGACCATGCTTACATCGTGCCTGGCCTGGGCGATGCGGGCGATCGTATTTTCGGTACCAAGTAAGCAGTGATTGAAATGGCCACGCTGATCGACCAGGAGTTCTTTGCGCGGCTCAATGCCCTCAACGACAAGTTTGCCGCCAGCGTGCCAGCCACGCTGGCGCGCCTGCGCCTGCAACGCCAGGCCATCAATCCCGCAGCCCCCGATCCGGCAGCCATCAAGGAAGTGCATCAAGTCCTGCACACGATCGCCGGTTCCGCCGCCACCTTCGGTTTTCGCGCCTTCGGGCACCAGGCGCGCAGCCTGGAACAGCGCCTGCGCGTGCTGATGGCCTTTGAAACCATCGCCGCCGGCGACTGGACGCGCTGGCTCGAGGCGCTTGACGAGTACATCGCCTGGGCCGAGATCGATCCCAAGGCGGAGGTTTTCGTTGGCGGACAGCAGGATCAATAGCGCGCCATCGTCTTGTTGCTTATGCGTTAATGCAAGAACTGGTGCGCTGATCGTTTGATTTATCGCAAACTTCCAGAGCTTCGATGCCCTATATTCATCGTACTGCCGCTGCAAACGGCGCCAGCAAAATCGACGAAATTGCTTGCTCCAAATTATATTTTGCAGAGAACGTGTTTTTTTTGATTTATTGGGTATAATGCGGGATCGTTGGATTCGAGGTAGTAGTGCAGTCTGTCTGTCATTTCTTTCTTGCTTCTTCAAACGATCTAAACGGACGCAAGTCCAACTAACTGAAATAGGAAATTGTAATGGCAACTGGCATCGTAAAATGGTTCAATGATTCGAAGGGCTTCGGCTTTATCACCCCTGACGAAGGCGGCGAAGATCTGTTCGCTCACTTCTCGGCTATCCAGTCGGCAGGCTTCAAATCTTTGCAAGAGAACCAGCGCGTCTCTTTCGAAGTAACCGCTGGCCCTAAAGGCAAGCAAGCTTCGAACATTCAGCCTATCTAATATCGCTGAGTCAACGACTAGAAAATCCTCGGTTTCCGGGGATTTTTTTTCGTCTGATGTTTTGTAATCCGTACTAACTTTTGCGCCAGTAGCCCGGCTGCGCATACGTGTGCCGTAGAAAATCCACAAACGCCCGTATTCTCAACGGTAAGTGCCTGCGCTGCGCGAACACCGCATAGATATCGTTGCCCGGCGCCGCAAACTGGTCCAGCACCGTCGCCAGACGCCCATCGTCAATCTCGGCATTGACCTCCCACATCGAACGCCACGCCAATCCTTTGCCTGCCAGCGCCCAGTCGTGCAGCACTGCGCCGTCGTTGCAGACCATATTCCCGGCCACTTTCAAGGTCACCATCTTGCCGTTCTCGCGGAAGGTCCAGCCGCGCTGGCTGCCTTCGCTGCTGATCGCCAGGCAGTTATGCCGCGCCAGGTCGGCCAGCGTTGCCGGTGTGCCGTGCCGCTTCAAATAGGCGGGCGAGGCCACCAGCACGCGCTGGTTGTCGGCCAGCTTGACGCCCACCAGGGACGAATCGGACAGGCTGGCGATGCGGATCGCCACGTCCACGCCTTCGCCCACGACGTCCACCACGCGGTCGTTCAGGTTCAAATTCATGGTCACTTCGCGGTGCTCGGCCAGGAAGGAGGGCAGCAGCGGCGCCACGTGCTGGCGCCCGAAACCGGCCGGCGCCGACACCAGCAGGTGCCCACTGGCCTTGGCGCTGCGCTCGGCCACGGCCGACTCGGCGTCCTCGAGCTCCGACAGGATGCGCTGGCAATCCTCAAGGAAGGCGGCGCCCTCGTTGGTCAGCACCAGCTTGCGCGTGGTGCGCTGGAGCAGTTTCACGCCCAGGCGCGCTTCCAAAGCGTCCAGTCGGCGCCCGATCATGGCCGGCGCAATGCCTTCGGCCCGGGCCGCGGCCGACAAGCTGCCGCGCGCCACCACCTCGACGAAGGTGGAAATCTGTCTAAACTGTCCCATGAAGCTCCGATTTCACTTGTGATAAAAACGCACAGATGAATGTATTAATTGTCTCGTTTAGCTACCTCATAGTGAATATACTGGATGGAATATGATTCCGCTACACATTAGTCCAGCTTATCTAAACGCTTTTCCATTACTTTTACTTATACAGGAGCACGTATGACATTCGCCACCCCAGCCGGTATGGACATCAAGGCTGACATCAAGCCTGGTTACGAAGACATTTTGACGGCCGAGGCGCTCGCGCTGGTCGCCAAGCTGACGCGCGCGTTCGAACCGCGCCGCCAGGAACTGCTGGCCCTGCGCGTGGAGCGTTCGAATCGCCTCGACGCCGGCGAACGCCCGGACTTCCTGGCCGACACCGCCCACATCCGCGCCGGCGACTGGAAAATTGCGCCTATCCCGAAAGCGCTGGAATGCCGCCGCGTTGAAATCACCGGTCCGGTCGAGCGCAAGATGGTCATCAACGCCTTCAACTCGGGCGCCGACAGCTACATGACCGACTTCGAAGACTCGAACACGCCAAACTGGGACAACCAGATCACCGGCCAGATCAACATGAAGGATGCCGTGCGCCGCACCATCTCGATGGAGCAGAACGGCAAGGTCTACAAGCTCAATGACAAGATCGCGACCCTGGTTGTGCGTCCGCGCGGCTGGCACCTCGATGAAAAGCACGTGCTGGTCGACGGCAAGCGCATCTCGGGCGGCATTTTCGACTTTGCGCTGTTCATGGTGCACAACGCCAAAGAGCAGCTGGCGCGCGGCGCCGGTCCGTACTTCTACCTGCCGAAGATGGAATCGCACCTCGAAGCGCGCCTGTGGAACGACATCTTCGTGATGACGCAACAGGAACTGGGCCTGCCGCAAGGGACCATCAAGGCCACCGTGCTGATCGAAACCATCCTGGCCGCTTTCGAGATGGATGAAATCCTGTACGAACTGCGCGAGCACAGCTCGGGCCTGAACGCCGGCCGCTGGGATTACATTTTCTCGTGCATCAAGAAGTTCAAGCTGGACAAGGACTTCTGCCTGGCCGACCGTCCGAAAGTGACGATGACGTCGCCGTTCATGCGCGCCTACGCCTTGCTGCTGCTGAAGACCTGCCACAAGCGCGGCGCGCCGGCGATTGGCGGCATGGCTGCGCTAATCCCGATCAAGAACGACCCGGAGAAAAACGAGATCGCCATGGGCGGCGTGCGCAGCGACAAGGCGCGCGATGCCACCGACGGCTACGACGGCGGCTGGGTTGCGCACCCGGGCCTGGTGGAACTGGCCATGACCGAGTTCACCAAGGTCCTGGGCGACAAGCCGAACCAGATCGACAAGCAGCGTCCCGACATCAATGTGACGGCTGCCGAACTGCTCGACTTCAAGCCGGAAGCGCCGATCACGGAAGCGGGCCTGCGCTACAACATCAACGTGGGTATCCACTACCTGGGCAGCTGGCTGGCCGGTAACGGCTGCGTGCCGATCCACAATCTGATGGAAGATGCGGCCACGGCGGAGATCAGCCGTTCGCAGGTGTGGCAGTGGATCCGTTCGACCAAGGGCGTGCTTGACGACGGACGCAAGGTCACCGCCGACATGGTGCGCGCGATGATTCCGGAGGAGCTGACCAAGGTGAAGGGCGTGGCGCCGAACGGCGATAACCCGACCTATGTGCGCGCCGCGCAAATCTTCGAAGAGATGTCGACGTCGGAGCAGTTTGCCGAGTTCCTGACCTTGCCTTTGTACGAAGAGATTTAAGCTGGTGGTTGGAGGAATGCGCTGCGCTTTTCCGCCCTACGAGTCTCGACGGCTCGTAGGGCGGAAAAGCGCGACGCGCGCATTCCTCCATATCCGTTAAGCCCGCAGCAGTTTCGCCTCGTGCATCAGCACCAGTTCCGCAAACTGCTCCGCCGGCATCGCCTGACTCAGATAAAAACCCTGCAGCAAATCGCACTTCTGCGCCCTCAGGTAATTGAGCTGCGCCTCCGTCTCCACGCCTTCAGCCACCACTTCCAGCCTTAAACTGTGCGCCAGCGCGATGATGCCTGCCACGATGGCCGCGTCGTCGGCATCCCTGGCCACGTCATGCACGAACGAGCGGTCGATCTTGATGATGTCGACCGGGAAGCGCTTCAGATACGACAGCGACGAATACCCGGTCCCGAAATCGTCAATCGACAGCCGCACGCCCAGCGAACGCAAACGGTGCAGCGCCTGCAGCGTATCCTGCGCGTGCTCCATCAGGGTGCTCTCGGTGATCTCCAGTTCCAGCAGCTCCGGCGGCAGATCGGTATCGATCAGCACCGACTCCACCGTATCGGCGAAATTTTTCTGCAGCAGCTGGCGCACCGACAGGTTGACCGCCACCCGCAGCGGCGGCAGGCCCTGGTCGATCCAGGTGCGCAGCTGGGTACAGGCGCGGCGCAGCACGAATTCGCCCAGCGGATTGATCAAGCCGGTTTCCTCGGCCAGCGGGATGAACTCGTTGGGCGGCACCATCCCGCGCGTTGCATGCTTCCAGCGCACTAGCGCTTCCATGCCGATGATCTGCTGATCACACAGGCGCGCCTGCGGCTGGTAATACACGTCAAGCTCATTGTTTTCGAGCGCGCGCCGCAGATCGCTTTCCAGGCGCACGTGCTCCGAAATAGTGTGTTCCATCGACGCTTCGTAGAACTGGAAGCCGGTATTGGTCTTCTTGGCGCGGTACATGGCGCTGTCGGCGTGCTTGACCAGGGTCGGCACGTCCAGCCCATCGTGCGGGTACATGGCGATGCCGACGCTGGCGGTGACGAAAATGTCGTGGCCGTCGATCTGGAACGGAGCGGCCAGCACGCGGCAGATGTTTTGCGCGGCGGCGGCGGCCGGCGCCGGGCCGTCCACGTCGTTGAGCACGATCGTGAATTCGTCGCCGCCCAGGCGTGCCAGCACGTCCACCGCACGGACGGTACGGCGCACGCGCTGCGCCACGGCCACCAGCAAGCGGTCGCCCACGTCGTGCCCGAGGTTGTCGTTGACGTACTTGAAGCGGTCCAGGTCCATGAACAGCACCGCCAGCTGATCGCTATTGGTGCGCGCCTGGTCGACCGCCTGCCCGAGCCGCTCGAAGAACAGGGTGCGGTTCGGCAGGCCGGTCAGCAAGTCGTTGTAGGCCAGGTGGCGGATGCGCTTCTCGGCGCGGTTCGCTTCAATGATGCGGCGTACCCGCTGCGAGAGCACCGCGTAGTGGATCGGCTTGGGAATATAGTCGCTGGCGCCGGCGGCGAACGCGCGCTCGACCGATGAATTGTCTTCCAGCGCGGTGATCATCAAGACCGGAATGGCGCTGCCGCCTGGCAGTTCCTGCATCCGCGCGCAGGCCGTAAAGCCGTCCATGACAGGCATCACCGCATCCATCAGGATTACGTCGGGCTGGAAGCGCTTGAGCATCGTCAGGGCCTGGGCGCCGTCGGCCGCTTCCTCGACCCTGAAGCCGTCGCGCTGCAGGGTAAAGCGCAAGGTGCTGCGGGTGCTGCGGTCGTCGTCGACGATCAGCACTTGCGGCACGTCGTCGGTGCCGGGCTGGCCCAGGTTGTCGTCGCCGGTCACTTCGATCGCCAGCGCGTTGGCAACCGCGTTGTACGCCATGCGCAGGCGCGGCAGCAGCGGCAGGATGGCCTCGGCCTGGCCTGCGATCGCCAGTTCTTCGGCTTCCTTGGCCAGCTGCGCCAGGAACGACGCGCCCAGGTTGCCCGAGGAGCCCTTGATTGCATGGGCCTTGGCGCGCGCCGATTCGTTGTCGCGTCCGTGCACGGCCGTTTCCAGGTCCAGCAAGTATTGCGGCGTGTCTTCCAGGAAGGGGCTGATGGCCATTGGCAGCGACGGCCCCATGATCTCGCGCAGCTTGGTGAACAGGGCCTGGTTGATCGGCGCTTCGCCGCTATCAAGGTCCGGCTCCGGTGCACCGGCGGCGCGCTGCTCTTCGCCGCGGGGCAGCCAGCGTTCAAGCTTCTGGCGCAGTTCGACCAGGGTAATCGGCTTGGCCAGGTAGTCGTCCATGCCCGCCGCCAGGCATTTCTCGGCGTCGCCGCGCTGGGTGTTGGCCGTCATGGCCACCAGCGGCGTGCGCCGGCCGGTGGTCTTTTCGTGGTCGCGGATATGCGCCGTGGCTTCATAGCCGTCCATCTCGGGCATGCTGCAATCCATCAGGATAAGGTCGAACTCGCCAATGCGGGCCGCTTCCAGGGCTTCGCGGCCGTTTGCGGCAAATTCGCAGGAACAGCCGTTCATCGCCAGCATGCCGGCGGCCACCATCTGGTTGGTACGGTTGTCTTCGGCCACCAGGATGCGGAATTCCTTGCGGTTGGGAGCGGCCAGCTGCGGCGTCTGCGGCTCGGGCACATGGCGCCCCTCGATCAGGTCGGCGAGCGCCTGCAGCAGGCGCTCTTCGCGCAGGGGCTTGCCGAGCGACGCGTAGCCGTCGACCAGGGTGCCGCCTTCGGGCGAACCGAATCGGTCCAGAATCAGCACGTGGGTGCCGGGCGCCTGCGTTTCGATCTGGCGCGCCAGGTCGCGTCCTTCGTCGTCGAGCGCGCCTATGTCCATGATCACGATGCGGTAAGGATTGCCTGCGTCGCTGCCAACCTTTAGCTGCAGCAGCGCTTCGCCGCCCCAGCGCGTGGCGTGGCAGTCGATGCCGTGGCGCGCCAGCGACTGCTCAAGGAAGCTGCGCACGATGCTGCTTTCGTCAACCGCGATCAGGCGCAGACCGGCCAGGGCGGCATGGAGCGGCGCCTCGACCGCGTTGCGGGCCGGCTTGCAGACAATCGTGAAGGTGAATGCGGTGCCTTCGCCGAGTGCGCTCTCCACATTGATGGCCCCGCCCATCAGGCCGACCAGCTGGCGGCAGATCGCCAGCCCGAGGCCGGTGCCGCCGTACTTGCGGGTGGTCGATGGATCGGCCTGGGCGAACGATTCGAACAAATGCGTTTGCTGTTGCGCGCTCATGCCGATACCGCTGTCGCGCACCTCGAAGCACAGGCCGAATTCCGCGCCGGCCGCACGCGTGATGCGCACCGCCACTTCGCCGTGTTCGGTGAACTTGACCGCATTGCCAAGCAGGTTGATGAGCACCTGGCGCAGGCGCAGCGAATCGCCGTTGACGCGTTCGGGTACGTCGACGGCGAGCAGGTAGCCCAGCTCCACGTCGCGCTGCTGCGCCTGTTTGGCGACCAGCTCGATGACTTCCTCGAGCAGCTTGCGCAGGTCGAAGTCGACTTCTTCGAGGCTCAGCTTGCCCGCCTCCATCTTGGAGAAGTCGAGGATATTGTTGATCAGCTCAATCAGCGTGCGCGAGGAGTTCCAGGCCACGTCCACGCATTCGGACTGGCGCTTGTCGAGGTTCATTTCCTTGAGCATGTCGAGCATGCCGACCACGCCGTTGAGCGGGGTGCGCACCTCGTGGCTGACGGTGGCGGCAAACTGCGCTTTCATCAGCGCCATGCTGACGGCGGCGTCGCGCGAGTCCTTCAGTTCGGCCTCGCGCTGTTCGAGCACATTCATCATCTTGTTGAAGGCGAGCGCCATGTCGATCAGGTCGCGCGGGCCGGCCGGCTCGGCGCGCATGCCCGAGTCGCCCGCTTCGGCGCGCCGCATCAGGTTCGACAGGGCGTTGAGCGGGTTGATCATGTGGCGCGTGAGCAGGCGCACGATGACCAGCAGGATCACGGCGAACGACAGGGTGATGACCAGGTTGCCGACCAGGAGCGAGGTGGTCAAGCGGTGCAAGGTGTCCTTGGCCACCCACACATGCACGTAGCCGAGCAGCTGGGGCTTGGCTTCCTGCAGGTCGAACGGCGAAGCGTCGGCGCTGCCGCCGAACACGGGCGCAATGAAGCGCCACGCATTGTCGTCTTCGCCGGCCAGCATGGCATGCGCCAGCGCGGCGGGGACGGCCGGCGCGTTCGCTGCGGCGAAGCCCGGCTGGTGGCGCGAGAGCAGCACCTGCTGGCGGGTATCGGTGATCTGGACGTTCGACACATCCGGGAAGGTGAGGGTGGTGGCCACCGCTTCCTGCGCGTTCTCGGCCGAGTGATACAGCAGCGCCAGGGTACTTTGGCGCGCCAGGTTCTCCGCGATGCGCTGGCCCTGCTCGACGAAATACTCGCGCATGCGGGTGCTCGCCTCCCAGGAATTCATCAGCGACGAAAACAGCGCCAGGCCCAGGATCGCCGCCGAAACGATGACGGTGAGCTGGCGGCGAAAGCCCGTACGGCGCAGGAAGTCACGAAACATCAATCAGGGCTCCGAGAAAATGAAATCGAACGTGCGTTGCTGCTGATTGCCGATATTCAGACCCATGTGGTTGGCGGTGCGCAGGTTGAGCGCGCTGTGCAGCTCGCGCAGCGGCTGCACGCCTTTCTTGCGCGTTTCGCCTGCCATCAGGCCCAGGGCCGAACTGGCCAGCGACTTGCCCAGCTCGACATTGTTGGGACTCATCGCGAACAGGGCGCCTTTGCGCGCATGCAGGACGTTGCTCGAAAAGATGGGCACGCTGTTGTTCCAGGATTCCTTCAGGATCAGCGGCAGCAGGGTGCTTTCCTCGACCGTGGTGGTGTCGTGCGGCAGCCAGAGCGCATCGCGGCGGCTGTCCGCGGCGCGGATCAGGGTGCCGTACAAGTGCGCGGCCTGACCCAGGTTGTGGGCCTCGTGCGCCACCAGCTCCAGGCCCTGGGCGCGCGCGGCTTCGCGCGCAAGGCGCAGCAGCCATTCGGTTTTTTTCGGGTCGTACACCACCAGCACGCGCCGCACTTCGGGCAGCAGGGTGCGCAGGCGCGCGAACAGCAGCGCCGGGTCCGGCGTCAGGCTGATGCCGTTGACGTTGACGATTTCGGCGTCCGACAGGAGCAGGGCGCCGCCGACCAGTACCAGGATGTCGCGGTCCAGGCCCGCCGCCACGTTCAAACCCTGGCGTCCGAGCGCAATGACGACACGCGTGCCGCTGCGCTTGAGCTGCAAATTCAGTTCGGCCGGATCGGTGCGCGGCTCCACCGCGTAGCTGCGCACGCGCACCCGGGTGCGTTCCTCGATCCCCTGGATCATGCTGATGAAGGCGCTGCGCACCGGTTCCGAGACGTTCGGATACAGCACCGCGATGCTGCCCTTGCCGGCCGAGGCTTGCAGCTCGGGGCGGCGCAGCTGGTCCTCGAGCTGGGATACGGTAATCGGACGCAGGTCGTAGGCGGCCGCGCCGCTGTCGAGGCGCGCGAACAGATCGTCGGCGGCCGCACAAGGCACGCCGCCGGCCAGCAAAACGAGCCACAGAACGAACGATTTGAACATTGTTGTCATTGCATACAGCGAAGGAACTTTGCGCTTGGCGATCCCATCAGTATATGTCAGGAAAGTAGCTCTAAAGAAAGTAAATTTGTCACACCGGCGGATACACATAGTTAAATGCACGCTGCATACGCGCATCGACGCTGATCCCGAAATGGCTGGCGGTGCGGGTGTTGAGCGCCGCGTAGACATCGCGCAGCGGCGTCACGCCGCGCGCCGGCGCGCCACCCGCCAGCAGTTCGCTCGCCAGGCCGGCCAGCGCGCGTCCGAGTTCGGCATTGTTCGGGTACAGCGAGAACAGCGCGCCCTTGTTCACATGCGCCAGGCTGCTCGAAAAAATCGGCACGCCGCGGTCCCAGGAATCGCGCAGCACGATCGGCATGATGATGGCCTCGTCCACGGTGGTTGGATCGATCGGCAGCCATAGCGCATCGCGCTTGCCGTCGGCGCTGGCGAAGGCGGCCTGGTACAGGCGGGCGGCGCTGGCCAGGTCGCGCGCTTCGTGCGCAATCAGTTCCAGGCCTTCGCTGCGGGCGGCCTCGCGCGCCAGCCGCATCAGCCATTCATTGTGCTGCGGGTTGTAGACGGCAATGACGCGGCGCGACGCCGGCAGCAGCGCCTTGAGCTGGGCGAACAGCAGGGCCGGATCGGGCGTGAGGCAAATGCCGAACTGCTTGTCGCCGTCCGGCACCAGCGTCATGCCGCCGACCACGACACCCATTGGCGCTTCGACGGCGGCCGCGGCCTTGAGGCCCTGGCGCCCGAGGGCCACCAGCACGCGGGTGCCATTGCGCTTGAGTACCAGCGCCAGTTCCTGCAAGTTCTGATTGGCTGAAATGGGATGGGCGCGAACGCGCTGGCGGGCCTGGCCTTCGATGCCGCCTATGATTTCCAGGAAAATTTTGCGGAAAGGCTCGCCCAGATCGGGAAACAGCACGGCAATTGGCTCGCCGCTGCTCTGGGCCTGCGCGCCGGCCGCTGGCAGGGCCAGGCTGGCGCCAAGTGCCGCGCAATGCCGCAGGAATGCGCGCAGGGCCGGATCCGGCTCCCTGGGAACCGGCGCGGCGGGCAGTGACAAGGTATCGGTTTGGCGAATATTGGTGCTTCCCATCTGGGGTGAGGGCCGGGCCTGCAGGCCTATCAATCTGAAGTAAATACCAGACCCATTATTATCACGATATTGCATGCTTTGCGGCAATTGCAACGAAAAATATTTCAGAGGTTGCAACAACTCAAAAGGTGTTTTTCCATTCGCGCAGGGCGGCGAAAGTGGCCAGCGGCGCCGTGTCGGGCCCCAGCCGGCCCTGTTCCTGCAGGCGGGCGGCGATGGCCGGCTGGTCCGCGCGCAGGAAGGGATTGGTGGCTTTTTCAAGCGCAATGGTGGACGGCACGGTGGGCAGACCGCGCTCGCGCTTGGCACTTTCCACGGCGATGCGCGCGACGATGGCGGGGTTGCCCGGCTCGGCCGCGTCGGCAAAACGCAGGTTGGCCAAGGTATATTCGTGGGCGCAATACACTTCGGTGTCGCCAGGCAGGGCAGCCAGCTTGGACAGCGAGGCATGCATCTGGGCCGGCGTGCCTTCGAACAAGCGCCCGCAGCCCCCGGCGAACAGAGTGTCGCCGCAAAACAGCCAGTGCGGTCCCGGGGTGTCGCGCACATAGGCAATGTGGCCCAGCGTATGGCCGGGTACCTCAAGCACGCGCAGCGCGAGGGCCAGGCCGGGAACGTCGACCCGGTCGCCTTCGTCCAGCGGCACGGTGACGGCGGCGATGCCGTCGTGGCGCGGGCCGAACACCGGGACCGGCGTACTGGCCAGCAAGGCTGGCACGCCGCCGATATGGTCAGCATGGTGGTGGGTGAGTAAAATGGCAGTGAGCGTGAGATGATGGGCGGCCAGCGCGGCGAGGATGGGTTCGGCATCGCCGGGGTCGACCGCCACCGCGTGCTTGCCGTCATGCACCAGCCACAGGTAGTTATCCTTGAAGGCGGGGACGGCGAGAACGCGCAACGCGCTGGACGGTAAATTCGGCATAGTGGAAGTTTTGAAAAAGGGTAGGCATGGATAGCGCGGCATCCGAGAAGTCCATTATAGCGCTCGACGGCTGGCTGCAAACGCCGCCGGGCGCCTACGTGCGAGCGTGGGAACAGGCTTGCCTGGACGAATTGACGGCCAATATTTTCGGGTACAACGCGGTCCAGATCGGCCTGCCCCAGATCGACGCGCTGGCGGCCAACCGCATGCCCAACAAGTGGCAGGCGGCCACCCGCACTTCCAGCCGCGACCAGCTGGAACAGGCGGTGCGCGGCAAGCAGATTGCCGTGGCGCTCGACTTCGCCGAGCTGCCCTTCGCTTCGCAAAGCCTGGACCTGGTGGTGTTGCCGCACGTGCTGGAATTTGCCGCCGAGCCGCACCAGGTGCTGCGCGAGGTCGAACGGGTGCTCATTCCCGAGGGCCAGTTGATCATCTGCGGCTTCAATCCGGCCAGCCTGTGGGGCGCGCGCCAGGGGCTGGGGCGGCTGGCGCGCTCGCCGTATTTGCCCGTGGCCGGCGAATTCATCTCTATGCCACGGATGAAAGACTGGTTAAAATTGTTGAATCTTGGCGTTAGCCGCAGCCATTTCGGCTGTTATGCGCCGCCTTGCCGCACGGCCCACTGGATTAACCGCTTCGCCTTCATGGAACAGGCCGGCCAGCGCTGGTGGCCCTACCTGGGGGCGGTGTACATGGTGCACGCCATCAAACGCGTCAAGGGCATGACCATGATCGGTCCCGCATGGAACAAAAAATCGGCCACGGCGCCACAAGCCGTGCCCGCAACAAATAGAAAGAACGAATGAGTAAAGTAGATATTTTTGCCGACGGCGCCTGCAAGGGCAATCCGGGCACGGGCGGCTGGGGTGCCTTGCTCGTGGCTGACGGACACGAAAAGGAAATCTTTGGCGGCGAACTCAATACCACCAATAACCGCATGGAACTGACTGCCGTCATCGAGGCCCTCAAGACCTTGACGCGTCCCTGCGAAGTGGTGGTCTACACCGACAGCCAGTACGTGCAAAAGGGGATTTCCGAGTGGATCAAGGGCTGGAAGGCACGCGGCTGGAAAACCGCGGCCAAGGAACCGGTCAAGAATGAAGACCTGTGGAAACTGCTCGACGCAGCCCAGGGCTTGCACAAGGTCGACTGGAAATGGGTGCGTGGCCACAACGGCCACCCGGGCAATGAACGGGCCGATGGCCTGGCCAACCGCGGCGTCGAAACGGTTCGCCGCTGACTTGCCGGCGCGCTTTGTTATACTGCGCGCCATTGTTTCCCATCACTTTAGAAGCCCATGCGCCAAATCGTCCTCGATACTGAAACTACCGGCCTGAATCCCCGTATCGGCAACCGCATCCTTGAAGTGGGCTGCGTCGAGCTGCAAAACCGCATGCTAACGGGGAATAACTTCCATCGCTACATCAATCCCGAGCGCGATTCGGAAGAGGGCGCTTTGGCGGTGCACGGCCTGACCACCGATTTCCTGCGCGACAAACCGCGCTTTGCCGACATTGCCGCTGAATTTCGCGACTATATCCAGGGCGCCGAAGTCATCATTCATAACGCGCCGTTCGACATCGGCTTTCTGAACGCCGAATTCAAGCTGCTTGGACTGCCGCTGTTTACCGAGCACGTCAGTGGCGTGATCGATACTTTTGCCAATGCCAAGGAAGAACGGCCGGGCAAGCGCAATTCGCTCGATGCCCTGTGCGACTTCTACGGCGTGTCGAACGCGCACCGCAAGCTGCACGGCGCGCTGCTCGATGCCGAGCTGCTGGCCGACGTCTACCTGGCCATGACGCGCGGGCAAAACAGCCTGTCGATGGAGCTGGAAGTGGAAGTGGCCGGCGGCGACGGCTTGCTCGAAGTGGTGGCGCTGGCCGAAGTCATCATCCTGCGCGCCAGCGACGACGAACTGGCTGATCATGAAAGTCTGCTTGGCGGGCTGGACAAGGCGGTCAAGGGCAGCTGCGTGTGGAGAAGCTACGCCAACGGGTAAAAATTCGGAAATCTCACGGAAACGTGACGTTTTGCGAACGGTGTGCCATAATACGCCCCGTTTTGGGAGGTTAGCTCAGGGGTAGAGCACTGCATTCACACTGCAGGGGTCGCAAGTTCGAAACTTGCACTTCCCACCAAAAATTCTTCAATAAAATCAGTCAATTAGGCCAGGCTCAACAGGCCCGATTTCCAACTTAGGGCAGACTTGGGGCAAACGTGTTTTTACACACGTTCAGGTACCAGTCGTTTCGCTTCTACCCGCACCATGTCAACCCGAGAGCGGGCGTCCATTACGATGGATGGTTCTTTCCGAAAAAAAAGATTTGTCCGAACAGTGTCCCGGCCTTTTGAGGTCGCAGGATTGTTGCCGGATATTTGGGATGGAATGGCCTGCAGCGGCCTACGCGAACTTCGGAAACTCGTTGCCAAAAGCCGGATCCGTGCGTTTCAGCAGTCGCTCCAGACGCTCCCGCATCCCTTGGTCCAGTCCCTTGCCAATCCATTTGCCATACGTGCGCGTGACCATGGTCGTATCGGCGTGCCCGAGTTGGGTCGCGACATAGAGCGGATTTGCTCCAAGCATAAGCAGACTGGACGCGAATGTATGCCGTGTCTGGTAGGGGTTACGGTAGCGGACACCGGCAATAAGGAGAATGCGGCGCCATCGTTCGCGGATTTGCTTGTCTCCAGTCCATTGCTCGCCGCTGATCGGATGGAGGAACACCAGATCGCCTGCCATCTTTGTGTACCTTTGTTGTCCGATGAGTGCTTCGTGCGCCGCATAACGCATGTCGACATCGCGCAGACCCTTGAGCGTCTTGGCGCTATCCTTCATCTGTCCGTCGACGAATGCGCCCTGAACAGAAAATGCGTTCTTGACGAAATTCACTGCGCCCCAGCGCAGGCCGATATATTCGGAGGGCCGAAGACCACTCGCGAACGCGAATCGGAACATGTTGCGCTCCTGCTCGCGCTCGCACGCCTCGAGAATGGCTTCGATTTCGTTGATATCGAAAGGGTCGGCTTCAAAGTCTGCCCCCATCTGCTCACGCGAAATGATCTTGCCCAGCTTGATGCTGTCGAACGGGGGGCTGCTCTCAATGATCTCGTCCACGACAGCCAATTCGAGCGCATTGCGCAGGGGTGTAAGGATTAATTGCAGGGTCTTGCGCTTGATATTGAAAGACATGATCCACAAGCGCAAATCCCTCGTTGTCAGATCAACTGCTCGCGTATTGTCCCACTTGGGTAGCAAGTGCTTGTCCGCGTTTTGCTTGTAGCAGTTGTAGGAGGAGAGTTCCAGGTTGCGCCTGGCGATGTCGAGGTAATCCCGAATTAATTGCCCGACCGTGAGTTCGCGGTCGCGCATAGTTTGTTCTGCCTTGGGCTCGAACAATTTTGACTTGGGGGAGTCTGGAAAAAATTCGCTATAGCGAAAGGTTCCTCGTTCGATCGCGTTGAGCACTTCCCCGCGACGACGCACGGCATAGGCAAGTTTTAGTGCCTCCCGGCAGCGCACACCTTTGTATATGCAATCGATGCGAATCGACTCGGAGCGTGCGCCTTTGCGCAGCTCTATTCCTGGACTTGCGATGGTGTTCCCCATGATGCCACCCATTTCTCAGCGGCCGCGAGGTTAATCCAAAGCATGTCGTCGACGACTTTGCATTGGACGCCATCGAGCCATTTTCCCGCTCGTCGTCGCGCGTGGACGGACGCCGGCGTGTCACCTGTTAGCTCAGCATATTTTTTCAGCTTGACCCAGACAACTGGATGATCCATTTTTTCTCTCTTGGTTCGGGATTTTCGTATTTGCGTCACCTCTGATCAAGTGCCACGCAACAACTCAACCGTAACGTTTACCATAGTTGATGTGTATAAATTGGCAACTTGCGTGATCAACGCTCAGTGGAAAGATGGGGCTTGCTACAAGGTTGATTGACGACGGACAAGCATATCCTTGGTGGCAGGCTAGGAAATCGCTTGGGGGAGCGCCATTTGCTGAGGATTGTGAGCGCCTTTCTGCAGGTCGACTGTACATCGCAGGGCGCGGACCTGCACCTCGCTCCGGCACCGTCGGGTCGACGTTTGGCATTGTGCCGGCTTTTCATTCGATACCGGCGCCAGCACCCCAATCGGCCGGCGACATCGCCTCCATGCTCCACAAAAGCGTGCAATACTAGGACGGCTCCCGCGCCGCCATTGGGGCGCCAACAGTGGCGCGTCCGCGTAAAATCAGCCAGAAGCAGCCATTCGTGCCGGCTGAGAATCTCAATGGACTCCTACTCTGCTCAGCAAGACGTGAATGAAACCTGAAGTCCAGATAAACAAGATCGTTGTCCTTTCCGGCTCTGGCTTGAGCGCGGAAAGTGGGCTGCCGACTTTTCGTGACTCGAATGGACTTTGGAATGAGTACTCGTGGCATGAAGTCGCGTCACCAGAAGGTTGGAAGGCCCGGCCAGAAGCAGTCCTGGCTTTTTACAACGAGCGCAGGTTGAAAGCTTCAAAGGCGGTACCGAATGCTGCCCATGACGCTATTGCGTCCTTGGAAGCCGCATATGATGTAGTAGTCATCACCCAGAACGTTGATGAATTGCATGAGCTGGCTGGATCCACAAGAGTAATCCATCTTCATGGTCAACTTGCCTATGCAAGAGGTACGTCGCGTTCCCCAAAGCGCTATCGGATCGACGGGGCTCCGATTTCGCTGGGACAGCTATGCGAGGGTGGCACTCAACTTCGTCCCGATATTGAATGGTTCGGCGAGGATACTCAGCACATTGAAGAGGCGCGCCAGCATGTCGCTTCCGCCGCAAAAGTGCTGGTGGTTGGAACTTCATTGTCGGTCTTCCCCGCAGCCTCATTGGTAAAGGTGGCTCGTGGACGCGCGGAAAAGGTTCTCAACTGCCTGGATATCGGTCGAGTTCCGTTCGGATTCACATTCTTACGTGGCAATGCCACAAGCGTCATTCCGAAGTTGACTGAAAAATGGTTGCACCAAGCTCGCTAGGTTCCCTTTCTAGAAAACTTCCGCCTTGAGGCGAAAGTGCCGAGTAGGCAGCCTTTGCGAGCGCGTACAATCGGCCAGAACCGGACGTTGAATTACGAATTAGATCGGTTCCAATGAAGAAAACAGTTCAATTGATTCTCGCAGCAATGCTGTTCTGTGCTGGAGCGGCTGCTGCCGCTGACTCTCCCGAGTTCGCTGTTGCATCGTTTTACGACCGCTTCATTCACCTTTCCGATAAGCACTATGGTCGGCCATCCTTCGAGCGCGTGGCCGATCTCGTTACTCCGGAGTTGCTCGCCTTATTGAAGGCGCAAGATAAATATGAACGATATTGCGCAAAGATCGCGCCTCCCGACATAAAGCCGCACATGATCGATCAAGATCCGTTGTTCTTGGCTCCGGACGGCATTGAGCAATTTCTTGGTACAAAGTCCTCGGTTACTGGCCGCACAGCGAAAGTAGTTGCGCATCTCGGCGACGGATACGTCATGTGGCATGACACCGTGGTGCTTAGGCGACTAAAGGGGCGCTGGAAGGTCGCAGATATTGTTTGGGGCGGTGGTGGCGCATTGTCAAAGCGCCTGGAAACTTTTATGCAGTATCGATGTGACACCTAACCCTTCACTTCAGGCGGGCTGCGCTGCCGAACAGCAATGTTGAACGGACCTGTAGAATCACGAACGTCCGCAACGGGGGCGGCCGCCGTCCAACCATCAGGGCGCTGCTGCCGTCGCGTAAAATCGACAGCAGCCGGCCAGAAGCCGACATCCACAAATAGATGAATGGAAACGCAATGCCTAGTTGGCACTTGGAAAATGCGGATACAACTGCCGCAGAAAATAAATATACGTTCTTCAAATCGCCGCGTGAAACGATTGCACTGGTTACACCCGGCGAAGTAGTCAAGTTAATTTTCGTATTCGAATCTGAGGATCCCGACGCTCCACGCGCAGAGAGAATGTGGGTTTTGGTGGACTCAATTGAGCCTAGCGGAAAGTACGTCGGCCGCCTGAACAACCATCCTAGCTGGATTAAGGATATCAAGCTCGATGACCCAGTTACATTCGACGCTACCAATATCATCAATACAGAACACGATGATGACGACAATCTAGTTGAACGCTTTATTAAGCGGTGCTACGTCACGAACCGCGTGCTAAAGGACGGCGCAAAGGTTGGATATCTATATCGTGAGGCACCTGATAATGAACGTGACAGCGGATGGCGCTTCACAGCAAATGACGAATCCGACGAGTACATGGACGATTCGAAAAACACGGTCTTTGTATCAGTTGGCGCTGTACTTTCCAAGGACGACTCGTTTATTCATTTGCTTGATTCTCCGGAGGGTAGTTCGTTCGCGTTCGACGCGCGTACTCAGTCGTTTACTGCGCTTGACGATGAGTAGTTCCGAGAAGTCCGCAAAGGGGCGCAACGCGCCGATCTGGCGGCCGATGTGAACAGGTACAATCGGCCAGAAGCAGACGTTCACCACGACGATCGACAACAAAATATAAAAAGCGATACCTATGAAAATTCCCGCACTACGCATTGAGGTTAATGGCGAGTTGGTTGCATTTGCTGGGGCAGAGGGTCTCGATATTCTTTCAGGCCAAGTCGCCTTCGGCGCAAGGCCGGCAGGGGGACTTGACGTTTCGAGGGTCGCGCTTGGCGTCATGGGCCTATCAGTTCACGGTTCGAGTCCCCAACAACTAACCTGGGGAAACGAAATAAAATTGAAGCTGGGTGACCGAGTAACATTCGAAATCGCCGAAGTGGACGACCCCAGTCCCCCCGACCAAGTGCTGGGTACGCCTTCTGAGGCCGAACTTGCTGCCGCTGCGGCCACTCAACAAAAGCGGCCACGACGAAAATAATCACGCGATCACTGGATCCAAAGTATGGCAGTGCTAGAGTGCCAACAAAAGTACCTTGAAATATTATGCCGTCACTCAAGCCATTGAAATCCGTTGCTCACAGCCTTGCGCATCATGTTGCAAGCACACTCTGCTATTGGGGCGATGATTATGCAATTAATCATTTAGCTATGGCATCGAAGCGCTGCCATTCGAGAATTGTGGAAATCGACTTATTGGCTCAGACAACGAGTCCGACGGAAATCCACGCGGGAGTGGTCGCGGAGCTGCTCCCCTACCGTAAGGATTATTTCTTCAATCTTCTTGCCAAAGAGTCTATCGCGGCTGAAGTCGTTGAATCCGTGACACTCAAATATGATTTCGGGGTCGGACGCCATTGTGCCTTTAATTTACCGACACCTGATTATGTTCTTAATTCCGAATGCCCCAGGATTCGCCGTTTCGGACACGGGCGTGTGTGCGTGACCGCGACTGCCATCCTAGGCACCATCGCCTCCATTTGAAAGCGCCGGTTGAATCGGTACTGTACTTCTGCCAGGTAGCGGCCAGCGTACTTTGAAAATTTGAATGCGTGATGCGTCCCGGACAGTGCCGTCTTCAAGTTCCCCAGCAAGACATTAAGCCATTTGAAAGGCTCAATTTCCGTGCCGGCCTTTCCTTTAGGGGCGAGCACGACCTTGTGCTCGTACCGCATTGTGGTGGACGTTGACCTGTCGAGGTTCTTCGACCGCGTCCACCACG
>JAZKCA010000063.1:0-29815 GCA_040388275.1 Pseudomonadota bacterium
CCGGCTACAGCGCCGCCGTGTACGCCGCCCGCGCCAATTTGAACCCGATGCTGGTAACCGGCGTTGAGCAAGGCGGCCAGCTGATGACCACCACCGACGTCGAAAACTGGCCTGGCGACCCGATGGGCGTGCAAGGTCCGGAGCTGATGCAGCGCATGTTGCAGCACGCCGAGCGTTTCAAGACCGAAATCGTCTTCGACCACATCCATACCGCCAAGCTGGACGAAAAGCCGTTCCGCCTGATCGGCGACAGCCAGGAGTTCACCTGCGACGCCCTGATCATTTCCACCGGCGCCTCGGCCCAGTACCTCGGCCTGCCATCGGAACAAGCGTTCATGGGCAAGGGCGTGTCGGCCTGCGCCACCTGCGACGGTTTCTTCTACCGCGGCCAGGAAGTTGCCGTCGTCGGCGGCGGCAACACCGCTGTCGAGGAAGCGCTGTACCTGTCGAACATCGCCACCAAGGTCACGATCATCCACCGCCGCGACAAGTTCCGCGCCGAAGCCATCTTGATCGACCGTTTGAACGCCAAGGCGGCCGAAGGCAAGATCGTCATCAAGTACAACCACACGCTCGAAGAAGTCGTCGGCGACGACAGCGGCGTGACGGGCGTGCGCATCAAGTCCACCGTTGACGGCGAAATCACCCCGCTGACCGTGCACGGCGTCTTCATCGCCATCGGCCACAAGCCGAACACCGGCATCTTCGAAGGCCAGCTGGACATGAAGGACGGCTACATCATTACCAAGACCGGCCTGCAGGGCATGGCCACGGCCACCACCATTGCGGGCGTATTCGCCGCCGGCGACGTGCAGGATCATATCTACCGCCAGGCAATTACCAGCGCCGGCACCGGCTGCATGGCCGCGCTTGATGCACAGCGCTACCTGGAAAGCCTGGAAGACTGATCGCTGCAATGGCGTCGATGAAAGACTTTGCCGACCTGAAAGCCCTTAAGGAAACACTCAAGGGCAAGGACGCCGCGCGCGCGGCCGAAAAAGCAGCGCAGGAAGAGCGCGAACGGGTGGCGAAGCAGGAAGCCGGCCTGTTCCGCAATTCACTGGGCGGCGTCAAGAAGATTGCCCAGTCGGACCGTTACGTGCCGAACGCATCGCCTGCCGTCAACGTCCCCGCGCCAGCCCGTCCGCGCACCAGGGCCGAGGACGACGCCGCCGTGCTGCGCGAGTCGCTGTCGGATGCCTTTGAAGTCGATCACCTGCTCGACGACGATCCTAGCCTCAGCTTTACCCGTGCCGGCATCGGTTCGGATGTGGTGCGCAAGCTGCGCAAGGGCGCATGGCCGGTTCAGGACGAACTGGACCTGCACGGCCTGCGGCGCGACGCCGCGCGTGACCAACTGGGCGACTTTCTCAGCCGCGCAGGCAAGCGCAAGCTGCGCTGCGTTTGCATTATCCACGGCAAGGGCCTCGGCTCGGCCGGCGGCGAACCGGTGCTCCGCGCGATGGTGCACAGCTGGCTCGAGCAAAAGGACGATGTCATCGCCTTCTGCGCCGCGAATGTGGACGGGCGCAGCCACGGTGCGCTGCTGGTATTGCTCAAGGCCGCTCTTGCTGCCAAATAACATGCCCCGTGTTAGGCTTGCGAGATTCGCCATAAATGCACACGGGATGGCATGACCCTCATTAAGTTCATTGAAATCCTGGCGATCCTCGTTGGTGCGTTTTCGGGCTTTATCGAAGCGCGCCGCAAGCGGATGGACCTGGTCGGCGTATTTACGGTCGCGTTCATCACCGCGTTTGGCGGCGGCACGCTGCGCGACATCCTGCTCGACCGCCGCCCGCTGTTCTGGGTAACGCACCAGGAATACGCAATTCTGATTTTCATTCTGGCGCTGATCGCCGCGCCCGCCATCCGCACCTTGCGCCATGTAGTGTCCGAACGGATGATCGTGATTGCCGACGCGATCGGACTCGGATTGTTTTCGATTGCAGGCGTTGCCTCGGCGCTGGACGCGAACATGCCGATTTTCATCGCTTCGATGATGGGTGTTATCACGGGCATTTTTGGCGGTGTGCTGCGTGACATCGTGTGCAACGAAGTGCCGATGGTTTTCCGCGATGGCAAGCCCTATGCGATCTGCGCTTTTATCGGCAGCTGGATGTACTTGCTGATGAAAAAATTCGGGGCGGAACCGGATCTGGCGCTATGGTCGAGCGCCACGGTGATCATGGCCCTGCGCTTGATTACCTGGAAATTCGATATGCGCATGGGCCGCTGACAAACCGCGAACACGTGCATTGCAATGGAAAACACAAAACACCGTAGGGCGGAAAAGCGATAGCGCATTCCTCCATGCCAGCGTCAACTTGACGCAAATATGGAGGACTGCGCTATCGCTTGTCCGCCCTACAGTATCTGCCGATGTCGGTTTTTACACCGCTTCCGGTCCAGTCTCGCCGGTACGGATGCGTATCACCTGCTCCACATCCTGCACAAAAATCTTCCCGTCACCGATCTTGCCGGTGCGCGCGGCCTTGATGATCGCGTCGACCACTTGCTCCGACATGCTGTCGTCCACCACCACCTCAATCTTCACCTTCGGCAGGAAATCAACCACATACTCGGCGCCACGATACAGCTCGGTATGGCCCTTCTGGCGCCCGAAACCCTTGACCTCGGTAACGGTCAATCCCGTCACGTTGACTTCGGCCAGCGCCTCACGCACTTCGTCCAGCTTGAACGGTTTGATCACACAGGTAATCTGTTTCATCGCTACTCCTTAATTGGTGACAGTTTTCCTGCTATTCTAATCGACATTGCCCTGTTTCTGGATCGTCACCATGTGTTCCTGCGCCTCGACATAGGCCAGCGCGTAAGCCAGCTCGCCCGGCGACTCCGCATGCAAGGTCAGCATCGGCTGCCCCACTTCTATCTGCGTGCCCAGCGGCGCATGGAACACCAGCCCGGCATTGGCCGCCTTGGGCGCGCCGGCCAGCTTGGCCGCCTGCGCAAGGGCGCGGTTGTCGATTGCCACCACGGAGCCCCGGTGCTGCGCCTCGACCACGTGCGTATAAGTGGCGCGTCCCGGCTCGCGCATCCCTCCCTGCGCCTCGCAGATCGCCTGGAACTTGCGCCATGCGGCGCCGCTGCTCAACACCTCACTCGCCATCCCCAGGCCCTGACCTGCCCCGGCCTTGCCACCCATTTCAAGCACCCCAGCGGCAAGCAGCAGCGCGCGCTGGCGCAGGTCGTCCGGCGCGCCGGCCGCGCCCTGCAGGATGGCCAGCACATCGTGCGCTTCCAGCGCCGGCCCCACGCCTCGTCCAACGGGCTGGCTGCCGTCGGTCAGGGTCACCTGAACCGCGATGCCCAGCGCGGCGCCGACCATAACGAGGCGCTCGCCCAGGCCCCTCGCCGCGTTCGCCGAGCGCACCTTGGCGCTGCGCCCGACCGGAATATCGATCAGCACATGGGTCGAGCCGGCCGAGATTTTCTTGGACAGCACCGAGGCCACCATCATGCCTTCGCTGTCGAGACCAAGCGGGCGCCCCACCCGGATCAGCAGGTCGTCGGCAGGACTGAGCGACACCGCCCCACCCCACACGATGCAGCCGCCCTCCTGCTCCACCACGCGCCGCACCGCGGCAATGTCGAGCGACACCGGGGCCAGCGTTTCCATGGCGTCGGCGGAACCCGCCGGCGAGGTGATCGCGCGCGACGATGTCTTGGGGATCGTCAGCCCGCACGCGGCCACGATCGGCACCACCAGCAAGGTGGTCCGGTTGCCTGGCAAGCCGCCCACGCAGTGCTTGTCCACCACGATGGGCGCGGGCCAGTGCAGGCGCTGGCCCGCATTGACCATTGCGCGCGTCAATGACACGGTTTCGGCCACGTCCAGGCGCCCGCCCGCGCAGGAAGTGATGAAGGCCGCAATGTCGATGTCGGAATAGCGCCCCGCGCAGATATCGCGCACGATGGCGCCGGCGGCGTCGCCGGTCAGCGGCCTGCCGTCGATCTTTGCGCGCACCGCCGAAAACGACAGCAGCGGCGCCGGATGGGAAAGCTGCACCAAGTCGCCGTCGGCGCCGCCAAGGGCGCGCCAGGCGGCTTCGGACAGCCCGATCTCCTGCATGCCGAGCAATTCAAAATGAATAACATTGAGGGTGGCGATGACGCGCTTGTCGCCATAGCGAAGCTCGATGCGCGACTGCGCCTCGAAGCCTTCCGACCGGCACACCGCACAGTCGCTGCGCAGGTACACCACCAGTTGCTGGTAGGTGTCGATACCGAGCCGGCGCATGCTCAGGCTGACCGCCTCGTTCATCGCAATACCTCCCATGACTTGACGGGTATCAAAACCGGTCGAGCTCGTTCATGGTACGCGCGAACGAATCAGTCAGGTATGTTTTTCAGGTCCTCAAGCCAAACGGTTGCTTCCGAGTCGCTCGGGGCACGCCAGTCGCCACGCGGCGACAGCGAACCGCCATTGCCCACCTTGGGACCGTTCGGCACGCAGGAGCGCTTGAATTGGCTGGTCTTGAAGAAGCGGTACACAAACGTGCCCAGGTGCTTCTTGATCGTCCCGATCTGGTACTTTCCCTGCCAGGCGGAATACGACAGGAAGGCCACCTTGGATGGCGAAAAACCGTAGCGCAGGATGTAGTACAGATTGAAGTCCTGCAGCTCGTAGGGGCCGATGCTGCTTTCGGTGCTTTGCGCCGGCTTGTCGTCGCCAGCCTTGCCCGGCACCAGCTCCGGACTGATTTCGGTATTGAGCACCGCCAGCAAGGTGTCCGATCCCTCGGCGCCGATGGCGCCGGTCTCGGCCACCCAGCGCACCAGGTGGCTGATCAGGGTCTTGGGCACGCTGGCATTGACGTTGTAGTGCGACATATGGTCGCCCACGCCGTAGGTACACCAGCCCAGCGCCAGTTCGGACAGGTCGCCCGTGCCGATCACGATCGCCTGGTTGAAGTTCGCCAGCCGGAACAGATGGCTGGTACGCTCGCCGGCCTGCACGTTCTCGAACGTGATGTCGTATTCTTCCTTGCCGCTGGCGTAGGGGTGGCCAAGATCCTTGAGCATTTGCTCACAGCTTGGGCGGATGTCGATTTCATGCGCGGTGCAGCCAACCGCTTCCATCAACTCGCGGGCCTGCTGCAAGGTACGATCGCTGGTCGCAAAGCCGGGCATGGTATAGGCCAGGATATTCGTGCGCGGCAGCGACAGCCGGTCCATGGCCTTGGCGCATACCAGCAGCGCATGGGTCGAATCAAGTCCACCCGAGACGCCGATGACGACCTTCTGCAAGCCGCTCGAGGACAGGCGCTGCAGCAGCGCCTGCACCTGGATGTTATAGACCTCGGTGCAGCGCTCGTCGCGCAGGGCCAGATCGGCCGGCACGTACGGAAAGCGCGCCACTTCGCGGTCCAGCGGCATTGGCTTGGCCAGGTCGATGGCAAGCTCGAAGCGCACGATCCGGAACGCCGCCACTTCGGCCGCATGCCGGCGCACCGAATGGGCAAAGGTGGTGGTGTGCATGCGCTCGCGCGAGAGCCGCTCCAGGTCCACGTCAGCAAAAATGATGTGCGAGTCGTCGAGGAAGCGCGCGCCTTCCCTGAGCAGCTCGCCCTTCTCGTAGATCAGCGCCTGGCCGTCCCATGCCAGGTCCGTGGACGATTCGCCCAGTCCGGCCGAGGTGTACAGGTAGGCCGCCAGGCAGCGCGCCGACTGCTGCGCCACCAACTGGTGGCGGTAACCGCTCTTGCCGGCCAAAACGTTGGAGGCCGACAGGTTGACCAGCACCGTGGCGCCGGCCAATGCCGCGAACGACGACGGTGGAATCGGCACCCATACGTCTTCGCAGATCTCGATGTGAAAGCGCATCGACGCCATGTTGGCCACCTCGAACAACAGGCCTGCGCCGAAGGGCACGTCCTGGCCCACCAGCCGCACCTGGGTCGACACCGCGCTGTCGGCGGCACTGAACTGGCGGGCCTCGTAGAATTCGCCGTAGTTCGGCAGGTAGCTCTTTGGCACCAGGCCCAGGATGCGCCCGCCGGCGACCACCGCCGCGCAATTGAACAGCTGGTGATCGACCCGCACCGGCAGGCCGACGATCAGCGCGAGCGGCATGTCCATGGAGGCCGCCACGATCAGGCCGAGCGCCTCCTCGCAGGCGTCGAGCAGCGCGGCCTGGTGGAACAGATCGTCGCAAGTGTAGGCGGACAAGCCCAGCTCGGGAAAGGCGGCCAGCAGCGCGCCTTGTTGCTGCGCCTGCTTTGCAAGGGCAATGGTCTGGGCCGCATTGAAGGCCGGATCGGCAACGCGGCAGCGTGGCGTGGCCACGGCAACCCGCGCAAAACCGTGCGAGTAAAGATTGAGGAATTCGTTCTTCATCGGGTGTCACGCGCCTTTTTGCGTAAAATGGTTCCATGAATTATCGCACGCATATCATTTCTTCTCTCGCCGAGGTCGGCCAGCCGGCATGGGACGGCCTGGTGGCGCTGCAGGACAAGCCCAATCCCTTCCTGTCGTACGCTTTTTTGCATGCGCTGCATGAATCGGGCAGCGCCTGTGCCGACACCGGCTGGCAGCCACAATTCCTCGCCCTGTACGACGGCGATGTACTGGCGGCCGCCATGCCGCTCTACGTCAAGTCGCATTCCTATGGCGAGTACGTGTTCGACTGGGCCTGGGCCGATGCATATCATCGCAACGGGGTCGAGTACTACCCCAAGCTGCTGTCGGCGATCCCTTTCACGCCCGTGACAGGTCCGCGTCTGATGGCGCGCGATGCCAGGGCGCGCGCGGCCCTGCTCGAACTGTTGCGCGGCACCCAGCAGGCGTCCGAATTCTCGTCCACCCACATCCTGTATCCGCCCGAAGATCAGGTGCAGCAGCTGGCCGACGCCGGCTTCATGCTGCGCAGCGGCGTGCAGTTCCATTGGCTGAACGCGGGCTATGGGAATTTCGATGAGTTTTTGGCGACGCTGGAAAAAAAGAAGCGTAAGAATATTCGCGCCGAGCGGCGCAAGGTGGCCGAAGCGGGCGTCACGCTGCGGCGCGTGCGCGGGGTTGACATCACCGAAGCCGACTGGCGCCTGTTCGACCGCTGCTACCAGCACACCTACGTGGACCACCGCTCGACGCCCTACCTGAATCTGGATTTCTTCCTGCGTATTGGCGCCAGCATGCCGGAGAATATCCTGCTCGTCATCGCCGAGCGGGCCGGCAAGCCGATTGCGTCGTCACTGGTGATTCACAGCGCCGATACCCTGTTCGGACGTTACTGGGGCGAGCTCGAACACGTGCCGTGTTTGCATTTCGAGGCGGCTTACTACCAGCCGCTCGAATTCTGCATCGAACAAAAAATCGCCGTGTTCGAAGGCGGTGCTCAGGGCGAACACAAGATGGCGCGTGGATTCTTGCCGACCAGGACCTGGTCGGCGCACTGGCTCGCGCACCCGGCATTTTCAGACGCGATCGAGCGATTCCTGGAGCGCGAAAAAGGTGGGATCGATGAATATATCGACGAACTGAACGACCGCAATCCCTTCAAGGAACGCTAGTTTTTCGGTTTCTTGGGAGCTGCGGTCAATGTGTACAGAGGTACGGCAACTTCACTTTGGCTCGACACTTTTGTTTCCGCTGTATATGGCGTCTTGTTCTTGATGGCCTCCCGGAAAGCAGCTTCCGTAATCGGACGTTTGTTGTGGTCGAGATAAACGGCCTTCCCAAGCTTCAGGTCCAGGCCCTTGATGACATCGGCCATGAAACTCTCTGGCGATTGAACCACAGCAGGCGGTTCGTCCAGCGTCGCCACAAGTTCGAGTACGGGATGCTCAGTCGACCATTTCACTTCAAACTTGTATCCAGCATCGATCTCCTTGAGAAAGGCGTCCTTGCTGATCGGCTGCTTATTGTGGTCGAGGTAGCTGGTATTCTCAGGCGCGACCTTCGCCTTTTTCAAGAACGTCGCGAAGCCTTCCTTCAGCGACACGGCGGCGGGCTCCGCGATTGTCCATGCGGATGCACTTGCAAGCACAAGCGCCATTGCGGCCATGCGGATCAACTGCTTCATGTAACTTCCTGGCAATGTTAGAAAGTTGCCATTATAGCAAAAAATTCACTATGGGAATCGAGAGTCGCACGAGGTCGTAGGGCGGAAAAGCGAAGCGCATTCCTCCATGTTCGCGTAACGCCGGCATGGAGGAATGCGCTATCGCTTTTCCGCCCTACGATCCCCAGGTTATCGGACTCGGGCGCGCGGCACCGGAGTGTCGCCCTTATGCAAGAACAACTCCGGCTGACCATCCGAGTATTCACGCAGCATGTTCCACACCGCCCTCACCCGCTGCAGGCGATACAGGTCGGTCGGCGCGGCCAGCCAGAATGAACGCTCGGCGAAAAACTGGTCCAGCACCGGCACCAGCCTGCCATCGTCAGGCACCGCATACGGCGGCGCCATGATCAGCCCCATGCCCAGCGACGCCGCCTCGATCTGCGCCGGCATGCCGGTACAGCACAGGCGCCGCCTTGGCGTAAACCCCAGCTCGTCGAGATAGGTCAGCTCGCGGCTCGCCAGCCGGTCCTGCACATAGTCGACAAAATCATGCTGCGCCAGGTCCGCGTGCGCGCGGATCGGCGCGTGCCTGGCCAGGTAGCTGGGCGAGGCGTAAAGATACATGCGGAAGGTGGCCAGCTTGGTGATCATGTAGCGGCCCGTGGTCGGCGGATCGAGCATCACGCCCAGGTCCGCCTCGCGATTGGCCAGATTCGCAAAGCGCGGCAGCACCAGCAAGTCCACGCTCAGCTCCGGATGCGATTGCAGCAAGCCCACCAGCAGCGGCGCCACCACTCGCACTGCGAACAGTTCGGGCACGCCGAGCTTGACCACGCCATGCACCGCCACCTCGGTCCCGCTCAACTGCTCCGTGGCCGCCATCGCCGCGCTCTCCATCGCTTCGGCATGCGGCAGCAAGGCCTGGCCCATCTCGGTGAGCTCGTAGCCTTCGCGGCTGCGGTCGAACAAGGTGGTGCCGAGCTGGATTTCGAGGCGGTCGATGCGGCGCGCCACCGTGGTGTGTTCCACCTCGAGCCGGCGCGACGCGCCCGACAAGGTGCCGGCGCGTGCCAGCTCAAGAAAGAAGCGCAGGTCGGTCCATTCGGGCAGCGTATTCATGTGACGTGTCTCATTGTTTTATCTGTTTTGCATATTGTGCACCACTGCACAACCCGCTGGCAAACCGCCAAAACAACACCTTGATCTGGCTCAAAGTTACACGTGATTTTGTACGTACGCCCTGCTGTAGCATACGCAGAGCTCGCCTTGTGCATTAATGCACAACGGTTGGGCGTGTTGTTATCTTTCGGATAAAAACGAATGAAGGCACACTGCATGCCATGCGATTCTGACCGCATACCACACAATAATACGAGGGGATATCCGCCATGCGTCTTACCGCCACAAAATTGAAGCTGCTGAACCAATCCATCGCTGCCGCCGTTGCCCTGATGGGCTCCACGATGGGCTCGGCCCACGCGCAAACCGAAGGCGGCGCTGCGCCGGCGGCTGCTGCCGACAAAGCCGACAACGTCGTCATCGTTACCGCGCGCCGCCGCGAGGAAACGCTGCAGGACGTGCCGGTCTCGGTCACTGCGTTCAACGCCGACCAGCTCTCCAAGCAAGGCATCCCCGACATCACCGCCCTGGCCACGGCACTGCCGAACACCACGCTCAAGGCCTCGCGCGCCACCAACTCCACCCTGACCGCGTTCATCCGCGGCGTGGGCCAGCAGGATCCGCTGGCTGGCTTCGAAGCCGGTGTCGGCATCTACCTCGACGACATCTACATGGCACGTCCGCAAGGTGCGGTTGCCGAGATCTACGACGTGGAACGCATCGAAGTACTGCGCGGCCCACAAGGCACGCTGTACGGCCGTAACACCATCGGCGGCGCCGTCAAGTACGTCACTCGCAAGCTCGGCCCAACCCCGGACCTGCGCCTGCGCGGCACCATCGGCAACTACGGCCAGCGCGAAGCCGTTGTTACCGGCAGCACGCCAATCTCCGAGACGCTGCGCGTCGGCGGTTCGGTGGGCAAGTTCGACCGCGACGGCTTCGGCACCAATCTGACCACCGGCAAACCGAACTACGACAAGGATGTCATGGCGGCCCGCGTATCGGCCGAATACACGCCGACCACCAATCTGTTCATCCGGGTTTCGGCCGACGTTACGCAGGATGAATCGAATCCGAAAAACGGTCATCGCCTGATCGTTGGCCGTACCAGCGGCGCGCCGATCCTGGGCAACGTCTACGATACCCGCGCCAACCTGACCCAGGCCCTGGGCCGCGACCAGGAAGTCAAGGCCGACGGCATCGCCGCCATGATCGAATACACGGTCAGCGACAAGCTCACGCTGAAATCGGTGAGCGCCATACGCCGCGACACCTCGTACGCGCCGATCGACTTCGATTCGCTGGCAGTGACCGACTTCCACGTCCCGGCGCTGTACAAGAACAAGCAGTTCAGCCAGGAATTCCAGGCCACCTTCACTGGTGAAAAAATCCAGGGCGTGGCCGGCGTGTACTACATCGACGCCAACGCTTTCAACATTTTCGACACCGTCCTGAACACGCCATTGCCGACCGGACCGTTCGGCACGTCCACCTTCACCAAGGGCGACATCGATACCAAGGCCTGGGCAGTGTTTGCCGACGGTAGCTACAGCATCAACGACAAGCTGAGCGTCTCGGCAGGCGGCCGCTACACCGTCGACAAGCGCGAGGCGGCCATCCTGCGCCAGAACTACCTGGGCCTGGGCGGTTCGCCAGCACTGGGCAACCCGGGCGCAGTGCCGTTCGGCGCCGCGCAAACCGACTTCACCCATGGCGAACTGGTCCGCGAAGACAAAAAATTCACGCCGAAAGTCGGCCTGGCCTACAAGGCGTCGGCCAGCCAGAACGTGTACGCCAGCTGGGCGCGCGGCTTCAAGGGCGGCGGGTTCGACCCGCGCATGAACTTCACCGGTTCGCGCATCAGCCTGGCCACCGCCAAGGCCGGCTACAACCCGGAGATCATCGACACCACCGAACTCGGTCTGAAGTCGGCCTACAACGGCGGCCGCATCCTGACCAACATCGCCGTCTTCAACAGCAAGTACAAGGACGTGCAGATCCCTGGTTCGGTAGCAATCGACACCAACGGCGACGGCATCGACGACAGCTTCGCCGGCCTGGTGACCAACGCCGGCAAGGCCAAGATCAAGGGCATTGAAATCGAAGCTAGCGCCAAGGTGACGAACAACTTCTCCTTGTCGGGCATGTACAGCCATATCAACGCCAAGTACACCGAGTTCTTCGTCTCGCAAGTCGTGGCCGGCTTGCCCACGCTGGTGAACGTGGCCAGCCAGCGCTACTTCCAGAACACGCCGAAGAACTCGGCCCACCTGCGCGCCAGCTACGACATTCCTCTGTCGATGATGGGCAACGCCGGCAAGGTGACGATGAGCGCCAGCGCCTCGTACAAGGACGATGTGCGCCAGTTCGAAACCGCGTCGCTGCTGGACCAGGAAGGCTACACCCTGTATGACGCGAGCCTGCTGTGGACCAGCGCGAACAACAAGATCCGCGCAGGCCTGCATGGCAAAAACCTGGGCAACGAGCATTACAAGACCGGGGGCTACCTGTTCCCGACGCTGGGCTACGAAGGCACGCTGACCGCCTTCTACGGCAACCCACGGACGGTTTCGGCGACGCTCGAATACCGCTTCTGATCCGCTCCCGCTGATCGATCCTGCAGTACCCACGGCTGGCCTTCGGGCCGGCCGCGGGAAGCTGCGCCCAATGCGAACAGGAAGAAGCCCGCCGTGTCCACCTTCACCGACCTCAGTTACACCAGCACCGACGGCCTGGCCCTGTATGCGCGCGATTATCCCGCGCACAGCGGACCGGCGAAACTGCCTGTCATCTGCATTCACGGCCTGACCCGCAACGCGTCCGATTTCGACGAGCTGGCGCCCTGGATCGCCGCGCAAGGCCGGCGCGTGATCGCGCTCGACGTGCGCGGACGCGGGCGCTCCGAACGGGACCCGGACGCTACCAAATACAACCCCATGGTGTATGCCGGCGACGTCATCAAGCTGGCGCACGACCTGGGCATCGAGCGTGCTGTTTTTGTCGGCACATCGATGGGCGGCATCATCACCATGACCCTGGCGCTGCGGCGCCTGAAACTGATCGCCGCCGCAGTGCTCAACGACGTCGGCCCGGTGCTGTCCGAAAAAGGCCTGTCGCGCATCGCAGGCTATGCCGGCAAAGGCTGCGTATTGACATCCTGGGACGAAGCGACCGACTACATCATGACCATCAACCAGCAGGCCTTCCCGGCCAACGACCTGGAAGAATGGAGCAAGTGGGCGCGCCGCGCGTTCACCGAAAACGACCATGGCCAGCTGGTCCTGAGGTACGATCCTGATATCGCATTGCCGATGCGGACCGGCAAGCTCAAACCAACTTCGTGGATGGGACGCGTCGCCTTCCGCAGGCTGGCGCGCAACCGCCCCGTGCTGCTGGTGCGCGGCGCCCTGTCCGACCTGGTTGAAGATGAGCAGGCCGGCTACATGCGGCGCGCCGCACCGGCCATGCAGTACGCGGTGGTGCCCGGCGTGGGCCATGCACCGATGCTGACCGAGGCCCCGGCCCGCGAAGCGATCCAGCAGTTTTTGTCGCAAGTCGATTAAGTACATCAAGGAGACAGCATGAACCATAAATCCATCATCGCAGCGGCAGTCCTGGCCGCATTTGCCGCCCCGGCCGCACTGGCAGCGGCACCTGACCTGAAAGTGGCCCTCATCGCCGGCAAGACCGGCATGCTCGAAGCCTACGCCAAGGAGACCGAGACCGGCTTCATGATGGGCCTTGAATACCTCACCGGCGGCAAGATGGAAATCAAGGGCCGCAAGCTCAAGGTGATCGTCAAGGACGACCAGAGCAAACCCGACCTGGCGCGCGCCATGCTGGCCGAAGCCTACGGCGACGACAAGGTCGATATCGCGGTTGGCACTACCTACTCCGGTTCGGCCATCGCCATGCTGCCGGTGGCGCTGGAATACAAAAAAATTCTGGTAGTCGAGCCGGCCGTGGCCGACGCCATCACCGGCGACAAGTGGAACCGCTACATCTTCCGCACCGCCCGCAATTCGATGCAGGACGGACTGGCCGCCGCCGCCACCCTCAAGAGCGGCAGCGTGGCCTTCCTGGCCCAGGATTACGCCTTCGGCAAGGATGCCGTCAAGGCCGGCAAGGAAGCTTTGGCCGCCACCGGCAGCAAGGCGAAAGTCGTTCACGAAGAGTACGCGCCGCAGAACACGTCAGACTTTACCGCCTCGGCGCAGCGCATCTTCGACGCCCTGAAAGACAAGCCGCAGCCGCGCGTGCTCGGCATCGTCTGGGCCGGGCCAAACCCGATGAACAAGCTGGCCGATATGAAGCCCGAACGCTACGGCATCATGCTCGCCCCCGGCGGTAACATCCTGCCAGTGATGAAGACCTGGAAGAACTACGGCGGCACCGAAGGCACCATCTATTACTACTACGCCTTCCCGAAAAACAAGATGAACGACTGGCTGGTAGCCGAGCATACCAAGCGCTTCAAGGCACCGCCCGACATGTTCACCGCCGGTGGTTTTGCCGCCGCCAGCGCGGTCTACGCCGCGTTGAGCAAATCGCCGTCGACCGACGCCGAAAAGCTGATCGCCACCATGGAAGGCATGGAATTCGATACGCCAAAAGGCAAGATGAACTTCCGCAAGGAAGACCACCAGGCGTTGCAGTCGATGTACCACTTCCGCATCAAGAAGCAGCAGAAGGATGAATGGGACTTGCTCGAACTGGTGCGCGAAATTCCAGCCGCCGAACTGCCACTGCCTGTGAAAAACAAGCGATGAGCAAGCCTTCCCTGTCTACCCGCGACCTGACCATCCGTTTCGGTGGCCACGTCGCGGTCAACCAGGTCACGGCCGACTTCTACCCCGGCACGCTGACCGTCATTGTCGGCCCCAACGGCGCCGGCAAGACCACCTACTTCAACCTGATGTCGGGCCAGTTGCCGGCCACGTCCGGCAAGGTATTCCTGGATGGCGCCGATATCACCAAACACGGCGCGGCCAAGCGCACGCGCCTTGGTATCGGGCGCGCTTTCCAGCTGACCAATCTGTTCCCGCACCTGACCGTCATCGAGAACGTGCGCCTGGCCGTGCAAAGCCACGCCGGCATCGGGATGAACATCTTTTCGATCTGGTCGAGCCACAAGCAGCTGATCGAGCGCGCGCAGCATTATCTGGAGCGGGTGGCCCTGGCCGACCGCAGCAACTCGTATGTGACGGCACTCTCGCACGGCGACAAGCGCAAGCTCGAAGTGGCGATCCTGCTGGCTCTGGAGCCGTCCGTGATGATGTTCGACGAGCCGACCGCCGGCATGAGCGTGGACGAGGTGCCGGTGGTGCTGGACCTGATTCACCAGGTCAAGGCCGAGAGCAACAAGACCATCCTGCTGGTCGAACACAAGATGGACGTGGTGCGCTCGCTGGCCGACCGCATCATCGTTTTACACAATGGCACCCTGGTCGCCGACGGCAATCCGGCCGAAGTCATGGCCTCGGCCATCGTCCAGGAAGCCTACCTTGGAACACCCGAACATGCCTGAACCGATACTTCAACTGTCCGGTGTGCACACCCACATCGGCGAATATCACATCCTGCAGGGCGTGGACCTGGTAGTGCCGCGTGGCGGCCTGTCGGTACTGCTGGGCCGTAATGGCGCCGGCAAGACCACCACCTTGCGCACCATCATGGGCCTGTGGAAGGCCAGCGCCGGCAGCGTGCGCTTCGACGGGCGCGACATCACAGCCTTGCCCACGCCCGACATCGCGCAGTCCGGCATCGCCTACGTGCCCGAATCGATGGCCGTGTTCTCCGACCTGACCGTGCGCGAAAACCTGTACTTGGCCGCGCGCAGCGGACCGCTCGACGATGCGCGGGTCGAGTGGATCTTCGGCTTCTTCCCGGCGCTGAAAAAATTCTGGAATTTCCCGGCCGGCAATCTGTCGGGCGGACAGAAGCAGATGGTGGCGATCGCACGGGCCATCGTCGAACCGCGCAAGCTGATCCTGATCGACGAGCCGACCAAGGGCCTGGCCCCGGCCATCATCCAGAGCCTGATCGCCGCCTTCCGCGAACTGAAGGAAACCGACACCGCGATCCTGCTGGTCGAGCAGAATTTCAGCTTCGTCAAATCACTGGGCGACACCGTCTCGGTGATGGACGACGGGCGCATCGTGCACGCCGGGTCGATGCGCGAACTGGCCGAAGACCAGGACCTGCAACAACGCCTGCTCGGGCTCTCGCTCGACTCGCATCAATAGGATGACCGCCGTGAACCTGCAAACTCCTCCCGTGCCGGCCAGTGTGCTGGCGCCCGACACCGCCCTGCCGGCCGCGCGGCTCGACATCACCCCGCTGCTGCTGGTGCCGGTGCTGATGCTGGCCATGCTGCCCTTCGTCGGCAGTTTCCCCACCTGGATCACGCTCACCATCGCCGGCCTGGCGATGGGCATGATGATCTTCATTATGGCCAGCGGCCTGACGCTGGTGTTCGGCCTGATGGACGTGCTCAATTTTGGCCACGGCGCCTTTGTGTCGGTGGGCGCCTATGCCGCCACGATGGTGCTCATTCCGATGCGCGGCTGGCTCGAGGTCGACTCGCTGCTGCTCAACCTGGGCGTGCTGGGCCTGGCGATCGTGGTGGCGATGCTGGCCACGGGGCTGCTGGGCTGGGCCTTCGAACGAATCATCATCGCGCCGGTGTACGGGCAGCACCTCAAGCAAATCCTGATCACCATGGGCGGCATGATCGTGGCCGAACAATTGATCAATGTGATCTGGGGCGCGGAGCAGATCGCCCTGCCGCTGCCGACCAGCCTGCGCGGCGCCATTGTGCTGGGCGACGCGGCCATCGAAAAGTACCGGCTGGTAGCCGTCGTGGTCGGCCTGCTGGTGTTTGCCGCCATGTTCCTGGTGCTGAACCGCACCAAGATCGGCCTGCTGATCCGCGCCGGCGTCGAAAATCGCGAAATGGTCGAGGCACTCGGCTACCGCATCCGGCGCCTGTTCGTGGCCGTGTTCGCGGCCGGTTCCGCGCTGGCGGGCCTGGGCGGCGTGATGTGGGGCCTGTACAAGGAAACGCTGACCGCAGCCATGGGCAGCGAGATCATGGTGATGGTGTTCATCGTGATCATCATCGGCGGACTCGGTTCGGTGGGCGGCTGCTTCATCGGCGCGCTGCTGATGGCGCTGGTGGCCAATTATGCAGGCTTCCTGCTGCCCAAATTTGCGCTGGTGTCGAACATCGCGCTGATGATCGCAATTTTGCTGTGGCGTCCCGCCGGTATGTTTTCCAATCTGCGCCGCTAACGGAGCCTTTATGCTGACCCGAATCCTCTCCGGCGACATGCCGCGCAGCCGTGCCCTGTCGGTGGCGCTGGTGCTGATCTTCCTGGGACTGGCGCTGGCGCCCTTCCTGACCAGCGGCGCGCGCCCGCTCAACACCGCCGCCACCATCTGCATCTATATCGTACTGGTGGCCTCGTACGACCTGCTGCTCGGTTACACCGGCATCGTCTCGTTCGCACACACCATGTTCTTCGGGATCGGCGCCTACGGCGTGGGCCTGGGGCTGGCGAGCGTCGAGCAGCCCACCTGGGTGGCGATCGTCACCGGGCTGCTGATCGCGCTGGCGGTGGCGATGGTGCTGGCCCTGGTGGTCGGCCTGTTCGCACTGCGCGTGCGCGCCATCTTCTACGCCATGATCACGCTGGCGGTGGCCTCCTCATTCGCGGTGCTGGCCTCGCAGCTGTCCGACTTTACCGGCGGCGAAGATGGCAAAACCTTCAGCGTGCCCGAACTGCTATCGCCTGGCTACCAGTTGATGGACGGCGAGCTGTTCGGCCGTTCGCTGGACGGCAAGGTGATCACCTATTACATCGTGTTCAGCGGCTGCGTGCTGCTGTTCCTGTTCCTGCTACGGCTGGTCAATTCGCCGTTCGGTCGCGTGCTGCAGGCGATCCGCGAAAACGAATTCCGCGCCGAAGCGCTCGGCTACCGCACGGTGCTGTACCGGATCTGGGCCAACTGCCTGGCCGCGCTGGTGGCGGCGCTGGCGGGCGCGCTGATGGCGCTGTGGCTGCGCTACGTGGGACCGAAGACCATGCTCGGCTTCGAGGTCATGACCGACATCCTGCTGATCGTGGTCATTGGCGGCATGGGGACGATGTATGGCGCGGTGATTGGCGCGACCCTGTTCATCATCGCGCAAAACTACTTGAAGTCGCTGATGGCCGAAGGCTCGAGCGCGCTCGAAGGTGTGCCGTTCCTGGCGCAGGCGCTGCATCCGGACCGCTGGATGCTGTGGCTGGGCGTGCTGTTCGTGCTGTCGATTTACTTCTTCCCGGCTGGCATTGTTGGCAAGTTGCGCATGCTTAAATTCAAGGTGAAGCGCTAGGCGCGCAGCGCCGCGCATTGTTCGAGGTAGTAATCCACTGCTGCCTCGAATGGCTGGCGCAAGGCTGTAACAGTCTGCGCCTCATACGTGACCAGATCCGAGAGGAAAAGGAGCCTTCCGAACAAGCAATCGTCCTCAAGGCTGACTTCGGCAGAGCCCTGATATCCCTTGTACGTCAGTAATTGATTATTCATTTCAGCCTCCTAAGCATTTTAGGACAAACCCAATCCACTCGCATTTGGGCTGCCTTTAAGGCGTGCGCTCAACAGTTCTTCCACACATTGAATCCACATCAATGTCCTGCACGCATTGACTCCTATTATTAAATTGTTCGTCGCCCCTGGCACGTGCATGGAGGCAATCAAATGAAGGCTCCCCGAAAACTACTTGCCGCATTGAGTGTCGCGCTTGCCTTCGCGCTAACGCAAGTTTCCCTCGTTGACGACTCCCCCGCCGCGTATCGCAACATGGCCGTCAAGCCACTACGCTTGGTGTCCGCCGATGCCTACTCGGCTGACAACACCCTGCTCAGCCAGCAGCAGGCGCTGGTCGCTCCCGGCGGCGGCCAGGGCTTCCCATCCCAGTGGCAGCAACTGCGCGCCAGCCTCGACGGGGAAGACAGCTGGGGCCTCACGTCCCGGCGCGAGGATGACATGGAGATGCCATTTCCTGCCGACCTGGACCCGGTCCTGGTCAGCAAGGTATCCGAACCTGCCGGCTACCTGGCAGTGCTGGCCGGCCTAGCCGGAATGGCGCTGCTGCGCCGAGCCCAAATGAAGCACCTTCCCTGGAGATTGACATGCTGATCAAAGTTCTCATTACCTGTTGTGCGCTGGCGCTGCCCCTGGGCGCGAGCGCCGTCGAGCCGGCGCAGGACGGCGTGACCGTCGTGCGCGATCCCCTCACCGGAAAACTGCGCGCCCCCACCGCCGCCGAACTGCGCGCGCTGCGCTCGACCATCGTGCGCGTTCCCCCGTTGGATGAGGTCAGATCCACGAAACGCGCTGACGGCACGCGCGCGATCAACCTCGGCGAGCGCGGCATGGTGTATTCGGTCACGACGCGCAAGAGTGACGGCACCCTGGCCGGACGCTGCGTCAAGGGCCACGAAGCGGCCGCCGAGGCCATGGAAAAGCACCAGGAGGACAACCATGAGCGCTAACAAACGCCCCGCCCTGCGGCACGCCGCGGCCGCGCTGATGCTGCTGGGATGCGCCTGGAGCGCCGACGCGCAGGCCGCCAGCATCACCGTCATCAACAGCAACGAAGCCAATATCGGCTTTAACGACCCGACCCCTGTGGAGCCGGTCGGCGGCAATGCGGGGCGCACGCTGGGCGAGCAGCGCCTGATCGCGTTCCAGCATGCCGCCGACCTGTGGGGCAGCACCATCAACAGCAATGTGCAGATTCGGATCGAAGCGAGCTTCGAGCCCCTGCCCTGCGACGCCAACGGCGCCGTGCTCGGTTCGGCGGGCGCGGCCGAGATCTTTACCGACTTCACCAAGGCGCCAAAAAAAGCCTGGTACCCGAGCGCGCTGGCAAGCAAGCTGGCCGGCATCGACATGGCCACGCCCGGTCAGCCGCATATCCGCGCGCGCTTCAATTCCCGCATTGGCCTGTTTCCCGATTGCCTGCCCGGTGCACCGTTCTACCTCGGCGTCGACAACAAGCACGGCGACCAGGTCGACCTGGTGGCCGTGCTGCTGCACGAAATCGCGCACGGCCTGGGCTTCCAGAGCTTCACCGACGACGAAACCGGCGCGCAGTACGAGAACTTGCCGTCGGTCTGGGACTTCTTCCTGATCGACAGCCGCACCGAACGCCTGTGGGCCGACATGACGGCCGACGAGCGGCGCCTGTCGGCCATCAGCGGCCCTTACCTGGCCTGGAACGGCGCGCTGGTCAAAGGAGAACTGCCCCACGTGCTCAAGGCGCAGTCGAATCTGGCCATCAGCGGCAAGTCGTCCGGGAAAGCCAAGGGCGATTACGAAGTGGGCGATGCGTCCTTTGGTCCCGAGCTGGGCACGCGCGCGGTAAAGGGTCAATTGATGCCGGTGGTTGACCAGGCCGACGGCAGCGGCCTGGCCTGCGCGCCGCTCGACGCGAAAAACGCCCGTGCCGTGCGCGGCAACGTGGCGCTGGTCGACCGCGGCACCTGCTCGTTCACGATCAAGGCGCGCATGGTGCAGGACGCGGGCGCCAAGGCGATGGTGCTGGCCGAGAACGCACCGGGGCCGGTCACGCCGCTGGGCGGGGCCGACACCGGCATTACCATTCCTTCGGTGCGGATCAGTTTTGAGGCCGGGAAGGCGCTCAAGGCGGTGCTGGCCAAGCGTTCGGGCAGCAGGTCGGGCGTGAGCGCCAGCCTGGGGGTTGATCCGAAACGCCGCGCGGGGACTGACCTGGGCAAGCGGATTCGCATGCATAGCCCGATTGAAAATGAGCCTGGGTCGTCGGTGTCGCACTTTACGGTGGACGCGCGCGGCAACCAGTTGATGGAACCGGCGATCAATCAGGATTTGCAGCACGCGGTGAAACCGGTGACGGATCTGACGTACACGCTGCTGCAGGATATTGGCTGGTGACCCGTCGTCCTCGCGCACGCGGGGACCCATGCTGAGCATATTCAGTATGGGTCCCCGCGTGCGCGAGGACGGCGGTTTCTAAGCTAGTGCTTTTTTACGTTGCGGGGCAGCTTACAAGCCTTCGGCCTTGTTGAAAGCCGCAACGCCGCTCAGGATTTCTTCCTTCGCATCTTCCGGACCGAACCAGCCTTCGATCTTGACCCACTTGCCCGGCTCGAGATCCTTGTAATGCTCGAAGAAGTGCTGGATCTGCTGCAGGCGCAAATCGTTCATGTCTTCCGGCTTCTGCCAGTGCTTGTAGATCGGCAGGATCTTGTCGACCGGGACCGCCAGGATCTTGGCATCGCCGCCCGCTTCGTCGGTCATCTTCAGCACGCCAATCGCGCGGCAACGCACAACCACGCCAGGGATCAGCGGGAACGGCGTAATCACCAGCACGTCGCACGGGTCGCCGTCGGCCGACAGCGTGTTCGGCACATAACCGTAGTTGCACGGGTAGTGCATGGCGGTGCCCATGAAACGGTCGACGAAAATCGCGCCGGATTCCTTGTCGACTTCGTACTTGATCGGGTCGGCATTCATCGGAATTTCAATAATGACATTGAAATCGTTCGGCACGTCGCGGCCGGAGGAGACTTTATTCAAACTCATGGGAGGTCCTTAAATGCGAAAAGAGGAAGTGCCATCATTATAAGGCATTGGTGCGCCGCAGCAACGGCGCACCGTGATTAGAGGATGCTGGCCAGGGCGCACTGGCGGAAATGCGCGTTGGCCTGTTCCTGCTGGTCCAGCGCTTCGTGCATCTGGGCCAGCTTCAAGTGGGTCTCGCGCACCATGCGCGCTTCGGTCGCGTCCGACAGCGCCTGCTCCAAATAGCGCTGGGCCTTGCCCCACAGCTTTTGCTTGAGGCACAGGGAACCAAGCGTGAGCGCCAGTTCGGCGTCGGTTGGACGCTGCTTCATCCAGGTCTCGCAATGCTCGATCTGGGCCAGCAGCGACGGCGAACCGGCGCCTGCGGCAGCGTCGCGGTAGGCCCGCACCACGCGGTCGTCCCATTCGGCGGCCAGCGCTTGCTCGGCTGTGGCACGGGCTTCCTCGTGCAGACCGCGCGCGTTCAGGGCGGCGGCGGCGCGCGCCGCGATGAAAGGCTTGATGCGGTCGGCCGTTGGCACGGTCGACCAGACCCGCTGGATCGACTCGGCGTCGTGCGACGGGTCCGACAGCATGGCGTCGTAGGACAGTTCGCGCAGCCGCGACGAGAGCGCAGGATGGAGCGCCTTGTGCTTGTCGAGCGAGCGCACCAGGCGCAGCACTTCCGGCCAGTTCTTGGCCTGCTGTTGCGCCTTGAGCGACCATTGCAGCGCGTGGATGTGGCGCTGGCCGCTGGCGGTCAGTTCGGCCACCGCTTCGAGCGCCGCTTCCGGCTGGTGGTCGTCGACCAGCAGTTCGGTGATCGTCATCAGGCGCGCCGTTTTCAGGCTGTTGTCGTTGACCACGCCGGCCAGCCAGTTGTCGCGACGGCTGGACTGGCGCATGCGGTGCGCGGCGCGCGCACCGATCAGCGCGGCCAGGCCGGCATTGTCGGGCAGTTCGGCGGCGCGGATGGCGGCCTTTTCGGCGTGCCCGAAGCGGCCTTCGAACAAGGCTTTGAGCGCGTCGCGCAAGCCCTTGTTGCCGTCGCGTTCACGCTTGCGCTGGCGGTAGGCGGCGACTTTGGCCGGCATGGCCACGGTGGCGCGCAGCGCGCGCAGCAGGCCGTACACGAACATGAACAGCAGCGCGGCGAGCACCACGAACAGATTGAGCGACATGTCGATCCGGTACGGCGGATAGAAGAACACCACGTTGCCGGGATTGTATTGGGCCGATACGGCGATGCCGATCGCAGCGGCCATCAGGGCGACTAACCAGAGGAGTAGACGCATGGTTTAAGGCTTCGACTTGTAGTTGCGGACAGCGTTGAGGCTCTCCGACAGCGACGGCATGTCGATCGCCACATTGTTGGCCTGCACCTGGCGCAGCAGGCCCTGGGCGGCGATGGTGCCGGCGGCGCGCGCGTCGAAGTACTTGGCCAGCGCGTCCTGCGCGGCCACCAGGTCGGTACGGAAGGCCGCTTCGTTGCGCGACATCAGGGCCAGGCGCGCGTTGAGCAGGCGCAGTTTCAGATTCTCGCGCAGGAAGTAAGCCTGCTCGGGCGAGAGCATCAGCGCTTCGGGCGCGGTGACCTGGCGCACCCGGATCAGCTGGCGCAAATCGGTCCACATTTCGGTGGTCCAGGCGCGCCAGGTGGCTTGCGCGCGCGCGAACACCGACTCGGGCACTGGCGGGCCGACCGGCTTGGCGCTTGTCGCGGCCAGGCCGTCCATGCGCTTGGCGCGCGGCGCCGGGGCCGGCAGCACCGGCTTTTCGTCGGCCAGCATCGGCAGCGTGTCGACCTGGGCGATCACGTTATCGATGCGCAGCGCCACGCCGATCAGGTCGAGCGACGGCAATGCCTTGAGTTTTTCGGTGTCCTTGGCGATCGCGCGCCGAATCGTGATGAATTGCGGCTTGTCCGAGCGCGACAGCGACTTGTCGGCGTTTTGCAGCGCGATTAGGGCGCCCTGCACATTGCCGGCCAGTTGCAGCTGCTGGCTCGCGGTCGAGAGCACCTGTTCGATTTCGGCCAGTGCCCATTCGTCGCGGTTCTTCGACATGTCCTGGTACAGCTGCTCGAGCGCCAGTTGCTGGCTTTGCGCTTCGATCTGGCGGTTTTCCAGCAGCGCGACCTTGGCCTGCAAATCCTTGGCCAGGTCTTGCACCGAACGCACGGTGGCGGCGGTGTCATTGTTGACGAGCTCCCCTTTTTGCAGGCTGCGCGCCATTTCGATGCGCAGTTTCTGCAAATTGGTGCGGGTCGACCAGGCGTGCGCGGCCAGCAGCAGCCCGATGACGATCACCGCGACGGTCAGCGGACGCTGGAAAATCTGGGTGACGGTCTCGCCGACAGGGGCGTGCGGAGGCGGCGGCGCGCTGGCGGGAGCCGCTTGCGGTGCAGGCAGGGACGCGGCGACAGGCGCAGCGGTATGGTCAGGTAAGGTAGGCAATTCGTTCATGGACGTGATTGTAACGCGGCAAGCAGACGTTCGTCGCCTGATCCGCAGAGCGTCATCCGGGCCAGGCCAAGCGATTTGGCGGTTTCGCCAATCCGGGCATGTGGAACAATCACATGCTGTTGTTGCATTTTTGCTACAGCTTCGGCGGCGCCGAGCTGCCCGACCAGCGCCAGCAAGCCGCGCAGGGCTTCGGAACTGGTGATGATCCAGTCGTTGTCGCGCTCGAGCAGGCCGCTCAATTGGGTGCGCAATGCCGGGGTCAGGGCCGGCACGCTGCGCCGGTAGGCGGCCACCGTGGTGACGATGGCGCCGGCGGCGCGCAGGCCGTCGGCCATCAGTTCGCGACCACTTTCGCCGCGCACGATCAGCACTTCCTTGCCGGCCAGCGCGGCCAGGTCCAGGGTCTGCAGCAGGTTTTCGGAGTCGCTGCGGGCCGCGTGGCGCGGGCTGATGATGGTCGCGTTGCTGTCATCGAGTCCGTGGCGCGCCAGCGCGGCGCGGCTGCCCTCGCCCAGCACGGCCAGCGCCACGCCCTGCGGCCACTGCGCAATATGGGCAAAGGCGGCGTCGATGGCGTTGGGCGAGACGAAGGCGACCAGCGCATAGCGCGGCAAACCGGCCAGGGTGCGGATCAAGTCCGACTGGTCGGGCAGAGGAAAAATCTCGAGCAGCGGCAGCAGGACCACCTCGCGCCCGAGGGCGGCCACCTGCTCGGCCAGCGCGCCGGCCTGGGCGCGCGGTCGGGTGATGACGACAGCGTCAGGCATCGGCGGCGTCGGCTTCCGCCTTGCATACTGCCAGAATGGCGGCGGCGTCCTGCGCGGCCAGCAGCGCGGAGACCTTTTCGCCCAGGGTTTCGGGCAGGTGGGCCGGGCCGCTGAACTCGGCGCTGGCCATGCGGGTGCCGTCTGGCGTGGCAACCATCGCGCGCAGGCGCATGGTGTCGCCGTCGACGGTGGCGAATGCGGCCAGCGGAATCTGGCAGCTGCCGCCGAACACCTTGGACACCTTGCGCTCGGCCGCCACGGCGTGCGCGGTGTCCACGTGGTTCAGCGGCGCGAGGATGGCGCGCAGGTCCAGACCATCGGCGCGGTTGGCCAGGATTTCGATGGCCATCGCGCCCTGCCCCGCGGCCGGCAGGCTGTCGTTCGGGTCGAGCAAGGCACGGATGCGCTCGGGCAGGCCCAGGCGCTTGAGGCCGGCCGCGGCCAGGATGATGGCGGCGTAGTCGCCCCGGTCCAGCTTGGCCAGTCGGGTATCGAGGTTGCCGCGCAGGGGCTTGATAACGAGTTTCGGGAAGCGCACCGCGATCAGTGCCTGGCGGCGCAGACTGCTGGTGCCGACGATGGCGCCGTCGGGCAGGTCGGCCAGGCTGGCGTAATCGTTCGACACGAAGGCGTCGCGCGGGTCTTCGCGTTCCAGCACGGCGGCCAGCGCGAAGCCTTCGGGCAGGTCCATCGGCACGTCCTTGAGCGAATGGACGGCCAGGTCGGCCCGCCCTTCTTCCATGGCCACCTCGAGTTCCTTGACGAACAAGCCCTTGCCCCCCACCTTGGACAAGGCGCGGTCGAGGATCTGGTCGCCCCGGGTTGTCATGCCAAGAATCTCAATGCTGCACTGCGGATATAATAGTGCTAATTGCGCGCGTACGTGTTCGGCCTGCCACATGGCAAGACGGCTTTCGCGCGACGCGATGACAAGCTTGGATGGAGGCTGCTGCGGTTCAGTTGCTTTCAAAACGGATTCTTTCACTGTCGTTAAGCCGTAACCGGTATTGCCACAGTTATCGGCGCTTGCATAAGATCACAAATTTTATCACGCGCCCCTTTGCAGAACCTGGCCATAAGCCTTTGCACCAACAATTCACTCTGGTCCAACATGGTAAATCTAGCTGCTGCTCAAGAAACTCAATCCGTCCTCGACAAGGACGCACCGCTGAAGGAAGACATCCGCCTGCTCGGGCGCCTGCTGGGCGACGTGCTGCGCGACCAGGAAGGCGAAGACGTCTTCAACATCGTCGAAACGATACGCCAGACCGCGGTGCGCTTCCGGCGCGAGGCCGATGTCCAGGCCGGTGAAGACCTGAATACCCTGCTGCAAAAACTGACCCGCAACCAGACCATTTCGGTGGTGCGCGCGTTTTCGTACTTTTCGCACCTGGCCAATATCGCGGAAGACCAGCACCACATCCGGCGCCGCCGTGCCCACCTGCTGGCCGGCTCGAAGCCTCAGCAAGGCAGCGTCAGTTTTGCGCTCTCCAAGCTGAAACAGGCCGGCGTGGCGGGCGACACCGTGCGCACCTTCTTCCAGGACGCGCTGATCGCCCCCGTGCTGACCGCCCACCCGACCGAAGTGCAGCGCAAGAGCATCCTGGACGCCGAGCACGACATCGCGCGCCTGCTGGCCGAACGCGACCTGCCGCTCACGCCCAAGGAACGCATCGCCAACACCGCGCTGCTGCATGCGCGCGTGGCCACGCTGTGGCAAACGCGCATGCTGCGCTACTCCAAGCTGACCGTGGCCGACGAAATCGACAACGCCCTGTCCTACTACCGCATTACCTTCCTGCGCGAACTGCCTGGCCTGTACGACGACATCGAAGAAGAAATCGGCGCGCATTATCCGGACCAGCCATCGTCGCTGGGCGATGCCGCGTACGTACAGATGGGCAGCTGGATCGGCGGCGACCGCGACGGCAACCCCAACGTCAACGCCGGCACCATGCAGCACGCGCTGGTGCGCCAGGCCACTACCATCCTCGACTTCTACCTCGACGAAGTGCACGCGCTCGGCGCCGAGCTGTCGATTTCGACCTTGATGGTAGGCGCCAGCCCGGGCCTGGCCGCGCTGGCCGAAGCCTCGCCCGACCATTCGCCGCACCGCAGCGACGAGCCGTACCGGCGCGCCCTGATCGGTATCTACGCGCGCCTGGCCGCCACCGCGCGCGCACTCGGTGCGACCAACATCCTGCGCAAGGAAGTCGGGATTGCTGCGCCTTACCTGAACTCTTGCGGCTTCAAGGACGACCTGAACACGCTGGCCGACTCGCTACGCGCCAACCACGGCGCCCTGCTGGTCAAGCCGCGCCTGGCGCCGCTGCAGCGCGCGGCCGGCATCTTCGGCTTCCACCTTGCCTCGCTCGACATGCGCCAGACCTCGGACGTGCACGAGCGCGTGCTGGCCGAACTGTTCGCCAGCGCGGGCGTGGAGGCGGACTACGCCAAGCTGTCGGAAGCGGACAAGGTCAAGCTGCTGCTGGCCGAACTGACCCAGCCGCGCCTGCTGTACTCGCCCTACGCCGACTACAGCGAAGAAGCCGATTCGGAACTGGCGATCCTGCGCGCGGCCAAGGACATCCGCGAACGCTACGGCGCGCGCGCGATCCGCAACTACATCATTTCGCACACCGAAGAAGTGTCCGACCTGCTCGAAGTACTGCTGCTGCAAAAGGAAACCGGCCTGCTGCGCACCGGCGCGGGCGAGCTCGATGCGATGGTCATCCCGCTGTTTGAAACCATCCCCGACCTGCAGCGCGCGGCCGGCATCATGGATGAATGGATGGCAATCCCGCTCGTAAAATCGCTGATCGACAGGCAGGGCAAGCTGCAAGAAGTCATGCTCGGCTACTCGGACTCGAACAAGGACGGCGGCTTCTTGACGTCCAACTGGGAGCTGTACAAGGCAGAGATCCACCTGGTTAAAGTGTTCGAACGGGCCGGCGTGAAGATTCGCCTGTTCCACGGCCGCGGCGGCACGGTCGGCCGTGGCGGCGGGCCGAGCTACGAAGCGATCCTGGCGCAGCCGCCGGGGACCGTCAACGGCCAGATCCGCCTGACCGAACAGGGCGAAATCATCGCCTCGAAGTTTTCGAACGCCGAGATTGGGCGTCGCAACCTCGAGCTGCTGGTGGCCGCCACCCTGGAAGCGTCGCTCACGCCCCACGCGCCCGAGGGCGACCAGGCGCAGCGCCTGGCCGGCTTCGAAGCCATCATGGCCGACCTGTCCGAGCGCGCCTACAAGGCCTACCGCAACCTGGTCTACGAGACCCCGGGCTTCACCGACTACTTCTTCTCGGCCACGCCGATCGCCGAAATCGCCGAACTCAATCTCGGTTCGCGTCCGGCCTCGCGCAAGTCGACCAAGCGCATCGAAGACCTGCGCGCGATTCCGTGGGGCTTTTCGTGGGGCCAGTGCCGCTTGCTGCTGCCGGGCTGGTACGGCTTCGGTTCGGCCATCACTGAATGGCTGGACGAAGGCGGACGCGATGAGAAGGTCGCCACCCTGCAGGCCATGTACAAGGAATGGCCGTTCTTCGCCACACTGCTGTCGAACATGGACATGGTGCTGGCCAAGACCGACCTGGCGATCGCCTCGCGCTACGCCGAACTGGTGGCCGACGTCGCACTGCGCGAACGCATCTTCAAGCGCATCTCGGCCGAACACGGCACCGCCCTGCGCTGCCTGGAAACCATCACCGGCGCGCATGAGCGACTGGCAGGCAATCCGCTGCTGGCCCGTTCGATCCAGAACCGCTTCGCCTATCTCGATCCGCTGAACCACTTGCAGGTCGAGCTGATCCACCGGCACCGCGCCGCGGCGGGCGATCCGGCGCAGATTGATGAACGCGTGCACCGCGGGATTCACCTGTCGATCAACGGGGTGGCGGCCGGATTGCGCAATACCGGCTAGCGCTGGCGTGAATAAATTGAAAAATGTTTATTTTTGAAACAATTGGAGAGACTTCGAGCGAAGTGCCTCAGTAAAATAAGGCTTGGATAGTATAAAAGGTGCGATACCCTCGCGCTTTTCTCCTGACTAGCCTGTTAGCGCGCCCGAAGCAATTTGGGCGCGCATTTTTTTTGCCTGTTCTCTATCGGAGCTGGGCAGTCGGGCCACCTTCGCCAGCGCGCCAACGCTCGGCCGGCTTTCTCAGGTAATGGGTGAATACATGGCGCCACGGTATGACGAAGGGAATCAGCATGCCCACCAAGATGGTGGGGAGCATCTCCGCGGTGTCCGCGTCCATCTGCCCGCTTGACCATGCCGGCAGCGCGACGATGAGCAGCCAGATCGTTTTCCACAGCAATTCCCACAGCAGCACCGGCAGCATCTGCAGCGGATAGCGCAGTCCCAGCAGGGACAGCAGCGAGAACGCCGCCAGCATGCAGTTGACGGCGCCCTGCATCAGGCCCCACGGTTTGGTATGGTGGATGATGCCAGGCCAGAGCACCAGTCCCAGCCCGACCACGATCAGCAGGTACATGGCGCGCAGCAGGTGCAGGCGCAGCAGGGAGGCCTCGTCCATCACTCGACCTCTTTCAAGACCTTTTCGACTGCGGCCAGGCGCGCCTTGACGTCGGCCAGGTTGGCGTCGATGGAAGCGAGCGCCGTGGCAGCGGCGGCCTGGGCGGCAGCTGCCTTCTCGGCCAGCTGGCGGTAAGCCTCGTCATTGGCCAGGCGGGCCTTGGCTTGCTGGACCGCGGCGAAGGCGCGCATGCCGAACACCAGCAGGATCGTCGCCAGCGGCAGGGACAGCGTTAACAGATAGATGGTTTCGGACATGGCGCCCCCTAGGGATCAAGGTTGGTGGTGAGCGACTGCGCCGCTGCGGCGATGGCTGCCGGCGTGATGGCGAAGTCGAAGTTGTTTGCGACAAAATAATTGCGGGCCTTGCCGTCGTCGGACAGCTCGAGTTCGCTGCTGACGAGACCGGCAGCCTCCAGCTTCTGCAGGTGCAGATGCAGCAAGGGACGGCTGATGCCGATCTCGCGCGCCAGCTGGCTGACGTAATTGCGTCCGCCCGAGGCGAGCGCGGCGATGATGCGCAGCCGGTGCGGATTGGCCAGCGCCGCCAGCATCGCCAGCAACTGATCACCGTCAAGTGGAGGTTTTTTATCTTTCACGTGTCAAGATTACCTGACAGATAAGGCCAAGTCAAGTCCGTTGGCAGAAATGTTTTCCCATCGGGGTCAGACCTCTATTCGATTGCCGAAGGCATCGAATAGAGGTCTGACCCCGAATGAAAAAACGCTCCGGGGAGGAGCGTTTCGGGTGGTGCTTAGTGGTTGTGCAGGAAGCTCTTCAGCTTGTCCGAGCGCGACGGCTGGCGCAGCTTGCTCATCGCTTTCGCTTCGATCTGGCGGATCCGCTCGCGCGTGACGTCGAACTGCTTGCCCACTTCTTCCAGCGTGTGGTCGTTCGACATTTCAACGCCGTAGCGCATGCGCAGCACTTTCGCTTCGCGCGGGGTCAGCGAGTCCAGCACTTCCTTGATGACGTTGCGCATCGAGGCGTGCAGCGCCGCATCCAAAGGCGCCAAGGTCGTGTTGTCTTCGATGAAGTCGCCCAGCTGCGAATCGCCATCCTCGCCCATCGGCGTTTCCATCGAGATCGGCTCTTTGGCGATCTTCATGATTTCGCGGACCTTGTTTTCCGGCATTTCCATCTTCAGCGCCAGCGTCGCCAGGTCCGGCTCGCTGCCGGTTTCCTGCATGATCTGGCGCGAGATGCGGTTCATCTTGTTGATCGTTTCGATCATGTGCACCGGCACCCGGATGGTGCGCGCCATGTCGGCGATCGAACGCGTGATCGCCTGGCGGATCCACCAGGT
>JAZKCA010000064.1:0-5243 GCA_040388275.1 Pseudomonadota bacterium
GTCGCCGTTGGCCACCGCGGTCGTCACGTCGGCGATGTTACGCACCTGGCCGGTCAGGTTACCCGCCATCGAGTTGACCGAGTCGGTCAAGTCCTTCCAGGTGCCGGCCACGCCCTTCACCTGCGCCTGGCCGCCCAGCTTTCCTTCGGTGCCGACCTCGCGCGCCACCCGGGTTACCTCGGATGCGAACGAGGACAACTGGTCCACCATGACGTTAATCGTGTTTTTCAGCTCGAGAATTTCACCTTTCACGTCCACCGTGATCTTCTTCGACAAGTCGCCGTTCGCCACCGCGGTCGTCACCGCCGCGATGTTACGCACCTGGCCCGTCAGGTTCGAGGCCATGAAGTTCACGTTATCGGTCAAGTCCTTCCAGGTGCCGCCCACTCCGGGCACGTAAGCCTGTCCGCCCAGTTTTCCCTCGGTACCGACCTCGCGCGCCACGCGCGTCACTTCCGACGCGAAGGAACGCAGCTGGTCCACCATCACGTTGATGGTGTCTTTCAGCTGCAGGATCTCGCCGCGCACGTCGACCGTGATTTTCTTGGACAAGTCGCCGTTCGCCACCGCGGTAGTCACTTCGGCGATGTTACGCACCTGCGAGGTCAGGTTACCCGCCATCGAGTTGACCGAGTCGGTCAAGTCTTTCCAGGTACCGGCCACGCCCTTCACCTGCGCCTGGCCGCCCAGCTTGCCCTCGGTACCGACCTCGCGCGCCACGCGCGTGACTTCCGAAGAGAACGAGGAGAGCTGTTCCACCATGGTGTTGGCGGTGGTTGCCGCGCGCAGGTACTGGCCCTTGAGCGGATGGCCGTCCACTTCCAGCGCCATGGTCTGCGACAGGTCGCCCTTGGCCACGGCGCCGATGACGCGCGCCATTTCCGTGGTCGGGCGCACCAGGTCGTCGATCAGGGTATTGACCGAACTGATGATGGTGGCCCAGCCGCCCACCACGTTCGGCACCGAGGCGCGCTGGGTCAGGCGGCCTTCGCGGCCCACCACGCGCGACACGTCGGTGACGGCCTTGACCATTTTTTCCTTGGTCTCGATGATGTCGTTGAGCGTGTCGGCGATCTTGCCGGAGATCCCGGTCAGGTCGGACGGCATGCGGGCCGTGAAGTCGCCTTTTTTTAGCGCCATCAGGGTGGCGAGCAAGAGCTTCGCGTCCAACTCATCGGCAATTTCGGTCATATTGTTCATCGACGTGGTCCTCGGGTTTTTGATGTTGTCGTTGCGGGCTTGGCCCGGCTTGTTATGGTGGGTGATACGGGAGTGTGCGCCTGCAGCAGGGCCAGCATGGCGCCCGACTGCAAGTGGGTACTGAATAGTTCGCCTTGAAACTGGTCGCAGCCGAGCGAATTTAACATGGTCAGCTGCGCTTCGCGCTGCACGCCCTTGGCCAGCACTTGCATGCCGAGCGCGCGGCCCATGTGGATGATGGCGGCCACCATGTCGGTGCCGCCGTCGACGCCAAGCTCGCGCACGAAGTTGCGGTCGATCTTCAGGATGTCGAGCGAGAGGTCGCGCAGCGTGACCAGCGAGGCGCCGGCGCTGCCGAAATCGTCGACGGCCAGGCGCACGCCGGCAGCTTTGAGCGCGCGCAGCACCGGTTCGACGTCCTTGCCGCTCACCAGCAGGCGTTCGGGCAGGTCCAGCTCGAGCCAGCCGTGCGGCAGCTGGCACTGGTTCAGGTGTCCCAGCACGCGCGGCACCAGGTCCGGCGTGATCTGGAGCAGGGCCAGGTCGACCGAAATGGTCAGCGCGGGCAAGGGAAGGGGCGATGCGCGCCAGGCGGCGGTGGTGCTGCAGGCCACGCCGATGGCCCAGTCGCTGATCTGTTCGAGCAGCTCGCGGTCGTTCACGCCCGGAAGGAAGTCGGCGCCAGCGATCAGGCCGTGGCGCGGATGGTGCCAGTACAGCAGCGCCTCGACGCCGCACAGCGACCGATCGGGCAGCGCCGCGCGCGGCTTGAAGAACAGTTCAAATTCCTTCCGGACCAGCGCCTGCTGCAGTTCCTTGACCCACTGCGCGCGCTCGATTTCGCGGGTGTTGAACTCCTCGTGGAAAAACTCGACGCTGCCGCGCCGGTTTTGCTTGGCGTGGTACATCGCGGTGTCGGCGTTTTTCATCAGTATCCCGGCATTCGCGCCGTCCTGCGGATACAGGCCGATGCCGATGCTGGTCGAGGTGGTGATCCGGTGTCCGTTGATGTCGAAGACGCGCGCGTGGGCCTGGGCGATCTTGCGCGCCACGCGCGCCGCGTTGGCGGCGGCGCCGGCGCCAAACAGCAGCACCACGAACTCGTCCCCGCCCAGGCGCGCCACCACGTCCGACACCCGCACAGCGGCCAGCAGGCGGGCGGCGACCTGGCGCAGCAGCTCGTCGCCCACTTCATGGCCAAGCGTGTCGTTGATCGACTTGAACTTGTCGAGGTCAAGGAAGAGCAGGGCGAATTCGCTGTGCTGGCGGTCGGCCGTCGCCACCGCATGCTCGAGCTGCTGGATCAGCGAACGCCGGTTCACCAGCGCGGTGAGAGGGTCGCGGATGGCCAGCGCATGGGCGCGCTCCTCGGCCAGCTTGCGCTCGGCCACTTCCTGTTCCAGCTCCTGGTTGATGCGCTGCAGGTCGTCCAGGCGCTGCACCCGCAAGTCTTGGTTCAGGCGCGCCAGTTCTTCGCTCTTCGCTTGCAGTTCCAGGTTTTTCTTGGTCAGTTCGACGAAGACCGCCACCTTGGTTTGCAGTACCTGGGGTATCACCGGCGTAAACAAATAGTCGGCGGCGCCTTTGCGGTAGGCCTCCAGGCGGTGCATTTCGTCGGCGTAATGGGCGGTGATGAAGATGATGGGGACGGCGGAGGAGCGCGGATGCGAATGGATCGCCTCGGCAGTCTCGAAACCGTCCATGCCGGGCATGTTCACGTCGAGCAGGATGACGGCAAATTCATGGATCAGCACCTGGCGCAGCGCTTCATGGCCTGACGTTGCGGTGAGCAGCTCGTATTCCTGGGCGTAGGTTGCACCCATGAGCAGGCTCTCAAGCGCAAACAGGCTCGCGGCGTTGTCATTGACCAGGAGGACTTTCGGAATTAGCACTGTCGGTAGAAAGCCTGCATAAAGTGGGTCGACGATCAAGAGCGCCAGGGCAACGCCGCCCAGTTTAACGATTGACCAATAAAAGTACAGAAAATTTTGTCCAGCCTACCGGAATCAACATTTCTGTGACGCACGAATCATTCACGCTGCTTTTCGTTGCATAGGCCCAACATACGTCCATCTTGGCCATGCCGGGATCAATCGCCTGTCAATACAGGGAAAACGGCATCCACTCTGTCTCTTTAGTGACTCTTTGGTTGAATGTCTAAGTGACTTTTTGTGAATTTGTGTTGAATTTTTGTTTCCTAACGCATACGATCTAATGTCAATGCAGCATTTAGTGTGTTAAAACTGGTAACATGAGAGGTTGTTTGGATGGTGGAACTCGGACAGCTGATGACGCTCTTGAAAAGCGACAGCGAAAACAGCTGGCAAGACGCCTTGTTCGCGCTGGCAAAGGGCCAGGGATTTGACCAGGTGCTGTATGGCGCGGTCGGGTCCAAGCATGCCAAGCTGGAGAACGCCTTCCTGCACAGTAATTATTCGAGCGTGTGGCGCGCGCGCTACGATGCCGACAAATTGCATTATGTCGATCCGACGGTCGGCCATTGCCTGACCAGTTCGCTGCCCATCGTATGGGAGCCAGGCACCTTCAAGTCACCCGGTCAGCAAGCCCTGTACGAGGAAGCATGCGGGCACGGCATCCGCTCGGGCATCACCTTTCCCATCCATGGCCCGAACGGTGAATTCGGGGTGGTCAGCTTTGCCTCGGACGCCCGGCCAAGCGAGGAGAACGAGGACAGCATCGGCATGCTGATGCCGTCCTTGTCACTGATCCGCGACTATGCCTTCGAATCGTCGCTGCGCTATATCAATGCGCGCAGCAGCACCGAAGCGGTGCCGCGCCTGACCAAGCGCGAACTTGAAGTGCTCAAGTGGGTGATGGTGGGCAAGTCGTCGTGGGAGATTTCCAAGATTACGGCGTGCTCGGAAGCGACGGTGAACTTTCACATTGGTAACATAAGGCAAAAGTTCAACGTCAATACCCGGCAACAGGCCCTCGTCAAGGCCATCAGTCTGGGGTTGATTACCCCGGAAGATCCCCATCGCTGAGGCGGCCCTTGACATACAATTTGACCAGAATCGCCACCGGCGGCGGGATGCCCAGCCCGGTTTCGAAGCGGCTGCCGCTCGATTGCGTCACGCCGAAGCGGCCCCAGAATTTTTCCTGGCTCTCGCGCTTGCTGATCCTGAATTTCTTGAGGTCGCCATGAGGAGTCGTTGCCATGATGGCGGCGGCATGGCCGTGCGCTGCGGCGCCTGCGGTGTCAGCCGTAGCTTGGGTGTGATAGTTGAATTCGTCGTCCTGGGCCATATCGTTCCTCTCAAACAAAAATTCAGTATTCCACTGCTGGCCTTTCCCAGCCACCTAGCAACTCTGCTAGTTATGCGCCTATCCTTTTTGCATGATTCTCTATGCGGGCTGCATAACTTTCTTAAGCGAGGTTCCAGATGGCACTGCACATTCGCATCGCTGCACGGCGCGACTTCAAATCGCGTGATTTATGGGAAATGCATACGCTGAGGGCCAAGGTGTTCAAGGAGCGCCTCGGCTGGGAAGTACCGATCATGAGCGGCATGGAGATCGATGGCTACGACGCGCTCGAGCCGCTCTACATGATGATCCGCGAACCGGGCGGAGGAACCTTGCGCGGCTGCTGGCGCCTGTTGCCGACCGAAGGGCCGTACATGCTCAAGGATTCGTTTGCGCAGCTGCTGCACGGGATCGAAGCGCCCAGCGACGAGCATATCTGGGAGCTGAGCCGGTTTGCCATCGAAACCGACGCCAGCAGCCATTTCGGCTTTTCCGATATCACCATGGAGTCGATCGCCGAGATCATCAGCTACGGGCACCATGCCGGGCTGGGACAGTACGTGACCGTCACCACCACCGCCATCGAACGCCTGCTGCGCCGCGCCGGGGTGGTGACCCGGCGTTTCGGCGCGCCGCTCCAGATCGGCATTGAGAAGGCGGTCGCGCTGTACATCGACGTCGAGGCCACCCACGCCGCGATGTTCGAAACGCGCCTGGCCTCCTAGCCTGAATGTTGCATAAATCCCTTTCGCCCTCAGAAATTTCGCCAACGTGGC
>JAZKCA010000065.1:0-60086 GCA_040388275.1 Pseudomonadota bacterium
ATCCAGGTGGAGGCGCGCGGCGAGGTGTCCTACCTGAAGGACAACATCAACGAGATGATCCGCAACCTGAAAGAGACCACGCAGAAGAATGCGCAGCAGGATTGGCTCAAGACCAACCTGGCGCGCTTTACGCGATTGCTGCAGGGCCAGCGCGACTTGCAGGCGGTGACCAAGCTGATTCTGTCGGAGCTCGCGCCCCTGGTATCGGCCCACCACGGCGTGTTCTACATGATGGATTCGCAGGAGATGGATGCGCGCCTGCGCATGATCGCCAGCTACGGCTACCGTTCCAGCCGCAAGCTGGCCACCTCCTTCCTGCCGGGCGAAGGCCTGGTCGGACAATGCGCGATCGAAAAGACCCGGATCTGGCTGACCGATGTGCCGCGCGATTACATCGTGGTCTCGTCCGGCCTGGGCGCGGCGCCGCCGACCAATATCGTGGTGCTGCCGATCCTGTTCGAGCAGCAGGTCAAGGCGGTCATCGAGATCGCCTCGCTGGACCGCTTTACCGAAACCCACCTGTCCTTCCTCGACCAGTTGATGGAATCGATCGGCGTGGTGCTCAACACGATCGAGGCGAACAGCCGCACCGAGTCGCTGCTGACCCAGTCGCAGTCGCTGGCGCAAGAGCTGCAGCAGACCAACCAGGAACTGGCCGAAAAGGCGCGCCTGCTGTCCGAGCAGAACATCGAGGTAGAACGCAAGAACCGCGAGGTGGAGCAGGCCAAGCTGGCGCTGGAAGAAAAAGCCACCCAGCTGGCGCTGTCGTCCAAGTACAAGTCCGAGTTCCTGGCGAATATGTCGCACGAGCTGCGCACCCCGCTCAACTCGCTGCTGATCCTGGCGCAGCAACTGTCCGACAACCCCGAGGGCAACCTGTCGGGCAAGCAGGTGGAATTTGCCAAGACCATCCACGGCTCCGGTTCCGACTTGCTGACCCTGATCAACGACATTCTCGACCTGTCGAAGATCGAATCGGGAACCGTTACGCTGGACGTGTCCGAGTACCGCTTCCAGAACCTGCGCAACTACGTGGACCGCACCTTCCGCCACATGGCAGAAGCCAAGCACCTGGGCTTCACGGTCGAACTGGCCGACAGTCTGCCGACGGCCGTGATGACCGACACCACGCGCCTGCAGCAGGTGCTGAAAAACCTGCTGTCGAACGCGTTCAAGTTCACCAGCCACGGCCAGGTGGCCCTGGAAATCTCGCTGGTCACCAGCGGCTGGACCTCGGACCACCCGAACCTGGTGCACGCCGACGCCGTGCTGGCGTTCTCGGTCAAGGACACCGGCGTGGGCATCGCCTCCGACAAGCTGCAGCTGATCTTCGAAGCGTTCCAGCAGGCCGACGGCTCCACCGCCCGCAAGTACGGCGGTACCGGTCTTGGCCTGTCGATTTCGCGCGAACTTGCGCGCCTCCTGGGCGGCGAGATCCGGGTCGAATCGGTGGTCAACGCCGGCTCGACCTTTACCCTGTTCCTGCCATACAACCGGGCCGGCTTCGTCAACTACGACCAGGCCCGCCAGCCGCAACCGGCGCGCATGGCGCCGCCGGCCCAGGTGGTGTACACCAGCGCCCCGCAATATGCGGCCGACGCGACCGTCATCGAAGCCGATCCACAGCAGCAGCTGATCGAATACTCCTCGGTGCTGGACGATCGCGGCCTGATCGCGCCGGGCGACCCGTCGGTGCTGGTGATCGAGGACGACGAAGGCTTCGCCAAGGAAGTGGTGGAATACGCGCGCGAAAAGAATTTCAAGGCGATTGTCACCAACAAGGGCGATTCGGCGCTGTCGCTGGCGCGCGATTACCTGCCGTCGGCGATCATCCTCGACATCGACCTGCCCGACATCGACGGCTTCACGGTGCTCGACCGCTTGAAGCGTGACCCGAGCACGCGCCATATTCCGGTGCATGTGATGTCCAACCTGAGGGAGCGCGAACGCGCGCTGCGCCAGGGCGCGATCTCGTATATCAACAAGCCAGTGGCGCGCGAAACGCTGCAGGAGGAGTTCAACCGGATCCAGAAATTCCTGCTGGGCGGAAAGCGCAGCCTGCTGGTGGTTGACGACGAGAAGATGCAGCGCGACTCGATCGTGTCGCTGATCGGCGACGCCGACCTGCGCATCGTCGCCGTCGATACCGGCCAGGGCGCGCTGGACGCGCTCAAGGCATCGCATTTCGACTGCATGGTGCTGGACCTGACCCTGCCCGATATCAGCGGCTTCGACCTGCTCGACCTGATCGGCAAGGACCCTACCCTGCGCGACCTGCCGATCGTGATCTACACGGCCAAGGACCTGTCGCGCAAGGAAGTGACCAAACTGAAGCGCTATGCGAAGACGATCGTCATCAAGGATGCGCGTTCGCCCGAGCGCCTGCTCGACGAGACGGCGCTGTTCCTGCACCGCTCGCACGCGTCGCTGCCCGAACTGCAGCGCCGCATGCTGGAGGAAATCCACGCGGCCGACGGCGGTCTGGCCGGGCGCAAGGTGCTGATCGTCGACGATGACCTGCGCAATATTTTCGCGCTGTCTTCGCTGCTCGAGCGCCAGCAGATGCAGGTGTCGTTCGCCGAGAACGGGCGCGACGGCATCGAAGTGCTGGAAAAGGATCCGACCATCGAGATCGTCCTGATGGACATCATGATGCCGGAGATGGATGGCTACGACACGATGCGCGCGATCCGCCGCATTCCGAAGTTCAAGTCGCTGCCGATCATCACCCTGACCGCCAAGGCGATGAAGGGCGACCGCGACAAGTGTATCGCGGCCGGCGCGTCGGACTACATCACCAAGCCGGTTGATGTGGCCCAGCTGCTGTCGCTGATGCGGGTGTGGCTGCATTGAACCGCATGCTGCACATCGATCCGGCGCTGGCCACCGAGGAACTCGAAACCGATCTGCTGCTTGAGGCCCTGTACCAGCGCTTCGGATTCGATTTTCGCGGTTATGAGCGCGCCGGGTTCAAACGCCGCCTGCATGACGTGATGGCGGGCCGTTCGCTGGCCACCGTATCGCAGCTGCAGGACCGCGCGCTGCACGATCCGGAAACGCGCGCGGCGCTGCTGCGCATGCTCAGCGTGCAGCCGGCCTTCCTGTTCGACGACCCGCAGCAGGCGCGCCGGCTACGCACAGTGCTGCCGTCATGCCTGCGCGCCTCTGCCCTGCCGCGCGTATGGCTGGCCGAATGCGCCGGGGCCGAGGAAGCCTGGTCGCTGGCGATCCTGCTGGCCGACGAGGGACTGTGCAGCCGTACCGAGATATTCGCCACGGTCGGCAATGACGAGGCGATGGCCGCCATCGCCCAGGCCAGCATTCCGATGGAGCGCATGGACGAATACCAGGAAAACTACATGAAGGGCGGCGGCACGGCCAATCTGGCCACCTATTTCGACATCCAGGGCAAGCGCGCGGTACTCAAGGCGCACCTTCGCAGCCGCATCACCTGGGCACAGTACAACCTGGTGACGGATGCGTCGTTCAATGAATTTCAGATGATTTTATGCCGGCGCGCGCTGGCCGATTTCGGCCCGGTGCTACGCCAGAAGACCTTGAAACTGTTCCACGACAGCCTGGCGCTGTTCGGGGTGCTCGGGCTGGACCGCGAGCTCGATGACAATGATGCGCTGCGCGCCAGCTACGCGTCGCTGGTCGCGCACCAGCCGTGGTACAAGCGGATAGCCTGAGCCGGTCCGCCCGCACGCACGCTGCCAATTAATTCTTGCCCGTTGCCTCGCGCGCGCCATCGCGGAACGCATGGCCGATATCGCGGGTCACCTTGCGGGTGCCATGTCCGATCGCCTTGGTGGTCTTCCTTGTGGTGTGGCCGACCGCCTTGGTGGCTTTTTTGGTGGCGTGACCGACCGCCTTGGCCGCCTTCTTGGTTTCGGCGACGGGATGCACCTTGCCATCGTTAGGTACAGGGTCGTGGGCGTAAGCCGAAGCGCTGCACAGCGAAACCGCGGCAGCGACCAGAATGGCAGGTAGAATTTTCAATTTCATGGAGGTTTCCTCGCGCTCTCGGGCGGCAGGCGCTACACGGGATGTGTCAGCGGCTGCGCACTGTTTTTCATATTACCACCATGTGAATTTAGTCGATTTTCTATTTGGCAGCCGCCGACGGCCGTTCGGCGATTTTGTCGCGCCACGCCTGCAGGTGCACCAGTCCCTCGCTGCCCGGCTTGTACTTCATCAGCCCGCGCGCGAACTCCAGTGCGCAGAACGCGGTGATGTCGGCCACCGTGAAGCGCTCGCCCGCCATAAAGAGTTGTTTCGCCAGCAGCGCATCGAACCAGGCCGTATATTCGCGCAATTTTTCACCTTGCGACTTCCCGAATTCGGCGAACTGCGGCTGCTCGATCCCGGCCAGGCCAGGATGCGTATGGCGTACGCAGTTGGCGATGCCGAGCAAAAGGTGCATCTCGGCGCGGCGGTCGGCCATTTCGATGAAGGCGCGTTCCTCCGCGCCCTCACCCATCAGGTTCGGCGTTGGATACAGGCCTTCGAGGTAGGTACAGATCGCGCGCGACTCGGCCAGCACGCGGCCATCGTCCAGTTCCAGCGCAGGCGTCCTGGCCATCGGATTCTTGGCGCGGTAGCTCTGGCTCTTGTGTTCATTGGCATTCAAATCGATCTGGATGCTCTCGATCCCCTCGATCCCCTTTTCGGCGATGAACATCGCGACCCGGCGCGGATTCGGTGCATAGCTGCTGACGTACAGTTTCATGGAGTCTCCCTGGTAATTGTTATGCGCGCGACTGGCCGGTTTCGAGCATGCCGCGTACTTTTTCGGCGAATTTTTCGGCATCCTGGGCGCTCGCTTTTTCAAGGTCGCGTTCCGAGGCAGGCATAAGGATTCCCTTTTGCACCGCCGGGCGCGCGCCGACCGCTTCGAGCCAGCGCTGCAGGTGCGGCAGCTCGTCCACCGACACGCCCGACCATTTGTGGATGCGCACCCACGCCCAGTTGGCAATGTCGGCGATCGAATAGTCGCCGGCCAGGTATTCATGGTCCTTCAGGCGGGCGTCGAGCACCGTGAACAGGCGCCGGCTCTCGCCCTGGTAGCGGTCGATCGCGGGCTGGATTTTTTCCGGGAAGTAGCGGTAGAACACATTGGCCTGTCCCATCATCGGGCCCACGCCGCCCATCTGGAACATCAGCCATTGCATGACCTGGGAGCGTCCCTTGACGTCGCTCGGCATCAGCTGGCCGCACTTTTCGGCCAGGTAGACCAGGATGGCGCCCGACTCGAACACGGCGAAATTGTCTTCGGCGCGGTCGACGATGGCCGGAATGCGTCCGTTCGGATTGAGCGCCAGGAACCAGGGTTCCTTCTGCACGCCCTTTTGCAGGTCCAGCACATGCAGTTCGTAAGGCAGCCCCATTTCTTCGAGCGCTATCGAGACTTTATGGCCATTCGGCGTGGCCGCCGAGTACAGGTCGATCATGGCAATTCCTTTGCAAATTCATGGAAGCAGGAGCGGGAATCATAGCCGATTTCGCCGCACTTGCCCGCCGTATGCCACAATCGGCAAATGAGCCGCCATCGTCCCCTCCCCCTGCCTGTCCGCGCCCTGTTGTTCCAGCACCTTGCCGCCATGGAGAAAGCCGGCTTGCCCGCCGAACGCGCGTTTGCCCTGCTCGAACTGGGTCTTGGCGCGCGCGATCGGGTCGACACCTTCCGGCGCCTGTTCGCGCGTGGCGTCGACCCTGCCACGGCCGGTTCGAACAGCGGCCTGTTCACCACCTTTGAAACGCGCCTGTTGCGCGCCGCCTTCAGCGCCGGCAGCCCGGAGCCGACCTACCGGCGCCTTGCCGTCCACCACGCCGCGCATGCGCGCCAGGCCTCGACCCTGCGTGCGCGCCTCGTGCTGCCGGTGGCCGTGCTGGCCATTGCGCTGTTCGTGCAGCCGCTGCCCCAATTGTTCAGCGGGACCATCTCGATGGCCGACTACATGCTGCGCACCGTCGTGCCGCTTGGCGTCATCGCCTGCATCGGCATGGTGGCGACCAACCTGAACGCCTGGTTCGGGTCGGGCGAGGCGGCGCCGGGACGCCAGGCCGTCGAGCGCGCCCTGCTGGCCATGCCGCTGTTCGGCAAGCTGCATTTGCGGCGCAACGCGCGCGACTTCACCGAGAGCCTGGCGCTGCTGCTGCAGGCCGGCCTGTCCCTGTTCGAAGCCTTGCCGGTCGCGCTGGACACGGTCGACAACCACCTGGTTCGCCAGGACTTGGCCACGCTGCTGCCGGCGGTGCACGAGGGCGCCACGCTGTCCCAGGCCATCGCCAAATTGCGCCTGGTAGACACAAAGCAGCTGTTCGCCTTTGTCCATACCGGCGAGGAAAGCGGTTCATTGGCCGAGATGCTGATGCGCCACGCCGACGCCGAATCCGAATCCCTGGCGCTGGCCCAGGGCGAAATCATGACCTGGCTGCCGCGCGTGTTGTATGCGCTGGTGGCGCTGTGGATGGTGGTCCAGCTGCTGGGGCGTCCGCATCCCGGACTGAGCGCCATTCAGGCCGCATACCTGCCACAATGGCAAGCATGAAACCGATCCGAACTTACCTGCTGGCGTTGCTGTTGCTCGCTGGCTGCGCAGGAGCGCCGCCGCCTCCTCCTTCCGCCACGCCGGTCGACACCGGCGCCGCGTGGTACCAGAAGGCAGCCAGGGATGGCGTCAAGGTGTACCGGATCGACGCCGCGCAATCGCTGATCACGATCACCGTGCGGCGCGGCGGCGCGCTGGCGCGTCTGGGGCACGACCACGTGGTGGCCAGCCGCACCCTGGAAGGCTTCGTCGCGCCCGACGCCGGCCGCGCCGATTTCCACTTTCGGCTGGACCAGATGACGGTCGACGAAGCGGGCCTGCGCAGCGCCGCCGGGCTCGACACCCAGCCGTCGCCCGACGCCATTGAAGGCACCCGCACCAATATGCTGACCAGGGTGCTGGAGGCTGAAAGCTATCCGGTGGTGCTGCTGCACGCCGAGCGCGTGGGGACCGCCCCCAGCGTGCGCCTGACCGTCACCTTGCATGGTGTCTCGCGCAGCGTCGACGTGCCCACCACGGTTGAGCGCACGAAGGCCACGCTCACGGCCAGCGGCGAGCTGCGCCTGCTGCAAACCGATTTCGGCATCACGCCCATGTCGGTGATGGGCGGCGCGATGACCGTCCAGGATCCGATGGAACTCACATTCAGGATTGTGGCGAACGCGCCGCGCTGATCCAGGCGTCGAGCGTGGCCGCGCTGTCGGGCGGCATATGCAGGCCCAGTTTGGAACGGCGCCATAGCATGTCGGCCGCGCACGTGGCCCACTCGTGCGCCATCAGGTAGCGCGCTTCGGCCTCGAACAGCTGCGGCACGATTTCCCGCCCCAGGTCGGCCAGGCTGGCACACCCCGACAACAGCGTATCGACCCGGGTGCCGTAGGCGCGTGCATAGCGCAATGCCAGCGCCGCCGGCAGCCATGGGAAGCGTTCGCGCAGCCGCGCCACCCAGTCGTCGAATTCGAGCACGCCGCGTTTCGACGGACGCTCACCGAACAGGTCCCCGCCCGGCAGGCAGGCATGCGCGGTCCAGCTGGGTGTGCGGTTGCCGAGGGCCGGCGCGATCCAGTCGACCGCTTCCTCGGCCAGCTTGCGAAAGGTGGTGATCTTGCCGCCGAAAACGCTCAGCAGCGGCGCGCCGTCGGTGTCGTGTTCAAGCCGGAAGTCGCGCGTGGCCGCCGCCGCGCTGGAGGCAGCGTCCTGCACCAGCGGACGCACGCCCGAGTAAGTCCAGACGACATCGGCAGGGCTGATCGGGCGCGCGAAATAGCGGTTCGCCAGCGCGCACAGGTAGGCGATTTCCTCGGTGCTGATGGCGACCTGGTCAAGGTCGCCCTGAAAATCGAGGTCGGTGGTGCCGATCAACGTAAATTCGCGCTCGTACGGAATGGCGAACACGATGCGCCCGTCCGGGTGCTGAAAAATGTAGGCATAGGGATGCTCGAACAATCGCGGCACGACGATGTGGCTGCCCTTGATCAGGCGTAGTAACTGCTGCGGCGGCACATTGGTGGCCGTGTGCAGAAACTGCCCTGCCCATGGCCCGGCAGCGTTCACCAGGCAGCGCGCGCTGACCAGCGTGCGCGTGCCATCGGGGCCGGTCAGGATCGCGCTCCAGTGTCCGGCCTCGCGCTGCACTGCGCTGCACGTGGTGCGGGTCAGCACCCGGGCGCCGCGCTCGCCGGCGTCGATCGCGTTCAGCACCACCAGGCGCGCGTCGTCGACCCAGCCGTCCGAATATTCAAAGCCGCGTGTGAAAACCGGTTTGAGTTCGCGCCCGGCGGCATGGCGGCGCAAGGTGACCGCTTCGGATCCCGGCAGGAATTCGCGGCGCGCCAGGCTGTCGTACAGGTACAGGCCAGCCCTGATCATCCAGGCGGGACGCTGGCCGCGGTCGTGCGGCATGACGAAACGCAGCGGCCACATGATATGCGGTGCGCTGCGCAGCAGGACCTCGCGTTCGATCAGCGCCTTGCGCACCAGGCCGAAAGCATAGTGTTCAAGGTAGCGCAGCCCGCCATGTATCAGTTTGCTCGACGCCGACGACGTGTGGCCGGCCAGGTCGTCCTTTTCGCACAGGACCACGCACAGGCCGCGGCCGGCGGCGTCGCGCGCGATGCCAGCCCCGTTGATGCCGCCGCCGACCACCAGCACGTCACACGCAAGAGTATCCATGCAGGCGATTGTGTCCTAAAACCGGGTTCAGGTTCAACTTTTTCGACAGGCGCCTCGCGCTATCGCAAATGTGTCGCGTCAATCAGGCTGACATCGGCTCGGCGATGCGGCACACGACCGGATTGCCCGGATCGCCGCTCCACTCGTACCAGCCGCCGTCGTAGACGCCGATGCGCTCCCAGCCCATCAGCCAGGCGTAGAAAAAAGCCAGCGACGCGCGCCAGCCGGTGCCGCAGTAAAAGCCGACCTGCTGGCCGGCGTGGATGCCGTTGGCGCGCCACATGGCGCCGATCTCGGCTGCCGGGCGCATGCGGCCGTCGGCCAGCTGGTATTCGCTCATGCTGTTGACGTCGCCCTCGTGGCCGGCGCGGCCCCAGCGCGCGCCAGCGATGTCGCCACGCGCGGCGATGTAGTGGTAGCCCGAGGTGGCGCCCGAAAATTCGCGCCAGGTGCGGATGCTGGCGAGGACGGCGTCGTCGCCGGCGGCCAGGCGCGCGGCCTGCGCCGAATCGAGCATGAAGTCGGGCCGGCCCGGGAACGGCGCGCCAAAGTCGGCACAAGGCGCGACCGGCGCGGCCGGGCCGCTCTCGCACGGCAGCGCGGCGGCGCACCAGGCGCCAAAGCCGCCGTCGAGCAGGCGCACATCGCGCACGCCCGCGTACAGCATCAGGTGCGCGGCGCGCGCGGCGGCCAGCTGGTTGCGGCCATACAGGATCACCGTGCTGTCGTGCCGGATCCCGAGTCCGAGCAGGACGGCCAGCAAGGCGCTATCGACCACCTTGTTGAACAAGGGCGGCGTTTCGAGCAGGCCGGTGTCGAGATAGGCCGCGCCGGAAATATGCAGGCGTTCGAACTGCGCCTGCTGGGCGCAGCCGACTTCGAGCAGGCACGCGCCACCGCGCCCCAACGCCAGCCATTGCGGCGAGACGAGCGCGTGCGCGCGTACAAGGTCGCTTCGTTGCTCGGCAGGCAAGGAAAGAGGAGCGTTCACGCGGCGCAGAAATGGGGAAAACCCGCTATTTTATACGCTCTCACAATTGCAGCCGCGAAAACGGTTTTGATTTATACTGTATGAACATACAGTTCGCACGAGAACGGCAATCCGCATGCAATTCGACTTACTCAACAAGCCTGACGGCCGCACCGCCATCCTGCTCCCCTCCGGCTTTGTGCTGGACCTGCTCGCGCCCGACGCCAGCGCCCTGCCGATCACCGACATTGCGCTCTGCCTGGCATCCCAGCCGCGCTGGGGCGGCGCGGCCCGGCCGTGGTATTCGGTGGCCGAGCACTCGGTCATGGCGTCCAGGCTGGTGGCGCCGGCATTGGCGTACGCGGCCCTCATGCACGACTGCGAAGAATTCCTCGGCGACTGGCCGTCCCCGGTCAAGGTGATGCTCGACCGCGGCTATGTCAAGGAACGCCTGCGCCCGTTAAAGGATGAATTGCGGCGCCGCTTCGGCTTCCAGGATGATCTCCCCGCCGTCAAGCAGGCCGACCTGGTGTGCATGGCTACCGAACTGCGCGACCTGCTGCCGCCGGCCTGGATGGACTGGGGCCACCTTCCCGCGCCCCACCCCGACAAGATCGTTCCTGTCGGGCCCGAGCGCGCTTACACGCTATTCCTCGAGCGCTTCGAGCAGCTCAGCCACCTGGCCAAACCGGTCAAAACGCGCGCGAAGCAACGCTAGCTTGTTTTTTGATAAATACAAATGTAACAAGTTTTCGGGTATCCCGCCATGCTCTGAAATGCTAAGTGCCGGATTTAACGAGCTTTTTTCCGATATCCACAATTCCTGTGGATAACATTGTGGATAAGCGCCTCTTGACACGCAAGAAGCCCAGTATTGGAGCGGGTTTCGACAAAATGCACATTCCGCAGGCAAAAGTTTTTCCCAATGAAATCAAGGACTTGAATTCTGACACCAAGTCACTTTCTGAGTAACATTAGGGAAATTCCTACAAGAATCAAAAACAGGGGATAAGTCGCGTTTTACTTTGACAAAGCAAGCGTGCTGTCATAGTGTGGTCCCATGCCCGAAAACACCCTGGACGACGCCGGCGACGGTGAGCTGATCCTTCGCGAAGACGACCCTGCCGATTTTCCCGAGCCCGGTGCCCAGGAAAGCGCGCCTTGGCGCATCCTGATCGTCGATGACGACGTGGACGTCCATGTCGTCACCAAATTTGCCCTCAGCAATACCAACTTCCAGGGCAGCCGCCTCAGTTTCCTGCACGCCTACGGCGCCAAGGAAGCCATGGCGATCCTGCGCGACACGCCCGACATCGCACTGATCCTGCTCGACGTCATCATGGAAACGCCGGAAGCCGGACTGCACCTGGCGCGCCAGATCCGCGAGGACTTGCACAACGAGCTGGTGCGCATCGTGCTGCGCACCGGCCAGCCGGGCCAGGCGTTGGAGCACAGCATCATCGTCGATTACGACATCAACGACTTCTGGTGCAAGGCCGACCTGACCACGCGCAAGCTGTTTACCACCGTGATCTCGTCGCTGCGCGCGTATGCCACCCTGACAGCGGCGGCGGCCGAACGCGAAGCGCTCAACGCCAAACTGGCCAACGCGCAACAGGTGCAGGCGGTGGTCAACCAGCACGCGCTGGTGCTCACGCTCGACCGCAACGGACGTATCGTCGACGCCAACGATGTCGTCTGCCGGCTGGCCGGCGCTACCCGCCAGGCGCTGATCGGCAGCGACTTGCGCCGCTTGCATTCCGGTCCGTTTCCCGAGCCGATCGCCAGGGAGATCGTCGCCGTGCTCAAGCGCGACAACGGCTGGGCCGGCGACATCCGTACCACCTCCCCCAAGGGCCAGGCGCTGATCCTGCGCTGCGCGGTGCTGTCGTTCAAGGATAGCAGTGGCGTGTCCTACCAGTACGTCGCGGTGGCCACCGTGGTCGATCCTTGCTGATCACTTCCACGCATTGCGCGCGCGTTCGCGCACCAGCATGCGCACGCTGTCGGGCATCGGCTTTTTCGTCTGCGCGGTGTCAAACGTGGTCCACACGCATTCCTCGTAGTGCTTGAGCATGGCCGGGCTGATGAAGCGCGTGCGCGACGCATACACATGCCGGTCGCCCAGCTGGGCCTGCTGCTTGATGAAAAAACGGTGGGGTATCACCAGATGCAAATGCTCCTTGGCGCGCGTCATCGCCACATACAGCAGGCGGCGCTCCTCTTCGATATCGTCTGAATTGCCGGTACTCATGTCCGACGGGATACAGCCATCGACCACATTGAGCACATGCACGGACTTCCATTCCTGCCCCTTGGACGAATGGATGGTCGACAGGATCAAATAATCCTCGTCCAGGTGGGGCGGGCCGGCGCGGTCGCTGGTCGCCTCGGGCGGGTCGAGCGTGATTTCAGCAAGGAAGGTTTCGCGCGAGCCATAGGCGGACGCCAGGCGCGCCAGTTGCTCGACATCGGCGGCGCGCACGGTGGCGTCGTCATGCATGCGCTCGAGGTGGGGCACATACCACTGCTTGACCAGCTCGATATCGGCTGGCCAGCGCAGGCCAGGGGCCTTGAGCGACTTGTACAAGGCCACGAATTGCTGCCAGTCGCCGCCGCTTTTGGTTGGCGCCGCGAATTCCTCGACCGCGCGCACCGGTTCGGCGGCCACGCCGACGGCGTCGAGCAAGCGCGTGGCGGTAGCCGCGCCGATGCCGGGAATCAGTTGCGCGACCCGGAAGCCGGCCATGCGCCCGCTCGGATTCTGGGCGAAGCGCAGCACAGCCAGCACATCCTTGATGTGCGCCGCTTCGAGGAATTTGAGTCCGCCAAACTTGACGAAAGGTACGTTGCGCCGCATCAGTTCGAGCTCCAGCGCGGCGCTGTGGCTGGCCGCCCGAAACAGCACGGCCTGCGCGGTCAGCGCCATGCCCGCCTCGCGGTGCTCGAGGATGCGGTTGCAGACCCAGCGTGCCTGCTCGGCCTCGTCGGGAATGAGCACCAGCTGCGGCAGCGCGGTCGACACCTTGTCGGTCCACAGGGTCTTGGCATGGCGTTCAAGCGCGGCGGCAATCAGCGCGTTCGACGCGTCCAGGATCGGCTGGGTCGAACGGTAATTGCGCTCGAGCGTCACGATGCAGGCCGGCTGCGTGAATTGCTTGGGAAAATCGAGGATGTTGCGCACCGTCGCGCCGCGGAAGGAATAAATAGCCTGGGCATCGTCGCCCACCACCATCACGCCCTGCCCGTCCGGCTTCATGCCGGTCAGGATGGCCGCCTGCAGGCGGTTGGTGTCCTGGTATTCGTCGACCAGCACGTGGTCGAACAGGCCGCCCAGTTCCGGCCCCAGTTCCGGGTCGGCTGCCATGTCGGCCCAGAACAGCAGCAGGTCGTCGTAGTCGAGCACGTTTTGCTCCTGCTTGGCGTCGACGTAGGCGCCGAACAGGCTCTTCAATTCCGGCTCCCATTCGCTACACCAGGGAAAGGTACTTTGCAGCACCAGCCCCAGCGGTTCCCGGCTGTTGACCACCCGCGAATAGATCGACAAACAGGTGCCCTTCAAGGGAAAGCGTTTCGCGCTCTGGGTCAGGCCGATCTCGTTGCGCACCATGCCCATCAGGTCTTCCGAATCGCCACGGTCGTGGATGGTGAAGGCGTGGTCCAGGCCGATCCGGCCGGCGTAGTCGCGCAGCAGGCGCGCGCCGATGCTGTGGAAGGTGCCGGCCCACGGCAGGCTGGTGGGCGCCTCGCTGCCGCGCAGGGCCAGCACACGCTGCAGCACGGCGCCGGCGCGGCGCGTCATTTCATTGGCGGCGCGGCGCGAGAAGGTCAGCAGCAAAATGCGCTGCGGGTCGGCCCCGCGCATGATCAGGCGCGCCACCCGGTGCGCGAGCGTGCTGGTTTTCCCCGAACCGGCGCCGGCGATCACGAGCAGGGGCCGCGCGCTTCCCGCAGCCGCGTCGATATCGTGCTCCACCGCCGCGCGCTGCTCCTCGTTGAGGCTGGCGAAGGGATCGTCTTTGACGGCAGGGGTGGAAACGGCGGACATGACGGGCAATCGTGCAGGAAAGGAGTTGACTGTACATTTATCCAGTAGTCGGACGCAAGAAGATTTCCGCTCAAAAGTCCAAATAAATGCGGCCGCGGTCGACCACGCGGTCCCGAAATCTTGCCTCGCGAATACTTTTCCAGCGCTAAGTAGCCGTTTCTTAAGGGCTTTTTCAGATATCCACAATCGCTGTGGATAACTTTGTGGATAAGCGCCCCTTGACAGCGGGGAAGCCTGCAACGATGCGGGTTTCAACAAAATGCCCGTTCTGCAGGCAAAAATTAAGCCGTTTAAAATCAAGCACTTGCAAAGTCAATGGGAGAACGTGAAATAAATCTTAGGAGATTTCCTACAAGATCATTTTGTGCATAACCGGGCCTTGCCAGGCTCGCCACGGCACACAAATTCAATATAATTTATACAATTTTCTTGCGCCCGGAAGGTGCGCTCCGGCAAGGGGCGAAACAAAGCCGGCCGGAACCCAAGCCTGTGCTCTGCGCGCGGTTTCCGAGCAGAAATTAGTGGTGTGAATGGCTACGGCGTCGCTGGGGCTCGAGCAGCACGCGTTCGATGACCTCGGGCGCGATATCGTGGGATTTCAGGTATTCGATGGCGCACATGGTATTCCTGCTTTCCTGGACCGAAATGCCGTGGTTGACGATGTCGCGCCGGCGCATGTCTTGCCGCTGGTAATCGACGACAGCGGCCGCGTCGCCGGCCCCACGGTGTTGATGTTCAGTCATTGCGCTCATCCTTACTGGAAAGTAAAACTGGCCGACAGAGAACCCGATTTATGCATACGGAGTATCCAACAATAAATTAATAAGTCAATGTCAGGTTTCCATCATCGTGGGAATAAAGCTGGCTGGCCTTTCCGACCTGAATGGAACGTCGCCTTCAGGGAAGCGCGAATAAAATCGACAGCATGATCCGTCTATCCTGGAGGACGCAATGACAAGCTCAAGTGAACCAACACGCCATCCTGGCGACGAGGCCGACCCGGGCACGACCGGGGCCGGCGAGGATATCTGCGAACAGTGCAGCGGCAGCGGCCGCCTCGCTTCGGGCGTCGAGTGCCCGGCCTGCGGCGGCAGCGGGCGGGTCATGCGCGGCATCGGCGGCGGATGACACGGCGCGGGTGCGCGATGGACAGCCCGGCACGCTGGCACGATAATGCAGCATGCCCACCCTGCCCGCGCCAGCACCGGCCCGCCCCGCGTCGCTGACCGACCTGTTCGTCTCCTTCACCCTGCTGGCCCTGCAAGGCTTTGGCGGGGTGGTGGCCATCGTCCAGCGCGAACTGGTCGAACGCAAACAGTGGCTGACCCAGGACGAATTCCTCGAAGACTGGGCCGTCGCCCAGGTCATGCCGGGCCCGAACGTGGTCAACCTGTCGATGATGATCGGCGGGCGCTACTTCGGCTTGCGCGGCGCGCTGGCGGCGCTGGCCGGCATGCTGGCAGTGCCGCTGGTGATCGTATTGCTGCTGGCAGTGCTGCATGCGCGCCTGGGCGAGCATCCGGGCGTGGCCGGGGCTTTCCGCGGCATGGCGGCCGTATCGGCCGGCATGTTCGGCGCCGCCGCACTCAAGATGTCGGTCGCCCTGATCCGCAACCCGATGCCGCTGGCCTGCTGCCTTGCGCTGGTGGCGGCCGGTTTCGTGCTGGTCGCCTTGCTGAAAGTACCGCTGTTCTACGTGCTGCCCGGCGTCGGCGGGCTGGGGTGCGTGCTCTGCTATTTCAGGCTGGGACGGTGAGCGCGCCCCAGCTCGTCCTCGGCTGGCACGACTGGCTCGGCCTGTTCGGCCATTACCTGATGCTGTCGCTGATGTCGGTTGGCGGCGCCATCTCGACCTCGTCCGACATGCACCGCTACCTGGTCGAGGACAAACACTGGCTCAGCCAGGTCCAGTTCAACGAGTCGATTGCCTTGGCCCAGGCCGCACCGGGGCCGAACGTGCTGTTCGTGGCGCTGATGGGCTGGCATGTCGGCATGAATACCGGCAGCATGTGGGCCGCCCTGCTGGGCGTGGCGGTGACGATGCTGGGCATCATGTTGCCGTCCACCATAGTGACTTATACGGCCGCGCAATGGGGGCACCGGAACCGCGACGTGCGCGCCGTGCGGGCTTTCAAGCTGGGCATGGCGCCGGTCGTCATTGCGCTGATGCTGGCCACCAGCTGGATCCTCGGCAGCGCCGCTGGGAATGCCGAGCGTGACTGGCCGCTATGGCTGCTGGCCGTGGCCAGCGGCATCGTCATCTGGCGCACGCGCCTGCACATGCTGTGGGTGCTGGGCGCCGGGGCGCTGCTCGGTTACTTGCAAATGGTTTGAATCGGACTGTCGCAGCGGGACCTTGACCTTGGGCCACAACAGGTCATACTGGCGCTTCTGCAATTTCAGGATTGACCATGCTTGAACTGATCAGCGAACACGTTTGCTTTGGCGGTATTCAGCGTTTTTACCGCCACGATGCCAAGGCGATCGGCCTGCCGATGCGCTTTTCCGTCTTCATTCCACCGGCACCGGCTGGCGCGATGCTGCCCGCCCTGTTCTACCTGGCCGGCCTGACCTGCAACGAAGAAACCTTCATGACCAAGGCCGGCGCCCAGCGCGTGGCCGCGCGCGAAGGATTGATGCTGATCGCGCCGGACACCAGCCCGCGCGGCGCCAACATTGCCGGCGAAGCCGATGCGTGGGACCTGGGCGTGGGCGCTGGTTTCTATGTGGACGCGACCGAAGCGCCGTGGCGCGAACGCTATCGCATGTTCAGCTACATTGCCGAGCTACACGCACTGGTGCTGGCCGAGTTCACTGCCGACCCGGCACGCATCGGCATCTTCGGTCATTCGATGGGCGGGCACGGGGCGCTGATGCTGGCCTTGCGCCGGCCCGACCTGTTCCGTTCGGTGTCGGCGTTCGCGCCGATTGCCGCGCCCTCGCACTGCCCGTGGGGCGCGAAGGCCTTCACGGCCTACCTGGGCGCCGATCGCGCCAGTTGGGCGCAGTACGACGCCAGCGCGCTGATGGCCGGCATGCACGCGCCCTTCCCCCAAGGCATATTGATCGACCAGGGCCTGGGCGACAAATTCCTGGCCGAGCAACTCCATCCGGACGCGTTCGAAGCGGCATGCGCCAAGGCCGGACAGCGCCTGGAGCTGCGCCGGCATGCCGGCTACGACCATGGCTACTACTTCATTTCAACGTTCATGGAAGACCATCTGCGTTTTCATCGGCAAAACCTGGGCTAGTTTCACACCGCGCCGGCGGGCCCGCTGCTGCGCGGAACGTTCAGGCGTGCCCACGAGCGCACCTGCAGCGACAAGGCCAGCAGCATGACCCCGGTCAGCATGGCATAGAAGCCGATCAGGTAGGCCAGCGCCAGTGCGCCCGCACCCAAGGGGAACAGCAGCGCGACCAGGCCGAAGACGATCGATGCAATGCCATTGAGCGCCAGCAGCGACTCCCCTTTGATATGTTTGCGCACGCGCACAGCAACGATGATGTCGAGCACGCCCGTGACGAAGGCGTTGGCCCCCACCAGCAAGATGAGCGCGACGGCGGTCAGGCCAGGATTGAGCGCGGCGACGATGCCCGCCACGACGCTGACCGCGCCAAGCAGGAACAGCACCCACCAGCGATCGTCATTGGCGCGGTTGCGAATCGCGGCGAACAGCGAGACCGCTCCGGCCGTGAGCGCGAAGGCGGCGAACAGCGCCGCCAGGGTCACCAGGGTGATGGCTGGCAAAAGCATGGCCGCCGCCCCGAACAGGATCGCGATGGCGCCGCGCAGTGCAAGCATCCACCAGGACTTCAGCAGCGTGTCGTTCATGGTCGCCCCCTTTCAGCATATGACCGTGAGCGCGGCCTTTGTTCCGCGGCCATTGCCGCCTTTCTGTCCCCGCTCAATATCGGCGCTTTTCTCGGCGCCGCTGCAACCTCGGCGCACTGCGCATGTCAAACCGTCATGAGCAAACCGAAACCGTTCCGCAACCGCAGCCACGCCGGCAGGCTGCTCGCGCAAGCCCTGCTTGCCGACCTGCATGACAGCGACGCCATCGTGCTGGCCCTGCCGCGCGGCGGCGTACCGGTCGGCTTCGTCGTGGCCAGGGATCTCGGTCTGGAGCTCGACATTCTCATGGTGCGCAAGCTGGGCCTGCCCGGGCACGAAGAATTCGCCATGGGCGCGCTTGGCAGCGGCGGCGTGCGCGTACTGCAGCCCGAAGTGCTGCGCGCCTGCGGCGTCAGCGCAGACACGCTCGAGGCGCTGTGCGCCAGCGCGCTGCAGGAAATTGAACACCGCGAGCGCAGCTTTCGCGGCGCGCGCCCGCCGCCACGCTTGCACGGGCGCACGGTGATCCTGGTCGACGACGGGCTGGCCACCGGTTCGAGCATGCGTGCGGCAATCGAGGTCGCGCGCGCCGGCGCGCCGGCCCGCATCATTGTCGCCGTACCGGTCGGGCCGCCCGAGTCCTGCGCCACGCTCGCGTCCGAGGTCGACCAGCTGGTTTGCCTGGTCATGCCGCCCGCCTTTTGCGCCGTCAGCAACTGGTACCAGCATTTCGAGCAAACCGGCGACGACGAAGTCCAGGACATGCTGGCCCTGGCCTGGCGCAGGCGACCGCAGCGCCGGCACGCACTTCACGAATAACCCCTTTCCTTTCCAACAGGAGGACACCATGGCCATGAATCAGCACGCTAGCGAGCAGGATCTGCAACTGGGAAAATGGATTGCCGGGGCCGCGCTCGGCGCCGCCGTCATGTACTTGCTCGACCCCGACCGCGGGGCGCCGCGGCGCGCCGAGTCGGGGCGCAAGCTGCGCGAACTGGGCCGGCAAACCGGCGATGTGCTCGACAAGGTGGTCGCCAATCTTGGCGCCCGCATGGGCGAGGCCAGCAGTGTTGACAGCAGCAGCGAAACGCAACGCTCCGACACCCTGCAGGGCACAGCCATACAGGCGATGCCCGAGCCATCCCGCCAGTCAGGCGAGCGCTGGAGCGGCGGCATGCGCGGAGCAGCCATGGCCAGTGGCGGCGCACTCGGCCTGTACGGACTGCTGTCGACCCGCTCCCCGCTTGGCCTGGCGTTCGGTCTGGCCGGGTTGACGTTGCTGGCGCGCGGCGCCAGCAACCGGCCGCTGCGCAGCATGCTCGGTTCGGCCGGCCAAGCGCAGGCGGTGGACGTCGAAAAAACCATCCGCATCGACGCTGCGCCCGAGCAGGTCTACGACTTGTTTGCCAACTACGAAAACTTCCCGCGCTTCATGTCCAACGTGGTGGAAGTACGCGACCTCGGCAACCAGCGCTCGCACTGGGTGGTCAAGGGCCCGGCCGGGACCGAATTCGCGTGGAATGCCGTGCTGACCGAACACGACCGGCCACGCCGGCTGTGCTGGAAAAGCGAACCGGGCGCCGAGGTCGAGCAGTCCGGCGAAATCCGCTTCGAGCCTTTCCGCAACGGCACCCGGGTGACGGTGCACATGTCCTACCGGCCGCCAGCCGGCGCGGTCGGCCACGTGCTCGCCTCCCTGCTCGGCAGCGATCCGAAACGCCAGCTCGATGAAGACCTGGCGCGCATGAAGGCGCTGGTCGAGCGTGGCGCCATGCCGCATGCGGCAGCCACGCAAGGCGACGCCGAGGGAAAATTCCTGCACTAGCGATGAACGACACGATAGACAGCGCCATTGCCAGGGCCATCGCCGACGGCGCGCAAGCGGTCAGCGGTGATACCGCCGATTACGACGGTCTGCTTGCCTTGGTGGGCGACGCGCAGCTGGTGCTGCTCGGCGAAAGCACGCACGGCACGCGCGAGTTCTATGTCGAACGGGCCCGCATTACCCAACGCCTGATCCGCGAAAAGGGCTTTTCGGCGGTCGCCGTCGAGGCCGACTGGCCGGACGCATGGCGCGTCAACCGCTACGTGCGCGGCGACAGTGCCGACGCCAGCGCCGCGCAGGCGCTCGAGGGCTTTCGCCGTTTTCCCAGCTGGATGTGGCGCAACAGCGAGGTATTGCAGTTCGTCCACTGGATGCGCGAGCATAACGACACCATGCCGACCGCGGCCAAGGTCGGCTTCTATGGAATCGACCTGTACAGTTTGTACGCGTCGATCGGAGAAGTGCTGCGTTACCTCGACCAGGTCGACCCGGCCGCCGCCGACGAGGCACGCAAGCGTTACGCCTGCTTCGACCACTACGACGAGGACTGCCAGGCCTATGCTCACGCCGCCTGGTCCGGCATGTCCGACTCGTGCCGGGCCGGGGTGGTGGCCCAGCTGCTGGAACTGCAGCAACGGGCGGCCGATTACACGGCGCGCGACGGCGCCTGCGCCGCCGACGCCTACTTCCATGCCCACCAAAACGCGCGCCTGGTCATGAATGCCGAGCAATACTACCGCACCATGTTCCACGGCAGGGTCGCCTCGTGGAACCTGCGCGACTTGCATATGGCCGACACGCTCGATGCGCTGAGCGCGCACCTGGCAACGCCCGGCGGCGAAGCGCCCAAAATCGTGGTGTGGGCTCACAACTCGCATATCGGCGACGCCCGCGCGACCGAAGCGCACAACCTGGGCGAATGGAATGTAGGCCAGCTGATGCGCGCGCGCCATGGCGCCAGCGTGCGCCTGTTCGGCTGCACGACCTACGATGGCTGGGTTACGGCGGCCTCGCGCTGGGATGGCCACGCCGAACGCAAGAAAGTCATGCCCGCCCTGCCCGGCAGCTATGAAGCGCTGCTGCACGCCGCCTTGCCAGGCAATTTCGTGCTGCCGCTAGGAGCAGGCAGTGCCGTCGCCGCCGCGTTCCGGGAAAAATGGCTGGAACGCGCTATTGGCGTGCTGTACTTGCCGGCGACCGAAAGGCAAAGCCACTATTTCTTCGCCTGCCTGCCGCGCCAGTTCGATGCCGTGCTGCATATCGACCGCAGCGACGCCGTCATGCCCCTCGACACCCGGGAGCTGGCCGGCGGAGAAGTGCCCGAAACCTATCCCGCAGGGGTGTGAGCCTTCTGTGGCCATTTAGTCACCGCAAGTAACAATAAAACCAGACCAAGTGTCACAGTCTTGCTAAAATCCGTATGGAAAATAAAACGCCCACCTACCCGATGCGACTTGCCGAATTCATCACTTCCCATCCCGATGCCATCCTCGACGCGTGGGACGAATTTGCCAAGAGCAATGATCCGGCGTCGCTCTCCATGGACGGGGTCGCCTTGCGCGACCACGCCGGGCAAATGCTGGCGGCCATCGCCCGCGACCTGGCAACCGTGCAAACACGCGCCCAGGGAGTGGCCAAGTCGCAGGCGCGCGGTCCGGCAAGCGACATCGACAGTGCCGCCTCGACCCATGGCGCGGCGCGCCTGATCGCCGGGTTTACCATCGACCAGCTGCTCGCAGAATACCGCGCGCTGCGCTCGAGCGTGCTGCGCTTGTGGTCCGAGCTTGGCTGCCAGGGCATGGCGACCGACATAGACGACATCACCCGCTTCAACGAGGCGGTCGACCAGGCGCTGGCCGAATCGGTGACCCGCTACACGACCATGATCAGCCATGCGCAGCACTTGTTCCTGGCTATTCTTGGACACGACTTGCGCAATCCGCTCAACACCACCGTGGTTGCTTCAAGCTATTTGATGCGCGCGTCCAACATCGATCCTGCGCACGCGGCGATGGTTGCGCGCATTCACCGCAGCGGTGTGCGCATGGGCCGGCTGGTGGACGACTTGATCGACTACACCCGCACCCATTTGGGCTCGGCCCTGCCCATGACCATGGGCAAGGCCAACATGGGCATGATCTGCCGCGGCACGGTGGAAGAACTGCGTCTGGCAAATCCTGAACGCGCGATCCATTTCGAGCCCGATGCCGACCTCGACGGCGTGTGGGATGAGGGACGCCTGACGCAAGTGTTTTCGAATTTGCTTGGCAATGCGCTGCAACATGGCTCTGCCAGCGATCCGATCAGCATGCGCGTGGCATCGGGCGGCAGCGAGATCGTGGTGCGCATCCACAACATGGGCAAGGCGATCGATGCGGGCGCGGTGGCGCTCATATTCGATCCGCTGGTCCGCTTTTCGAACCCTGACAGCCCGCCCAAGGTCGCCGAGCACAGCCTTGGTATCGGCCTGTATATTGCGCGCATCATCGTCGAAGCGCACGGCGGCTCCATCGATGTGACCTCCGACGCCGTACGGGGCACCACCTTCAGCGTGCACTTGCCGCGCATTCCGCCGCTGCACACTGCCGCGCGCCTGTAACGCCAACCCTAGCGGCTCAGGGCATCGATGTCGCGGGCGCCAAAGCGCCCCAGGATGGCCGCCGCATTGTCGGCAGCACCGGCGTCGTCGGCCACCACGCGCATGATGCAGTGGCCAGGCTGGTGCGGCCTGGCATAGTTGCGCTGGTAGGTATGGCGTTCGCTTTGGGAAGCCCCGTTGCCGACTGAAAAATTGCCTTTGACTGCACCGGCCTCGTCGTTGGCAATATCGACCTGGACGGCGTCCGCCCCGAAGCCTTCGGCCAGCAGCGCTTCGCGCGCCTGCTCGGCATGCTCGAACTGATCGAAAATCCTGACTATCGCTCGTTTCATCGCGGCTCCTTGAGTGGGAGCTGATTCGACCGCCGCCGGGCCGAATGATTCAGTCAGATCTTCAACGGCTGGCGCGTATGTCCCGGCAACTTGGCGAACAGGTCGGCCGCGCCGCCGCCGTCGAGCATGCTCACCAGTTGCTCGAGCTGCGCATCCTGGATGAAACTTGCGGCAGAGCTCGCCTCGAGTATGCGTTCCGGCGCCATCGAACGCGCCACCGCCCAGCCTTGCACGTAATCGACCCCGATCTCGGCCAGGGTGCGCACGGTGGCCGTATCTTCGGCCCATTCGGCAATGGTTTTCATGCCCAGGTTGACGGCCAGGCTGACAATCGCTTCCACGATGGCCACATTGGCCGGGTGCGCGTTGATGTTGACGATGAAGTTGCCGTCGATCTTGAGTACGTCGGCGGGCAATTCCTTGAGATAGGAAAACGAGGTGTAGCCGGCGCCGAAGTCATCGAGCGCCACCTTGACCCCGAAGCTGCGCACCTGGTCGATGAAGCGGCGCGTGTTGTCCAGGTCATGCAGCGCCACGCTTTCGGTCACTTCCATGCACAGGCGACTGGCCACCTGCGCATGGCGCCGCAAGATCTCGATCGTGTCTTGCACGAAGCGTTCATCGTTGAGCGACGCGCCCGACAGGTTCATGCACACGAACTGGGTGTTGTCCAGGCGCGCTGCATGCGCGCTGATCCAGGCCAGGGTGCTGGTCAGGACCCAGCGGTCGATCATGCCGACACGCCCGCTCTTTTCGGCCGCTGCAATGATCGGGCCGGCCGTGGTGACGCTGCCGTCGGCTTCGCGCATGCGCAGCAGCACTTCAAAATTGAGCGAATCGCGCGGCGCCTTGAGCGACATGATCGGCTGCATTTCCAGGAACATGGTGGCGGTGGCGTCCTGGCCCGACAGGCGCGCCACCAGGCTCAGTTCGGCTTCGCGCTCGAGGAAGGCCGCCGCGTTGCGCTCGTACACCACCAGCGATTCGCCGTGCCCGGTTTTCGCTTCGCGGCAAGCCCGGTCGGCAGTCGAGACGGCATCTTTCATCTGCATGCCGTGCGCCACCTCGATCAGGCCGATCGAGCAGCGCACGTGGAAAGCCTTGTCGGCCACCCGGTAAGGCGTATTGCCTACCCGTTCAACGATGCCGCGGCAAATCAGGGATGCGAGCGCAATGCTGGTGTCGGGCATCACGATGACGAATTCATCGCCGCCGACCCGGCCGATATGCTGCCCGCCGGCCAGCACCCCGGCGATGCGGTCGCACACCTGCTTGAGCACCTCGTCGCCGGCGTTGTGGCCGAACAGGTCGTTGATCAGTTTGAACCGGTCCAGGTCCAGGTAGGCCAGTGCCAGCGAGCCGGTCGCATTGTCGAAGCTGCGTTCGATGCCGCGCCGGTTGTAGACCTTGGTCAGTGGGTCGTTGTTGGCCATGAAGCGCAACTGCTCGGTGGCCTTGTCCTGCTCGGTGGTGTCTTGCAGCACGCCTTCGATCTTGCCGCGTGCCAAGGTGGCGCGCACCAGGAAACGCCGGCTGCCGTCACGGTGTTCGATGGCGAGCTCGGCGTCTGCGTGGGAATGGACCAGTTCGTGCAGGCGGCTCCACACGCCGTCGGCGAAGAACTGCTTCCATGGGGTCCGCCCGGCAACGATGTCGCTCGTCCCCAGCATCTTGCACAAGGCCGGATTGGTGCTCAGGAAATTGCCGTACACGTCGAGCGTGAACAGACCGACCGGCATCGCCTCGTAGGCATGCTCAAGCTCGGCTTGCGCGGCAATCCGCCGTGCCGTTTCCATGCGCATTTGCTCGGCCACTGCCAGCGCGGCCAGCAGGCTTGACGCGAGCGCCCCGGTCACACTGTTGACCACGCCGCTGACCTCGGGCATGCCAAGCGCGGCGGCGATCACTTCCGACAGGTTGGCCACGAAGGTGGCGGCGAACGAGGCGGCGAACCAGAATGCCACGCGCGAATTCGAACCGAGCATGACGCTGATCAGGGCCAGCGTCATCAGCGACAGGCCGGCGGCGACGACGCCCCACATCAGCGGCAGGTACACATTGTAGGGCAGCACCAGGGCGCACGCGAGCAAGGGCAGGCAGCACCACTGGGCGACCCGCAGCGGCCACTGGTAGCGCGCCTGGTCCAGGTCCTTGGCAAACAGCGTGCGGAACAGCGTCAGGCAGGCGATCGCGTACAAGGCGATGGTCACCGCGCGGCTTGGCAGCAGCCAGCCCTCGGGCACTTGCTGGCCCAGCCATTGAATGTCCCAACCGGCCGACAGCGCGCCGATGCGCAGGTTCAAAATCAGCCAGCCGGCAAACAGCACGTACAGCGACTGGCGGTTGATCAGGGCGGTGGTCAGCACGAACAGGGTCAGCACGATCATGCCGCCATCGAGCAGGCCCGACTTGCGGTGGTAATGGAGCACGGACAGCGCCATCTGCGCCGGTTCCCATTGCACGGCCGACAAGCGGGCCGGGCCGGCGAATTGGGCGCGGCACAGGATGGTGGCCGGGCTGGCATCGAGCGCGAGGGAGAAGCCGGCCTTGGCCGCGTGCATGGCCCCGGCAGCGCCGCTGCGTGTGGCATGGCCAAGCAGGCGCATGCTGGCCTGGTCCCAGCACGCCACAGCGAGCGCATGGCGCGAGGGAAATTCGACAATGGCGGAAGGACGCGCGGAGAAACTGAACCAGACGGGTGCGAGGTGCAGGCCGCTGTTGAACTCGGTCACCGCAGGGGCTGCTTCAAGCCGGGCCAGCAGCGCGCTGCGGTCCGGCGTGGCGCTATCCTGGCGCACCACCTTCAATGCGAGCGGCTGCGCGCCACCGGCGGTGTAGAGCGTACTCCAGGAAAGCAGCGCGATCAGCGACACCAGGGCGATGGCCAGCGGGATCATGTAGAAGGACAACACGCGCAAGATGGTGTCGAGCGCGCGATGGGCGCGCATCAACCAGGGCGCCCGCAATAAGGCCTGCTGCAAAGACATAAGCTGTAATCCGACTACCGGGGATGAGCCGCCATTCTATCTCCGTAGGCGGAAGTCATGCGAGTAGCATACAACGTTGGAATGATGCCGTCATACAATTAATGTCACGCCGCCTCAAATTGAAAGGTTGGACCAACCGCCTGTCGCCGCAGCGTCACAGACGAACGCGGACCGATCTGGCGCAGACGTTTGGCCGTGGTATCGATGTCGGGATGACGGGTATGGCGGAAAAAGGCGAGCAAGGGGTGGCTTGCCGCTTCCCAGCGCGCTTCCCCGGTGGCGATTTCGAAGGCCATCACGCGGTGCGGGATGTTGCCGACGTGGCGCAGCGGCACCGGCTGCTTGTCGGCGAACACATCCGTAAAAAGCAGCTGTTCATACTGACGGTCAATCGGCGCGCGTCCGGTGACGACCGCCCATTCAACCTGGTTCTGTTCGCAATACTCGAAACTGGCCTTGATCAGCGCGACCTTGACCAGGCGCCCAATGCGCCCTTCGGCCACACCGAGGCGCGTCACTTCCGCCATGCGCTTGGTCTGGAGCCACAGCGGCAGTTCGACCGAGCCCTCCACCTGCAGGGGCCGCGCCAAATTGGTTTGTATGCGGGCGCTGCCCAGCGGCGTGCCGTCCAGTTTCGATTCCGCCAGCAAGACCACGGTATCGCTGTCGTAGTCGCTCTCTTCAGGCGCGTCAAGCGTCCTGGCGAATTCCGGTACGTGGCGGGCGTACGCGGCATGCCGGACGCGCACCGCTTTCCACAAGTCTTCGTCGCCCTGCACCCGCCTGATGGTGAACGGCAGCCGTTCGACCGCCATCGCCGCTTCGCGTTCCAAGGCACGCGCATGCCAGGTGCCGGTCACATGGGCCATCAGGCGCGCGGCGATCAGGGGCGAATGGGGCTGGGTCATTGCAGGTACTCCTTCGATGTCATCATTATGCGGCTGGACCGTTTGATAATTATCTATCCCTGCGGCAATTTTAAAGCCCTGAGGAAACATACTTTCCCCGTTCTGTTTCCCAAAAGAACGATTTGTGGCTTGGATGGACGCTGTATACTTCTGTCTTTCAGTTAAGGAAACTCCCATGAGCGCGCTGCCACCCTGCCCCCAATGCAATTCCGCATTCACCTATGAAGATGGGAGCAACTATGTTTGCCCTGAATGCGGCCATGAATGGCAGGCACAGGCGGCCGCCGCCGCCGACGAAGCGCGGGTCTACCGTGATTCGGCCGGCAACGTGCTGCAGGACGGCGACACCGTCTCGGTTATCAAGGATTTGAAACTCAAGGGCGGCGGCGGCACCGTCAAGATGGGGACCAAGGTCAAGAACATCCGCCTGGTCGACAGCGACCACGACATAGACTGCAAGATCGAGGGTTTCGGCGCGATGAGCCTGAAGACGGAATTCGTCAAGAAAGTCTGAGGCGACGCCGCAGTCAGCTATCCGCTTAGTCGATATCCGTCAGGTCGAAGTCAAACAGATCGGTGGCGCCGTCGACGATGTCGACCACGCCATATTTCCTGTCATCCCTTGCGCTGCGCCGCATGTACCAGCCGACCACGAAGAGTAAAAAGCCAAAAAGACCCCATCCCCAGGGGATGAAGGACAGCAAGGCGGCGCCGACGAACAGGATGCCGGCAACACACATGACGTTGCCGCCCCATCGCTCGAACGTGTTATCACTCATCGAATTCTCCTATTTGATGCTCAGGGTCAGGATCAGTACAAAATACAGCAGCAACATCGTGCCTGAAATGATCATCAGCGCACCGGTACGCCACAATGCACTCCAGATCCCCAGCGTATAGGTCCCGCGCAATTGCAGGAACATATGCACCGGCGGCACACAAACCAGCATCCATAAGGCCAGCGCGCCCAGCGTAATCCGGTCGAGGATGGACAGCAGCGCGATCATCAGTGCCATGAACGACAGCGAATACAAGGAAAACACGGCGTGATCGTACATCGTGATGTCGCGCCGGCGCCAGAACAGCAGCCACAGGAAGGGTAGCGAAATAGGCACCAGCAGGAAGGAATACTTCGCTCCCGTGTTCTTGAGCTTGTATTTCGTCAGCTCCGGATTATCGTTCACATGGGCCATGACATCATCGATGCTCTTGAATCCGGTTTTGCCAACGATGAAACCTTTACTTTTCTTGCCATCTAGCGGAAACGCGATGTCCTTGCTGCTGCTCTCGAGCGCGCTCAGCATGGCCAGGCCGTCATCGACCTCCTCCTGCGCCTCTTTGACATTGACGCCGCTCGCCTTGGCGATGGCCAGTGCGGTTTGTGCTTTGGCGATCTTGGCCTTGTCCTTGGCGATGTCGGCGTCGAACTGCGCCTTGAAGGCCGATGCCGAATCGCGAGCGCCATCGGTTTTGCCGCTGTAGGCGAGCGAAACGACGAAAAACATCGCCACCACCATGAACAGGAACAGCGCCAGCGGCGACACATACCGCGTGCGGTGGCCATCGACGTAGCGGCGCGTCAGCTCGCCAGGCTGCGCCACCAGCATCGGCAGCGTGCGCAAACCCTTGGCGTCGAAATGCAGGATGCCGTGCAAGACCTCTTCGCCCAGGTGCAGCAGGGATTTGTGCAGATGGGCGCGCTGGCCGCAGTGATGGCAGAAGCTGCCGTTGAGGGAAGTGGCGCAATTGGCGCACTCGGAAGGATGAGCCGCTGCCGGCTCCATGACTGCACTCATTCGACATTCCCGCTAGCAACTTTGATGCGGGGAATAGTATCATTTTCGCACCATAGCAGGCGGGACTATTTTGCGGACTATGCGGCGGCCTCGCTTTGCCGCGCCCGCATCTCGAGCAGGATCACCTTCAGTTCCGGCACACACGAGCCGCAGTTGCCGCCGGCCTTCACGCAGGCTGTCACCTCCGGCACCGTCTTCAGGCCATGCTCGTCTATCGCGGCGCAGATTGTGTTGCGCCCCACCCCAAAGCAGGAGCACACGGTCGGGCCGGTATCGGCGCGCATGCCGACCGCTTGCCCGGCCAGCATGCCCGCGCGGTCGGCCAGAGTCAGTTCCTCGCTGGCGAACAGGCTGGCCAGCCAGGCGCGCGCCGGCAGGTCGGGGCGTGGCGACAGGAAGATGCACTGCTCGATGCGTTCATTGACCACGTGGACGGCCCGGTACACGCCCTCGGTGCGGTCTTCGTAATCGAGCCAGTCGGCTTGCGGGTCGGTCACGCCGAGCAGCGCACGCGCCCAGGCGCTGCGGTCGGCAAGCACTTTGCGGCCCGCCATTTCATAACGGGCAAAGCCGCGCCCCTGCACCCGCGTCCAGTGCGCCACGCTGTCCAGATTCAGGTCGGCGCGGCTCAATACAAACGCATGCCAGGCCACGCCGAAGCGTTCGATCATCACCGGCGTGTGCTTGAATTCGGGCTCGCCCGAAATCGGATCGACCGCCGGGTTGACCAGGGTGCCCACGCGCGCGTCCGACGCATTCTGTCCGCTCCAGTGGATCGGTACGAACACGTCGCCGCGTGCGATGCCGCCGCCGTGCCGGACCCGCGCCACCATCGCGCCCCACTCGCTCGACAGGCGGGCCAGCTCGCCCTCGCGCACGCCGAACTTGAGCGCGTCCTGCGGGTGCATGTCGATGAATGATTCGGCGGTGTGGTCGGCCAGGCGCGGCGCCCTGCCGGTGCGCGTCATCGTGTGCCACTGGTCGCGTACGCGCCCCGTGTTGAGGATCAGCGGATATTCCGGACCGGTCTTGTTGGCGGGCGCGCGCGGCGCGGTCGCCACGAAACGCGCCTTGCCGTCCGGGTGCGCGAAGCGGCCGTCGCCGAACAGCCTTTGTGTACCCTGCGGCCACTGCTGCGGTTCCATCTGCTCGTAGTCGTCCGGCTGTTGCCCGACCAATCCGGCCAGGTTGAAGAAGCGCTCGCCCTCGTTGCGAAACGCCGACAGGCGCGCGTGTTCGTCGAACACCTGCGCCGCGCTGTTGAAGTCGAATCCATCGAAACCCATGCGCCTGGCAACGTCGCAGACGATGCGCCAGTCGGCGCGCGCTTCGCCGGGCGCCGCGACAAAGGCCCGCTGGCGCGAGATGCAGCGCTCTGAATTGGTGACCGTGCCATCCTTCTCGCCCCAGCCAAGCGCGGGCAGCAGCACGTCGGCGAAGGCATTCGTATCGGTATTGCCGACGATGTCGGACACGATCACCAGCTCGCATTTTTCCAGCGCGCGCTGGACCTGGTTGGCGTCCGGCAGGCTCACCATCGGATTGGTCGCCATGATCCACACCGCCTTGACCTTGCCCTGTTCGATGGCCTGGAACAGGTCCACCGCTTTCAGCCCGGGCGTGCTGGCGATGCGCGGCGAGTCCCAGAAAGTTTGCACGGTGTCGCGGTGCGCCGGGTTGGCCAGCTCCATGTGCGCGGCCAGCATATTGGCCAGGCCGCCCACTTCACGCCCGCCCATTGCGTTTGGCTGGCCGGTCAGCGAGAACGGCCCCATGCCCGGCTTGCCGATGCGCCCCGTCAGCAAATGGCAATTGATGATGCTGTTGACCTTGTCGGTGCCGGCCGAGGACTGGTTCACGCCCTGCGAGAAGGCCGTCACGACGCGCGTGGTGGCCGCGAACAGCTGGTAGAACCTGAGCAGGTCTTGCGGGTCGAGCCGGCACTTGCTGGCCACGTCCGCCAGCGCGATGTCCGCCGCCGCCAGGGTCTCATCGAGCCCGCTGGTGTGATTGGCGATGAAGGCGTCGTCGCGCGCGCCGTTGTTCGCCAGGTAGCTGAGCAGTCCGTTGAACAGCCATACATCGGTGCCCGGCTTGACCGGCAGGTGCAGGTCGGCCACGTCGCAGGTAGCGGTGCGGCGCGGGTCGATCACCACCACCTGCAGACCGGGCCGCGCTTCCTTGGCGCGGGCGATACGCTGAAACAGGATAGGGTGGCACCACGCGCTGTTGGCGCCCACCAGTACGATCATGTCGGCCGTATCGAAGTCGTCATAGCAGCCCGGCACCAGGTCGCCCCCGAAGGCGCGCTTGTGCCCCGCCACGGCGGACGACATGCACAGGCGCGAGTTGGTGTCGATATTGGCGCTCCCGATATAGCCTTTCATCAGCTTGTTGGCGACGTAGTAGTCTTCCGTCAGCAACTGGCCGGACACGTAGAATGCCACCGCATCCGGTCCGTGCTCTGCGATGATGTCGCGCAGTCCGACGGCGACGCGCTCGATGGCGTCGTCCCATGTTGCCTGCTTCAGCACCCCGTCTTCGCGCAATGTCGGATGCAGCAGCCTCCCCCCAGGTTCAATCGTCTCCCCCAGTGCCGCGCCCTTGACGCACAGGCGGCCCTGGTTGGCCGCATGCTGCTTGTCGCCGGCAATCGCGATCGCGCCGTCCGGCAGTTTGGTCGCCGTGATGCCGCAACCTACGCCGCAATACGGGCAGGTACTGCGGATGGGGGATGAATTCATGTCAGCTCCGTGTCATGCAGCTTGGGCGCACAAGGCTTCGCCGAACAGCAGGCGGTTGCGCATTGCCGAAATATCGGTGCGGTTCTGTATCAGGCCGAAGTACCACGGCCCGTCCTGCACGTCGCCATAGAGTACAGCGCCGGCGATCCGGTTGCCGGCCAGGACCAGGCGCTTGTAGACGCCGCGGCGCGGATCGCGCAAGACCAGGTCCTCGCTGCCTTCGCCGCCGATGAAGTCGCCCACCGAATACAGGTCGACGCCGGTCACTTTCAGTTTGGTCGGAGTGGCCGTTTGCACATAGCGGCGGTGGCCTTTTTGCGCCAGGTGGGCGCCGCATACCTTGGCCTGGTCCCAGATCGGCGCAACCAGCCCGAAGATGGCGCTGCGGTGCTGCACGCACTCGCCCACCGCATAGACGCGCGGATCATAGGTCTGCAAGGTGTCGTCAACCACGATGGCGCGCTCGCAATGCAGGCCCGCTTCCTGCGCCAGTGCGATGTTGGGGCGAACGCCTGCCGCCATCACGACCAGATCCGCCTTCAGTTCGGCGCCATCCTTGAAGCGCACCGCCGTGACGCGCTTGCCGCCGATGATTTCGGTCGTGTGGGCGTCGAGCATGAAGCGCAGTCCCTTCGCCTCGAGCGCGTTCTTGAGCATCAGTGAGGCTGGTTTGTCGAGCTGCATATTCATCAGGCTGTCGGTCACGTGCACCACGGTGACGTGCATGCCGCGCCGCTGCAGGCCGTTGGCCGCTTCAAGGCCAAGCAGGCCGCCGCCGATGACGACCGCGTGGCCGCCGTTCCTGGCCGCGTCAAGCATCGATTCGACGTCATTGATATCGCGAAAACCGATCACGCCATCGAGCTTGTGGCCCGGCACCGGGATGATAAAGGGGTTCGACCCGGTTGCCATCAGCAGGCGGTCGTACCAGACTTCGCGTCCCGATTTTGCGCGCACCAGCCGGCGCCGCCGGTCGACGTGGACCACCGGGTCGCCCGCATGCAATGTGATACTGTTTTCGGCGTACCACTGCCTGGTATGTATCATGATGTCATCCATGTTCTTGTCGCCGGCCAGCACCGGCGAGAGCAGGATGCGATTGTAGTTCCCGTGCGGCTCGGCGCCGAACACGGTAATGTCGTACAGCTCGGGCGCCAGCTTGAGCAGTTCCTCGACCGTGCGCATGCCGGCCATGCCGTTGCCGATAACAACCAGCGATTGTCTTGAACCCGGCGGCATCATGCGCCGACCCACACCTTGCCGCCTTCGATGCGGGCGCGATAGCTGGCCACGGAATGCTCGGGCGCTTCGAGGCATTCGCCGGTCATCAGGTCGAAATGCTGCTTGTAGATTGGCGAAGCGACCACGATGCGCTCGCCCAGGTTGCCGACCATGCCGCGCGAGAGCACGGACACGCCGCTGTTGGGGTCGACATTGGCAATCGCGAAAACGCGCTCCTCGGCGTCGTTCACGCGGAACACGGCCACCTGCGCGCCGTCGACCAGCGCGCACACGCCGGTGTTGGGCCAGATCTCGTCGAGCGAGCAAACAGCAGTCCAGTTATCGAGTTGATCGCGGTGCATGGCATTCTCCTTTAAGCGGACTTGATGACGATGGGGATGACGCGCTTGCGTTCCTCGATCGTGGCCGGACGAATCTGACCGCGCTCGGGCATGAACACCACGTTGTCATCGGCCTTGTCGCTGTTGACGAAATGGCGGAAGCGCTGGCGCGTGGCCGGATCCTCGACCGCCGCTTTCCATTCGCAGGCATAGGTGTCGACAACGTGCTGCATGTCCGCCTCCAGCGCCGCGGCCAGGCCCAGCGTGTCGTTCACCACCACGCCGCGCAGGTACGCAAGCCCGCCCTCGAGGTTGTCGCGCCATACGCTGGTGCGCTGCAAACGGTCGGCGGTGCGGGTATAGAACATCAGGAAGCGGTCGATGTAGCGCACCACGGTCGCTTCATCCAGGTCCGAGGCGATCAGTTCGGCGTGGCGCGGCTTCATGCCGCCGTTGCCGCACACGTACAGGTTCCAGCCTTTTTCGGTGGCGATCAGGCCCACGTCCTTGCCTTGCGCTTCGGCGCATTCGCGGGTGCAGCCGGACACGCCGAATTTGATCTTGTGCGGCGTGCGCAGGCCCTTGTAGCGGTTCTCCAGCTGGATGGCGAAGCCCACGCTGTCGGCCACCCCGTAGCGGCACCAGGTCGAACCCACGCACGATTTGACGGTGCGCAGCGACTTGCCGTACGCATGGCCGGATTCGAATCCAGCTGCGATCAGCTCTTCCCAAATGACCGGGAGCTGCTCCACGCGCGCGCCAAACAGGTCGACCCGCTGGCCGCCGGTGATCTTGGTGTACAGGCCGTACTTCTTGGCCACCGTGCCGACCGCGATCAGCCCGTCGGCCGTTACCTCGCCGCCCGGCATGCGCGGCACCACCGAATAGGTGCCGTCCTTCTGGATATTGCCGAGGAAGTAGTCGTTCGAATCCTGCAGGCTGGCGTGTTCAGGCTTGAGCACGAAGTCATTCCAGGTCGAGGCCAGCACGCTGGCGGCAACCGGCTTGCAGATATCGCAGCCCAGGCCCGTGCCATGCTCGGCCAGCAGGTCGGTGAAGGACTTGATATGGCCGACCTTCACCAGGTGGAAGATCTCCTGGCGCGAGTACGGGAAGTGCTCGCACAGGTGGTTGTTGACGGCCATGCCCTGCTTTTTCATCTCGGCCTTCATCACCTGGGTGACCAGCGGCACGCAGCCGCCGCAGCTGGTGCCGGCATTGGTACAGCTTTTCAACGCGCCGATGGTGGTGGCGCCGCCGCACACGGCGGCGCACAGCGCGCCCTTCGAGACATCGTTGCACGAACAGATCTGGGCCGTATCGGGCAAGGCGTCCACGCCCAGCGCCGGCCTGGCCTTGCCGTCGCTGGACGGCAGGATCAGGAATTCCGGCGATTCGGGCAACTCGATTTTGTTCAACATCATCTGCAGCAAGGCGCCGTATTCGCTGGCGTCGCCCACCATCACGCCGCCCAGCAGGAACTTGCCGCACTCGGATACCACGATCTTCTTGTAGACCTGCTTGCGCTCGTCGGTGAACTGATACGAGCGGCTGCCGGCGCTGGTACCGTGCGGATCGCCGATGCTGGCAACATCCACCCCCATCAGTTTGAGCTTGGTGCTCATGTCGGCGCCGGTGAACTGCGCGGCCTGCTCGCCGGCGATATGGCGCGCGGCCACGCGGGCCATGTCATAGCCGGGGGCCACCAGGCCGAATACCTGGCCATTCCACAGTGCGCATTCGCCGACTGCGTAAATGTCCGGGTCGGACGTGAGGCAGCTGTTGTCGATCGAGATGCCGCCGCGTGCGCCGACCGCCAGGCCGCAACCGCGCGCCAGCTGGTCGCGCGGGCGGATACCGGCCGAGAACACGATCATGTCGGTATCGAGATGGCTGCCGTCGGCAAAGTTCATGCGGTGGGTGCCGGCTTCGCCATCGGTGATGTCCACCGTGTTCTTGTGCGTGTGGACGGTCACGCCCAAATCCTCGATTTTTGCGCGCAGCACGCGCGCGCCGCCATCATCGACCTGCACCGCCATCAGGCGCGGAGCAAATTCGACGACATGGGTTTCGAGCTTCATGTCGACCAGCGCCTTGGCGCACTCGAGGCCGAGCAGGCCGCCGCCGATGACCACGCCGGTCTTCGAGCGCTTGCCGCATTCAAGCATTTTTTCCAGGTCTTCGATGGTGCGGTAGACGAAGCAGTCCTTGCGGTCCTTGCCGGCAAGCGGCGGCACGAAAGGATAGGAACCGGTGGCGAACACCAGCTTGTCGTAGTCGAGCACCTCGCCGCTGCGCAAGGTGACGCATTTGGCGCCGCGGTCGACTTCGACCGCCCGCGCATTCACCTTGAGCAGCATGTTCCCGTTGGCGAAGAAGCCTTCAGGCACCAGCGACAGCTCGTCCGCCGATTTACCCGAGAAAAATTCCGACAGGTGGACCCGGTCGTAGGCCGCGCGCGGTTCTTCGCACAGCACCGTCACTTCCAGGCCCGGCACATTGCTGGCACTGAGCGATTCGAGGAATTTGTGGCCTACCATGCCGTGGCCGATGACGATGATCTTCATGCTGCGTCTCCTTAAGCGATTGCGTTGTTGCCGCCAACTGGCGCCGAATCGGCGGCCACGGTCAGGCGTACGGCGATGGCGCAGACGGCCGATAGCAGGACCAGGCCGGACAAGATGGCCAGGGTCTGCTGGATGTCGCCGGTGCCTTTCATCAGAAAGCCCGCAGCCACGGCGCCGACGTTGCCGCCCGCGCCGATGATGCCGGCCACGCCGCCCAGCGCCTTGCTGTCGATGAACGGCACCAGCGCGTAGGTGGCGCCGCAAGCCATGTGGGTGAACAGGCCGAAAACCAGCATGGCGATCACCGCAAAGGCGACCGTGTCGGCCTTTGAAAACCACAGCAGGCCGATGCCCTCGCCAATCATCATGATGAACAGCAGCGTGACGCGGCTGTTGATGGTGCCGCGCTGGGCCATCTTGTCGGACACCCAGCCGCCCAGGGCACGGGCAAACAGGGCCAGCAGGCCGAAGCTGCCCGCCGCCAGCCCGGCCGACTTGAGCGACAGGCCGAAATGGTCGACGTAATAGACGGCGGCGATGTTGTGGATGAAAATCTCGATACCGAAGCAGGCGCCGTAAGTGACGAACAGCAGCCACACGCGGTGGTTGGCGCTAGCTGCCTTGAAACTGGCCCAGCCTCCGCGTTTGCCAGCTTCCACCGCCACGCCGGCGGCGCGCATTTCGTCGTAGTTACCGGCGGGGCAATCCTGCGTGAACTTCCAGTACAGGCCGGCCATGACGATCATCAGCACGCCGGGAACCAGCAGGGCCACGCGCCAGCCGAGGCTCTCGCTCACACCCAGCATGATCACGGCGGCGACCAGCAAAGGCATCAGCGCCTGCGCGGCGCCGCCGCCGGCATTGCCCCAGCCTGCGGCAGCCGCGTTGGCGGTGCCAACGACCTTGGGGCCGAACATCACGGAGGTGTGGTACTGGGTGATCACGAAGCTGGCGCCGACTGCGCCAATCCCCAGGCGGAAGAACAGGAAGCTCTCGTAGCTTTGCGAAGCGGCCACGCCCAGCACCGGGATGGCGCCGAGCAGCAGCAGGCCGGTATAGGCCTTGCGCGGACCGAAACGGTCGCACAGCGGGCCGACGATCAGGCGGACCAGGATGGTGATGGCGACGGCGGCGATGTTGATGTTTGCGACCTGGGCCAGCGTCAAACCGAATTCGCCTTTGATGATTGGCATCAGCGGAGCGCAGGCGAACCAGGCGAAGAAGCAGACGAAGAATGCCATCCAGGTCAGGTGGAAGGCACGCATCTGCGGCGTGTTGAAGGTGAAGAGTGCGATGTTGTCAGCTTTGGTGGCCATTTTTTATCCCGTTAAAAACAAAATGGCGTCCGACCAACCGGCTTGAAAAAAACCAGGTTGGGCGGACGCCGTTGTCCTGCCGATCCGTCGTTGGACCAGCGCTTGTGTTCAGGGGATCGCCATTGATCCTATAAGCAGTACATAGCAATACGCGTGCCAGAGGAATTGAGGAGGATTGGACGGGGTTGCGGGTATTGACGCTACATTGCGGTGCACCAATTCCCTAAAATGATGCGTAGCTGCGTGCTAGTGGATGTTTTTAGCCTAAAAGGTCTTCCACATCCAGAATGCGTTGCGCAATCTCGGACAGCTTGAGGTTCTTGTTCATGGCCATGCTGCGCAGCTTCTGGTAAGCCTGGTCCTCGCTGAGCTGTTGGCTGCTCATCAAAATCCCCTTGGCGCGGTCGATGACCTTGCGTTCGGCCAGCTTGTGGCGCGTTTCGCTCAACTCGGTCAGCAGCTTCTGTTCCTGCCGAAAGCGGGCCAGCGCCACATTGAGCACCGGCTTGATGCGCTCGGACGTCAACCCCGCCACCACATAGGCCGACACGCCGGCCGCCATGGCCGCATCCATGCTGCTGGTGGTCTCGTCGTCGGTAAACAGCACGATCGGGCGCCGTTCATCGCGGCTGGCGATGACGATATGTTCCAGTACATCGCGCGCGTCGGACTCGGCGTCGATGATGATCATGTCCGGCTGGAGCTGGGATATCCGTTCGGGCAAATACAGGTCGGCCGGCAGCGAGGCGACGATATCGTAGCCCGACTCGAGCAGCCCGATCCGCAGCGCATTGCCGCGCCGGATTTGCTCTGCCAGCGCCGCGTCGTGCTCGTCGCCCTCGTTGACGACGGTGTTGACCACGACGATGCGCAGGTTTCGCGGGGATGGCGTGGTTGTTTTTGGCATTCTTCAGTATAGGTAATCAGGCTTGGATCCCCTACATAAGCAATTTCTACGCCAAGCGCTACCGCTTTTCGGCCGCCGGCGGCATGTTGAATACCCGCCGCACCAGGCTCTCAAGCGCCACGAACACCCCTTCCACGCCGAAGCCGGCAATGAACGACAGCGCCGACCCGGTCAGCGCCACGCCGGCAAACAGCCCATCAGCAGTAGCCCCGGCCGGGGAGATGAACAGGCCGATGCACGCACCGATCACGGCGCCCAACGACAACTGCCCCAGGGCCAGTGGATAATCGCGCGGCGACAAGGTACTTTCGCGCATCTTGGCCCACAGGTCGCGCACCACCGCAGCGCCCGCGCCCAGAATCCCGTAGCACAGGGGCAGCACGGAATTAGCCATCAACTGGGTCAGAATGCGGATCCACTCCTCATCCTCGCCGGCCTTTTCTTCCTGCGAGCGCAATTGCGGACCGCGGTCGAGGCCAAGACGCAGCCATGACCAGCGGCTCACCAGCGAGGCCAGGTTGGCACTGATGGTGGCGCGCTCGCGCTGGTTCTCGCGCAGCGCGTCGCACAGGTGGATCTCCTCGACCGTATTGAAGCGCTGAACGCTGCGGTTGCCATTGGCGGACACCGGCGTGAGGAACAACGGTCGTTCGCACAGGCGCACCAGCAACTGGCGATCATCGGCGCGCGCTGCCACGAGCAAGGTACCCGCTGCGCCGGCGCGGTCCGCGCCGCTGATTTCGGCCGTCACGATCTGTTTGGCGATATCGCGCCCCTGCGCATTGACCTTGTCGAGGTGCGTCAGTATCACCCCGCCGACAGTCACGTTCCACGACAGCATGCAGGTAACGATCAGCCACGCGAACAGCATCCACACGATGGTCTTGATGCGCCGCTCAAAGCGCGCGGCAGTCGTCAGCAGCCCGGGAAACGCGGTGCGTGCCAGCGACAGGCGCGTGGGCGGCCGCGCAAACGCACCGTTGCTGTCATGCGCGGGCTCGCGCACGGCATCGGGCCTGGCCTCGCGCGGCGAGAACAGCTTGCGCCACCACGACGTGTCCGCGCGGTCCTCGCCCACCACCATCAAGGTAAAGGCGACGGTGGCGCCGGTAGCCGGCCTGGCCACCGCGTTGAGCCTGTCCTTTGCCCGCAGCAGTACGGCGGCCTGGTCGGCTACCTCGACCTTGGTGCCCTGCACCGGCCAGCCGATCTTGCAGATCGTTTCAATCCAGTTGGGATCGCGCCGCTCCGGCTGATCCGGCTGGGCCCGGTACAAGCTCTTGTCCCAGCGGCCGGAAATATGGTCGAGGAGTAGATAAACTTCGCTTAGTTCCCGGACAAAAATAAAATCCTGGATGTGGCCTTCGCCGTTGCCGGGCTCGCTGTCTTTGCTGTCCATGGTGCCTCCCTCGTGTTACCGATTCTAGGAGCATCCACCGCATGCGAGGCCACTGCCGAGCACGCACGTTGACCAGCCTCATGCACGATTTTGCATACGGGCATTGTCGTGCTATACATAGCGAACTTTTACCGAAAGAAAGCGACTACCCACATGCGTTTACATTTGATTGCTTCGATCGCGCTGGCTGGCGCCCTGCTCGCCCCGACCTTCGCAATGGCCTTCGCCGAGCCGACCATCATCTATGTGTCCCGGCATGGCGAAAAATCGCTGGAAGGCAAAGACCCCGACCTGTCGGCACAAGGCCAGGCCCGCGCGCGCACGCTCGCCGTGATCCTGCGAAAGGTTGGTATCAAGAATATTTTCAGCTCCAACACGAAGCGCACGCAGCAAACCGCGCAGCCGCTGGCGGCCCAGGCAGGCGTGGAAGTGCAGCTGTACGATCCTTCCAAGCCGGCCCTGGTGATCGACAAGATCAAGGCACTGACCGGCCCGACCTTGTTGGTTGGCCATTCGAACACCGTGCCTGACCTGGTGAAAATGCTCGGTGGCGCAGCTGGCACGCCGATCGCCGACGACGAATTCGACCGGCTCTACCAGGTAATCATCGCGCCTGACGGCAGCGTCACCACCGTGCTGCTGACGACGGTGGCCGCGCCCTGATCAATCCTTGAATTCGGGCGCCTGCTTGCTCATCCCGGCCATCATGGCCTTTTGCAGGTCGTCCGACATCAGCATTGCCGCGTTCCAGGTGGCCACGTAGTTCAGGCCATCGGCCACCGTATGGTCGCGCGCGTAATGCATCATCTCTTTCGTGCCCCGGATCGACAGCGGCGACTTGGCGGCGATCAGCGCGGCGATCTCGCGCACGCCTTCCTGCAAGGCTTCGCGCGAATCGAACACGCGGTTGACCAGCTTGATGTCGCGCGCTTCGGCGGCGTCCACCTTGCGCCCGGTGTAGGCCAGCTCGCGCGCCATGCCGTCGCCGATCAGCTTGGGCAGGCGCTGCAAGGTGCCCACGTCGGCCACCATGCCGATATCGATTTCCTTGATCGAGAAGTAGGCGTCGCTGGAACAGTAGCGCATGTCGGCGCAGCAGATCAGGTCAATGCCGCCGCCGATGCAGGCGCCGTGGATGGCCGCCAGCACCGGCTTGCGGCAGCGCTCAAGGCTCGATAGCGTATCCTGCAGGTCGAGGATCACGCGGCGCAGCGACTCGCGCATGCGGCCTTCGCAATCGTTCTGGATCTGCGGGCCCAGGCCCATCATCATTTTCAGGTCGATCCCGGAAGTGAAGGTCTTGCCCTCGCCTTCGAGAATGGCCACGCGCGCCTCAGGCGTATCGTCGATCCACTTGAAAGCGCTGCGGATGTCGTGCCACATCGCCAGGTTCATCGCGTTGGCCTTGTCGGGCCGGTTCAGGCGCACCGTGGCGATATTGTTCTCAAGGGTGACGGACAGGGTCTCGAATTCCATAAGCTGCTTTCTCGATTCGCTGGCGGCACGCTGCCGCCATGACGGTTATGTAAATTCTATCACCCGCCGCGCGCGGCCTAACGCTGCATCTCGCTGACCGCGACATTGAAGCCGACCGCCGCGATCGCGCAACAAAAAGCCACAGCCGCCGGCGGAGGTTGAGCAGGTGCTCAAGGACTACGAGAAAGCATGGATTGCAAAGGACACGGCGGCCCTTGCAAAGCTGTTTACCGGCGACGGCATGGCGCTGCCTAGCGGCCAGATGCCGGCGCAAGGCGACGAAAGCATCCGCAAGGCTTACGCCCCGAGTGTAGGCGCAGCGCTGAACCTGCGGGCAGTCGGCTATGGCACTTCAGGCGAGCTTGCATACGTCATCGGCGGCTGGGGCGGTGCAGCGGACAAGCCGGAGTTTGGCAAGTTTGTGCTGGTGCTGCGCCGGGTCAATGGCCGCTGGATGATCGTCGCGGACATGGACAACAGCAACATGCCACGACGCGCAATCAGCGTCGTGGTCACTACGACCCGGTAATTCCAAACAGGTGAAACCCGGTCGAGATATCGCTGCACATCATCAGCGGCGAGCCCGGGAACTTGTACACGCCCCAGCAGCCATTCAAGCCGGCGCCCATCGAATAATGGCTCACATAAGCCATATTCCCTTCCATGATGACATTGTGCGGCGTCCCATCGCCCACTTTGAACGACGACAATTGGGTCGGCGCGGCGCTTCCATTGAGGCGCCAGACCCGCGCCGGCAATCCCGTCGGGATTTACTCGGTCGTCACGACAAAGGTGCCGTCGCCGCTAGGCCAGATTTGTGGGCGAATCCGGACGAAGCCCAGCGCACCACCAGGGTCGGCTGCGCAGGATTGCGCACGTCCCACATCGAATAGCTCAGGGCTTCGCCCTCGGCCACGTAGGCATAGTCGCCCACGGCGGTCATGTCGTGCACCGACCTGCCCTGGTTGAACGTCGTGATATAGCGTGGATTTTCCGGATCTGTCTTGATGTCGTAGCTATCGACCGAACCTTGGTCGGCGGTCGCGGCCCCGTGGTCATGCTCCTCCTTGCCATCGCCATCGGCATGAAAGACAAAGCCGCCGCCGGTGATGCCAGCGGGGTTATCGAGCATCGGCGCGAACAGGGCCGGAATGGCCGGCGCCGCCAAGTTGCTGCGCCGTTGCAGGTACAGCAGGCCGCGCACGGTGTCGATATCGACCGTATGCGAGGTGAGTGAACCGTCGCGCGAAGTCACGCTCTTCACGTAGCGCACCGACGCCGGCAGCGCCGACACGTCCAGGACCATGATCGCGCCGCGCACATTGTTATGCTCCGAAACGAGGTAGGCGTGCGAACCCCGCGATCTGGGTATTGGTCGGGCCGTCGATTTCATCGACCACGCGTGGATTGGCGGTGTCGCGCAGCTCCAGTACCAGGACGCCCTTGGCGGTGCCCATGATCGCGTAGCGCGAGCCGTCCGGCGCGGTATAGCCCCAGGTGCCGGCCACGCCGGTGCGCGCCACGCTGCTCAGTTGCGTGCCGCCGAAGTCGGGCGACGTCACCGGCGGCGGCGGAACCGGCGTTCGGCCGCCCCTCCTCCGCCTCCGCAGCCGGACAGTCCGGTAACGCTCAATGCCACGCACAATCCGACCCGACATGCGGTCCGAAACAATTTGTCAGAAGAAGTGCTGTGAAATCCTAATTTTTGTCAGCGAAAATCGGAGGCGGACCCACCTTTTCTGTCGGGGGCACCGGCGCTGCAATGATGCAACGATTGCGCCCCGTTTGCTTGGCTTTATAGAGCGCGTCATCGGCCCGTTTGAAGGTCAGCGCGGTCTCTTCATTGAAGCGCGAATCGGCGATGCCGATCGAGACCGTCACCTTCAAATCCGCGCTGATCGACGGGAAGCGCAGCGCCTCGATCCGGGTGCGAACCCGTTCGGCGGTGATCATGGCGCCATCGACCATGGTGCCCGTCAGGACCAGCGCAAACTCTTCGCCGCCGTAGCGACCGAAATAATCGGTCTGGCGTAGCGCGCCGGTGGCGGTGCGGGCAATCGCCTGCAGCACTTCATCGCCCACCAGGTGGCCATAGGTATCGTTGACATGCTTGAACAGGTCGACGTCCAGGATGCAGATCGAGAACACCGATCCCGAGCGCTCGCAACGGTGCTTCTCGTTCTTGATCGTTTCCATCAGATAGCGGCGGTTGAACACCCCGGTCAGCTCGTCGCGCATGGCCAACTCCTCGATGCGCCGCAAGGCGTGCTCCAGGTCGTCGTTGCGCGCGTTGAGTTCCTTGTTCTTTTCCTTGACCTTGTCGCGCAGGCTGCCGATATACGAACCGAGGCCGCCAAACTGCAGGAAGGTGGCAAACAGCGCGGCGAGCTGCAACAGTTCGACCTGCAGCGTGATTTCCTGCGGCTTGAAGTAGTACACGACCGCGATCAGCAGCGCATAGCTGCCCACCACGAACGCGGTCATCAGCACGAAGCCGCGCGTGCGGAACTGGAACAGGCCGTACATCGCCGCCGACACGCACAGCAGCAGGAACACCCCGCGCGATTGCTGCGCGTGATACATCACGTACAGCCCCGGTACGATCGACATGCAGATCTGCACCAGCGTCATGCTGGGGTCGGCAAAACGCAGGTTGACATTGCTGCGGATCGCCAGGTAGAAGCCCGCATTCAACAGAACAATCGCGGCCAGGTAAGTCAGCAGGACCGGCAGCCCGTAAAAGCCCAGCCACCAGAACACGCCCACCATCGACAGGGTGAACAGGTAGGATATCCAGCCCAGTGACACCCTGCGCAGGCGCAGGGCCTGTTGCCCGGCAATGCTGTTGCTATCGCTTGATTTGGTCATCGGTCTAGCTTACCGTTAAAGCGAGACTTGCTGCAACTGAACAGCGATCAATGCCGCAGAAAAACTTCCTTGTGGAATAATGAGACACGCAAATCATTCAGGACTGACATGCAGAACCACGAAACCCTACCAGAGAGCGCGCAACGGGTTGCCGCCCTGCTAAGCGAACTCGGCCATGACAAGCAGGTCGTCATGCTGCCGGTAACGGGCAAGACCTCGGCCGAAGCAGCGGCCAGCCTGGGCTGCGACGTGGCCGAGATCGCCAAGTCGATCGTGTTTCGCCGTCTCGCCGACGATGTTGCAGTGATGGTCATCGCGAGCGGCGCCGACCGGGTCGATGAAACCAAGGTCGCCGCGCTTGCGGGGCCGATAGGCAAGGCAGACGCCAAATTCGTCAAGGCGCAGATCGGCTACGCCATCGGCGGCGTATGTCCGATCGGGCACGCCCACCCTTCGGTCATCCTGATCGATGAAAAATTGTTCAATTTCAGCAGCGTGTGGGCCGCTGCCGGGCACCCGCATGCGGTATTTAACCTCACGCCGGCGCAGTTGCAGGCAATGACGGGCGCGCCGACGGTGGCAGTCAGCCAGGCCTGAACTTTCCGGTATTAACGAGGTGCCGGCCGAACCAGTCCACCGCATGGTGAGCGACGATTTCGAGCCGGCCCGGTTCTTCGAACAAATGGCTGGCGCCTGGAATGATCTCCAGGTGCTTGGGTCCTGCCAGGTGCACGGCCGCGGCCTTGTTCAGCGCGATGACTTCGGTATCGAGCCCGCCCACCAGCAGCAAGGTCGGCGCCTGCACCGCGGCCAGCACCTCGGCACCAGCCAGATCAGGGCGCCCGCCGCGCGAGACCACCGCCGCCACCAGATCGGGCCGGGCCGCCGCCAGAGCCAGCGCCGCTGCGCTTCCTGTGCTGGCGCCAAACAGTCCGAACGGAAGCGAGCGCGTTGCCGCGTATTCGCTCAACCAGTCGGCCGTCGCGGCCAGGCGTCGGCCCAGCAGGGGAATGTCGAAGCGCTTGGCCGTGTCGTGTTCTTCGTCCTCGCCAAGCAAGTCCATCAGCAAAGTACCCAACCCGGCTTTGCGCAGTTCGGAAGCGACAAAATTGTTGCGCGGGCTGTGGCGGCTGCTGCCGCTGCCATGCGCAAACAGCACAATGCCGACCGGTGTTTCGGGCAAGGCCAGCAAGCCCTCGACCGTCACCGAGTCGGTTCCTATGGTGACCAGTTCACGATGCGCGGTGGGCATAACGCCCTCCTTTTACTTGCGTCGCTGTTGCATGAATTTTTTCACGTCGTCGAAGCTGACCTTGCCACGGCCGGCGCTGTCAATCTCGTCGAAGCTGACGAAGACATAGCCGAGTCCGCCGCGCTGGGCTTCCTCGCGCGTCAGGCTGCCGTTCGCATCAAGGTCGGCTTCGTCGAAGCGCCGCTTGAGTTTTTGCATGGCCTCGTTGCGCAAGGCCTGGCCCGAGGCCGGCGCTTGCGTTGTAGTCGGGTTACGCAAGTGGGGCGGCAGCGAAGGGCCGGGATTGGGCCTACCGTCCTGAGCTGCGGCGCCGCCCGCCAGCGTGGCCAGTACGACGGAAAATAACAAATAGGTTTTCATTTCGCCACCGATTCACTGTTGTACAAGGCAAGCATGTCGACTCTTTGCGCTTGCCGCGCGGTGTTGTCAAGATAGGACATGTGGCCGCTGCCGTAGTTCCGGATCAAGATGTTCGGGTTCGGTCCCAGCCTGGCCAGGTCGAGCTCGGTCTGGTGATAGGGCGTGGCCAGGTCGTAGTAGCCACTCATTGCCACCACTTTCAGGGCCGGGTTGATGGTCATTGCCGCGGCCAGGTCGGGAATGGTATCGGGCACCTGCTTGCCATCGTGTGAAAAATTCCAACTGTTGATGACGTCGTTGAAGGAAGCGTAATTCGACTTCGCCGTGTAGCGCAGTTCATCGGTGATATAGCTGCGGACGGTATTGACGAAGGTGGCGTTGACGACCGTCAGCGACGGGTCGCCGTCGGCCGTGAGCGCGGTGCCCAGCGCGGCGTTGACGCGCGCGTCGTAGCGTCCGATCATTTTTCCGGTCAGCAGATTATTGCGGTACATATCAGGCCCCATCGACAGGTTGGCCGTCCACAAATTGCTGCTCAAGCCGGTGTAGGCGACCAGTTGCGACACCACGGCGCCGGGCGCCGGCGTGCCCGAGCCCAGGAAGGCGTTCACGGCTGGCGCGTACTGGCTGGTCGTGAAAGCCTGCGCCTGCTGGAGGTAAGCGCTGAAATCGGCCGGCGCCGGATTGCTGCGCCCATGGTAGGCGCTGACGGCGGCGTAGCTGGGAATATATCCTTCGCAGCTGAGCGTACCCGGTGCCATCACGCCACAGTTGGCGTTGTAGTTCATGACCGGCGACTGCAGCACCACGCCGGCCAGATGCACGCCCGCCACTTCGAGCAGGTTGGCCAGCACGCCCGTACGCGGGCCGCCATACGACTCGCCGAACAGGTATTTGGGCGAGGCCTGGCGCCCGTTGAGCGTGACGTAGCGCCGCACAAAGTCGCGGAATGCGCCGGCGTCGCTGTCCACGCCCCAGAAGGCCTGGTTGGTGCGCGGCGCGATCGCTTGCGAGAATCCGGTGCCGATGGCGTCCACGAACACCAGGTCTGAATGGTCGAGCAAGGTTTCCTGGTTATCCACCAGTTGCGTGGGCGCGGGCATGGCCGTTGCGGGGATGTTCGTGACGATCCGCTTCGGTCCGAAGGCGCCCAGATGGAGCCACAACGATGCCGATCCCGGCCCGCCGTTGTAGAAGAAGGTGACCGGGCGTTTCGATGCTTCCAGCGTGCCGGCCGTGTACGCCACATAGAAGAATGAGGCGGCCGGCTGGCCTGTGATGGCATCGGTGGCGGTCAGGTGGCCCGTGGTCGCCGTGTAATCGATCGTCTTGCCGCCCACGGTGATTTTCAGGGGCACGACCGCCGCGCCCTCCACGCCTGCGGCCAGGGACGCCGTTCCACCGCCGGAATAAGCCAGGGTGTCGGCAAACGAGCCCGGCAATGGTGGCGGCGGTGGCGGCGGTGGTGGTGGGGTGGCAGCGCCACCACCGCCGCCGCCACCGCAGGCGGACAGCAACAAGGCCGCGCAGGCGGCACCGAGCGCCAGGCGGGCGCGGCTTATTTCTAACAAATCGGGCACTGTCGTTCTCCGGTGTAAATATCGCAATTATTGCGATTATGCACCCGAGCAACGAGAAGTGCCCAGTCTGTTAAAAATTATTTCACCGCATATGCCTACATTCAGAAGGTATGGCGGATGCCGGCATTGAGCGCGCGGTCGCCGCTACCGATGTCGGTGTTATTGCCGACCGTATAACCCGCACCGCGCTTGTTGCTGATTTTTGCATACGAGCTATACACGCTGGTGCGCTTGGACAGTGCATGCGACAAACCCAGCGCCCACTGGCGTGCATCCTGCTTGAAACCGGTCTGGTCATCCTTGGCGATGAACGAGGCCATGATCGTGTTCGATCCCCAGGGTACGGTGGCGCCCACCAGCAGGTCACGGCTGTCGGTGGACGCGGTTGGCCGCGTGCCGCCGAAAGGGTTGCTGGTATTTGGCAGCGGCGAACTGTTCGTGCCTTCGTTGCTGGCGAACGCAAGGTAGGCCTTGGCCACGCCAAAGTCGTAGTTTGCCGCCAGCAGCGTGTTGCGACCGATATCGCGGTTCGCTGCCGGGGCTGGCGGAGTTTGCAGGGCGCCGGCGGCTGCGGTCAGGTCATTGTTGCGGTGGCTGTGCGCCAGGCGCGCATTGAGCTTGCCTGCGCTGTAGCCCAGCGCTGCGCCAATCTGGCGGCCGGCGGAACTGCTGCCCGACTGCTCGCCGAAGGCATATGCGAGCTCGGCCACGAAGCCGCCGCCCACTTTAGGCGAAACGTAATTGAGCGTGTTGCTGGTGCGCGTATTGCTGCCGCCGGCCGGAAACAGGTTTTTTGCCGAGCCCGCGTAGCCGGCGCCGAACGGGTCGCCGACGGTGCTCAAGGCCAGGTAATAAGGCGTGTACTGGCGTCCTACCGTCAAGGCGCCGAAGCTGGCGCTCTTGAGGCCCACGTAGGCCTGGCGATTGAACAGGCTGCCGGCCACGTCGGCGGCGCCGGTATCGATGCGGGCCCCGGTTTCAAGGACGAAGTTGGCGCTCCAGCCATTGCCCAGGTCTTCGGCGCCACGGAAACCGAGGCGCGACGACGAACCGATGCCGCTGCTGACGTTGGTGACGCTGCCGGCCGTGCCGCCACTTTCACGCACGACGCCGGCATCGACGATGCCATAGATGGTGACATTCGACTGGCCGTACGCCAAGGTGGTGAAGGTGCCCAGCACCGCCAGTGCAGCCAGTGATTTTTTCATGTTCAGTATCCTTTTGTGTAAAAGCCAGATGATAATTGCCGCAGCTAAGCATCTACAACGAACTTGTTTGCATAAGGTTATTCGTGAATGGACAATATCAGTCACTCGCTGGTTGGACTTGCCCTGGGAGAACTGGTTCAGCGCACTTTGCCGCCCGAAGCGGATGCCGCTGCCCCGGCGCTGCGCCGGCGCATGCTGCTAGCCTCGTGTTGGGCTGCCAGTAATCTTCCCGACCTTGACCTGGTGCTGGGCGGCCTGCTGCCTGCCCCTTTAGGCAACCTGCTCCATCATCGCGGCCACACCCACATTCTGGCGCTGGCGCCCGCACAGGCACTGCTGTTGATGGCGCTGGTATGGCTGTTCTGGCCATCGGCGCGCCGCCTCCTGCATGACAGCAGGAATGCGCGGGCGGGCCTGCTGGCCGTCACCTGCCTCGGTTTCCTCATGCATATCGGCTTCGACTATCTCAATTCCTATGGCGTGCACCCCTTCTATCCGATCGCGGGGCGCTGGCTGTATGGCGATATCCTGTTCATCGTCGAGCCGGTGATCTGGCTTGTGCTTGGCGTGCCGCTGGCGCTGATGGTGGCAACGCGATGGCTGCGATTCGCCCTGCTCGCCCTGCTTGCCGGCGTGCTGGCCTGGTCCACCGCGCGCGGCTTTCTGCATCCAGTCTCGCTGCTGGTCCTCGTGCTGTCAGGCGCCGTTTTCGCATGGCTGCAAAACGGCGCCGACGCCAAGCGCGTCCTCGGTGCCGGCTTCCTGGCGCTGTCCGCCTTCATCGGCGTACAGTGGTTCGCTTCAAGCCTGGGCAAACAGCTGGTCGCGGCCGAACTGCATCAACGTGACCCGGACAGTCTGCTGCTCGATACGGCCATGACAGCGTTCCCCGCCAATCCGCTGTGCTGGGAATTCGTGTCCGTGGAACGCAACGACCGCCTGGGAATCTACCGCCTGCGGCGCGGCCAGTTGAGCCTGGCGCCGGGCTTGCTGCCGGTTGCAGCCTGTCCGGCCGGGCTGTCCGAGCCCATGGTCGCGGCATCGCCGGCGTTCGGCATCGCGTGGGAGGAAGAAGCCAGCCTGACCAGGCTGCGCGCGCGGGCATCGAATTGCCATTTCCACGCCTGGCTGCGCTTTGCCCGGGCGCCGGCACTCGGGTCGACCGACGCCGGCGACGCGCGCTACTCCATGGGCGGCAGCAACTTCACCACCTTTACGTTTGCGCGCTTCGCAGGCCAGCCGTGCGCGGGCGGTGTTCCGGGATGGGATTTGCCAAGGCAAGACCTGCTAAGCCCGTGATAAGCTGATCCCACGCTGCCACCGGGACCCATCGCGACAACACACCAGTTCGCCCATGTAGTTGGAAGCCAAACCTACGGCTTTTGCGAACGAATTCACGCGCCTCATCATCGACAGCCACGGCGCGGCCGCCCCCAGATGGCGGCTGCCGTGTCGAAAATCATGCGCGTCCGGGACTTGGTGCTGGTGGCCCGCAAATGAAGCCGGACCCACCGAAATTTCCGGCCTAAACACTTAAAGATTTGCGCACTCTGTGTCAATCCAACCTGCGTTTTCGTACACGCTTCTGCCGGGGTCCGGGGTAATTTTTTACCATACGCGTGCACTGTCGAAACGACCTCTGTTTTCAGGGCTGGCCTGTGCGGTAGTCGCCAACGATACAAAAAAAGGCTCTACACCCGATCCATGGAGGCCCGCGGTGATCGCCGATGCCTTCGCATATTGAATCGACTGGAAAAGGTATAATCACGTTCGATTTCGCCAAGCCAAGTAGGGGACATTGGGAGTTGAAAAGCCTAGATAGAAAGTACCACCCCATGAAATTCGCTGACATTCGAGGCAAGGCCTTTGCGCGCTTACCGCCAGACGATAAGCAAATTCCTTCGGTTACCTACGGCGCCGAAACAAACGCACTTCAAGCGGTAGTACCCCAACCCGGGGAATGGCAGCAGTTGGATGTTGGCGCTAAGGCGGCGTACCCAAACGCGGACCGCCTCCGCGGGTACCGAACATGACCGGGCAGCTAGCATCCATCGGGCCTATACTGTTCGTACGCGGCGCCAACGAACGTCAGTGTCGACTTTCCGCCATTGTTATCACCTTAGACAAGCTCGATCCACCAGTCCTGGTCCCGGAGGAGGGGCAAATCATCACGCCGGTGCAGCTACATTCGCAATGCGGCCGGACGGTATGGCGATACGACTTCGACCTGCCAGCGCGCGAGAACGCGACCTACCGTTTGGGCGATGCCGTCTTTCCCGTGCAGGCAGATTTTTCAGGCGATGTGCGGATCGCTTATGTATCTTGCAATGGGCAGGAGCACGCCGACGCGGATCGGCCAGCAGTAGAGCGCAACGCAATGTGGCGCCGCTTGGCGGAAGAGCACGCGCGTACGCCGTTTGGCCTACTATTGCAGGGCGGCGATCAGCTTTATGCCGACGAAGTCTTTCAGTCTCATCCGGCCCTCGCACGGTGGGCAAGGGATGCGCGGGTGGAAAAGACAGCGCAGTCGTTCAGCGCCGACATGAGCAAGGCGGCGGAAAGTCACTATTTCAACCGATACCTTACGCTTCTATCGCAGCCGGATATCGCCCATCTGAGTGCCCGAGTGCCTTCGCTCATGATGTGGGATGACCATGATATTTTTGATGGCTGGGGCAGCATTCCGGAAAAGCTCCTCGATGACCAAGTCGGTCGCGGGCTCTTCAATGTGGCGCGGCGCATGTTCATGCTGTTCCAGCTCGGAGCCACTGTCGAAAAGCCCGCAATCAGCGAGGAGATGAGCGAGCTCCAAAGTCTTACCCAGGTCGTCCGTTTCCCGCGGTTCTCCGTGCTTGCGCCCGACCTTCGCTCTGAGCGCCGACCGACTCGGGTGATGGGGCCATTCGGCTGGGCCGCATTTGAGCGGGCGCTCTTAGCGACTAACCAGGGCGACCGGATTTTGCTCATGTCGAGCGTGCCGATCCTCGGCCCGCGGCTAAGCTGGATCGAGAAATTTCTGGACGTGCTTCCCGGCGTCCAGAAATATGAAGACGACATGCTGGATCAATGGCAGAGCCGATCGCACCGTGCGGAGTGGCGGCGAATGCTGGAGGCGCTGCAACAGCGCGCGATCGAAGGCCGCAATGCCGTCACGGTTCTCTCGGGCGAGATACATCTGGCCACGCGCGGCGAGATGGCGTTTACAGACGACACGATCATGCATCAGCTTGTCGCGTCGGGAATCGCGCATCCGCCGCCGCCGAGGTTGTACGCTCGCGCGCTCGGATATCTTGCGATGATGGGTGAAAGCGTCTTACCGGGCCAGCGGGTCCGCCTGAAGCCCTTGCCTGGCCACAGGCATATCTACACAGCCGAGCGTAACTATATGGTCCTGATGCGGTGTAGCGAAAAGTGGTCTGCCGAGTGGGATCTAGAAGTGAGTGGTCGTACACCTGCAATGCTTCTGGACGGAGGCCATGACTGAGTGAATTGTCGGTTGCGGGAGGTGCGAACATCAGGAATGCCACCAACGTGCCGCACGCAGTTGCAAGCTACTTCCTGAACCGGAACTGGTCTTGGTTGAGGTTGCCAATGTGAGCAACACAGGCGTTCCCGCCCTTGCACTGATTAAAGGAAACCGCTCACTTCCGTGCCGGCAGGCAACAAACAATGCTGCGCGCAATTTGCGCCATACGGACTATCATCGAGCGCTGTCAACTTGGCTTACCAGAGACGTTATGGGAGACCTCGAGCTTTTAGGATTCCGTAGGGCGGTATCTGACTCGAATCGCTGTAAAGTAAAAAAGTGATGGGTAAACGCCGCTCTGCTTCTGCTTCCATGACATGTGATAGGCCTGTAACATGGTAACCTGACATAATTGGTGGGTGCACGATGGACATCGTCAAGGCAAAAGAGGCGGACAGCGACGCGTTCTGGGAAAAGTCCCTAAGCATTTACGCGAAAAAGCTAGAACTAATTGCGTCCAATATCGCAAACGCAGACACGCCGCATTACAAGGCGCGCGACATTGACTTCAAGGCAGCGTTGAATCAAGCAATGATGCAGCCGGAAGCCCCCTTAAGACGTGGCCAGCAATCACGATTAGCACTTCAAAATGACGTCTTACCGGTCATGTACCGGGTCCCAACCCAGCCGAGTGCAGATAACAACACCGTGGACATGGACGTGGAACGCGCCGCGTTTGCGGACACCGCAATTCGGTACGAGATCGCAGTGCAAAAAATTGCTGGTGAATACAAAGAGATGATGGAACTTTTCAGGTCGCTACCATAATAGATTAATTGCATCGCCCCTCGTTTCCTGCCTACCATCCATGCCGCATCAAATCGCCGACGGCAATAGGGTTGCCTGGAACAAGTGGTGAAGCAGCAAAATGAACGCCGCGAGCTCTAAGGCGATATCGATAAGGGCGGATTCATGGAGCAGGTTCAAGAACTGAAGAGCAGAGCTGTTTAATGATCGTTAAGGAGAAATGAAATGGGCATTTTGGATCGCATATTGGGAGGTCGTGGTGGTGGGCATGGGCATGGTGGTGGGCATGGTGATAGCGGACATCATGGAGGCGGCCATCACGGTGGTGGCGGTAACGGAGTTCCCCCCGGTGGAGGCTATAGCACCCCCCCACCTCCTCCGGTGAGCAATGGGGTTTCGTGCGCCGCTTGTCGGGCTATGAATGCCCCAGGAGCTAAATTTTGTCACCAATGCGGCACCTCACTGACCCCTGTAGCGTGCCTCCAATGCGGCACCAGTGTGCAGCCAGGCACTAAATTCTGCGGTCAATGCGGTAAAGCTGTAGCATAGCTGCGGCGATGTGCATGTCATCGCCATGAGGCTGCCTGAAGAACAGATTAGCGTGCCCGGACAGGTGCGTCCCATGCGCATCAGGCGGGCGATTCGCCAGGCCACCACGAGGTACAAGGCCGGCGCCCGTTCAATACGCTCGATGGCGCCCAGTTGGCGCTCTTCAACGCAGCAGCCGTTCTTGAGCACGTTGAACAGCATGTCGATTTCCCAGCGTGCCCGGCACCAGTCGATCGGCTCGCTCACAGCGGCCGCGTCGGTGGCAACGCGGTTGGTCAACAGGCGCCATTCGATCCGCTCGACGCCGGGTGGCGCGCCCTATTCCCGCGCCACGATACAGGCTGGGCTGACCGATTTGTTCTTGCCCGCATTCAGTTCAACGCGACGCGCCCAAAGGTGCTGGCGCACGATGCGCGCCGCGCCAATCCACGCTTGCGTTGTCGAAGAAGCGGTACGCCGCCATCGTCTCGCCCCCCCCGTTGCATGCCTCGGGCACGCTGGCCGTGGGCGGCGCCGCTATACTCTCCATCAATGGCCTCGCTCGCCGGTTCAGGCGCGCATCGCCCAGATCGAGTTGCCCAATTCCGTATCCGTCCACGCCGTCGATCTGCTTGCCATTTGCGCCATGCAAAGACGAGAGAAAACCTGAAATTCCGAAAGTTTACAAGGGCTGCGGCAAGTCGTTGATGTCCACGAGATTTTCGAGGGTGACGCGGGGTCAGTCAGACTGGTGTACCACGCGTCGCCTATTAACGCGCTTCAAGCCTTCTTTGTGCCAGACGCGCTAGTCATACGTCCCCATCCGTAGATGACTTGGAACATAATTGACCTCGGATTCATTGAGCATTGCGCCGAGAAGTGAACCAGGCCGCGGTAAGGCACCCTAGCAGGGCCCCAGCAATCACAGCAGAAACGGTATGTGCATTCAAGCTCACCCGAGCATACATGGTCAGCCCAACAATTGTTAGTAGGAATAAACCAAGCCCGATGCTGTATCGTCTGCCAACGAAATAGGCGGCGCTTGACACCATGGACGAGTGCCCGGATGGCATGTTACGCGAGCCGCCCCGCGGCCGCTGGCCCAAGCGTGTCCCCATGACCGCCACGTCATCGAGTAGATACTTGGCCACGTGGGTCGCGCTCGTCGTCGAAACCGCAACATAAAGCAGCTGCACCATACCAATCTTGTCCCTTAGCAGGGCCGGCAGCGCAAGCTGCAGTATGGTCGGGACGTAGCGAAGGTAATGCTCGGTCAGCCGGACCGCCGTCCGGGTAGTGGCATCGCCCGGCGCGACAGGATAACTTGTCAGGTCGCTGGGATAGGCGGTGCTCAAGATGAGCCCGATCAACAATACAGCGATCAAGCGCAGCGGGCGACGTACTTCGGCATAAGCACGGTAAAAGATAGATCGATTTTCCATCGTTACTCCTTGTCGGTGGGGGGCTTCGACGCCGGAATGGCTTGAAACAGGTCGTTTTCCGGCACATACACGGAACTGCGCAAGCCCATGGCGCCAAGGACGCTGTGAAAAACGACATCGTGAGACCGATTGCCGCCCAAACGGGCCGGGTCCTTCATGCCGCCACCGGACTGCTTGAACTTGTCCGACGTCCATACAATCAATGGCACCGAGAACTGGACTTCTGGCGCAAGCGGCATCGGCACCCCATGGAGATACAGGCCGTTTTCGCCGAGCGATTCGCCGTGGTCCGACATGTAGAGCATGACGCTGGGGCGCTCCAGCGACTTCAACAGAGTGATGAGCCGATGCAGTAAGTCGTCCGTATAGACGATGGTGTTGTCGTATGCATTGACGAGCTCCCCAGCCCCGCATTTCTGCAAATCCACGCTTTGACAGCTGGGCTTGAACCTGTCGAACTCGGCCGGGTATTTCTTCGAGTACTGCGGACCATGGCTGCCGCCCTGGTGGAGGACGATCAAGGTCTTGGTGTCGTCCTTTGCGCCACGCAGCATCGCGTCCAGACCATGCAGCAGGACGTCGTCAAAGTCGAGGCGCGCGCAGTCCTGCTTGCACGTTTTCCGAATCCGCTCGGCCGAATCGTAGCGACTCACCTGTAGCGGCGGCTCGCCGAAATTATTGGTCCGCCAGATGACTTCGATACCATGCCGATAAAGGTAGCTCGGCAAGGGTTCGTCATTCGCTGAGAGCCCGTTCGCTCCCCGATGGGACAGCATGCAACGCAGCGACGCTGTCGTGTAGGTGGAACACGAACGCGCAGCGGGGTATGCCACGACGCCATCTTGCGCCAGCCGGGGATTCGTCGCGCGCCGATAGCCGTACAGTGAAAAATTTTGAACTCGAGCTGCCTCGCCGATGACCAGCACGAACAACATGCCGCCCGGCTTGACGCTGGTAATCGGAGGCAGTGGCAGCGCCACGCGATGGCGCTCGGCCTCGAACGTATAGTATCTGGCAGCGTTGATCAGATAAGACCAGGGCAGGACGCGGCCGCCGAAGGCCTTGGCGTTTTTATCGATCCACAACCAGCTTTGCGCATTCGCGTATACCCAGGCAGATCCCGCCAATAGCGAAACGGCGATGAATGCCGCGCGTCGCAGAAGGGGGCCGGGTACAACACGCTGGCGCAGCACAACGATCGCTGGAATGAAACCGAAAACGAGAATATACAGGAGCAGCTTCGGGTGAAAGAGTTCGGCAGCTTCCTCGACATTCGTGTTAACGATGTTGCCGATCATCGTCGCGTCGATGCCCACATTGTACTGAACGATGAAGTACAAGGCGACCGAGTTCGCGACAGTAAACAGCGCACTGAGTATCTTCAGAAGGCGGATCGAAACGATCGCGCACAGTCCGAAGACCGTCATCGATATCATCATCTGAAACACGAACAGGGTGCCGACGGCCGCTATCGTGCGCCAACCGAATGTCGGACGGGTGGACAGTGCGAGTGCATACAACGGCCATTGAAACAGCGCACTGTTAAACAGCGATAAAAATAATATAAACCACCCAGCTCCCAGTGCGCCTGGTTTCTTGACCGCCACAGCCGACGTCATGCCGAGCTGGCCATCGTTGTTCCTGCGCGCCGCCACGCTCACGCTCCGCTGGAAGTGCCTTCACCAGCCTGAGCCTTTGCGGCCGCGGGCAAGCGGTGAGCAGCCATGGCAGAGCGCAGCAGTCGAAAACTGCCCAGGGCCTGCGGAGCCTGCCGAATGAAGACGACAGCTGACGCCGCCACGTACAGCCATGCCATTGCGGTGAGCGATTCGATGGCGCGGGCGGGGTCGTTGCGAAACACGAAAGCCACGACCAATTGGACGGCGAACAGCACGAACAGCACCACGGCTGAAGCGACGCTGAAGCGCAGGCCCAAGAGCAGGGAAACGCCGAAGATCGACTGCGCGGCAGTGAGGAAAAATTCCTCATGCTGGCGCGCGTCGAGCGGCATGTCGATCAGGCCTCCAGCCCCAATGGCCATCGCAAGCGGTAGCATCGCTACCAACAAGGTCCACTGGTTGATCTTGTCGCTGATCATGGTCACCAGTCCGCCTTCGGCTCTGCCTGACGTGACAAACAGGATCGCGATCATGACCGCGGGCGCTTCGCTGGCGAGGGGCGCGAGCCACTGGATAAGCAGGAATTCGTCGATGTTCAAAAGGCGGCCAGTTGCTACGATCGACTCGGCAAAGGGTTCAGCCGAGATGAGGATCACCGCCGCGGCCACCGTGGCCAGCCCGCCCATCCAGGCCCATTGTCGCCGGGGCGGCAAATTGCCTAGCGCTGCGGCCGGGCCAGGCTGGTCGTCCTCGTCCAGTTCCGTGCGCACCTTCGGCATGCGGCCAGCTTGCCACAGGTAGGCGCCGTAGATGCCGATCAGGACGACGGTATCCCACAGCTGAATGCGGTCCTTCAGCACGATCACGAAGGCGTACAAGCTGGCGAGCAACAAGAAGCCGATCTCGACCATATTCACCTGCGCCAGCGGGATCATGCGCTGCCGGGTGCGCGCCCAGTGCAGGAGCGCCATGAGGGGCCAGGCGACACCGACCAATAGGCGGTTGGCGCCCGTCATGTTGGCTGCGGCGTAATGGACGTAGTTCGACTCAGGAGCCTTACCCGCCTGGTAGGCATAATACATGTCCACGGCATATTCCGGCAGCACGGCAACTAAGGCGAGCACTGCCAGGATCAGCCCTTTGGAAATACGCTTTTCAGCTGCCTCAGCGCCCCACGACAGCATGAAACCTGCGGACAGGACGGCCACACCGAATATTGCGGTAACAAGGAGCGGGCCCGGTCGCCATCCCGTCATGCGGAGCACGACTGCGGGCAAGACCGCGAGCAAGGCGATACCTACAAACGCCAGGAATCGTTTCATTTTGACTTTTCCCTTCGATGATTACGCCGTGCCGCAGCCTGAAGCGTATGCATTGTTCGATAAATGGATTTGGATAAAGTGGGGACGACAAACACGTGGCCTTGTCTCCGGCATCGAATTGCCCCCTTCCTCACCTGCCGTCCGTGGTGTGAACGGAAGGCATCGGGGCGGCATCCCTGCGGCCCTGTCTGGCAGTAAACGAGATATTTCGCTCATATTACCAGAAAGTGAAGATTGGTATTTTGAGCATTCAAGCCTTACCGACACCGTCGGTGTTGCACGGTTAGCGGCGCCGCGACAGAGTATTACTGCGTGTTCTCCACCGGCGCAACCCGCTCGCCGCTTTGCGGACGCGGCGGCGGCGTTTCGAACTGCGGCGCCGGGGTTTCCTGGTCCGGATCGACGACTTCTTCTTCTTCCACCACGGGCGCCGGCGGGGCAACGCCATCCTGCTGCATTTCGCCGGCCTGTTCGATGATGTCGACCGGTTCGTCCTCGTCCTGGCGCTGCGGGCTGGTGCGCGGCGCGCCAGGGAACGCGGCTGCCGCATCGAGCTTCTTGCTCTCGAGTGCGGCCTTGAAGAAGTCGCCCACGACCAGGATGGCATTGTGGCCGCCCTGCCCCCAGTAATTGCTGCGCATCGTCACGCGGTTGTCGTTGAAACCGACCCAGGCCCCAGCCACCAGTTGCGGATGCATCATGATGAACCAGCCGTCGGTGTTGTTCTGGGTTGTGCCGGTCTTGCCCGCCACGTCGCCGGTGATGCCGAAACGGTAGCGCACGGCGGTGCCCGTGCCGCGATTGATGACGCCGCGCATCATGTCGATCAGGGTCGCCGCGGAAGTACTCGTCATGGCGCGCTGCGGTGCGTCCTTGCCGAATTCGGCGATGATGTTGCCGCCCCGGTCGGTGATGCGATTGACGAAAACCGGCTTGCGGTACTCGCCCTGAGCCGCGATGCTGCTGTAGGCGCTCACCATCTGCAGCAGTGTCACCGGGCTGGTGCCCAGTGCCAGCGACGGCACCGATTCGAGCTTGCTGTCGCGGATTCCCAGGTCGCGCGCCAGCTTGATGATGCTTGGCAAACCGACGTCCTGCATCACTTGCGCAGTGATGGTGTTCTTGGACATGATCAAGCCTTCGCGCATGGTCGATTCTTCGCCGCTGGCGCCGCTCATGTCGGTTGGCCGCCATACCGTGCCGTCACCGGCCTTGATGGCCATCACCTCGTCGCGGTACACGCGCTCGGGCGAGAATCCCTTTTCGAGCGCGGCGCCATACACGATCGGCTTGAATGTCGAGCCCGGCTGGCGCTCGGCCTGGGACACGTGGTCGAACTGGTCTTTCTGGAAGTCGCGGCTGCCGACCCAGGCCTTGACCTGGCCGTTGGTCGGGTCGATCGCGACGAAGCCCGTTTCCAGACGCGTCTTGGTGCTGCGCAACTGGGCCATGAAGGCACGGTCAAGGCGCAGACGCTTGAGGGCGACGGGACCGGTCTCGCCGGCCTCGAGAGCCGCCTTGTACTCAGCCGTTTCGCGCACGAAGGCATTGACCAGGCCGCCCTTGGTGCGCCAGAAGTACTCGAACGGAGTGATCGCGTGATGCATGCCGGCATAGGTCGCCGCCGATGAACCAAGCCCGCTTTCAGCCTGCGACCATTCGACGTCGGCCACCATCTGCAGCGCGCCAGCCTGGCGCTCCACCGCCTTCAGGGCAGCCGTTTGCAGCTCGAAGTCGAGCGTGGTGTGGACCACCAGGCCGTCGAGCTGCAGGTTGTAATCGTTCTCGTCGGCCCACTGGATCAGCCACTTGCGCACGTAAGCGCTGAAGTGGGTGTCGGAACCGACACGTTCAGCCTGACGCGAGAAATGCAGCGTGAGCGGGCGCTTGCGCAATGCATCGTAACGCTTGGCATCGATGATGCCGTGCTTGTGCATCTGCCCCAGCACCACGTTGCGGCGCGCCAGCGAACGCTCGGGATTGCTTACCGGATTGTAGTAGCTGGTTCCCTTGAGCATGCCGACCAGGGTCGCCGCTTCCAGGATGTCGAGCTTGGCGGCCGGCTTGTCGAAATACGTGCGCGCCGCCGTTTCAATGCCGAAGGTGTTGTACAGAAAAGGCACGGTGTTGAGATAGGTCTCGAGGATCTCGGTCTTGCTGTAGGTCATTTCGATCTTCAGCGCCGTGATCATTTCCTTGAGCTTGCGGTTGACGCTGCGCGAGCGTCCAATTTCTTCCGGAAACATGTTGCGGGCCAGTTGCTGGGTAATCGTCGAGCCACCCTGGGCGTCACCCTTGAGCGTGTAGAACACCGAGGCGACGGTGCGCTTGAAATCAATGCCGGAATGGTCAGAAAAGCGATGGTCTTCGGTCGCCACCAGGGCCGCGACAACGTGCGGCGAAATCTGGTCGAGCTTGACGCGCTCGTGCAGGCCCTGTTCGAAGCTGGCCAGCTGCTTGCCGTCGGCCGACATCAGGGTCGAGGCCTTGGCCGCGCGCGCCTGCTTGAGGTCCTTGATGCCGGGGGTGAGCGGAATGAGGATCAGCACATACACCACCATCAGCGCCAACAGCATTGCCGCACCGCCCCCCATGATGAGCAGCACGCGCTGCCACATTGGGCGCGCCATCAGGAAGGCGCGCAAGCGTGCGTAGCGGTCACGAGTAACGGCGGCCACCGCGCCAAAAAAGCGTTTTGCCGCGTCGCGTGCGCGTGTTATCGGCGTGCTTTGTTCATCCACTTGTATTGCCCTGACATGTCTAATTAGTCCCAGCGGGCAAGTATATCCGACCGCAGGAGAAGCACGCGCTTTGCACGAGGACAAGGCGCACTACAGCGATGGATGCAGTCCTACGAGAATATTGCCAGTGCGCCTACTTTTAGCCCGTTTGAGTTCGCCTACCATGTAGTTCTGCCGCGAAACGGCGTATCACGACCAACAAGGAGCGACCATGAGAACCTCATCCAGCACGACCCGCAACACGCCCAAGAACCCGCCCAAGGAACAAGAAGCCGTCGACGCCATCGAGCTGCTGATCGAAGACCACGAGAACGTCAAGGCGATGTTCGAGCAATACGAGGCGCTGGGCGACCGTGCCCATGTCAGCAAGAAGAAGCTGGCCACCCAGATCTGTACCGAGCTGACCAAGCACGCCACGGCAGAGGAAGAAATCTTCTATCCTGCCGTGCGCGCCGCGGGCAAAGACAAGGAAGACCTGGTCGACGAAGCCGTTGTCGAGCATGCATCAGCCAAAGACCTGATTGCCCAAATCCTCGAAATGGCGCCCACCGAAGACCTGTTCGACGCCAAGGTCAAGGTGCTGTCGGAGCTGATCGAACACCACGTCGAGGAAGAAGAAGGCGACATGTTCCCGAAAGCGCGCAAGGCAGGCCTGGACCTGGCCACGCTGGGCGAACAGATCGCCGAGCGCAAGGCGCAAATCACGGTGTGATCGTCCCGCCCGCGCCTTCGCATGTGCGAGGACGCGGGCCGGCAAGTCAAGTTTGTTTATCTATTAATTAATAAAAAGAAATTTTTATAGTTAATAGTGAACTTATCGTCCGGCGGGAAGCCGGCGGTTTTTTTCGTTACTGTGAAAGGTAAGTACTCCGGACGCGCACGTTCCCATCTCGCATGAA
>JAZKCA010000066.1:0-12273 GCA_040388275.1 Pseudomonadota bacterium
GATAGCGCATTCCTCCATGTTCGCGTCGATGCGAACATGGAGGAATGCGCTATCGCTTTTCCGCCCTACAGTTTTCCGGTTTTTCCGGTTTTCCGGTTTTCCGGTTTTTTCCGGGCTATTTGCGGGTTATTTGTGGCGGCCTCAGGCCGGCAAACTGATCACGAACCGGGCGCCGCCCAGCGGCGAGCTTTCAACCCGGATCGTGCCGCCGTGCAGCGTCACCGCCTTGTGCGCAATCGACAGGCCAAGGCCAAAGCCCCCGGTAGCACGGTCGCGGCTGCGGTCGAGCCGGTAGAACGGTTCGAAGATCCGCGCCCGTTCATTCTCGGGAATGCCGGGCCCGTCGTCGTCCACCATGATTTCAATCGCGTCGCCCCGGCGCGCCGACAGCGCCACCTGGCGTTCGCAGTATTTCTGGGCGTTGCGCAGCAGGTTGCCGATGGCGCGCGCCAGCAGGCGCTGGTCGGCCGCCAGCTCGCCCAAGTGCGGCGCCAGGTCCGCTTGCAGGCTGCACGGATGCGGCGGCAAGGCGGCGATGCAGGCTTGCAGCGCCGGCGCCAGCGCGAAGGTCTCGCGCTGCAGCGCTTCCCGGCTGTCGAGCTTGCTCATACTGAGTAATTCATTGACCAGGCCGTTCAATTCGGCCAGGTCCCCCTCCATCGCAGCGATGCGCGTTTCCAGCGCCGGGTTGGCGGCCGCCCCGCGCAGCAGTTCGAGCGCGAACTCGAGCCGCGCGATCGGCGTGCGCAGTTCGTGCGAGACCGAATGGAGCAGGTTGCGCTGGGCCTCGAGCAAGCCTTCGATGCGCCCGGCCATGTGGTTGATGCGCTCGGCCAGCGGATAGATGGCTGCACCCGGCTTGAGCCTGGCGCGCGCCGACAGCTGTCCGGCGCCCACCGCGTCGGCCACGCGCGAGAGCAATTGCAGCCCCATCCAGTGCGAGCGCGACCACAGGGCAATCGGGATGAGCAGGGCCAGCGCCACGATCACGTAGCGCACTGCCTCGATCTTCAGCGCCAGGCCGATGTCGATCGGCAGGTCGCGCGCCCAGATCACATCCTCGGCGCTGCCCACGTAATGATTGCCGTACAAGTCGACCCGGCGGAAAAAGGCCTTGTGCGCGATGTCGAGCACCACTTCGCCGCGCTTGAGCGCATCGTGCTGGTCTTGTTTCAGGGCGCGGCGCGCGCTGTCGAGGGGGATCAGTTCCAGGTTGATGCCCGACACTTCGCGCACCTTGTTCAGGCGCACCAGCCACTGGTCGGCAGGGGCCTTGTCGACGTACTGCTCGATCAGGAAGATCTGGGCCGCCGCCTGGCGCCGCGCAATGTCGTCGAGCGGGTCGCCGAACAGGCGGCTGATGGCGAAATAGATGACAAAGGTGGCAACGGTGATCGACAGCATGACCAGAACGAAAAAGCGGAAAAAGATGCGATTCATGCACCCGTCCCCATGCGTTTCCATCCGTCGTTTAGCCTGCTTGCCAAGCGCATCATGTTTCCCCTTTGCGTTGCATTGTAAGCGAGGCGGGGAGGGGCGGGGGATTACAAATGAATGACAATTGCCTGACAGTATGAGGGGGAAGCGGCAGGCAAGGATGGCATACGATGCAGGTATCGATTTCCGTTTGCCCATCGATGCCACCGTGTCGTGGGCTCTTTTTATTCGCAAGAGGCAAGGCCATGATTCGTCCGGAAGCGCGTGACGCGCCCGGGCGGCGGGGAGCGTAGCTCAGCAAGGTAAAATACCGGCCAATCGAACTCCCACACCATCCAGATGAAAACGCTTCTTGCCCTTTCCCTGGCGGTTGCCTGCGGTGCAGCTTGCGCCCAGACCCCCGCCACCAATCCGATGCCCGACGGCAGCCGCGACATGTATGTCGGGCTGGGCGTTGTCGTGGCGCCGGACTATCCAGGTGCAAGGGAAAAGCGCGTGAACGCCTTGCCGCTGCTGCAGCTTGAATGGAGCAATGGCATGTTCTTGTCGGGCATGAGCGCGGGCATGCATTTGTCGCGCCGTCCGGACCTCGAATTCGGGCCGCTGCTGGCGCTCGATCCGGGCCGCGACCAAGATGGCAGCGGCAACAAAGTTGGCGGCGCGACGCCGGTTCAGAGTTTCCTGGCGGGGCGCGAAGCGCGCGTGGGCCAGGGCCTGGAAGGCCTGCGCGACGTGCATGCGCGCCTGCAACTGGGCGCCTTTGCCAATCTCTACCTGACCCCTTCGCTACGCCTTAGCAACAGCTTCCTGTATGGCGCCGGTCATGAGCGCAACGGGGTAGTATGGAATCTTGGCTTGCAGCATATCTCGGACGGCCTGTCCCCGCGCCACCGGTTCGCCGTGTCGGCCGGCATCAATCTAGTCAACCGTAATTACAACGCCAGCTACTTCGGGGTGACGGCCGAAGAATCGGTGCTGAGCGGCTATAGCGCCTACGCGCCCAACGGCGGCTTGCGCGATATTTACGTCGGCGCCGGCTGGAACTGGGCGCTATCGCCCTCGTGGATGATTGCCAGCACGGCGCGCGTGACGCGTTTGCGCGGCGACGCCCGTCATAGCCCGCTGGTAGAGCGGCCCGCCAACTTCAGCATTTCTTCTGGCCTGGTTTTCCGGTTCTGACATGGGTATGTTTCGCCACCTTAGCGCTTCTTTTGCACTGCTGATCACGGCAAGCACCGCCGTGGCCGCCACGCATGAAGGCGAATGGGTGAGCTACCGGGACGCGTACCGCGCGATGGTGATGTTCGAAAAATACGGCAAGGCCAAGCATTTGCTGCAGAACCAGTTTCAGGTCATGTCCAAGGACGGCAACGTCGCCCCTGACGGGGTGCAGCTGCACGTGCAGGGCAAGTCCACCAGCCTGAACTGGCCGCTCGATCCGACGGGGCGCACCGCGTTCGCGCTGCTCAAGGCGCCGTATGACGACAACGCCGCCATCGTTCTGAACCGCAAGGGCGGCAAGTATGTATTTCGCCCCCGCATTTCGATCGTGCTGCGCCCGGACGGCGTGTACGACGCGGCCGAGCTGCGCGAAGCCTGCGAGCAGGCGCTGGCGTACCAACGGCTGGCCGATGCGCCGCTGCGCTCGAAACGCTGCGTGGCCGTGCGCTTTGTCTTCCCGAAAGGCATGCCGGACCCGGGCGTACGCCTGCGCAAGGGGGAAGCGCCGAGCCTGGGCGTGGCCGATGGTCCTGCCTTCGAGGGGGATTCCTACCACGCGTTCCGGGTGGTGAGCTACCGTTTTGGCGCAGGCGGGGACAAGGCCCCGGTGGTGACGCAGAACGCGCCGCTGGCGATCGTTCCGGTCTTTGAATAAGACGCTGGCAGCGTAGCCTCAGGCGGCCGGCGCGCTCCAGGCTGACGGCGAGAACAGATAGCCCTCGCCCCATACCGTCTTGATTTTTTCCGAATCGATATCGTCGAACTTGCGGCGCAGCTTGGAAATACAATTATCGATGCTGCGGTCCAGGCCATCGAACTCGATCCCCCGCATCTTCTTGAGCAGCGCGTCGCGCGACAGCACGTGGCCGGCCGACTCGGCCAGCGCCAGCAGCAGCTTGTACTCGGTATTGCTGAGCACACAAGGCTGGCCGCGCCAGCTGACGCTGCGGTCGCTGGTGGCGATCACCAGCGCGCCGAACACCATCGCGCCGCTGTCCGCTTCCGGCTTGCCGTTGGCGCGCCGCAGCAGGGCGCGCAGGCGCGCCAGCAGGACGCGCGGCTGGACCGGCTTGTTGACGAAATCGTCGGCGCCCTGTTCCAGCACCGACACTTCATCGTAAGAATCTTCGCGCGCGGTCAGGATCAGGATCGGCACGGTGGACAATTCGCGGATCTGGCGGCATACCACCATGCCATCGAGGCCGGGCAGCATCAGGTCGAGCACGACCACGTCGGGGGCGAGCGTCTTGAAGCTCTCGACGGCGGTATCGCCGCGCGTGACCAGATCGACCGCAAATTCATAGCCGCCCAGATACTCGGTCACCAGCTGCGCCAGGCGCAGATCGTCTTCCACCAGCATTACTCGAAACATGGCATTTCTCCTCGTCTACTATTGTATAAGAGGCGGGCCGGCAAAGGCCGGATCCCCGGTCCAGACGACAAATCGCTACATTTTCACGACAAAAACCGGGGTCAGACGGGTTTTTTCGTTTCGACGTAGACTGTCCGGCTCCCTTCAACCTTTGCGTCAAGGAGCCTGCATGAGCGACTTATCCGTTTTTCCGATCACCAAAAAATGGCCGGCGCGCCAGCCCGAACGGATCCAGCTGTATTCCTTGCCGACCCCGAACGGCCAGAAAGTGAGCATCATGCTGGAGGAAACGGGACTGCCGTATGAGGCGCACCTGGTCAGCTTCGATACCAACGACCAGCTGTCGCCGGAATTCCTGACGCTCAATCCGAACAACAAGATTCCCGCGATCATAGATCCGGCCGGGCCTGACGGCGCACCGGTGCCGCTGTTCGAGTCGGGCGCCATCCTGCTGTACCTGGCCGAGAAGTCCGGCAAGTTCCTGCCCACGGGCGCGGCGCGGCGCTACGAAACCATCCAGTGGCTGATGTTCCAGATGGGCGGCGTGGGACCGATGTTTGGCCAGGTGGGTTTTTTCCACAAGTTTGCCGGCAAGGCCTATGAGGACAAGCGCCCGCTCGAGCGCTATGTGGCCGAATCGACGCGCTTGCTCAAGGTGCTGGACCAGCGCCTGGAGGGACGCCAGTGGATGATGGGCGACGACTACACGATCGCCGATATCGCGATTTTCCCGTGGGTGAACAACCTGATCACCTTCTATGCCGCCGGCGCTCTGGTGGGCATCGATCAATTTGCCAACGTCAAGCGCGTGGTGGCGGCGTTCATGGCACGCCCGGCCGTGCAGACCGGCGTGAAGATTCCGGCGCGGTCGGCCTAGCGTGGCGCTTCGCGCACCTCGGTGACGATGCGCGGCAAGGTCCAGGGGCCGCCGGCGACCACCATCTTGCACATGCCGCTTGAGTTGGCGAGCGTCTGGACGAAGGCTTTGCCATTCCAGCGCCATTCCTGGCGCGACCAGCAGTCGCCGATCCCGCGCCCCTTGTGCGATGCGCTGATGGTGCCGCCATTGTGCTCCGTGGCGGAGTCGGTGACCAGCACCGGGCGGTAGCCGGGCATGGCCTCGATCACCCAGTAGCCCTGGCCCTGGTTATACATGGCCGACCAGCACGAGCTTGATACCACCAAGTGGGTGCGGCTCAGGCGCGTCAGCGAGAACGCTGGCTTCTCGGCAAGATCGGGACAATGGACGTCGTTGCCCAGGGTCGTTTGCAAGGCGGCCTGCAAGCCCTTCGCATCCTTGCGCACGATGTCGTCGTCGCCAGGCTGCGCGGGCGCCAGCGCCGGCGTCGTCACCACCAGCGCGGGCTGGGGCGCGAGCACCTGGTCCTCGCTGCCCGCGCCCGGTTTCAGCAAGGCGCCGCGAGTCCCGAGGCGGCGCTGGAATTCATCCATCTTCAGCAGCACGGCCGCGCCGCCCTTGCCGGACAATTCCCAGCGATGCTTGCCCATGGTGAATGCGATGCTGCTGCTGCCGCGCAGCGCCTTGAGCAGGGCGGCAACTTGCGAATCGTGCAGGGCGTCCGCGTCGGCGTTGATCTGCGGGCCAACCGTGCGCTCGTCAATGCGCAGCGCCAGGCGCAGCTTGTCGGGCGCCTTCTTCCTGGTCTCGCTGAAGTCGCCGATGGTCAGTGCGCCGGTGACCGGCTGGCCGGGGCCGGCCTTGCGCGTCAACAGGACCGACAGGGTCGCTTCGGCGCCATCGACCTGGTAGCCGGCGGCGCGGCAGGTGCCGGTGTTGTCGCAGACAAGTTCCCAATCGCCATGGTTGAACGTGAGGCCGGGCAACTGATCGGCCGCGCGCGCAATGCCGGCGGCAATGAACAAAGCGAGCGTGAATGTAGTGGATGCAAGAGCGCGCATGGGGTTCCCTCGAATGAAAAAAAAAGCCTTCGTCGCGAGACTAAGGCCTTTTTATCGACTGCGGCTTGCGCGGGATTTACGCGGCGTTGTTTGCGACGACATCCCAGTTGACCAGGCCCCAGAACGATTCGACGTACTTGGCGCGCAGGTTGCGGTAGTCGACGTAGTAGGCGTGCTCCCAGACGTCGCAGGTGAGCAGCGGCTTGTCGCCGGTAGTCAAAGGGCAGCCGGCGTTGGAGGTGTTGACGATGTCGACGCCGCCGTCGGCTTTTTGCACCAGCCAGGTCCAGCCGGAACCGAAGTTGCCCAGGCACGACTTGGTGAATTCTTCCTTGAACTTGTCGAACGAGCCCCACTTGGCATTGATCGCGTCAGCGACCTTGCCGGCTGGCGCGCCGCCGCCGTTCGGCTTCATGCCGTTCCAGTAAAAGGTGTGGTTCCACACCTGGGCTGCATTGTTGAAAATGCCGCCGGACGAGGACTTGATGATGTCTTCCAGGGATTGCTCGGCGAACTCGGTGCCCTTGATCAGGTTGTTCAAGTTGGTCACATAGGTCTGGTGATGCTTGCCGTAGTGGTATTCGAGCGTTTCTTTGGAGATATGTGGCGCGAGGGCGTCCATTGCGTATGGCAGTGGCGGCAGGGTATGTTCCATGGTTTGTCCTTTGTTGGTTTTTGAAAAGCGGTATAACGTGGGAAACGGCCCTTATTGTAAATCGTTCGCGCTTTCGTTGCAGGCTATTCCAGCGTGGCTTGCACGCTGGCCACGCCAAGCTCGGCGCTGCCCTCGGCCAGGCGCACCGTGAGCGCTGCATGCACCTTGATCTGCGCCGGCGCGCGCAGCACCTTGCCGGAAGCGTCGGTGACGATGGCGTAGCCGCGTTCCAGGGTGCGCTGCGGATTGAGTTGTTCGAGCTGGGCCGACAGGGCCTCGAGCGCGTGGCGGCGCCGTCCCAGCTGGTGCGCCAGCGCGCCCTTGATGCGGCGCTGCTGCGAGGCGATATCGACGCGGGCGGCGCGCAGGTCGGGGCGGCAGGCGCTCCAGCGCGCGCGCAACTGCGCCAGCGCGTGGCTGTTGCGGTTGAGCGGCGCGCGCAGCGCGTGCGTCATGGCGGTCGACAGGGCCAGCAGTTCCAGGCGCCGGTGGCCGATCCGCGCCGAGGGGCTGAGCAAGCGGCGCGACAGGTTGTCCAGGCCCTGGCCCGCTTCACCCAGGCTGCGGCGCATCGCGCGGCGCAGGTCGGTGGCGTCGGCCGCCAGCGAGGCCATCCAGTCGGCGCGCGGCGTCGCCGCCAGTTCGGCCGCCGCGGTCGGCGTCGCTGCGCGCAGGTCGGCGCTGAAGTCGGCGATGGTGAAGTCGGTTTCGTGGCCGATGCCGGCAATGACCGGCATGCTGCAGTTGGCGATCGCGTAGGCCACCACTTCTTCGTTGAAGCTCCACAGGTCTTCGATCGAGCCGCCGCCGCGGCACACCAGCAGCAGGTCGACTTCGGCGCGCGCCGACGCCGTGGCGATGGCGTTGGCGATGCGCTCGGCCGCGCCCTGGCCCTGCACCGGGGCCGGGTACAGCACCACGCGCACGTGCGGGGCGCGCCGCTTGAACGCGGTGAGGATGTCGCGCAGGGCCGCCGCATTCGGACTGGTGACGATGCCGACACTGCGCGTGAACAGGGGCAGGGGGCGCTTGCGCTCCTGGTCGAACAAGCCTTGCGCGCCCAGCTTGTCCTTCAGGCGCAGGAAGGCTTCATACAGCGCGCCCACGCCGGCGCGGCGGATCGCTTCGACATTGATCTGGTAGTCGCCGCGCGCGCCGTACAGGGTGACCAGGGCGCGCACTTCGACCTTGTCGCCTTCGCGCGGGACGAAGCCGGCGAACTGCGCCTTGCCGCGAAACATGACGGCGCGCACCTGGGCCGCATCATCCTTGAGCGTGAAGTACCAGTGGCCGGAACTGGCGCGCGTGAAATTGGAGATTTCACCGGCTATCCAGGTGAGCGGAAAGGAGCGTTCCAGCAGCCTGGCCACCTGGGCGTTGAGCGCGGTGACGGTCAGGACGGGCGGGGCGGCGTAGCCGGGATCGGGGTCGAACAAGGTAGGCATCGGAAAGCTGTCCACAAAAATTTACGGCGGTCATGCTTATGTCATATTTTTCCCAGAACCACAAGGATTTTATGTAAGTGGCTGATTATAAAAGAAAATCGCGGTGTGCGTTATTTGCGGGCAATGGCTGAAAAGCCTTGAAAATCAAGGACTTTGGAGAAACTCTTCAGACTTGCTCACAAAGTTATCCACAGAATGTGTGCGGAACTTCGGCCCGTCGTCCCCGCATTCGCGCGGCCCGACGATGCTACTAAAGTGCGCACCTTTATTTTGTTTATAAAAATCAATTGGTTAAGAGTTGTCCACAGTAGTTGTGAACATTCTTATCCACATAATTTGTGCAGAACATTGGCCTGTGGATAGCGCCACAAACTTAGGCAGCGCCGGTTTCTTCTTTATATTCAAACACTTAGGTACGCAGTCAGAATATTGCACACAAAGTTGTCCACAGAAGGTGTGCAAAAGCCTGCCGCAGCCCCGACACCGCGTCGATTGCGCGGTTTTTCTCGGGCAAACCGGCGATGTTGCACCGATGCCCGTATTTTGCGCAGCGCCGTTTATCTCTTTCGAATCAATGGCTTTGCCAATCGGCAAAGACATTGCGCACATTCTTATCCACAGAATCTGTTCAGAACTTTTCGCCGCATTTATTTTTTTCCTGCCTTGTTTTTGCGCAAGGACTTATTTTCCTTTGTAATCAAGGCCATGCGACTATGTCATGATTCTTGCGCACAATCTTATCCACAGAAGATGTGCAGAACTGTACTTGCCGTCTGGCTGGCAACACGTTACATTGCCGGGGTTCGTTCCGATCCAGTATTACCTTACTCAGGAGTTTGTTTTGCTCGCCATTCTTCAAGCTGCAGGCTGGCCAATCTGGCTATTGCTGATCGCCTCCATCGTCGCCCTGACGCTGATCATTGAACGCTCCATCTACCTGCGCCGTTCCAAGCTGCTGCCCAAGCAGCTGCTCGACGAGGTGATCCGCGTTTATCACAACGGCAAAGTCACGCCCGACATCATCGACAAGCTCAAGAACAATTCGCCGCTGGGCACGGTGCTCGCCGCCGCGCTGCGCAACGTGGAAGCGCCGCGCGAAGTGATGAAGGAATCGATCGAAGAAGCGGGGCGGGGCGTGGCCCATTTGCTCGAGCGCTTCCTCACCACGCTGGGCACGATCGCCTCGCTGGCGCCGCTGATGGGCCTGTTCGGCACCATCGTCGGCATGATCGAAATCTTCGGCGCGCAAAACGCGACCGGCACCAATCCGGCGGCGCTCGCGCACGGCATTTCGGTGGCGCTGTATAACACCGGTTTCGGCCTGGCGATCGCCATGCCGGCGCTGATCGCGTACCGCCACTTCCGTGCGCTGGTCGACAGCTTCATCATCGACATGGAGCTGCAGGCGGTCAAATTCGTCGACATCGTCCATGGTGCGCGAAAATGATGGATTTTCGCCGTGGCCGCAAGCGCGAGGATCCGGAAATCAACCTGATCCCGTTCATCGACGTGCTGCTGGTGATCCTGATCTTCCTGATGGTCTCGACCACCTACAGCAAGTTCACCGAACTGCAGATCACGCTGCCGACGGCCGACGCCGAAAAGGCGCTCGACAAGCCGTTTGAAATCAACGTCACGGTCGACGCCAAGGGTAACTACACGGTCAACAACACGCCGGTGTCGTTTCGCAGCGTGGCCGACCTGGCCGAGGACCTGAAGGCGGCCGCACGCGCCGGCAGCGATGGCCAGCCGGCGCCGGCTACCGCGCAAAGCCCGGTCGTGATCGTCAACGCCGACCAGTTCGCGATGCACCAGATGGTCATCAACGTGCTTGAAGCGGCGCGCCTGGCGGGCTACGACAAGCTGACCTTCGCGGCGCAAACCGGCGGCAAAAAGTAGGACCGCGCGGGCAGACTCGCGCTGCCCGCACACGCATGCCGCCCACTTCTCCTTCCCTTGAATCGACGTTCACGCGCGCCTGGCAGCGGCGCGGTGCGCTCGCCTGCGCGCTGTGGCCGGTCTCGCTGCTGTTCCGGGTGCTGTCCGGCCTGCGCGCCTGGATGTACCGGGTCGGCGTGCGCAAGTCGACCCGGGTGCCGGTGCCGGTGGTCGTGGTCGGCAATATCTTCGTTGGCGGCACCGGCAAGACGCCGCTGACGATCTGGCTGGCCGGCGTGCTGCTTGACGCGGGCTACACGCCGGGCGTGATCTCGCGCGGGCATGGCAGCAGCGACGCCGCGCCACGTGAAGTGACCAGCGCCTCGACGGCGGCGCAGGTGGGCGACGAGCCGCTGTTGATCGCGCGCCGCAGCGGCTGCCCGGTGGTGGTGGGGCGCGCGCGCGCGGCGGCGGCGCAGGCGCTGCTGGCCACCCATCCCGAGGTCAACATCCTCATCTCCGACGACGGCCTGCAGCATTACGCCTTGCGGCGCGACGTGGAGATCGTGCTGTTCGACGGGCGCGGCGCGGGCAACGGCTGGCTGCTGCCGGCCGGGCCGCTGCGCGAGCCGGTCTCGCGCCGGCGCGACTTCACCATCGTCAATGCACCCGAGCTGACGCCGGCGCTGCGCGCGGCGGTGGGCGGGCAGGCGTACCAGATGCGGCTGGCCGGCGGCGTGGCCGAACCGCTGGCGCGGATGGGGCAAGGGCAGGGTGTGGCGCTGGCCAGCCTAGCGGAGAAACGCATCGTCGCGGCGGCCGGGATCGGCAATCCGGGGCGCTTTTTTGCCATGCTGCGCGGCGAGGGACTCACCTTTGCCGAACTGGCGCTGCCGGACCACCACGATTTCCTGGACCAGCCGTTCGCGCGGCTCGACGCCGACATCATCCTGATCACGGAGAAGGATGCAGTAAAATGTGGGCAAATTGAACATCTCAAAGACGACCCGAGACTGTGGGTCGTTCCGGTCACGGCGCAGATTGATGCTGCGCTGGCCAAACAAATTGTGGAGAAATGTCGTGGACGCTCGACTGCTTGATATCCTGGTCTGCCCTTTGTGCAAGGGTCCTCTCGAATACGACAAAAAGGCGCAGGAACTGGTGTGCCGGCCCGACCGCCTGGCCTATCCGATCCGCGACGGCATCCCCATCATGTGGGCCGACGAGGCGCGCAAGATCGCGCCGGTGTAGCCGATGGGTTTTGTCGTCATCATTCCGGCGCGGCTGGCGTCGACGCGCCTGCCGAACAAGCCGCTGGCCGATCTTGGCGGCAAACCGATGGTGGTGCGGGTGGCCGAACGGGCCGCGTTGTCGGGCGCCGAGCGAATCATCGTGGCCACCGATCATGAGGACATCGCTGCCGCGTGCATCGCGCACGGGGTCGAGGTATGCATGACGCGCGCCGATCATCCGTCCGGGACCGACCGCATCGCCGAGGTGGCGCGCGCGCTGGGGCTGGCCGATGACGCGGTAGTGGTCAACCTGCAAGGGGACGAACCGCTGATCGATCCGGCCCTGCTGGCGGCAGTGGCTGGCCGCATCAGCGCCACGGTGCCGATGGCCACCTGCGCCCATCCGATCCATGACGCGGCCGACGCTTTCAATCCGAACGTGGTCAAGGTGGTGCTCGACAAGCACGCGCGGGCGCTGTACTTTTCGCGCGCGACCATTCCGTGGGACCGCGACGGGTTCGCGCTCACGCGCGAAGCGCTGCCGCAGGGCTGCGTGCCGCTGCGGCATATCGGTCTTTACGCTTACAGCAACCGCTTCCTGCAGCTGTATCCGGGGCTGGAAGCGTCGCCGCTCGAGGGCATCGAGGCGCTCGAGCAGTTGCGCGTGCTGTGGCACGGCTATCCGATTGCGGTGCATGTGACCGACAGCGCGCCGGCCGCGGGGGTCGATACGCCCGAGGATCTGGCGCGGGTGAGGATGTTTTTTCCTTTGTGACGTCGTCCTCGCGCAGGCGGCGGTCCGACGGGTCGGGACCCATAGCACGCTGGAACGGCGTTGGCTGACGCTTTAGCCTGTGGCGACGCAAGCAACATGGGTCCCCGCCTGCGCGAGGACGACGGGGTGGCGCTGGGAAACATCGCATGTACTGCGCCAGATCAAGCAAAAATTGGGCAAAACGGGCCGGGATTGGCGTTTTCGCATACTTTTGTGGTAAGTTTCGTACCAAGGTTTTTACATATGCATCACCACCAATTTCAAAATCCGTTTTAGGAATTTCTTCATGCGTCTCATTCTGTTAGGAGCTCCCGGCGCCGGCAAAGGCACCCAGGCTA
>JAZKCA010000067.1:0-2787 GCA_040388275.1 Pseudomonadota bacterium
CGCACCCAGCGCGGGATCTCGGCGCCGCACATGTCGGAAAAGCGCATCAGCTGGGTGTAATTGGTGATCGGCATGATGCCGGCCACGACCGGGACGTCGATGCCCAGCTTGCGGACCTGGTCCATGAAGGCGAAATACGCGTCGGCGTTATAGAAATACTGGGTGATCGCGGTGTTCGCGCCGGCCTTGACCTTGCGCGCAAAGGCTTGCAGGTCGTCCTGGGGCGAACGGGCCTGCGGATGCACCTCGGGATAGGCCGCCACCTCGATATGGAACCAGTCGCCCGTTTCGGCGCGGATGAATTCCACCAGCTCGTTGGCGTAACGCAATTCGCCGCCACCGCCGTAGCCGCTTGGCAAGTCGCCGCGCAGGGCCACCAGGCGCCGGATGCCGTGCGACTGATAGCGTTGCAGGATCTCGCGAATCTGCTCGCGCGAGCCGCCCACGCACGAGATGTGGGGCGCTGCCGCATGGCCTTCGGCCATGATCTCGAGCACCGTATCGAGCGTGCCGCGCTGGGTGCTGCCGCCAGCGCCGAAGGTCACCGAAAAATACTTGGGATCGAGCTGGGCCAGCTTGGCGCGCGCCACGCGCAGCTTGTCGGCGCCTTCCGGCGTTTTGGGCGGATAAAATTCGATACTGAAATTATGCTTGTCCATCATTTTTTCAGGAGTAAGGTCGACAGCGCCCATGAAATGATGCTGTACAGGATGGAGGCGATAAAGGCGGACAAGAAACCGCTGACGGCGATGCCATCGACGACCTGGGTGACGGCCCAGAACAGCAGCGCGTTGATGACCAGGATGAACAGGCCCAGCGACAGTACCGTTACCGGCAGGGTCAGCAGCACGAGGATGGGGCGGATCAGAGTATTGACCAGGCCGAGCACCAGCGCGGCGATGATGGCGGCGCCGAAATTGGTGACAGTCACGGAACTCATCAGAAATGGCAGCGCGAACAGCGCCAGGGCATTGATCAACCAGGTTAACAATAAGCGCATGGAATGGGACCGGGTAAGGTTAAGGGGGTGTGCATGCAACGTCAGCTCCGCCCGCGGGCGGAGCTGAACCAATCAATAGCGGTAGTGATCAGGCTTGTAAGGGCCTTCCTTGCTGACCGTGATGTAAGCGGCCTGCTCGTCGGTGAGGACGGTCAGTTGGGCGTTGAGCTTTTTCAGCTGCAGGCGCGCCACTTTTTCATCGAGGTGCTTGGGCAGCACGTACACACCGACCGGGTACTTCTCGATATGCGAGAACAGCTCGATCTGGGCGATGGTCTGGTTGGCGAACGAGGAACTCATCACATAGGACGGGTGGCCGGTGCCGCAACCGAGGTTCACCAGGCGGCCTTCGGCCAGCAGGATGATGCGCTTGCCGCTAGGGAAAATCACATGGTCGACCTGGGGCTTGATGTTATCCCACTGATACTTTTTGAGCGACGCGACATCGATCTCGTTGTCGAAGTGGCCGATGTTGCAGACGATGGCCTGGTCCTTCATGGCCAGCATGTGCTGCTCGGTCAGGATATGGTAGTTGCCGGTGCAGGTGACGAAGATGTCGCCGTGTTCGGCCGCGTAATCCATGGTGACCACGCGGTAGCCTTCCATGGCCGCCTGCAATGCGCAGATCGGATCGATTTCGGTGACCCAAACCTGGGCCGACAGCGCACGCATGGCCTGGGCCGAGCCCTTGCCCACATCGCCATAGCCGGCGATGACGGCGACCTTGCCGGCGATCATGACGTCGGTGGCGCGCTTGATGCCGTCGACCAGCGACTCGCGGCAGCCGTACAGGTTGTCGAACTTGGACTTGGTGACCGAATCGTTGACGTTAATGGCAGGGAAAGCCAGCTTGCCTTCCTTGTGCATCTGGTACAGGCGGTGCACGCCGGTGGTGGTTTCTTCGGTCACGCCGAGGATCTGCGGCAGACGCTTGGAATACCAGGTCGGATCGATGGCCAGGTGGGCCTTGATCGCGTTGAACAGGCAGATTTCCTCTTCCGAGCCGGGGTTGGCCAGCACCGACAGGTCGGTCTCGGCGCGCGTGCCCAGGTGCAGCAGCAAGGTGGCGTCGCCGCCATCGTCGAGGATCATGTTCGAGTAGACCGGCTGGCCGGCGGCGGCTGGCCATTCGAAGATGCGGTGGGTGTAATCCCAGTATTCGTCCAGCGTTTCGCCCTTGACCGCGAAGACAGGGGTACCGGCGGCGGCGATGGCGGCGGCGGCGTGGTCCTGGGTCGAATAGATATTGCAGGACGCCCAGCGGACTTTGGCGCCAAGCGCTTCCAGGGTCTGGATCAGTACGGCGGTCTGGATCGTCATGTGCAGCGAACCGGTGATGCGCGCGCCCTTGAGGGGCTGGGCCGCGGCGAATTCCTCGCGGATGGCCATCAGACCCGGCATTTCGGTTTCAGCGATCTTGATTTCCTTGTCGCCCCAGGCGGCCAGGGAAATGTCGGCGATGTGGAAGTCTTGCGAAGATTTGAGTACGGCGTTCATCACGCCCTCCTTTCTTTAGAAAAAAGTAACGTGAGCGCAGTTGCGGTGGATTTCCGAGCCTGGCGAAAATCGTGTTTTCGTCGCAACGCTCCTCGGAACTGACAAGTGTAGCAGCTTCTGCCCCTATCGGCCAGCGCCGTGGCCAGCACCGGGGTCAGACCACTTTTGCCCATTTACCCCTGATGGCTGGCAAAAGTGGTCTGACCCTGGTTACAAGGGAAGAATGGCTCATAGTGCGCAGGCGTGACAAAAAACCGGGGTCAGACCACTTTTGCCGCCATTCATTTGAG
>JAZKCA010000068.1:0-47985 GCA_040388275.1 Pseudomonadota bacterium
AGTACTTGGCTACGAACCAAGGGGTCGTGGGTTCAATTCCTGCCAGCCGCACCAACAATTCGTAAGACGAAAGGCCTGAAGAGCAATCTTCAGGCCTTTTTTCTTTGCGTCGGCGCTTTGTTACTGCGCCATCCACGCCCGGTATTTGCGCGACAGGAAGAACGATTTCAGTTGCCCGAGCGCAAACGCTTTCAGTGGCGACACCTGCGGCGCCGGCAACTTTCCCATGCTGACCCGTTGCAATTGGTGCTTGACCACGGCCATCGTGGCAAGCGCCGCCATGGTCTTGTTTTTCCAGGCCACGGCAGGCAACTCGGCCACGGCGCCCCGGTCGGCACGCCAGGCTTGCGGCAATGCCGGGTTGACCGCCAGCGCCGTTCCCAGCCCGGCCATGGCAACGCCGCTGGCAAGCACCTTGTTCACGATCTCCAGGCGCCGGATGCCGCCGGTGACCATCACCGGCATCGTGGCGACCGCCGCAATATCCTGTGCAAATTCAAGGAAGTAGGCTTCCCGTGCCAGGGTACGGCCGTCCCGGGTCTGGCCCTGCATGGCTGGCGCCTCGTAGCTCCCGCCGGACAATTCGACCAGGTCCACGCCCAGGCCGGCCAGCATGCGCACCACCTGGCGCGCGTCGTCGGCGTCGAAGCCGCCGCGCTGGAAGTCGGCCGAGTTGAGCTTGACGGCCACGCTGAATGTGCTGGCAACGGCGGCGCGCACCGCCTTGATGGTCTCGACCAGCAAACGCGCCCGGTTTTCAAGGCTGCCGCCCCAGCGATCGCTGCGCTTGTTGGTCAGTGGCGATAGGAACTGGCTGATCAGGTAGCCATGCGCGGCATGGATTTGGACGCCCGAAAAGCCAGCCTGCTGCGCCAGGCTGGCCGACGTCGCAAAGCGCGCGATGACTTCCTTGATGTCCGCCTCGGTCATGGCCTTGGGCATCGCAAACAAGCCCGAATGCTTGCCAAGGTCGATGGCGACCGCCGACGGCGCCAGCGTGCCCTGGCCCAGGTCCTTCATCATCTGCCTCCCCGGGTGATTCAGCTGCAGCCAGAACTGGGCCCCGTTGGCGCGGCCGATGCGGGCCCACTCGCGGAACGATTCAAGCTCGCTGTCATCCTCGAGCACGACCCCGCCCGGCCCGGTCATGGCGCGCCGGTCTATCATCACGTTGCCCGACAACAGCAGCCCGGCGCCGCCGTAGGCCCAGGCGCGGTACAGGCGCTTGAGCGGCGCCGACGGCCCGTGCGCGTCATCGGCCATGTTTTCTTCCATGGCGGCCTTGGCGATGCGGTTGGGGATCGTGCTTCCGTTCGGGAGCAGCAGTTCGGTGAAGGCGTGCATGGCATGTCCTTTTGTTGAGTTAAACCGAGTTTAAGGTTAAACTTAACTTTAAGGTCAAGCGGAGATTTGCATGAACATCGGGACATTGGCGAAAGAAACGGGGCTGGCGCAGTCGCGCATCCGCTATTACGAGGCGCAAGGGCTGCTGGGGCCGGTGCAGCGCAAGGCCAACGGTTACCGCCTGTACGGGCAGGAAACCAAGCACATCCTCGGCATCATCACGACCGCGCAGGAAGCCGGCTTCTCGCTCGATGAAATTCGTAACCTGCTGCCGCAGGCCGACAGCACCGGCTTCGACATGGTCAAACTGGTCGCCAGCCTGAAGGCCAAACTGGCCGACGTGGTCGCCCTCCAGGCAAGGCTGGCGCGTACCCAGGCCGAGCTCGAAGCCCTGGTCGCGCGCATCGAAAGCGGTGACCACACTGAATGCTTCAACAAGGCAGTGGCCGCACAGCCCCAATAAGCAAGCGGCCCGTGCACAGGAGCGACACGCGCATGCACGTAGGAGCGGGATGACAGTCTCGTTCAGCGCACTGTGTTTTTTTCAGCTGCGCAAGCAGGAATGCCCTCCCTCCGCTATGAGAACGCCATTTAGGAAGTGGTCTGTTTGAAATCTGATTACCCATGGAATGAGGCACCCGCGTGGCGCGCGCGCAGCGCAAACTGGTCCATTTTGCGCGGCCGTTTGCTAGCATGAAGTACCCCGATACCTGAAAACCCGGCTGCCGAACGCGGCCGTTTCTTAACGAGGCACTTTATGAAAAATTCAACATCTTTGCTTGCTGCGCTGGTACTGGCGACGGCGTCGCTCGGACCGTCGTCCGTGTACGCCGCTGACATCTCAAGCCCGCCACAGGCGCTCACTATCGTCGATACCAGCGCTTTCTTTGGCGATGCTTTTGCCATGAACAATTCAGGCGACACCTTCATGGACCAGTTCACCTTTACCGTCGCCGGCGTGCCGCATGACCTCGACGCGATCATATCGTCGATCAGCCGCACCGCTGCCACCGGGCTCGACATCACGGGCCTGGACCTGTACACCGGCGCCGGCGCGCTGGTCAGCGCGGGCTCGATGGTCAGTACCGGCGTGCAGGATATCTGGACGCTGAGCGCGAACAGCCTCGCCACCGGCAACTACTACCTGCAGGTGAGCGGCTCGCTGGTGTCGAACACCTCGGGTGCGTTTGGCGGTTCGGTCATGCTCAATCCCGTTCCCGAGCCGGCAACTTACGGCATGATGCTCGCTGGCCTGGGCGTGGTCGGTCTGCTGGCAAGGCGCCGCAAGTGGGGCAAGCAGGCATAAGTTGAGCCAAAAACGGAAGCAGGCGCTTCCGTTTTTCACGGCGTTTTAGCTCCGCACTTTTTTGATCAGCGAGCGGTTGCTGAGAATTTCTTCGATCTGCTCGAAGCGCACCGGCTTGACCATATGGTGGTCAAAGCCGGCCTCGAACGCCAGTTGCCGGTCTTTTTCCTGGCCCCAGCCGGTCACGGCGATGAGCATCGTCATTTCGCCGCAGCTCAGGCGCCGGATCCCGCGCGCCAGGTCGTAGCCCGACATTTGCGGCAGCCCGATGTCAAGGAAGGCGTAATCCGGGCAAAAGCGCGACGCCGCCGTGAGCGCGTCCGGTCCGTTATGGGTAATGACCACGCTGTGCCCCATGGCAGAGAGCAGCGCGCCAATACTGTTGACGAAGTCGACGTTATCGTCGGCCAGCAGGATGCGGTAGGTTTCCGACGTCATGAAGGCGGCGGGAATGGTCTTGGCCGGCATTTCAGGGTCGACCACGATCGGCAGGCGCACCACGAATTCGCTGCCGCGGCCCACGCCGGCGCTGTGCGCCTCGATCGTGCCGCCATGCAGTTCCACCAGGCGGCGCGCCAGCGACAGGCCCACGCCCAGGCCGGCATTGGTGCGCTCGAGCGTGGAATCGACCTGGACAAACATCTCGAACACGTAATTGAGCATCTCGGGCGCGATGCCGATGCCATTGTCGGCCACGTTAATGATCAGGTTGCGCTCTTCCACCCGCGCGAACAGGCGTACCCGCCCGCCGCGGTTGGTGTACTTGGCCGCGTTGTTGAGCAGGTTCGACAGGATCTGCGCCAGGCGCGTCGCGTCGCCATGCAGGAACACCGGCCGGTCGGGCAGTTCAATGGCCAGCTCGTGGCCGTGCAGTTCAATATACGAGCGCACCACTTCGAGCGCGTCGTTGACGACCGCCTTCAGTTCCACCCGCCCCATCTTGATGGCGAACTTGCCGGTATTGATGCGCGATACGTCGAGCAGGTCGTCGACCAGGCGCACCATCTGGCGCAGCTGGCGTTCCATGATGTCGGTGGCGCGCTGGGTGGCCTGGGCGTCGCCGCTGCGAATGCGCAAAATATCGAGCCCGGTGCGGATCGGCGCGAGCGGATTGCGCAGCTCGTGGGCCAGGGTCGCCAGGAATTCATCCTTGCGGCGGTCGGCCACCAGCAGCGCTTCCTCGGCGCGGTGGCGCACCTGCATTTCGTGCTCCAGGGTCAGGTTGGCTTCCTGCAGCGCATGCGAGCGGCGCCCTATTTCGGCCAGCATATCGTTGAAAGCGGCGACCAGCACACCGATTTCGCCCTTGTTATTGCCGGGAACGCGCAGGCTGAAATCGCGCCGCTGCATGACCTCGCGCGCGACGTTGGTGACCGCAAGCAAGGGGTCGGTAATGCTTTTCTGCAGGCGCGAGGCGACCAGGGCAGCGATGCCCAGCGACGCCAGCAGCACCGCACCCAAGATCGCCGCGTAATTGAGCATGCGTTCGAACAGGCCGTAGCGTGCGCGCAGGTACACGGTGCCAAGCACCTCGCCATTGTCGACAATGTTGTGGAACACGGCCAGCTCGCCCTGCTCGATGCTGTATCCGGGGCGTCCCGGCCGGGCCGGGTAAGCGACCTCGCTCGTGCCCTGGGCATAGGATGCGAAGCGGGCGCCGTTGGCTGTATAGATGGCACCGGCCAGGATTTGCGGACGCACGCGCAATACCGCCAGATTTTGCTGCGCGGTCTTGGCGTCGTTGAAGGCCAGGGCCGGCGCGGTGACGCTGGCGATAATGTCGGCCTGGGTCATCATGTCGTCGACCCAGTATTGCTGGAAGGTGCGCAGGTCGTACAGCAACATCGCGATCGATGCCGCGATCAAGGCCACGAAGGTGGTCGACACTGCCATCAGGATCAGCTTGCTGCGAACGGAGCCGGTATCGTGCTGCATCACGGTGCCCCTTTTTGAACGTGGTTGGCAACAGTCAGCAGCCGGGAACTGAGCTTGATGCTATTTTTTTCGGCCGCTTCGAGCGAGACGTCAAAGCGCACGCGCTCGTCGACGACCCGGAAATTGATCACGCTGCCCTGCTGCAGGCCGTCATCGGCTTCGCTGACCACCAGCATGGGTGTGGGCTGGACCGTTTTGAGCACCTGGCGCACGCGGGCGCTGTCGCTGCCGCCAACGAACAGCAGGTGCACGCCGGCAGCGCTGTCGCCGTCGCGCAGCACCTTGACGCTGATCGGCCGCGCCTGGATGGTGCGCCCGGCAACGATGCGAACCAGTTCGGCGGCCAGCTCGTCGGCGCCCGTGACGCCAATCACAACTGGCGCGGCGGCATCGGCAAAGGCAGCCGCCGGGAATTCGGTATAGCCAAGGAATTTGTAAAGAAAGGCGGCCTTGACCCGGCGCTCGGGCACGGATGCCGGCGCGGGCGACTGCCCGAACGCGCGCGCGGTCGCCAGCACCAGCGCGCCGGCAGCGAGCGTACGCGCGTAGTGGCGGCGGCCGGGGCGTTTGGGCGGCGCTCGGTCCTGGTCCATAAGCAGACTCAAGCGAACAGGCCCGATGGCGGGGATGACAGATTGTGCATGGTTGCTATCCTAGAACATTTTCTGCCATGAACCAAGACGCGCACAGTTGGACCAGGCATCAAATGCGAGTAATTTTCCGCTGATTCAACAACTCTACAACGAAGCCGTCGCCTGTGTCGCCGGGGATTGGCGACGCGTATTGACGATGCTTACAAGGTGCCGAACTCGGCAGCAGCCTTGGCGGCCCATAATGCTTCGTTATAGCTGGGATACGGACGGTCATAGCTGTCGATGCTGCCGTCCACGGCCACGAAGCTGTTCCACCAGCCGTCGTCGGCCACGCAGATGGCGATATCGCCCGGTCCGCAATTGCTCGCGATGGCCTCTCCCGCGGCCAATACCACGATGTTGACGCGCCTGTGCCTGATGATGCTTGCCATGATTCCTCCTCGTGCCAGCACCGGTTATACGGCAATCCAATACCTGACATCACAAAGATAAATTATCAATATAAGTTGCGATGGTGCATGATGCTCATGTCTCCTCTATTCTCCTCAAAGAAAATAGATTTAGCCCGCTCTCATCAGCGGGCTTTTTTTTGCCCCGTCGTCCTCGCGCAGGCGGGGACCCATAACACCTCAGATTAGATTCCGATGAAGAGCGAAGCCAAGGTGCTGCGGATCGCCGCATTTTTGCCAAAAATTCCGGCACGGCCACCCAGCTCATCATTGGTGTAGCATTCGTTCATTCTTTACGTTGCTACAACTAAGTCCGATAGTACATCTAAGCGATGTTCTACGCGAGACGGCTGAGGACAGCATGAAAGCATCTGCCAGGCAGCAAGCCCGCCTCTGGACCCGGTTCGAGAAATTGGCCGCCATGCCAGAGGCCGATCGGCGTCGAAGCTACTATTACGACGGCATGGCTTTTTTGGGCGAACTCATGGCAGTGACGATGAGCGGATATGCGATCCCGACAATCGCATCCTCTGAAGATTTTTCAGCCTTCATCTTTAATTTGCGGGGAAACTACCGACAATGGAACCAGCGCTTGATGGGTTTGATGATCGCGTTTGATGAAGACCCCGCTCCGGCTCGCAATGAGGCGCTGCACGAATACGCGACAACTTGCCCTTGGAAAAATTTGGCTGTCGCTGCGCGCGACTTTATCTACTGACAGACTCTTTGACAGGATAAGACATGAAATTTTCAGAAGACGAATTGAAATTGATCGGTGCGGCGCGAAAAAAATCGACAGATGCGCGCGTTAAAAGGTTGCTCATCCTGTTCGCAATAATGATCGGAATTGGGCTGATGATTGCCGGAATAGTGAGTGCAGACCGAATTGCATACGCGGCTGTTGCCGCTGTATTCCTGTCGATCGCCATGCCGCAGCTGGGCGGCGGGCCCAAGTACGAAGACCTGGTGAAGCTACTGGAAAGCAAGTCGACCGATATATCAGGCGAACCATAAGGCGTCGAAAAGGAACTTCCGCTCGTTTGCCCCCACTTCCGCCCAGTACAAACACGACCAAATCCACCATTTGGTGTAGCATTCGCCTCATATTTGCGTTTCTACAATAACTATTCCAATGACACAGGCATCCCATGCTTGAACCTAGTACCGGCGCCGGGCTCGCGGCCAATATCGACTGGCGCGCGACCGACCTGGGCGACCGCGCCCAATGGCCACTGACACTGCGCCTCACCATCGACATCATGCTGGCCACGCCCTCGCCCATGCTGCTGGTGTGGGGCGAACGGCGCATCGTCGCCTTCAACTCCGCCTACGCCGAACTGGCCGGCCCGCTGCACCCGCCTGCCCCGGGGGGCAAGGTCCCGGCCGTGATGCCGGCCCCGCTGGCCGCCGCCGCCGACGCCTTCGCCCGCGCCGCCCAGGGCGAACACCTGTGCCTGCCGCACCAGAAACTGACCGTGCTCAGCCCCGACGGCCCGGCGCCACTGGCCTGCAACCTGCAACTGACGCCCCTGAGCGACGAGCAAGGCCAGGTGGGCGGCGTGCTATGCACCCTGGCCCCCAGCACCGAGCCCTGCAGCGCGCCGCCCCCGGCCGGGCTGCGCGTGCTTGTCGTCGAAGACAACCTCGATTCGCAGTACCTGGTGTGCGAAATGCTCAAGGCCTTTGGCCACGAAGCCGACGGCATCGGCTACGCCGAAGGCGCGCTCGACATGCTCAAGGCCGCCTCCTACGACGTGCTGTTTTCCGACGTCAGCCTGCCCGGCATGTCGGGTGTCGAACTGGCGCGCCAGGCCCTGGCCATGCAGCCGGAACTGCGCGTCATCTTCGCTTCCGGCTATGGCGAAGCGCTGTTGCGGCACGTCGAATTCCCCTTCCATTCGCTGCAAAAACCGTATGAGCTCGACCAGTTGCAGGCCGCGCTGGCCGGCATTGTCACCAGGGGCGGCGGCCCCGCCGGCGCGCCAAGTGTGTGAGTCAAAGGCGTGGGCGTGGGCTAAAATCCCGCTCAAGCCGGCCGCGCGCGTGCATCGGCACGCCAGGCCTGTCCTCATACGATATCAAGGCGCGACATGATCATTCCCACCGAGCCCATCGGAAGTATTCCCCGTTCGCCGCAACTGCTGGCCGCGACGGCACAGGGCGTGCCTGAAGGGCCGGAGCTCGACGCACTGTACGAAGAGGCCGTCCGCGATACGGTGGCCCAGTTCGAAGCGACCGGTTCGCCTGTCATCACCGATGGCGAACAGCGCAAGTACCATAATTTCCTGACCTACTGCGTGCATGGCGCGCCGAATATGTCGCCCGACGGCTTCCAGATCCCGTTCGCGGCCGGCCATGTGCGCCGCATGCCGCGCCTTCTCAGCGCGCCCTTTCATTACCAGCGCTATGCCGATCAATACCTGGCCCTGGCCCAGCGCTTTGCGCAGGTGCCGGTCAAGCAAGCCGTCATTTCGCCGTCGGCGCTGTCGCTGATGTACCCGCCCGAAGGCATTCCCGGCTATCCGCGCGAACAATTCATCGACGACTTGCTGAACGAGCACGAGACCGAAGTGCGGCGCTGCCTCGATCGCGGCGCGCACAAGGTGCAGATCGATTTCACCGAAGGCCGGCTGGCCATGAAGCTCGATCCCAGCGGTGAACTGCTGAACAGTTTCATCGACCTCAACAACATGGCACTGGCGCGTTTTTCCGCTGCCGAGCAAGCCCTGATCGGCATCCATACCTGCCCGGGCGGCGACCGCGATTCGACCCACAGCGCCGACGTCGACTATGCCGACCTGCTGCCCAGCCTGTTCGAGCTGCATGCCGGCAACTTCTATATTGCGCTGGCCGGCGAGAGCGATCCCGAGCGCGTGCTGAAGATCATCGCGCGCCACCTCAAGCCAACCCAGACCGTGTTCGTCGGCGTGATCGACGTCATCAACCCGCACATCGAAAGCGCCGAAGAAGTGCGCGACCGGGTCCTGCAGGCGGCGCGCCTCATTCCGCTGGCGCAGCTCGGCACCACCGACGACTGCGGCTATTCGCCCTTCTGCGACGACCAGTCGACCACCCGCGACACGGCCTTTGCCAAGATCCGGGCGCGCGTGGAAGGCACCGCGCTGGCCCGCGCCATCCTGAGGGAGCGCGCGTGAGCGAAGAACAGGATGAAATCGAACAAATGCGCTCGGTCGCGCTGCGCAACGCCAACAGCGTGCTGGTGGCGCGCCAGCGCGCGCAGCAGGAACTGCTGGAAGCGCGCGATGAACTGCGGCGCGCTAAAACACGCATGGAGAACATGCTCGAGAGCCTGACCGACGGCTTCTGCTCGGTCGACCTGACCTGGCGCATTACCTACATCAACGGCCGCGCGCTCGAACTGCTGGACGCGCGCCACAAAAACCACGACGAGCTAATGGGCCTGCCGATCTTCGATGCCTTCCCCGAGCTGCGCGACAGCGCGCTGGAAGCCGAATGCCGGCGCGCGCTCGCGGTCCAGCAAACGGTCAGCTTCGAATTTTTCTACGCCGCGCGCGGCTGCTGGTTCGACCTGCGCGCCTATCCGTCGCCCGAAGGCCTGACCGTGTATTTCCAGGACATTACCCAGCACAAGGCCGACGAACAGGCTCTGCTGGACGGCAACAACCGCCTGCAAGTGGCGCTGTCGGCCGGGCGGCTGGGCGACTGGCGCTGGGATGGCGCCACCGACCGCATCACGCTGGGCAAGCGCGCCGCCGAAATTTTTGGCCTGGAGGCGGAAACGCCAATGCCGTGGGCGGCCCTGCGCGCGCGCATGCAGGAAGGCGACCGCGAAATGGCGCGCGTCGCATTCCTGCACGCGTTTTCCCAGCACACCGATTTGAATATCGAGTGCCGCCTTGACCGCCCCGGTCCCCTGTGCTGGATCGGGGTGGTCGGGCGCATCGACTACGAGCGCGACGGCAGCGTGGTGGGCATGACCGGCGTGGTCCAGGACATCAGCGCCCGCAAGAGCGCCGAGGACACGCTGCGCGAGAGCGAGGAAGTGCTGCGCGCGCTGGCCAATTCGATCCCCCAGCTGGCCTGGATGGCCCAGGCCGACGGCGCCATCGTCTGGTTCAACCAGCGCTGGTACGACTACACCGGCACCAAGGCCGAAGACATGGTCGGCTGGGGCTGGCAATCGACGCACGACCCGGAAGTGATGCCGCAGATGCTGCAGCGCTGGAACGAGTCCATCCGCACCGGCAATCCCTTCGAAATGGAATACCCGATCCGGGGCGCCGACGGCCAGTACCGCTGGTTTCTCACGCGCGTCAACGCGGTGCGCGACCGCCTGGGCCACGTGGTGCGCTGGTTCGGCACCAATACCGACGTCGACCAGGTCAAGCGCGTGCAGCAGGCGCTGCGCGAAGAATCGAACGTGCTCGAACTACTCAATAGCACCGGCAGCGCGCTGGCCTCGCAGCGCGACCTGCGTTCGCTGCTGCAGGTCGTCACCGACGCGGCCACCGGCATCAGCGGTGCGCGTTTCGGCGCTTTTTTCTACCATGGCAAGGATGTCGACGGCGACCTGTTCACCCTGTACACCTTGTCCGGCGCGGTCCCGGCCGACTTTGAACCGTTCGGCATGCCGCGCGCCACCGCGCTGTTCGGCCCCAGCCTGCGCGGCGAAGGCGTGGTGCGTTCAGACGACATCACCAAGGACGCGCGCTACGGCTTGTCGTCGCCCCACTTCGGCATACCCGACGGCCACCCCACGGTGCGCAGCTACCTGGCCGTACCGGTCGTGGCGCGTTCCGGCGAAGTGCTGGGCACCCTGTTTTTCGGCCACCCTGAAATCGGCATTTTCACCGACCGCACCGAGCGCATCGTCGGCGGCATTGCCGCGCAAGCTGCCGTGGCGATCGACAATACCCGCCTGTACGAAGCGGCCCAGCACGCCGCCGAGGAACGCAAGGTGCTGCTGGAAAGCGAACGCTCGGCGCGCGCCGAGGCCGAGCGCACCAGCCAGATGAAAGACGAATTCCTGGCCACGCTGTCGCACGAACTGCGCACGCCACTGTCGGCGATTCTGGGCTGGGCGCAGGTGCTGCGCCGCGGCAGCCGCGATCAGGCCGACCTGCACCGCGGCCTGGAAACCATCGAACGCAATGCGCGCGCGCAGGCCCAGTTGATCGAAGACTTGCTCGACATGAGCCGCATCACCTCCGGCAAGGTGCTGCTCGACATGCAGACCGTGGCGCCGGCCGTGTTCATCGACGCCGCCATCGACACGGTACGCCCGGCCGCCGACGCTAAGAACATCCGCCTCGAAAAACACTACGACCCGGCGGTCGGCCCCATCGCCGGCGACCCGGCCCGGCTCCAGCAGGTGATCTGGAACCTGCTCTCGAACGCCATCAAGTTCACCCCGCGCGACGGCCTGGTGCGCATCTTCCTGACCCCGCTCGAGGGCCACGTCTCGATCACCGTGCAGGACACCGGGGTCGGCATCGCGCCCGAATTCAAGGCCCACGTATTCGAACGCTTCCGCCAGGGCGACGCCTCGACCACCCGCAAGCATGGCGGCCTGGGGCTGGGCCTGTCGATCGTCAAGCACCTGATCGAGCAGCACGGCGGCACCGTGCGGGTCGACAGCGACGGCCCGGAGCAAGGCGCCAGCTTCACCATCGAACTGCCATCGGCGAACCGCCAGACCCTGTCCTCGCGCCCCGACCGCGCGCCCTACAATCCGCCCTCGCCGCTGTCGTCCGACATCAAGGTGCGCGATTTGTCGCGCCTGCGCGTGCTGGTGGTCGATGACGAACCCGATGCCCGCGACTTGATCAATCGAATCTTGTCAGATTGTCATGCCGTCGTGCGCACTGCGGCGAGCGCGGAACAGGCGCTCAAGGCGATCCGCGAAGAAATGCCGGACGTGCTGGTGAGCGACCTCGGCATGCCCGACGTCGACGGTTTTGAACTGCTGGCGCGGGTCCGGGCGCTCGGGCCTGAGCATGGTGGCAACATTCCTGCGGTGGCCCTGACCGCCTTCGCCCGCTCCGAAGACCGCCTGAAAGCCCTTGAAGCAGGATTTCTGGCGCATATTTCGAAACCGGTCGAACCGAGCGAACTGATCGCGACTGTTGCCTCGATGGTGACTAGTCGGTAGCAAAAACGCGATTCCCCCTCCTACCGGATGACGCGGTGCTGTCCTACAAGAAAGATTAGGGAGACTGTTACACTCAAATAATAGTTTGTAACGGGTGCCCAGCATGCCTAGCAGAGAAGAAATTCTGAACGCAAAGATTTTGGTCGTAGACGACGCGCCGGACAATATCGACCTCATGGAAGAGATATTGCGGGAGGAAGGCTACACCTGCGTCAGTTCGACCATGCTGCCGGAACAGGTCTGTCCGCTGCATCGGCAGCACAATTACGACCTCATCTTGCTCGATTTGCAAATGCCGGGCTTGAACGGCTTTCAGGTCATGAAGGGCCTCAAGGAAATCGAGCAAGGCGGCTACCTGCCTGTACTGGCGCTGACGGCCCAGCCAAGTTTCAAGATTGCCGCGCTGGAAGCTGGCGCGCGCGACTTCATCAGCAAGCCCTTCGACCTGCTCGAGGTACACAAACGCATCCACAACATGCTGGAAGTACGGCTGTTGTACAAGGAACTGGCGCAATACAGCAAGGCACAGCAGGCGCTGGCGCTGCACGACCCGCTGACGGGCCTGCCCAACCGGCGACTGCTCGAAGACCGCATCGAAACCACGCTCCAGCATGCAAGCCGCAACCACCACAAGGCGGCGGTGATGTACCTGGACCTGGACGGCTTCAAGGCCATCAATGATACTTATGGTCACTCCTATGGCGACGAAGTGCTCAAGATCGTGGCCCAGCGCCTGGTCGCGTCCTCGCGCAAGGAAGACACGGTGGCGCGCCTGGGCGGCGACGAATTCATGGTAGTGCTGGGCGAGGTGAACAGCCTGGCCGACGCGCAGGGACCGGCGGCCAAGCTGGTCGAAGCGGTATCCGAACCCTTTTTCATCAACGACCTGACCTTGCGCCTGTCGACCAGCATCGGCATCAGCATGTATCCGGACGACGCCGAGACGGTCGAAGCGCTGATCAGCATTGCCGACTACGCTTTGTACGAAGCCAAGCGCAGCGGCAAGAACCGCTTCTGCGCCACCTCGTCCCAGGACGTGGCGCCCGTGGTGATTCCGGCCGAAAAAAAAGTTAAGCTGTCGTCCCACCACTAACGCCACCCGGCGCAGCATCGCTCTTGCACCATCGGGGTCAGACCTCTATTCGTTGCACCATCGGGGTCAGACCTCTATTTTTAGACCTCTATTTTGTGTCCGCGCTCATCGTAGCGCTTCCTCTGCCAGTGGCTGGCCCGTCAACCGCGTACATCGCCTTGCCACACCCGGACATAATTCCGCTAGCCAACGAATAGAGGTCCGACCCCGATTGAGGAATGTTGCACCATCTGGGTCAGACCTCTATTCGTTGCACCATCAGGGTCAGACCTCTATTTTGTGCCGGCGCTCAACGAAACGCTTCCACTGCCAGTAGCGCGCCTGTCAACCGCGCACGTCGCCATGCCACGCTCGGACATAATTCTGCTGGCCAACGAATAGAGGTCTGACCCCGATTGCGGAATGTTGCGACGAAAAAAAGCGGGCCGCAGCCCGCTTCCATCGTTCCGTATGTTTCAGATCACGCTGTTTGCTTGCCCTTGCCGGTGCTCACGGCCACTTCCTTTGCGTGCTGGTGGTCGGTGCACGCATCGACCATATCGGGTGGCACTTCAATGCGCGTGATGCCTGAATCGACGGAAATCGGGTCGCTGGCAGGAAAGGTCATTTCGACCGCATCGTCCAGCAGCGTTTCCTTGGCAATTTGCTCCGGCGTGTCGCACTCTTCTTCGGCCAGCACCTTGAGCGCGCTGGCCCATTTGACGAATTTCAGGTCGGCCAGGTCGCCAATGGTGGTAATGCCGAACGCCTGGTGCAAAGCCTTGGCATCTTTTTCGCTCAGGCCGCGCAGTGCGCAAAGCGGTGCGTTGCAAATGTCACGGAAGCATTTATCTGCGAACGCGCTGTCAACTACGGTATTGATATTCATATCGGTCCTTTCAATGTGGCCGCCTCGGTCGGGGCGTTTTCCCTGATAGCCTTGACTATCGCATGACGCACCGGACACGTATGTGCGGCAGCGTACCTAGTATCTGGATTGCACCCGCGCACGCTTGCTTTTTGACACGGATTTGCACCATTGCTATGATGGGCGGTAGCGTGACAAAGGCCAGGTGTCTGCTCCCTGCCAGCGGAAACAAGAAGCTTGAAATCCCATTCAAATAGCAGCGCAGGAACGACGTGCCTAAAATAGAAAAACCAAAAATTCTCGTCGTCAACGATGATGCCGGAAGCTTGCTGGCGCTGACCAGTTTGCTTGACCAATGGGCCGACGACTCCGGCTACGAAGTCATTTCCGCGCGCTCGGGACAACAGGCGCTGCGTCAGGTATTGCTGCATGATTTCGCCGTGATTTTGCTCGATGTAAATATGCCAGGCATGGACGGTTTCGAAACCGCCGAAGCGATTCACCAGCGGGTCCGTTCGGCCGACATCCCCATCATTTTCGTGACCGCCTTCCTGGCCGACGAGATCGACCGCCTGAAGGCTTACCAGCGCGGCGCGGCCGACTTCCTGTTCACGCCCGTGATTCCCCAGATCCTGCACGCCAAGGTGCAGGTGTTCGTCACGCTGGCCACCAAGAATGAAGAACTCAAGCGCCAGGCGCACAAGCTGAGCCAGCGCACCGCCGAACTGACGGCCACCAACAAGCGCTTGACGCGCGAGATGGAAGAGCGCCAGGCGGCCGAACGCAAGAGCCACGCCAAGGACGAGTTCCTGGCCATGCTCGGCCATGAACTGCGCAATCCCCTGTCGGCCATCAGCAGCGCCGCGGCCTTGATCGGCCTGCCCGGCGCCGGTCCCGACACGGTGGGACGCGCCAAGCAGATCATCCAGCGCCAGAGCCAGCATTTGTCGCGCATCGTCGACGACCTGCTCGACCTGTCGCGCGCGATGTCGGGCAAAATACTGCTGTCGCGCCAGCCGGTCGAAGTGGCGGCGCTGGTCTCGGCCTGCCTCGATACCTTCAAGGCCACTGGCCGCACCAGCAACTACCTGCTGAATATGGACATGGCGACAGGCTGGGTCGATGGCGACCCGACCCGCCTCGAGCAGATCGCCACCAACCTGATCGACAACGCGCTCAAATACACGCCGTCGGGCGGCAGCATTGCCATCAGCGTGGGCGAAGACAACGGCCAGGTCGTGCTCAAGGTGCGCGACTCGGGGGTCGGCATTTCGCAGGAATTGCTGCCGCACGTGTTCGACGTCTTCGTCCAGGCCAGCACCACGCTCGACCGCGCCCAGGGGGGCCTGGGGATCGGCCTGGCGCTGGTGCGGCGCCTGGTCGAACTGCACGGCGGCAGCGTCAGCGCGCACAGCGACGGCGCCAGCGCCGGCAGTACCTTTGAAATCCGCCTGCCGCACGCGCTCCCGGCCACCATCCCGAGCGTCGAGATCGCTGTCCTGCCCGAGTCCGGCAAACCGAGCGTGCTGCTCATCGAAGACAACGAAGACGGGCGCGAAATGATGGCCACCATGCTCAGCGCATGCGGCTACCCGATCCGCCACGCCGCCGATGGCCTGGAGGGCGTCCAGATGGCCTTTGCCCACCTGCCCGACGTGGCCCTGGTCGACATCGGCCTGCCCGGCATCGACGGCTACGAAGTGGCGCGCCGCCTGCGCAAGAATGACGACACGCGCCACATCAAACTGATTGCGCTGACCGGCTACGGCCTGGCCGAAGACCAGCGCCGCGTGCTCGAAGCCGGCTTCGACCTGCACCTGGTCAAGCCGGTGGACATCAATCACCTGCTCGAAGCGATTACCCAATGTGCGACGCTGCCGGCCACGTGAACGGTGCGCCGCGACATCGGTTTGCAACTGTTGTATGATTTCTGAAACATTCACAGAGTCCAGCATGACGGCACCGGTACCCGAACAATTTGAAGCGGAAGTGGAACGGCGCGTCGCGGCGCGCACCGCCGATGTGCGCGAGCTGCTGGGCCACCTGACCCATTGCTGGGACAACGAGCGGCGCCAGCTGGCGCGCCAGCTGCACGACAGTCTGGGTTCGTCGATGACGGCCCTGACCATGCACTTGGCCCTGCTGACCCAGCAATTGCCTGCCGACTCGGCGCTGCAGCAGCGCGCCGCCCAGATGAAAGCACTGCTGATGACCATCATCGGCACCAACCGCGACATGCAGTCGTCCATCTGGAACGACAAGCTCGAATTCCTGGGGGTGCGCGCGGCGCTGAGCGAACTGGTGACGCAATTCGGCGAGGAGCATGACATCGTCGCGCGCATCAGTCTGCCCGACGAGGAAGCCGCTTACAGCCCGGAGCAAGGGGTGGCGCTGCTGCGCGCGCTCGAGGAAGGATTGCGCAACGTGGCCGCGCATGCCGGCGCGAGCGAGGTCGACGTGATCCTGGACGACAACGACGACGGCATCATGCTGACCGTGCGCGACAACGGTGTGGGGCTAAGCCAGGACGATCACCTGGCGCCGGGCTGTCACGGCCTGCGCCTGCTGCGCGAGCGCGCGCGTTTTCTGGGCGGGGAGATGACCCTGGCGCCGGCGCCGGCGCCGGAACGCGGCGCCGCGTTGACGCTAACCTTGCCGCGCACGACAGCGCCGGCACTGGTCGGCTGACCATTGGAGGAATGCGCTTCGCTTTTCCACCCTACGCCGTGATCGACGCCTGTCTCAATGCAACTTGACCAGCGGCGAGCTGCGCTTGATGAGGAAACGCGCCACCGCCAGCACCGCCGTCTTGAGCACGCCCAGCACCGCCGCATGATGCATCAGGTGCAAACTGACATACATCATCCGCGCGAAAAAACCCTCGACGAAAAAATTCAGCCCGCGCAAAGAACCCATCAAGCTGCCCACCGTATTGCGGTGTCCGAATGACACCAGCGAGCCGTAATCGCGATACGCATACGGCGCCGCCTGCAAGCCCTTGCCCTGCGCCAGGCGCACCAGCTGCCTGCGCAGATAGTCGGCCTGCTGGTGCGCCGCCTGCGCGCGCGGGGGCACCTGCTTGCCGTCGGCGCCCACGCATGCGGCGCAATCGCCCAGCGCGAACACGTCGCTCACGCCCTTGACGCGCAACTGCCCGTCCACCTCGAGTTGCCCGCCCTTGTTGGTGGCCAGCCCCAGCCGCGACAGGAATGCGGGCGCGCGGATCCCGGCCGCCCACACGCACAGGCTGGCCGGATAGACCTTGCCGTCGGCGTCGCTGACCTTGTCGGCCTCGATCGCGCTCACGCGGCAGCCGGTCACCACGGCGATGCCGCGCTGCTCGAGCAGCGTGTGCGCCGCCTTCGACACTTGCTCGGTGAGTGGCGCGAGGATGCGCTGTGCGCCTTCGAGCAGGGTAATGCGCACATCGCGTTCGGGCTGCAGGTGCTGGAAGCCGTAGGCCGCATACACGCCGCTCGCTTCGCGCAGTTCGGCCGCCAGTTCAACCCCGGTGGCGCCGCCGCCGATGATGACGACGTCGACGTAGCCCTCCTGCCCCCCGGCCTTGCGCACGTCGGCCCGCGCCATCTGCTTGAGCAGGGCAAGGCGAAAGCGCTCGGCGTCTTCGGCCGCGTTCAGGGAAATGGTGTGTTCTTTGGCCCCGGGCACGCCGAAATAGTTCGAGGTGCTGCCCACGGCGATGACCAGCGAGGTGTAGCTAAGCGTGCGTTCGGGAAGAATGTCGTCGCCGTCGGCGCCGCGTACGGGACCCACCGTCATGCGGTGGGCATGGGCATCGAGCGCGGCGAGCGCGCCATAGACGAAGGTGAAGCCGTTGTCGTGCGCCAGCATCTGGTAGGACAGCCCTTCCTGGTGCAGGTCGAGCGTGCCGGCCGCCACTTCGTGCAGCGACGGCTTCCAGATATGCGACAGGCGGCTGTCCACCAGCGTGACTTTGGCCGGCCCGAGTTTGCGCCCGAGCTTGCTGGCAAGTTCGAGGCCGCCGGCCCCGCCTCCTACAATAACGATATCGCCCCGCACGCAGTTCCCCTGTCCGTATTCATCCCAGACAGTCTACTATGCCGCGGGGCGAGGGACGCGCACGTGGCGCGCCGGGACTACTTAGTGCTTGCCGTTGCCCTTGCCATGCTTTTCCTGCTTGTCGCGCTTGCCGTGGTCGCGGTCATCGCGGCGGTCATCGCGGCGGTCGTCGCGGCGGTCGTCGCGGCGGTCGTCGCGGCGCTCGGCGTGGCCGCCCTGCGACTGGCGATAGCGCGGTGCGTAGGTATTGTTGTACCAGCTGTCCTGAACGAAATACACTGGGCGGCCGCAGGCGTTATAGGCGCCGCAATGCTTGCTCCATTTCTTGGCATGGCCAGGCGGCACGCGCAGATACATCGGCTGGCCCACATTGGCCTGGCGCTCGATGATCATCGGCGTCTGGTAAATCACTGGCGGGCGGCCGAAGCTGCCTGGATCGATGGCGCCGTAGTATCCAGGCGTGCCAATATTGATATCGACTTTGACTTGCGCCATGGCGCCGGCCGATGCCGTCACCATGAACAGGGCTATCAGGACTTTTTTCATTTGTGGGCCTCTTGCTATTAACTGGACGCCTGGGCGCCGGACCAGCGGCAAACGGCTGATGCCGGATGCCTGATCTTGACCCATAGTTTAGCAGAAGCAACACCGCTTTCCGTACGCTGGCGCACACAGAAAACATTGCTTACCGCCTTTACATGTTCCGGAACAGCGACATGAACGGTTGGCTCACGGCCAGAGTTTCGGGCCGGGTCTTGAGCTTGACCACCCCGCGGCCGGTGTCGTCGCGCGTCACCGAGGCGACCGCGCGCAGGTTGACGATGGTGGAGCGGTGGATCTGCTTGAAAATGGTCGGGTCCAGCACGTCCAGCAGCTCGCGGATGGGTTTCCTGAGCAGCGCTTCGCCGGCGGCCGTCATCACCACCGTGTACTTGGTGTCGGACTGGAAGTAGGCGATGTCGTCGACCATGATCAACCGCGTTTCGGCGCCCGCGCTGGCGGTCAGCCACACCAGCGGCGGCTCCTTGCTGGTGTTGGGAATGCTCTGCCCCAGGCGCGCCAGCAGCGCGGCCATGGCTGCGGCGTCGTGCGTGCCGCCGGCCAGCCTGGCCTTGAGGCGCTGCACGGTGGCGGCCAGGCGCGCCCGCCCCACGGGTTTGAGCAGGTAGTCGACCGCGCCCTTGTCGAAGGCGTCGATCGCATACTGGTCGTAGGCGGTCACGAACACCGCTTCGGTCTTCGGGCTGGCCTCGGGCAGCGCGGCCGCCACTTCCAGGCCGGTCAGGCCGGGCATGCGGATGTCGAGGAAGGCCACCTCGGGCTGGTGCAGGGCGATCGCTTCAAGGGCGCTGCCGCCGTCGTCGCAGGCGGCCACGATCTCCAGTTCGGGCCAGACTTCACCGAGCAGCTGCACCAGGGCGTCGCGCAGCAGTGTTTCATCTTCGGCGATCACGCACTTGGTCATGATGGGCTCCCCAGGGTGGTGGTATTTGGCACGGTGATGGTCGCTGCCACGCCGGCCGGAAAATTGGCGACGATGGCGAAGGCGGCGGTGTTCCCGTAGGCCAGGCGCAGGCGCTCGCGCACATTGCGCAGGCCGATGCCGGTCCCTCCCCCTTCGGCCGAAAAGCCGCGCCCGTCGTCGGCCACCGTCAGCGCCACGCTGCTTTCATGGGCGCGCGCCAGGATCCACACGGTGCCCCCGCCCGGCTTCGGTTCCAGTCCGTGCTTGATGGCGTTTTCGACCAGCGTTTGCAGCATCATCGTCGGGAACAGCACCGAGCGCAGTGCCTGCGGCACCTCGACCTGCAGGTGCAAGCGGTTGCCCATGCGGATCTTCAGGATGTCCAGGTAGGCCTGGGCCCGTTCCAGTTCCTCGCCCACGGTCGACAGCGAATTTTCGGTGCGCGGCAGCGAATGGCGCAAATACATGATCAGGTTGCCCAGCATCTGGTCGGCGCGCGCCGGGTCGGTGCGGGTCAGGACTTGGGCGCTGGCCAGGGTGTTGTACAGGAAGTGCGGCTCGACCTGCGCGTGCAGCAGGCTCAGTTTGGCCACCGTCAGCTCCTTCTCGGTGGCCGTCTGCATCACGCTGGCCTGTTCGCGGCGGCGCATCTCGGCCACGCGCCGGGTCACCGAGCGCACGATCGCCTCGGCGTTTTCGAGGTTGGTGCCAAAGTCGACCAGGAAGGCGTCGGTCCAGGCGGCGCGTTCGGGCTCGCAGATCAGGGTCACGCTGCCGGCGTCGCCATTCGGCGTGACCGTCATCAGGATCTGGTTGCGGCGGGTGCGGAAGTACTCGGTGAACTTGCCCGGCTCCGCCGCGTCGCTCGCAGGCCCGCTGTACGGGTCGACGCGCTTGACCTTGGCGCGCACCTGCAGGCTGTCGCGCGCGCTTTCGATGTCTTCCACCCCGGGCAGTTCGCGGATCGCCGCCTCGACCAGGTCAAACGCGTCGCCCGCCTCGAACGGGATCTCGATCTGGCGGCGCTGGCGGTTCGACAGCGCGCTGGCGTTGACTTCGCCGGTGATCAGGCGCACCCGGCCAAGGTGGGAAAAGGCGGTGACGACCACCGCCACGGCCAGCATGAAGCCGGCCAGCACCAGGTAGCCGCCATGGTCGTCATCGACGTAGCGCAGCACGGTCTGGGCGAACGTGATCGCCAGCAGCAGGTACACCAGGAACCAGGCCAGGGTCAGGCGAAAGATAAACAGGATGCTTGTAATCATGATGGGTTCCAAATCGGTGGGCTTGGAAAAAGCATAGCAAGGGCCCGCCTTGACACCGGGCATTATCCGACAGAACCGTGCCGGCGCCGACGAAACCGCCCAAAGCGGCAAAAAAATCGCGCCGTCGCGCCCGGGCCACAGGGCATAGACGCACATCAAACATGGCCCGGGTAGCGATGCACACGGGAAAAATCGAACGTAATATTCACTTGCAAGCAGGAAAGAATTTGCTCAAGAAACATAACCGACACCCGAAGGAGCCGTTCATGACCAACACCCTCAAGCACGCACGACTGACCTACCAACTGGCGCTCATGGCAGCGGCCGCAGGGCTGGGGGCCGGCATCAGCGCGCCCGTCCTTGCGGCCAGCGCGAGCGCGACGGCGACCGGCACCGTGGTCACGCCGATCGCCATCACTGCCCCGGCCAATCTGGTGTTTGGTAACTTCGCCCCGGGTGGCGTGGCCGGCAGCGTGACGGTCAGCACCGGCGGCGTGCGCAGCGCCAGCGCAGCGATCCTGGTCGGCGGCACCACCCCGGGCGCGGCACGCTTCGACATCACCGGCGAAGCGTCGGCCACCTATGCCATCACCCATGGCGGCAGCGCGGTGCTCACCAGCGGCGCCAATACCATGGCCCTGACCAAGGTGAGCGACTTCACACCGGGCGGCTCAAGCAGCCCTTCCACTGGAACGCTCAGCCCGACCGGCGCCCAGTCGCTGTATGTGGGCGGCACCCTGGCCGTGAGCGCAACGCAGGCGCCCGGCACCTACACCGGCTCCGTCATCGCCACGGTTGAATACAACTAGGAATCCGCGCGGGCGCGCCCGCCGGGCGCGCGCCGCTGTAGCGCGTGGCGCGCTGCTGCTGTCAGCCTTGCTGGCGGCAGGGCCTAGCATGGCCGAGAAAAACATCAGCACCACCAGCCACCTCGTGTTCGGCCGTTTCGTGGCCGCCGGCGGCGGCACCGTTACTGTCAACACCAGCGGCGCGCGCACCGGCGGCGGCGCCGTCATCCTTCTGAACTCGTCCAGCGCGCCGGCGGGCTTTGCGATTGCCGGCAACGGCGACAGGATCAGCATCCTCACCCTGCCCGCCAACGGCAGCGAGCAGCTGCGTTCCGGTCCCAATCGCATCGCCTTGACCAACTTCGTCAGCAGCGCACCGGTCGGCGGCTGGCTCGCGCCCGGGCCCCACACGGTGACCGTGGGCGCTACCTTGCAGGTGGCCCCCAGCCAGCCGAAGGGGAATTACACGGGCTCTTTCCACGTCACACTCGAATACCAATGAACCCACGCGAGGCATTCCGATGACAACCATCCTGTTCGCGCGCCTGCCGGCCGCGCTGCTGGCCGCGCTGGTGCTGCAGCCGCTGCCGGCGCTGGCAGAACTGATGCTCAACCCGACCCGCGTGGTCCTGGCCAGGAACCAGCGCGCCGCCCAGGTCGAGCTAATCAACAACGGCAGCGGGCCGACCAGCTACCGCATCAGCATCGTGAACCGCCGCATGAGCGAAACGGGCGAGTTCATCAACGTCACCGAAGCCGGGCCCGGGGAGCGCTTCGCCGACGGCATGCTGAGCTACTCGCCGCGCCAGGTCACGCTACAGCCGGGCACCGCGCAAGTGGTGCGCCTGATGGTGCGCAAGCCCGAGGCACTGGCCGACGGCGAATACCGCTCGCACCTGCACTTTGAAAAGCTGCCCGAGGCCGGCGAAGTGGCCAGCAGCGTCGAACCGGGCGCCCAGGGCGAGGCGCGCATCGGCGTGGTGCTCAAGACCCTGATCGGCGCCTCGATTCCGGTCATCGTGCGGCACGGCGCGACCGAAGCGGCGGTAACGCTCACCAATATGGCGCTGCAGGCTGGCGCGGCGCCGCAGCTGGCGTTTCACATCCAACGCAGCGGCAACAGCTCGCTGTACGGCGACCTGAGCGTCACGTTCACGCCGCGCGGCGGCAGTGCCCAGGTCATCGGGGGCGCGGGCGGGGTCGCCGTGTACACGCCCAATGCGCTGCGGCGCGCCGTGCTGCCGCTGCAGCCGGCACCGGGCACCAGGCTGGCCGGCGGCGAACTGCGCCTGACCTACCGCGAACGTCCCGAAGCCGGCGGCGCGCTGCTGGCCGAAACCGCGCTGGCGCTGCCCTGAGCGGCGCGGGCGGTGCGCGCCCATGGACTGGTCCTACCTGCTCCCGCGCTGCCTGCCGCTCCTGGTGGCGCTGGCGACGCCGGCGCGCGCCGCCAACAGCCCCGACCTGCTGCTCGAAGTGCGGCTCGAGCGGCACCTCCTGTCCGACAGCATCGTCGCCTACCAGCAAGGCAACGACGTGCTGCTGCCGCTGGGCGAACTGGCGCGCCTGCTGACCATCGCGATTCGCGTCGATGCGCCTGAAGGCCAGGCCAGCGGCTACATCCTCGACGAACAGCGCGGCTTCCGGCTCGACCTGAGCGCACACAGCGTGCTGCGCGGCGAACAGCGTGCATCGTTCGATCCGGCGCTGGTGCGCCGTGAAGGCGCCGACATCTACGTGGCCAGCCGCTTGCTGGCCACATGGCTGCCGGTGGGCCTGGAACTGGACATGGCCAGCCTGTCGCTGCAAGTGACCGCGCGCGAAAAGCTGCCGGTGCAGGCGCGCCTGGAACGCCAGTCGAAAGGCCCCATGGCAAGCGTCCCTGGCGTGCGATCCGACCCTGGCTATCCGCGCGTGGCCACGCCGTATAGCCTGGCCAGCATGCCCTTCATCGACCAGACCATCGGCCTGGATGTGCGGCGCGCGCCAGGCAGCAGCGCCACCCGCGCCAGCCTGACGACCTATCTCACGGCCGACCTGCTTGGCAGCGAAGCGGCGCTGTACATCAACACCGGCCAGGACCGGCACGGACCGGCTGCGCGCCTGACCCTGGGCCGGCACGATCCCGGCGCCGGGCTGCTCGGGCCCATCCGCGCGCGCACCGTGCAGGCCGGCAGCGTGGTGGCGCCGGGTGTGCCCAACATCGCGCTGGGCAGCGCCAACGGCAACGGCGTGCTGCTGTCGAACCGCCCGCTTGGCCAGCCGATGCGCTTCGACCGCCACAACTTCCAGGGCGACCTGGCGCCCGGCTGGGACGTGGAGCTGTACTTCAACGATGCGCTGGTCGCCTTCCAGCAGGCGCGCCCCGACGGGCGCTACAGCTTCGACAACCAGGTGCTGATCTACGGCGCCAACGAGTTCCGTCTGGTCTTCCACGGTCCGCTGGGACAGGTGCGCATCGAGCGCCACAGCTTTTTGATCGAACAATCGATGCTCGCGCCCGGGGAGCTGGTGTACAGCCTGGCCGCGCAGCGCGACGACGACGGGCGCGCGCGCGCCGCGCTGCAGTTCGACTGGGGCATCGGAAAACGTCTGAGCGCCAGCGCCGCGCTGGTGCGCATGCCAGCCGAAGGGGGCGAGCGGCGCTACGCCAGCGCAGGCCTGCAGGCATACCTGGACAAGATCATCCTGCATGCGGCCCTGGTGCGCGACAGTGGCGATGGCGCGCTGTCGCAAGTGGGAATGCGCACCCGCATCGGCGGCGTGGCCCTGAACGCCAGCCGCGCCTGGATGCGCGACTTCGCCAGCGATTTTTACCAGGCCGGCGGCGATCCGGTGGCCACCCGCGACGAGCTGCGCATCGATGGCCAGCTGGCCGCGCTGCCGGTCGCGCTGCTGGCCAGGCGCGACCGGCGCGACTCGGGCCAGGAAAACCTTGAGCTGGGCGCACGCCTGTCGGCCTACCGTTACGGCACGGCGTTCAGCAACGCGCTGCGCTGGCAGTCCACATCCGGGCGCAAGCAGGCCGATGGCGTGCTGCAGGTGAGCCGGCGGGTGGCGGGCGTGGGACTGTCGGGACAATTGCAGTACACGCTGGAGCCGCGGGCGGCGCTGTCGGCGCTGGCCGTCTCGGCCGACCAACACCTCGACGCCGGCTACATGGTCAACCTGGGCGTGGCGCGCACTTTCAGCGAGCGGCATTACCGCCTCAGCGCGGCGCTCAACAAAAGCATGGGCCGCTTCGGGCTGGGCGTGAACGCGTATCACGCGGGCCGCGCCGGATATGGCTTGGGCCTGCAGCTGTTCATCGCGGCCGGGCAGGAACCGCGGCGCGGGCGCTGGCTGGTCGACGCTGCGCCGATGGCGGGCTCCGGCAGCGCGTCGCTGCGCGTATTCCTCGACAAGAACCGCAACGGCATCATGGATGGGGGCGAGCCGCCGATCGCAGGAGCCGGCTTTGTACTCAACGGCGGCAGCACGGCCACGCGCACTGGCGAAGACGGCATTGCCTGGCTCGCGCGACTGCCAGCCAGCCAGGAGCTCGACATCGCGCTCGACCCGTCCACGCTGGAAGACCCGCAATGGCTGGCGCTCCAAAAAGGCATGCGCATCGTGCCGCGCGCAGGCAAGGCCAGCGCGCTTGATTTCGCGGTCGGCATCACGGGCGAGATCGATGGCACTACCTACCTGCTCGCGAACGGCGTCAAGCGCCCGGCCGGCGACCTCGAACTGCAGCTGGTCGATGGCGCCATGGCGGTGGTGGCCAGCACGACCAGCAGCGCCGACGGCTACTACATCCTGGCCGGCGTGGCGCCCGGCGCCTATACACTGCGCATCGCCCCGGCCCAGCTGGCGCGACTAGGGCTGAACACGCCGCCCCCGCGCGCCATCCTCATCGACGCCGACGGCAACTTCCTCAACGGCAAAGATTTTACCGTCACCCCATCACCTCCCTGAATCGGGGTCAGACCTCTATTCGTTGCACCATCGGGGTCAGACCTCTATTCGCTGCAAATTCGCAATCAAATAGCGTAGCGAGCTCCATTTTCATTGCAAGCATGCAATCAAAGTCAGCCAACATTCGCCTTCGCATTGCGGGAATGCACGAAATAGAGGTCTGACCCCGATGGTGCAACGAATAGAGGTCTGACCCCGATGGCGCCGATGGTGCGATTGATTTAGCGGGCGGGCTTGGCTTGCTCGGCGATCCATTGGTCGAGGACCTTGGCCAGCACGTCCAGCGGCACCGAGCCGGTGCGTAGCACGACGTCGTGGAAGGCCGGCAGGCTGAATTTGTCGCCCAGCGCCGCTTTGGCGTGCTCGCGCAACTCAAGGATGCGCAGCATGCCCAGCATGTAGGCGCAGGCCTGGCCCGGCCACGCCACGTAGCGCTCCACTTCCTGCGCGCCGATGCCGTAGTCGATCGCCTGCTGGCGCGTCCAGCCCTTGCTGTGCAGCCCGGTGTCGACCACCAGCCGCCGCGCGCGGAACAGTTCGGAACCGAGCGCGCCAAGCAAGCCGGGTACGTCGCCCTCGTACCACCCCTGCTCCACCGCCAGCCGCTCCGCATACAGCGCCCAGCCTTCGCTGTGCGAACTGCCGCCACCGAAGATGCGGTGCGTGCGCAGCTTCGGCAAGCCCGGCGTCTCCTGCTGGATCGCCAGCTGGAAGTGGTGGCCCGGTACCGCTTCGTGGTACGACAGGCTGCGCATGCGGATCATGTCGAACACCGGGCCGCGCAATGGCACCCAGAAGATACCTGGCAAGGTGCCGTCCGGCGCGGGCATGCTGTAGTGGGCGGCGGCGCTGGCCTCGGTCAGCGGCGGCTCGCGCCGCACGTCGACCGGCGCGCGCGGCATCAGGTTGAACACCTTGGCGCTGCGCTTTTCAGCATCGCGCACCATCTCGGTGTAGCGGCGCAAGATCTCGGGCCGGGGGTCGCCCTCGGCCGTAATCTGGAAGGTCTTGTCGAGCGCGCGCATGCGTTCTTCGATGCCGCCTTCGGTGAAGCCCAGCTTGCGCAGGTGGCGGTCCATCTCCGCTTCGATGCGCGCCACTTCGCGCAGGCCGATCGCGTGGATTTCCGCGGCGCCAAGTGCTGTGCCGGTGAAGTTGGCCAGCGCCTGGCTGTAGGCCGCAGCGCCTGCGGGCAGGCGCGACACGCCCGCGTCGTTGCCCGTTCGCGGATGCAGTTCGGCCATGAAGGCTTGCGTGCGCGTATAGGCGGGGATGACCTTGGCTGCGACAATGGCGGTGGCGCGCGCGATGACGGCGCTGCGCGCCTCGGGCGTCATGTCGGACAGTCCGGCAGCGCGCCGCGCCAGCGAAGTGACCAGCACGTTCTGGTCGGCCGCCGGCTTGAGGAAGGTGTCGACCTGGAACTGGGCGCGTTCGAGGATGAAGCGCGGCGGGATCAGCTTGCGCGCCGCGGCGCTGCGTGCACGCGCGGTCGCTTCTTCCATGCGCGCGCCGACCAGTTCAAGGCGCGCCAGGTAGCTGTCGACATCGGCGGCGCGCCGGATCGGATGGGTCTCGGCCATGAAGTTGACGAGCCCGATATGCGTGCCGCCCATTTGCGAGAATTCAAAGCGGTGGTCCTCGAACGGCTGCCCCGCTACCACCTGCGCCAGCGACCAGCGCATGGTCTCGGCCGTGATGCGCTGGGTGGAGTCAAGCGGCCCGCCGATGAAGCGGCCAAGCCGGGCCAGGCCGGCGCGCGCCATGGCCTGGTATTTCGCCCGCTGCTGCGCGGTGTTGGGGGCCAACTGGCGATCAAGCGCGGCCTGTTCGGCGCCGTCGAAATACTGCGCATTGGTCGCGCGTTCCGGCGACAGGCGCACCCAGTCGGATGCGAAGGCATCGGCCCACTTGTCGAAGGCGGCGTGCGACTTGTTCTGCCCCGCTGCGCTCACGCTGGCGGGCGCGGCACATTGGGCGGGCACGGTGGCCGCGCCGATGGCGAGGGCGATGCAGGTGGCGATCAGGCAACGCTGGGTGGTCGATGGCATGGCAGTCTCCGGTTGATTGAATTTCCGCACAGAATTTATCACGGATCGCCTGTAAAGACGGGGCTTCATTCGCCTTTTCCACCCTTGCGCCATTCGCGATAAAAATTCGCTACGATCGCCTTTTCGACGGGAATACCATGAAACCATTCATTCGCCCGCTCACCGCACTCGTTTGCTGCCTGCTGCTGCTCGGCGGCTGCCGCGACAAGCACGAGCCGGTCAAGCCCACCGTCGCCGTCCAGCCGCAAGCTGCCTGAGGCGGCGCCACATGGAGTAAACTGTCGGCTTATTCTCCAGCTGCCAGGTAATCCCCATGTCGTTTGTTTCCCTCGGTCTGATCGACCCGCTGGTGCGCACCCTCGACGCGCTCGGCTACGCCGCGCCAACGCCGGTGCAAGCCCAGGCCATTCCCGCCGTACTGGCCCGGCGCGACGTCATGGCCGCCGCCCAGACCGGCACCGGCAAGACCGCCGGTTTCGCCTTGCCCCTGTTGCAGCGCCTGACCATGGAAGGCCCGCAAGTGGCCGCCAACGCGGTGCGCGTGCTGGTCCTGGTGCCGACCCGCGAACTGGCCGAGCAGGTCCACGAAAGCTTCAAGACGTACGGCGCCGGCCTGCCGCTGCGCACCCACGTGGCCTATGGCGGCGTGAGCATCAATCCGCAGATGATGAAGCTGCGCAAAGGCCTTGACGTGCTGGTGGCCACGCCCGGCCGCCTGCTCGACCTGTTCCGCCAGAACGCGGTCAAGTTCGACCAGCTGCAAACGCTGGTGCTCGACGAAGCCGACCGGATGCTCGACCTGGGCTTTTCGCGCGAGCTCGATGCGGTGTTCGCAGCGCTGCCGCCGAAACGCCAGACCCTGCTGTTCTCGGCCACCTTCTCCGAGGAGATCCGCGCGATGGCGGGCAAGCTGCTGGTCGATCCGCTCAGCATCGAAGTCAGTCCGCGCAACAGCACCGTACAGCGCATTCGCCAGTCGGTAGTCACGGTCGATAAAAAGCGCAAGGCGGAGCTGTTCCTGCACCTGCTAAACAAAAAGCGCTGGAGCCAGGTGCTGGTGTTCGTCAAGACGCGCAAGGGCGTCGACCAGCTGGTCGATACGCTGGCGGCCAATGGCGTTGCGGCCGACTCCATCCACGGCGACAAGCCGCAGCCGGCCCGCCTGCGCGCGCTCGATCGCTTCAAGGCGGGCCAGTGCAAAATCCTGGTAGCGACCGACGTGGCCGCGCGCGGCCTCGATATCGACGACTTGCCGCAGGTCGTCAACTTCGACCTGCCCATCGTGGCCGAAGACTATATTCACCGCACTGGCCGCACCGGCCGCGCCGGCAATACGGGCGAGGCGGTGTCGCTGGTATGCGCCGACGAAGTGGACCTGCTGGCCGCCATTGAAATCCTGACCCGGCAGACCTTGCAACGGATCGAGGAGCCCGGTTTCGTCCCTGAACACCGGGTGCCGCTGACCGATACCGCCGGCCAGGTGGTCAGGAAGCCAAAAAAGCCCAAGAAAGCCAAGGTCACCGGGGATGTCTCTAAAGTCGACGTGCGCTTCCTGAAGGTCAGATAGGACCTGTACTGACTTCATTGCTGTACTATGACCGCATGATCCAACCACTTACCAACATGCTGCCTGCGCTGAACGTCGGCGCCCTCAAGGCCAGCTGCGCAAGCTGCAGCATGCACCAGCTGTGCCTGCCGATGGGACTCGACGACGGCGAACTGACCCGCCTCGACCAGATCATCGGCCTGCGCCGCCGCATCGGGCGCGACGAGCGCCTGTACCAGATGGGCGAGCCGTTCCGCAACCTGTACGCGATCCGTTTTGGCCATTTCAAGACCTACCAGGTCAATGCCGGCGGCGAGCAGCAGATCACCGGCTTCCAGATGGCCGGCGAACTGCTCGGCATGGACGCCATCAGCGGCGACCGCCACCACTGCGACGCGGTCGCGCTCGAAGACAGCGAAGTGTGCGAGATTCCGTTTACCCGCCTTGAAGACCTGTTCGGCGAAGTGCCCACCCTGCTGCGCCACTTCCACCGCATCATGAGCCAGGAAATCACGCGCGAACAGAACGTGATGCTTTTGCTCGGCAATATGCGCGCCGAACAGCGCTTCGCGGTATTCCTGACCAACCTGTCGTCGCGCTACGCAGCGCGCGGCTACTCGCCCACCAGCTTCCAGTTGCGCATGTCGCGCGAGGATATCGGCAATTACCTGGGCTTGACCATCGAGAGCGTCAGCCGCCTGCTGTCGCGTTTCAAAAAGCAGGGCTGGGTCAAGGTCGACAAGCGCGAGGTAACCCTGCTTGACCCGGCCATGCTCAAGGCCATGGCGGCCGGCACCGAGCAATGCAGCCCCATGGTCTGAGTCAGAACGGCGGCCCCTGGTCGTTCGGTACCGTCACCAGGTAGTAAGTGAGCAAACTGGCCAGCGCGCACAGCGTCCAGAAAAAGAAAAAGCCGATGCTGTACACCGCCATCGGTGCAATCGGCCACAGCGCCTCCGGTTCGAACAGCGAAAAGAAGGCGCCTTCCGCCATCGCCGCAGCCATGAACGATGGCCACAGCACCGTCATCGCCAGCTTGCGCATGCCCTTCCTCATTTGACGATCGCCGGGTCGGCGTCGATCCTGACCGACTTCTGTGCCGGCCAGCGCCACTGCGCGGCCAGGCGCCAATCGCGCCGCTCGCCCTCCACCGCCATTTGCCAGCGCGCCCGTTCCAGCATCGGCAAGGCCACTTCAAAATGGCCCTGCGCGTCGGGCACCGCGTCGAACGACAAGTCCTTTTCGGGCAGGGTCGAATGGGCCAGGCTGATATGAAGGGGCGTCGCCAGCGCACGCCCGAAGCTGGTCACTTCGCCGCGCAGCATGCCCGCCGCCGCATCGTAGCGCGCCTCAACCGACAGGCGCATGGCGCTGGCCACCCGGTCGCGCCGCAGGTCCTGGTTGATGGCCTTGCCGCGCTTGTAGTAGTCGTCCACCACCATGGCGTCCTGGCGGGTATAGGCCAGGTAGGCGGTAAAGCTGCCAGCCACGACGACCAGTGCGGGGCCCAGCATCAACAGCCAGGGCCAGCGCTGCGCGTACCAGGGCGCCGTGGTGCGCAGCGGGTGGGTGGGAGCGGAATACATGGTTTCTCCTTATTTCGGTACGATAAACACAGCTTTTTCATGCACCTGCAGCGTTGGCTCGTCCACCGCCGTCAATTCGAACGTAATCTGATTCGAGCCCTTGCCGAGGGCGCCGCGTTCGGCTTGCACCCGCACCGCCACGGCGCGCGTGCTGGCGCCGTCCAGCAGCACTTCCTCGTTTTTTTCGAGGCGGATGCCTTTGACTCCCGACACGTTGACCCGGAACCGGTGCGCCGTTTCGGCCGTATTCATGATCTGCAGGCGGTATACGTTCTCGATCAGCCCGTCGCCCACTTCGCGCCCCATCGAACCGCGGTCGCGGATCACGTCAAGCTTGAGCGGCGTGCGCAGCGCAAGCGCGACCCCGAAGCCGACCACGATCAATCCCAGCAGCGCTGAATAGATCAGCACCCGCGGGCGCAGCACGCGCGCGGCGATCTCGCGCGGCTTCCATTTTTTCTCCATCGCCTGGCTGGTCGAATAACGGATCAGGCCCGCGGGCAGGTCGATCTTTTCCATGACCGTATTGCAGGCGTCCACGCAGGCGGCGCAGCCAATGCATTCATACTGCAGGCCATTGCGGATGTCGATCCCGGTCGGGCATACCTGTACGCACATGGTGCAGTCGATGCAATCGCCCTTGTCGCCGGCAGGGGTCTGCACGCCGCGCGGCTCGCCCCGTTCGCGGTCATAGGTGACAATCAGCGTGTCCTGGTCGAACATCGCACTCTGGAAGCGCGCGTACGGGCACATGTACTTGCAGACCTGTTCGCGCATCCAGCCCGCGTTGCCGTAGGTGGCAAACGCATAAAAGCCAATCCAGAACCATTCCCACGGACCGAGCGAGAGGCTCCCGATCGCGGCCAGCAAGCCGCGCACGGGCGCAAAATAGCCGACGAAGCTGAACCCGGTCCACAGGGCGACCGCGCCCCAGGACAGGTGCTTGGCGGTTTTTTTGGAGACCTTCTCCAGGCTCCACGGCTGGCGGTCGAGGCGGATACGGGCGCTGCGCGCGCCTTCAATGCGGCGCTCTATCCACAGGAAGATTTCCGTGTACACCGTCTGTGGGCAGGCGAAACCGCACCATACCCGGCCAGCCACGGCGGTCACGAGGAACAGCAGGTAGGCGCAAATGATCAGCAGGGCCGCCAGGAAGATGAAGTCTTGCGGCCACAGCACCATGCCGAAGATGTAGAACTTGCGTGCCCCCAGGGCGAACAGGATGGCCTGGCGGCCGTTCCAGTTCAGCCAAGGCATCCCGTAAAACACCAGCTGGGTGATCCATACGCAAGCCCAGCGCAGGGTCGCATAGCGCCCCTTCGCTTCGCGCGGGTAAATCTCCTCGCGCGCTTCGTACATCTTGATGACCCTGGGCCTGGGGCTCGCTTCGCTCATTTTTTCGCCAACACCTTCTGCTCGGCCGACAGGCTCCACACGTAGGCGGCCAGCACGTGGATCTTTTCTTCGCCCAGGAATTCCTCGAACGGCGGCATGGTGCTGACACGCCCCTTGCGGATGGTCTCCATGATGGTCTCGGCACTGCCGCCGTACAGCCACACCTTGTCCGACAGATTCGGCGCGCCCAGCGCCTGGTTGCCAACGCCGCCGGCGTTATGGCAGGCCATGCAGGCGCCGAATTTCCCCTTGCCGAAGGCGACCTTGATCGGGTCGGCGGTCATGCCGGACAGGCTCTTGACGTACTGGGCGACGTTGGCGATGTCGTCGTCCGAACCGATGGCCGCGCCCATCGGCGGCATCATGCCGTTGCGCCCTTTCATGATGGTGGCCTTGATGACCGACGGCGCGCCGCCGTACAGCCAGTCCTTGTCGGTCAGGTCGGGAAAACCCTTGTTGCCGCGCGCGTCAGAGCCGTGGCACTGCGCGCAATAGGTCAGGAACAGGCGCTCGCCGATGCGGCGCGCCTGCGGATCGGCCGCGACCGTTTCCAGGTCCTGTTTGGCATAGCCGGCGAACAGGGGACCGTAGTCGCTTTTCGCCTTGCCCAGTTCGGCCTGATACTGGCCGCTCGACTTCCAGCCAAGCCTGCCGGCGTAGCTGCCCAGGCCCGGATACAGCACCAGGTAAGCCAGCGCGAACACGATGGTGATGTAGAACAGCCACATCCACCAGCGCGGCAGCGGGGTATTCAGTTCAGTCAGGTCTTCATCCCAGACGTGGCCGGTGGTGCCGTCGGCCGGACGGCCAGGCTCGATCCTTTGCATCGATTGCGAGTACAGCAAAATGCCGCAGCCCGCGATCGACAGCAAAGTGATGATCGCGACGTACAGGTCCCAGAAACCGTGGGTGAAATCAGCCATGACCGGCCTCCCCTGCTTCTTCATCGGCAAACGGCAGCGCCGCCTGCGTATCGAAGTCGCTGCCACGCATCAGCACGAAAGTCCAGACCAGGATGCCGACGAAGGTGATGAAGCTGACCACCGTCATGACGCTGCTGGCGCTGTCAAAAATTTGTTCGATTGCCATGTCAGTTCCCTTGCTGTTAATTCCGGCTCTTGATCTGGGTGCCCAGGCCTTGCAGGTAGGCGATCAGCGCATCCTGTTCGGTCTTGTCGACCAGCGTGGCCGGTCCCTGCGCGATGTCTTCTTCCGAATACGGTACATTCAGGCGCTTCATCGCGCGCATCTTGGCCGTGACGTCGCCCGGTACCAGGCGCGTGGCGGCCAGCCACGGATAACCGGGCATATTCGATTCGGGCACCAGGTCGCGCGGATTGTCCAGGTGGCTGCGGTGCCATTCGTCGCTGTAGCGTCCTCCCACGCGCGCCAGGTCCGGGCCGGTGCGCTTGGAACCCCACTGGAACGGATGGTCGTAGACGAATTCGCCGGCGACCGAATAGTGGCCGTAACGTTCGGTCTCGGCCCGGAACGGACGGATCATCTGCGAATGGCAGTTGTAGCAGCCCTCGCGGATATAGATGTCGCGCCCGACCAGGCGCAGCGGCGAATATGGCTTCAGGCCGGCCACCGGCTCAGTGGTCGATTTCTGGAAGAATAGCGGCACGATTTCCACCAGGCCGCCGACGGAAATGACCAGCAGCACCAGTCCGATCAGCAGCCAGGGGTTCTTCTCGATCCATTCATGGGAAAATTTCATGTCGGGCTCCTATGCATGGGCAGGTAAAAGGGACGGGATCTTCACATCCTCGTTGACGGTATCGCGCATGGTGCGGAAGGTGTTGTACGCCATCATCAGCATGCCCGACAGGTACAGCAGACCACCGCCGAAACGGATCACGTAGTACGGATAGGTCGCCTTCACGCTTTCGACGAAGGTGTAGGTCAGGGTGCCGTCCTCGTTGACCGCGCGCCACATCAGGCCCTGCATCACGCCGGCGATCCACATCGACGAGATGTACAATACGATGCCGATGGTAGCCACCCAGAAGTGCAGGTCCACCAGCGGCGTGCTCCACATTTCCTTCTTGCCCGACAGGCGGGGAATCAGGTAGTAGATCGAGCCCATCGTGATGAAACCGACCCAGCCCAAAGCGCCTGCGTGCACGTGGGCGATGCCCCAGTCGGTGTAATGCGACAGCGCGTTGATGGTCTTGATCGACATCATCGGGCCTTCGAAGGTGGCCATGCCGTAGAAGGACAGCGAGACGATCATGAATTTGAGGATGGGATCGGTGCGCAGCTTGTGCCAGGCGCCCGACAGGGTCATCATCCCGTTGATCATGCCGCCCCATGACGGCGCGAGCAGGATCAGCGAGAACACCATGCCGATCGACTGGGTCCAGTCGGGCAGCGCCGTGTAATGCAGGTGGTGCGGGCCGGCCCACATATAGGTGAAGATCAGGGCCCAAAAGTGCACGATCGACAGGCGGTACGAGTACACGGGACGCTCGGCCTGTTTCGGAATGAAGTAGTACACCATGCCGAGGTAGCCGGCGGTGAGGATGAAGCCGACCGCATTGTGGCCGTACCACCACTGGATCATCGCGTCCTGCACGCCGGCGTAGGCGGAGTACGACTTCCAGAACGTGACCGGCATGGAGGCGCCATTGACCACGTGGAGCAGCGCCACGGCGATGATGTAGGCGCCGAAGAACCAGTTGGCCACGTAGATGTGCTTGACCTTGCGCTTGAGGAGCGTGCCGAAGAACACGGTGGCGTAAATCAGCCACACTACGGTGATCAGGAGCGCGATCGGCCATTCGAGTTCGGCGTATTCCTTGCCGCGCGTGAAACCCATCGGCAAAGTGATGGTGGCCAGCACCAGCACCGCCTGCCAGCCCCAGAAGGTGATGCTCGATAAGGTATCGGAGAACAGCCTGACCTGGCAGGTGCGCTGGACCACGTAGTAGGAGGTGGCGAACAGGCCGTTGATGCCGAACGCGAAAATGACGGCATTGGTGTGCAGTGGACGCAGGCGTCCGTAGCTGAGCCAGGGCGTATTGAAATTGAGGGCCGGCCAGGCCAGCTGCGCGGCGATGAAGACCCCCGCCAGCATCCCGATCACCCCCCAGACCACGGTGGCAATCGTGAACTGCCTGACCACCTTGTAGTTATAGTTTAAAGCTTTGTCCAAAACGCTCTCCTGAATATACTTCGATGACAACAGGAGAGTAGTTTTTTGAACTTCAAAAATCCTTGATGTGAATCAAAAACGGCAGGATCAAGGCAAATCGTCGTCGTGCACGATGCGCATTGCCGGACCGTCGAGGTCGTCGAACTGGCCGCTGTCGGCGGCGCCGAAAAAGAACCACACGGCCAGCGCCACGATGCCCAGGCTCAGCGGGATTAGCAAATACAGCGCTTCCATCTCACCCCTTCCAGCGCCGCAGGCGCAGCGCGTTGACGACCACGAAGGCCGAACTTGCCGACATGCCGGCCGCCGCCATCCACGGATTGAGCCATCCCAGCGCCGCCGCGGGAATCGCGATGGCGTTGTACAGCATGGCCCAGCAAAGGTTTTGGCCGATGATGCGCAGCGCGCGGTCGGCGGTCGCCGCCGCGTCGCCCAGCGAAGCGAGGCGCCCCGACAGCAGCACGCAATCGGCGCTCATCTGCGCGAGCGCGGCGCCGCCTCCCATCGCGAACGAGACGTCGGCGGCACTGAGCACCGCCGCATCGTTGATGCCGTCGCCCACCATGGCCACGACGCTGCCGCGCGCTTGCAGATGCTGCACATAGGCCAGCTTGTCGACCGGCAGCTGCCCGCCCAGCGCGCTGTCGATGCCCAGCTGACGGGCCACGCTGTCGGCGACCGCCTGCTGATCGCCTGACAGGAGAATGACGCGCTGGCCGCTTTGCTGGAAGCGCCGCACCAGCGCAACTGCATCGGCGCGCAGCGCGTCGGCCAGCTCGAAACGCGCCAGCAGCACGCCGCCGCTGCCCAGGTACACGCTGGTGACATCGGATTCTCCGGCTGCGGCGCCCGAGCCCCCTGCGAAGGCCGCCGTGCCCAGTTTGTAGGTGACGCCGTCGATGTCGCCGGCCACGCCCTGCCCGGCTACACTGGCCAGCCCGTCTGCCTTGAGCGTGCCCCTGGCGGCTGCACGGATGGCAGCGGCCAGCGGATGCGCGCTGCCCTCTTCAAGCGCCACGGCCAGCTGCAGGCAGTGCCCAGCGCCAGTTGCGCCCAGCGCCACGGTCGCGCGCAGCACCGGCCTGCCCTCGGTCAGGGTGCCGGTCTTGTCAAAGATGATATGGGTGGCGCGGTGCAGCGTTTCGAGCACATGCGGTTTGACGATCAGCACCCCGCGCCGCACCAGTAGGTCGGTGGCGGCGGCCAGCGCGCTGGGTGTGGCCAGCGACAGCGCGCACGGGCACGAGACCACTAGTACGGCAATGGCGACCTGCCAGGCACGCGCCGGATCGACCTGCTGCCACGCGAAGAACACGGCCACGGCGAACACCAGCAGGCCGGCGACGAACCAGGCGCCGACCCGGTCGGCCCACAGCGCCAGGCGCGGCTTGCCCAGGCCGGCGCCTTCGACCAGCCGCACCAGATGCGCCAGCGTGCTGTCGGCCGCCGCGCGCGTGACGCATAGCACGATCGGCTGAGATGCATTGACGGCGCCGCCCGGCACGTCGGCCCCGGGGCCGCGCGCCTGGGCCCGGCTTTCTCCAGTGAGCAAGGCCAGGTCGATCTCGGTGGCGCCTTCGACGATGACGCCGTCGGCGGCCACCGGTTCGCCCGGCGCGACCATCAGCAAGTCGCCCTCGCGCAGCAGCGCCGCCGACACCAGTTCGGTCGCGCGCGAGGCGGGAAACCCGGTCAGGCGCCTGGCCGACGCCGGCAAGGCGTGCTGCAGCTGCTCGAGCGCGCGGCCAGCCTTGCGCCGCGCCAGCTGCTCCAGGTAGCGGCTGGCCAGCAGCAGGAAGATGAACATCGTCACCGAATCGAAATACACTTCGCCCTCGCCGCGCACGGTGGCCACGATGCTGGCGCCGGCGGCGGCGCCGATGCCGAGCGCGACCGGCAGGTCCATGCCCGGCATGCGCTGGCGCAGACTGTTCCAGGCGCCGCTGAAAAAGGGCTGGGCCGAATACAGCAGCGCCGGCACGGTCAGGATCAGCGAGGCCCAGCGCATCAGCGCGGCCATGTCGGCGTCCAACGTGCCGTCGTCGGCGATATACGCCGGCAAGGCGTACATCATCACCTGCATCATCGACAGGCCGGCCACGAACAGCTGGCGAAACAGCTTCTTGCGCGCCTCTTCGCGCTGTTCGGCATGCCGCCCGGCTTCGTACGGATAGGCGACGTAGCCAATGGCGCGCAGGCCGCGCACGATGTCGCTCGGCTTGCAGGCAGCCGGATCCCAGCGCACCTGCAGGCGCTCGGTGGCGACGTTCATGTCGGCCGCCAGCACGCCCTGAACACGCGCCAGGCGCCGTTCGATCAGCCACACGCAGGCGGCGCAGCGCATGCCCTCGACCGAGAACGTGGCGGCGCAGTCGTCCTTGCCGGCGCTTGGCGCGGCCAGCGCGGGATCGGCGTCGTAAAGGGTCAGTTCGGGCGGCACCAGCGTGGCCTCGGCGCTGTTGGCGCCATACGCGCTGCGGGTGCGGTAATAGTCGGCGAAGCCGCTCTCGACGATCGCCTGGGCCACCGCTTCGCAGCCGGGACAGCACATCGGCTGGGCCACCCCGTCGATGACCACGCTCCAGCCTGAGCCTGGCGGCGAAGGCAGGCCGCAGTGGAAGCACGCTGCCGGCGCCGGCAGCGCGCTCACGGCGCCACTCCGGCCAGGCACAGCATGTCGAGCCAGCCCATCGACATGCCGCGCGTGGCGCGCACGATGCCCAGCACGCCGAAGCCGAGCACCAGCAGGCCGCCGGCCAGCCGCACCCGGGGCCACTGCAGCGCCAGGCGCAGGCGCGCGCCGGCCATGCCCAGCGCGAACAGCATCGGCAATGTACCCAGCCCGAAGGCGAGCATGACAGCCGCGCCGCCCGCAGCCGAACCGGCCAGCATGGCCGTCAGCAGTACGCTGTAGACCATCCCGCACGGCAGCCAGCCCCATAGGGCGCCCATTGCCAGCAGCTTGAACGGCGAGTCGAGCGGCAGGATATGCGACATCAAGGGGCGCAGCCTGCGCCACAACCCCTGCCCCAGCTGCTCGAGCCGGGCCAGGCCAGCCCAGGCGCCCGTCAAGTACAGGCCCAGCACCACCAGCATCAGGTTGGCCATCCAGTAGCCGCCCGTTTGCAGCGGTCCCAGGCCGGCCAGGGTGCGCGCGCCGCCGGCCAGGCCGCCGGCCATCGCCCCCGCCAGCGCGTAGCTGGCGATGCGTCCCGTGTTGTAGGCCAGCGCCCGCAGTGCGCCGTCGGCCACGCGCGGCGCCGCCTGCGTCACCACCGCCACCGGAAAAGCCGGCGCGCCGGCCGGCGCCATCGAAAAGGCGCCGACGATACCGCCGCACATGCCCACGCAATGGACGCTGCCGGCCAGGCCGACCAGGAACACCGGGAACAGGCTCAGGCCGTCCATGCCGCGCTCGTGGCCGGGTAGCGCTCGAACGCCATGCACACGCTGGAAACGCGCATGCGGCCCTTCGCCGTCACGTTGATCCACTCGGTTTCGAGCGTGACCAGGCCCTCGCGCTCGAGCGTGCGCAGCTGCTCCAGCTCCGCCCCAAAGTAGTCGGCGAACACGATCGGATACGCCTGTTCGATGCAGGGAATCGACAGTTCGAACTGGCACATCAGCATCTGCATGATGGTGCGGCGCACGGCGTCGTCCATGGTCAGGCGGATGCCACGCCAGACCGGCAATTCGTTCTTGTCGATCAGGTCGTAATACGCTTCCTGCGCAAGCACGTTCTGGCTGTAGGTATTGGCCACGGCGCTGATGGCCCCGGCGCCACACGCGACCAGGTCCATCTCGGGATGGGCCGAATAGCCGTGCAAGTTGCGGTGCAGGCGGCCCTGCATCTGGGCCACTGCGAGGGCGTCGCCAGGCAGGACGAACTGGCCCATGCCGATGTCCACATAGCCGGCGTCGGCCAGGATCGGCATGTTCAGCAAGAAGGTGGCGGGCACGCCGATGCGGTCCGGCCGCGCGCCTGCCACCCTGGCCAGCGCCTGCGCCAGGACCGTCAAGTCCCCGTCGCAGGCCAGCTCCACGCCCACCGCGCCGAAACCGGCATCGCGCGCGGCGTCCACGATCGAGCGGGTGGCGAACGGTTCAATGTGTTCGGCGGCGCAGCTCAGGCTGATGCGGTTCAGCCCCTGGCGCCGCAGGCCGAGCACCCGCTCGCGCGTGAGGCCGCACAGGTCGACCTCGACCGCGTATTCGCCTGCCGCATCGGGGACGAACTGGAAGCAGCGCCGCAGGTGCAGCATCAGCTGCGCCGTCTGGCCTTCGGACAGCTGCGCCACGGCGCCGCCAAAATGGAGCTGTTCGACCTGGTTCATGCCGGCGAACAGGCGGCCCTGCATCTCGATTTCGCGCTTCAGGTAGCCGAGGTAGACGGCCGCCTTGTCGCCCGGTTTCATGTGCAGCGACAGCGACAGCGGCCTGGCGCTGCCGCGCGTGCGCAGCCCGGCCACCGCTTGCAGGTAGTCGCGGTAGCCGAAATCCGGGCTGAAACGGTCGGTGCCCGGATACGAGGCATGGCGCGGCACGGGCCGGGCCAAGCTGCGTGCGTGCATGTATTGCTCCTGATCTGACATGCAGCGAGTGTATTGATCAGGCCATCAAAAATCCTTGACGTGCATCAAAAACGCCGGAATGCCGCCCCCTACTGGAGCGGCAAGCGCAATTGCATCGTGTCGCCCTCGGGGCTGGCCGTGACGTCGAAACCGAGCTTGCGCACCAGTTTGATCACCCGGGTATTCTGGGGCAAGGCTTCGCCGACGATGGCCCGCGTGCCGCGCGCGCGGCAGTAGTCGATCAGCTTTTGCATCAGGATCCCGCCCAGACCGTGGCCTTTCAGGTCAGAGCGTACCGTCACGGCGAATTCGGCGTCGATATTGTCCGGGTCGGCCACCACGCGCGCCACGCCGATGGTCTCGTCCAGGCCGTCGGCGCCGGGCCGGGTGGCGATGAAGGCCATCTCACGGTCGTAGTCGACCTGGGTGAAGCGCGCCAGCTGCGACGGCTGCAGTTCGCGCACCCGCACGAACATGCGGTAGCGCACGTCGTCGGCGGTGAGCGCCTCGAAAAACTTCACGTGGGCCGCCCCGTCTTCCGGCTTGATCGGCCGCAGCAGCAGGGGCGCGCCGCCCCACTCGATGGTCTCTTCCAGTTCGTGCGGATAGGGACGGATCGCCAGCCGGTCAAGCGTGCTGGCCGACTTGTCGGCCAGCGCCACGCGCACCCGGGCGTCGAGCACGAGCGCACCTTTGTCGTCGGCCAGCAGCGGATTGATGTCCAGCTCCGCCAGCTCGGGCAGGTCGGCCACCATCTGCGACACCTGCATCAGGATGTTGACGATGGCGTCCATGTCGGCGGGCGGTCGGTGCCGGTAGCCGGCCAGCAGCCTGGCCACCCGGGTTCGCGAGATCATGTCGCGCGCCAGCACCACGTTCAGCGGCGGCAATGCCACCGCATGGTCGGCCATCACTTCGACCGCGATGCCGCCCTGGCCGAACAGGATCACCGGGCCGAAGACCGGATCGGTGGCCACGCCGATGATCAATTCGTGGGCGTCGGGCCGGCGCACCATCTGCTGCACCGAAAAGCCGTCGATCCGGGCCTGCGGCTGCAGCTCGGCGACGCGCTTGAGCATGCGCTGCGCAGCCGAACGCACGGCATCAAGGCTGTCGAGGTCGAGCGCCACCCCGCCCACGTCGGACTTGTGGGTGATGTCGGGCGAGAGGATCTTGATCGCCACCGGAAAGCCGATCTCGGCGGCGGCCCCGGCCGCCTCCTCGACGCCCGGCGCGGTGCGGGTCGCCACCACCGGGATCCCGTAGGCTGCCAGCAGCGACTTCGCTTCGGGCTCGGAGAGGATTTTGCGCCCGCCAGCGAGCGCCTCGCGCACGATGGCGGCGGCCCGGGCGCGATCGGCCACGATGCCGCTGCATGCGGCCGGCGGCACTTGCATCAGCAGGTTCTGGTTGCGCCTGAACTGGACGATCTGCAGGTAGGCGGCGACCGCTTCCTCGGGCGTGGCATAGGTCGGAATGCCGGTCTCCGAAAAAATCGTGCGCGCTTCGGCCACGGCGGCGCCGCCCAGCCAGCAGGCCAGGATATTGCGCGAGGATGCCGTGGCCAGCGGCGCGATGGCGCGCGCGATGTCGGCGCTGGGAACGATCGCCGTCGGTGCGTGGATGAACAGGATGGCATCGGCCTGCGGGTCCTGCAGCAGGATCTCGAGCGCGTCCACGTAGCGCTGGGCCGGCGCGTCGCCGATGATGTCGGCCGGATTGCCATGCGACCAGGTCGGCGGCAGCACCTGGTCAAGCCTGGCCAGCGTGTCCTCGGCCAGCTTTGCCATGCTGCCCCCGCCCGCGGCCAAGGCGTCGGTGGCCATCACGCCGGGGCCGCCGCCGTTGGTCATGATGACCAGCCGTTCGCCGAATAGCGGGCGCGCGCGGGCCAGCGTTTCGACCGCGCCGAACAGGTCTTCGGTGGTGAGCACGCGCAGCATGCCGGCGCGCCGGATGGCCGCGTCGTAGACGTCGTCGGCGCCGGCCAGCGCGCCGGTGTGCGAGGCGGCCGCCTTGGCGCCTTCGGCCATGCGCCCGGCCTTGAGCACCAGCACCGTCTTGCTGCGCGCGGCCGCGCGCGCGGCCGACATGAACTTGCGCGCATGGCGCAGGTCTTCCATGTACATCAGGATGGCGCTGGTAGCCGGGTCGCCGGCCAGGTAGTCGAGCACGTCGCCGAAGTCGACGTCGGCGCTGTCGCCCAGCGAAATGAACTTCGAAAACCCGATGCCGCGCGAATTGGCCCAGTCGAGCACCCCGGTCACCAGCGCGCCCGATTGCGAGACGAAGGCGATTTTCCCGCTCTGCGCGTTGGTGTGGGCGAAGCTGGCGTTCAGGCCGATGCCCGGCACCAGCAGGCCCACGCAGTTCGGGCCCAGCAGGCGCAGCACATACGGCCGGGCCGCGTCGAGCGCGGCCTGCTTGAGCGTACGCCCCTGCGCATCGTTCAGCGCGCCCAGGCCGGCCGTGAGAACGACCGCGGCGCGGGTGCCTCGTTCGCCCAGCTGGCGGACCAAATCCGGCACGGTCGCCGGCGGCGTGCAAATGATGGCCAGGTCGGGCACCTCCGGCAGGTACTTGACGCTGGCGTAGGCCAGCAGGCCGGCCAGGCTGTCGTATTTGGGATTGACCGGATAAATCGCCCCGCTGAAGCCGCCGGCGATCACATTGCGCAGCACCGTCGCGCCCACGCTGTTGGGCCGTTCGGTGGCGCCGATGATGGCCACCGATCTGGGCGCAAACAGCTTATCGAGGTTCCTGACGCTCATGGCGGATATCCCTTTTCACGAAGAGTGGTGCAGCGTAGCGGCCGCAGCGTTCAATATAATTGATGTGCATCAAATCCGGTAAAACGATGCCGAGCTGGCGCCAACGCACAGAGCGCCCGCGCGGACCAGTTACAATTGCACCCATGAACAATTCCAAAAAAGTGGCAGGGGTCGCCGGTGCGCTCAGTCTATTGTGGCTGGGCCTGACCGCCGCGATCGCCGCCAGCCAGCGCCGCCTGGTCTTCAATCCCAACAGCCGGCGAGAAGTGCTCAACCCGCGCAGCAGCGGTCATCGCACCCGTCCGGTGGTGCTGCGCGCCACCGACGGCACGCGCCTGTCGGGCTGGCTGATGACGCCGCTCACGGCGGGGCCGCATCCGGCCGTCGTGTATTTCGGCGGGCGTTCCGAAGAAGTGTCGTGGGTGGTACGCGATGCCGGCCAATTGTTCCCCGGCATGGCGGTGCTCGCCGTCAATTACCGCGGCTATGGCGCTTCGCACGGCGATCCGGCCGAAAACCACATGGTCGACGATGGCCGCCTGCTGTTCGACTGGATGGCCGCGCGTCACCACGTCGATCCGTCCAAGGTGGCCGTGGTCGGGCGCAGCCTGGGGTCGGGCGTGGCGGTGCAGGTGGCGCTCGAGCGCCCGGTGCATTCGCTGGTGCTGATCACGCCCTACGACTCGATCCTGGCGATCGCCAAGCGCAAGTTCCGCGCGGTGCCGGTCGAATACGTGTTGCGCCACCGCTTCGAATCGGTTAAGTACGCCCCTTCGCTGACGGCGCCCACCTATGTGCTGCGCGCGGCCATGGACGACGTGGTGCCGCACTCGCATACCGACCTGCTGGTGTCGAAGCTGGGCCGGCTGCACCGCGACGAGACCGTGCCGGACTCGGACCACATGAACATTCCCTACCTGGAATCGACCCAGGCCAGGATCGCGGACTTCCTCACCGGCCAGTTTAGCCAGCCGCGCCCGGCACCGATGCCAGCCACGGTTCTGGCCACGCCCGATATCCTGCCTTAGGCGTCAACCTGGGCGCCCCGCCGCCGCAATGAAGCGGGTGACGGCGTCGGAGGCGACCAGCGCCAGCAAACTTCCCATATCCACCGGCTTGACGAAGTAATGGCCGAAACCGGCGCTGATCGCCCGTTCCTGGTTTTCCGGTTCGGGAGAGCCGGAAATGGCGACGCAAACGGAATATGCAGGCCTGACGAGCTGCGTAGCCGGGTAATCAGTTCCAGGCCGTCCATGCCGGGCAGGCCGATATCGCACAGCAGCACGTCGAACACCTGGGTGCGCGCCAGCCCGAGCCCGGCGATACCGTCGAACGCGGACGTGACGCTATGCCCTTCGTACGTGAGCAGCATGCTGAGCGATTCGTTGGCATCTTCATTGTCTTCAATGAGCAGGATGCGGCGCCCGCAGGCTGGCGTGGTTTGCTTCGTTTGGACCATGTACTTGTGCCGCTTTTGAAAGAGAGCTTGAACCGGAAGTCAGGCAATAGGTAACTTTTGGTTATTGGGAAACTTGTAACCGAAGTCAGTATGACCGCTATCGGCTTCGGACGTATATTTTATTCTAGCAATAGTGTGCCCGCCAGCATGTGCTACCCTACCCGCGCGTCCCCGTTTTCACCGGCGCCTTTCCCACGTCTTCGAAAGTCCCTGTGCGTTTATCAAAATTCATTCGTGAGAATATGGAAGTCATCCTGCAGGAATGGGAAAACTTCGCCCTCACACTCAATCCCTTGCGCAACTCCGGCAAGCTCAAGCTGCGCGACCACGCACAGCAAATGCTATACGTCATCTGCACCGACCTTGACACCTACCAGGGCGAGCACGACGGCATCGAAAAATCGAAAGGCAATGCGCCTGCCGTCGAGGGCGACACCGCCGCCGAGATCCATGCCTCGGACCGGGTCAACTCCGGCTTCGCCATCGAAGAGCTGCTGGCCGAATACCGCGCCATGCGCGCCAGCGTGCTGCGCCTGTGGCAACGCCAGACGACCGAGGTCAACCAGCTGGAAGTGGAAGACATGCTGCGCTTTAACGAAGCGGTCGACCAGTCGCTGACCGAATCGGTGGCCCGCTTTTCCTCCATGCTGCGCGAGTCGCAAAGCGTGTTCATGGCCATCCTGGGACATGACGTGCGCAACCCGCTGGGTGCAATCAGCATGGGCGCCCAGATATTGATGTACGACGAGGCGCTCCCGGCCAACCACCAGAAGGTGGCCGGGCGCATCCTCGACAGCACCACGCGCGTGAATGAACTGGTGGGCGACCTGCTCGACTTTTCCACCAGCCACCTTGGCGGCGGGATTCCGATCAAGCCGGCGCCCTACGACCTGGGACCGCAGTGCGAGCTGGTGGTCGGGGAAATGCGCACTTTTCACCCCGAGCGCGCGATCACGCTGGAACTGACGGGTGACCTGAACGTGGTGTGGGACCGCGCACGCATCAACCAGGCGCTGTCCAACCTGGTGGGCAACGCGGTCCAGCATGGCGCCGAGGGCGAACCGGTGTGGGTCACGGTGCAAGGCGGCGACGAAATCCTGATGATGGTCCAGAACCAGGGCGAGGTCATGGAGCCGGCCAGCATGCGCACTATTTTCGATCCGGCCAAGCGCTTTGCAATGCGCCCGATCAGCGAGCGCAACCAGAACGGCGACGACCATCTGGGCCTGGGCCTGTACATCACGCGCGAAATCGTCAGCGCCCATGGCGGACGCATCCAGCTCAGTTCCACCGCGCGCGAAGGCACCACCTTCACGCTGGCGCTGCCGCGCACTGCCAGCACGCCGGACGAGTAATTTTTCTCGTTTGCAAGAAAAAGACACTCCTTGCGCGGCAGCTATGGTCATGCTTGATATACATCAAACATTCAACACTTTCCCGCCGAGGGGCGCGCGTTTGCAATAACTTCTAGCGAGCTGGACCGGTTTTTCCATTCGGTTGCACAACTCCAAGAGGATAGACGCGCATGAAAATTCCATTATTGGCACTGGGCCTGGCGGGCGCCCTCACGGGCACGGCCCAGGCGCAATCGCATGTCGCCATTTACGGCGCACTCGATGCCGGCCTGATCAAGCGCACCGGCGCCAAGCTGGCGATCGGCAAGCGCGACGCCAACACGCTCGGCTTCAAAGGGGTCGAAGAGCTCGGATCGGGCCTGAAAGCCGTATTCCAGCTGGAGATCCGCTACGAGCCCGACACCGGCACGCTCGAAAGCGGCCTGCGGCCCCTGTTCCAGGGTCAGAGCCGGGTCGGCCTGCAGGGCGGCTTTGGCACCTTGCGCATCGGCCGCGGCACCACCGCCTACATGGAGTCGATCACGGCCTTCGAACCGTTTCACGGCACGCCCAGCCCGGCCGGCTTCTACAGCGACGTGGCAGTGGCCGGCTACACCACGCAGCCGCTCGACGCCACCGGCAATTCCTTCAACCGGATTTCAAACGCGGTCTTCTTCAACTCGGTGGAACGGGCCGGCCTGCAGTTCAACGCCACCATCGCCACCAAGGAAGCGAACGGCGGAGCGGCGCTGGTGGGCCGCGGCAGCACCGCCCTGCCCCAATACCCGGCCAATAGCGCAGCCTCGGTCAACCCGTTTTCCATTTCCGCCACCTACAAGGGCGGCAAATTTGCGGCCCTGCTCGGCTACGAGCGCAATGGCATCGAGTCGACCCTGTGGTCGGTGGCGGCCTCGCTCAAGCCCTTGCCGGCCTTGAAGCTGATGGCCAGTTACGCCGACCAGGACCGCGGCCACACGACGCTGGCCAATGACGCCACCACGGCCTGGGTGGTCGGCGCCAACTACACGGTGGCGAACGGCACCTTGCTGGTCGGCTACGGCCGCAAGGAGCCCGAAGGCGTCGCCACCACGCGCCAATGGTCGATCGGCTACGAATACCCGCTGTCGAAACGCACCTATCTGTACGCGGACGCCTCCGACAAGCGCGCCGTGGCCAAGGTGCGTCACCTCGACCTCGGGATCAGGGCGTCGTTCTAGGTCCGCGCGGGCGCAATGCCCTGACCTGAAAATTGACGTCGGCGTCAGCATATTGCTTGACGCGCAGTGGCGACTCCGAAGAAGGTCGCCACGGGCCTGCCTCTGCTGAAACATAACCGCAACTGAGGTATTGGTAGTCCTGATTCCCGCCAAACAGTTTCATATATACGGAGTGCAAGTCGCCGCCAAACACCAGCTCGCTCGCCCGGGCGAACACGCGCCCGCTACTTTGTTCCGTCACCTCAAGTTGATACCGATACATTCCCGTCGTCCACCAATAGCCCGCAGGCTCGAGCTCGCGCTCGGTGACGACGGCACGACGATCACTGAAGCCATGACCAGCAGCACGAACCCGATCACGGCGCCAAAGATAATTGTTTCCACGTTTTTCCCGATTCGGCTATGTCTGGGCGCTAGCATACTCGCCTGGCCGACTTTTCCAGCTAGTGCTGGAGCAATTGGCGCGGGCGCGCCGAATTCTGCGACAATCTAGTGGATGTGCGACGATGCACACGCCATGCTAAAGGTGTGACCATGATTCCAAAGAAACCCGATGCCGCCAGGCTCGACAAAGTTGTCGCGGACGCCCGCCGCGCCGCCGAAACGCGCGAGACGGGCTACCGCGCTAGGTCCCTCAAAATGTACCCATGGATTTGCGGGCGCTGCATGCGCGAATTCACGCAAGCAAATGTGTCGCAGCTGACGGTGCACCACCGCGACCACAATCACGACAACAATCCGCCCGACGGCAGCAACTGGGAGTTGCTGTGCCTGTACTGCCACGACAACGAGCACTCGCGCTACCTGGAAGCCGATCGCGGCGCAGGCTTGCAGTCGGCGCCATTGGAAGCGGCCACCCACAATCCCTTTGCCGCACTGTCCGGCCTGCTCAAAAAAAAAGACGACGCGCCTTGACGCCAGAAGCGCTGCACTAGCGCCTGGCGACCGGCCACTCCGTCATGCCATACTCGGCCAGGATCGCCTTCAGGCGCCCTGACTGGCGCAGCCTGGCGATGCCGCTGTCGAGCCTGGCGGCAATCCAGCGGGCCCGCTCGGGGTCGGCCTTGGACAGGCCCACCGCCAGCTTTTCGGTCGGCAGGCAGCCGGCGCGCTTGAAGCTGCCGTCCGACTCGCCCATGCGCCGGCTCATGTCATACACATCCGACGTCATGATCACGGTGTCTGCGCGCCCGGCGGCCAGGAAGCGGAAGATCCGCGTGGTCAAGCCCTGGTTACCCGCGAACTCGAGCACGCTGATGGTCTTCTTGTTGGCCGCCATGTAGGCGTCAAGCTCGCCGAAGCCCGACTCCTTCAGGTGCGCGACACGTTTGCCAAGCAGGTCGGCCGGCGTCTTGTAGGTCCAGGGCGAATCCGCATTCACGTAAAAGCAATACTGCTGGTAGCCGACCGCTTCCTGCGGGTAGCTAAATTGGGGATAGCCTTTGACCGTCGGCGTCAGCAAGCCATCGAATTGCCCCAGTTCAGTCTGGCGCAAGGCGCGCAGCCACGGCCGGTAAACGATGGTGTAGGGCACGCCCTCGCTCTGCAGGGCCTGGCCGACGATATCCACGATGTAGCCCTTGTGCCGCGGATTGGCCTGGCAATGCTGCGGACACCAGTCGTCGGCCGTTACTGTGAAAGGTAGGTACTCCGGACGCGCACGTTCCCATCTCGCATGAAGC
>JAZKCA010000069.1:0-30884 GCA_040388275.1 Pseudomonadota bacterium
TCTTTTTCCTGGCAGTCGGCCAGCTTGGCCGACAGGCCCAGGCCGTCCATGATGCCTTTGCGGCGGGTCAGGTCGCGCGCCTTGCGGGCCGCTTCACGGGCACGCGCAGCTTCCACGATTTTGCCGCAGATGATCTTGGCGTCGTTCGGCTTTTCCATCAGGTAGTCGGTCAAGGTCTTGGCAACGATCTCTTCGACCGGGCCGCGCACTTCCGACGATACCAGTTTGTCTTTTGTCTGCGAGCTGAACTTCGGCTCCGGCACTTTTACCGACAGCACGCAGGTCAGGCCTTCGCGCATGTCGTCGCCGCTGATTTCCACTTTCGCTTTTTTGGCGAAGTCGTGTTCGTCGATGTATTTGTTGATCACGCGTGTCATCGCGGCGCGCAAGCCGGTCAGGTGGGTGCCGCCGTCGCGTTGCGGGATGTTATTGGTGAAGCACAGCACCTGCTCGTTGTAGGCGTCGTTCCACTGCATCGATACGTCCACGCTGATGTTGGTGTTCTGGTCCGACATACGCTCGCCAGTGGCCTGGAAAATCGTTGGGTGCAGAACCGTCTTGGCCTTGTTGATGTATTCAACGAAGCCGCGCGTGCCGCCTTCGAACGCGAATACTTCCTCTTTGCCGGAACGCTGGTCGGTCAGCTTGATGCGCACGCCGTTGTTCAGGAACGAGAGTTCGCGGATACGCTTGGCCAAAATCTCGTAGTGGAATTCGACGTGCGTGAAAATCTGTTCGTCGGCCCAGAAGTGGACGTCGGTGCCGCGCTTGTCGGTCTCGCCAATCACTTTGATCGGGGAGCAGGCGACGCCGTTGATCATTTCGATCTCGCGGTTTTGCGGCACGCCGCGCACAAATTCCATGTAATGGACTTTGCCGTCGCGGCGGATGGTCAGCTTCAGCAGCTTCGACAAGCCGTTCACGCACGATACGCCCACGCCGTGCAGGCCGCCCGATACCTTGTACGAGTTCTGGTCGAATTTACCGCCTGCGTGCAGTTCGGTCATCACGATTTCGGCGGCCGAGCGCTTTGGCTCGTGCTTGTCGTCGAACTTCATGCCGGTCGGTACGCCGCGGCCGTTGTCGGTCACCGAGATCGAGTTGTCCGAGTGGATCGTGACGTGGATTTCGGTACAGTGGCCCGCCAGCGATTCGTCGATTGAGTTGTCCAGCACTTCGAACACCAGATGGTGCAGGCCGGTACCGTCGGAAGTGTCGCCAATGTACATGCCTGGGCGTTTGCGAACGGCTTCCAGACCTTCCAGGATTTGAATCTGGGCGGCGCCGTATTCTTCGATCTTGGCGGGGATTGCTGGTGTGTTCTCGGACATGGACTGCTTTCTCAAATAACTGGTTGTTTCGGGTACTAACTCGTCGTACCTGCGAAGGCGGGTACCCATAGCACGGTAGCTAATCAGAAGTGCTATGGGCCCCCGCCTTCGCAGGGGCGATGTGGTGGCGGGGTGGCACTTGCGTGCTCCCTTCGCCGTTCACCTAAATACGCATCGGCATGACAACGTACTTGAAGTCCGCGTTGTCAGGGATCGAGATCAGGGCCGACGAATTCGAGTCGCCCAGCGAAATAGTGATCTGGTCGCATTTCAGGTTGTTCAGCACGTCGAGCAGGTAGGTCACGTTGAAGCCGATGTCCACGCTGTCTCCGCCGTAGTCGATCTCGAGTTCTTCGACCGCTTCTTCCTGGTCCGCATTGGTCGAGCTGATCTTCATGCTGCCCGGGGTGATGATGCAGCGCACGCCCTTGAATTTGTCGCTCGTCATGATCGCGGCGCGCTGCAGCGAACGCAGCAGTTCATCGCGGCCAATCGTAAAGTCATTCTTGTAGCCCTTCGGGATCACGCGCGTGTAGTCGGGGAACTTGCCCTCGACCAGCTTGGACACCAGCTCGATGTCCGCAAACGTCAGCTTGACCTGCGAAGCCGAAATGTCCAGCTGGACGGTCTCGTCGCTTTCTTCCAGCAGGCGCTGCAGTTCAATGATGGTCTTGCGCGGGATGATCACTTCCTGGCGCGTGAATTCCTGCTCGGTCTCGACCTGGCAGAACGCCAGGCGGTGGCCGTCTGTTGCCACAGCGATGACGTTGCGGCCATCGAGCACCAGCAGCAAGCCGTTCAGGTAGTAGCGAATGTCCTGTTGCGCCATCGAGAAGTGCACCATGTTGAACAGGTGCTTCAGGGTCTTTTGCGGCAGGGTTACGGTGGCGTTGAAGGTCTCGGCCACGGCGACCGTAGGAAACTCGGCCGCGTCCAGCGTCTGCAGCGCGAAGCGCGACTTGCCGGTCTGTACCGTCAGGCGCTTGTTCAGCAAGGTCATCGTCACGTCGCCCGACTCGGGCAGCGCGCGCAAAATGTCCAGCAGCTTGCGCGCGGCCACGGTGGTGCCGGCAACGTCGGCGCCCGCACCGATTTTCGCGTGCGTGGTGATCTGCACTTCAGTGTCGGTCGACAGGAATGAGACGCTTTCGCCGTCCTTGCGGATGAGGATATTGGCCAGAATCGGCATAGTGTGCCGACGCTCGACAATACCGCTCACGATCTGCAGTGGCCGGAGAAGGGTATCTCGGGTGGTTTTGACCAATTGCATAAGTAATCCTCGGTAGGTTGTCAAAAATGCTATTAATTCAGGCTTTGCGGAGCTTGGCGGAGGATTGCGCTACGCTTATCCGCCCTACGGACCCGCGCCGCGTAGGGCGGATAAACGCAGTGCAATCCTCCATGTAACCTTGCTGCTAACACTATATTTTGCCAGAAAACACCCTAGCTCTTCCATTTACCCCTTCAGGGTCTGCTCCAGCACGTGCAGCTCATGGTTGCACTCCGGATTCTTGGTCCGGTCCAATGCAATCTTGCGCACGGCGTGCAGCACCGTCGTGTGATCGCGTCCGCCGAACAGCTCGCCAATTTCAGGCAAACTCTTCTGCGTCAATTCCTTGGCCAGGTACATCGCAATCTGGCGCGGTCGGGCAATATTGGCCGGCCGGCGCTTCGAGTACATGTCCGCCACCTTGATGCTGAAGAAATCGGCCACCGTCTTCTGGATGTTCTCGACCGAAATCTGGCGGTTCTGCACCGACAGCAAATCCTTCAGCGCTTCCTTCACCACATCGATCGTGATGTCCTTGCCGTGAAAACGCGAGTACGCCAGGATCTTGCGCAGCGCGCCTTCGAGCTCGCGCACGTTCGAGCGCAAGTGCTTGGCCACGAAGAAGGCCACGTCGTCGGAGAAGGTCACGCCTTCCGACTGCGCTTTTTTCAGCAGAATCGCCACGCGCATTTCCAGCTCCGGCGGCTCGATCGCCACCGTCAGGCCGGAATCGAAACGCGAGATCAGGCGGTCGTCCATGCCGGTAATCTCTTTTGGATACGTATCGCTGGTGATGATGATCTGCTTCTTGGCAGCGATCAGTGCTTCGAACGCATAGAAAAACTCTTCCTGCGTGCGGCTTTTCCCGCCAAAGAACTGGATATCATCGATCAGCAACATGTCCAGCGAATGGTAGTAATGCTTGAAATCGTCAAAGCCCTTGCGCTGGTAGGCCGTCACCACGTCGCGCACATACTGCTCGGCGTGGATGTAGCGGATACGCGCGCCCGGCTGGTCGGCCATCACCTGGTTGCCGATCGCATGGATCAAGTGGGTTTTACCCAGGCCCACGCCGCCGTAGAAGAACAGCGGGTTGTACGACACGCCCGGGTTGTTGGCCACCTGGATAGCGGCGGCGCGCGCCAGCTGGTTGGCCTTGCCGGTCACGAAGCTGTCGAAGGTCAGTTCGGTGTTCACGCGGCTTTGCTCGCGCCGTGGCGGGTTACCGATGTTGAACATCTCCGGCGTGCCTGGCTGCGACTCGTTGCTGCTGACGTGGTTGTTGATCGTGCCCGGCATCGGGCCGTCGTTTGGCGCAGGGTGCGGCGCGACCGGCTTTTTGGGCAGCGCATTGCGCGGATCGAGCACGAACTGCACTTCGGTCGGCGCTTCCCAGAACTGGCAGGCCAGTTCGGTGATGCGGCTGGCGAATTGCGTCTTGACCCAGTCCAGCTTGAATCGATTAGGCGCAGCAATGCGCAGCTTGCCGTCTTCGTAGTCGAGGGCGATAAGCGGTTTGATCCACGCACTGAATTGTTGCGGTGTCAGCTCAAGTTCCAACTGCGCGGAACAGGTCTGCCAGAAATTTTCCATGAATCGTCTGTCTGAATAAGGTGTGGAGGGGCGGTTCGATGCGAGCGGTTCGCCACACGTAACACGCTATTCTACCCGCGACGGCCAGAGTTATCCACAGGCACGAACGTTATTTTCTGTGGGAAGTGTGGTGTAAATTGTAACTGTGCGCTGAACATGGGTCCTCGCCTTCGCAAGGACGATGTAGTGGAAATTGCCCCACATCGTCCTTGCGAAAGCGAGGACACTAGGGGTTTTTTGCCCTCCAAACCCACCCACTCCTTGACAAGCGGACTCGAAATCGTGTCTAATTCAGGGTTCCCCGCCCGTACTCCGTGCAAATGAGCCTTTTAGTGGCTTGTTGGTTTGGCTTAGCGGGTAAAAGAGACTGACGGGACGTCAGACCCGATTTTGCATTTTATTTTGCTTTAAGCGAGACCACCATGAAACGTACTTACCAACCTTCCGTCGTTCGTCGCAAGCGCACGCACGGCTTCCGCGCACGTATGGCTACCCGTGGCGGTCGCGATGTGCTCAACGCACGCCGCGCCAAGGGTCGCAAACGCCTGGCTGTATAAGTCTGGCACCTACTGCTGGATCGCGGTTGGCTATGACTAGCGAAGGTTCTCACGACTTCGCGCGCGTTCGGCGTATCGTTAAAACGGATGAATTTTCATCCGTTTTTCGTTTGCGTCCTGCTCAAAAATCGGCGCACTTCGTGCTCTACACCCGCTCGAACGAATTGCCGCATGCGCGGCTGGGCGTCGTTGTGGCCAAGCGCTTTGCGCCGCGCGCCGTGACGCGCAACACGATCAAGCGGGTCACGCGCGAGCTGTTCCGCGTTTCCAGCCTGCCGGCCATCGATTGCATCGTGCGCCTGGCGCGTCCGGTCAACACCAAGCAAGGCCCGGCCACCAATGCCGCGCTCAAGGCTGTTCTGCGCGCTGAAATTGCGCGCCTGTTTTCATCCCAGGCGCCGAAAGCGGCATCGTGAACAAGCTGCTGGTATGGATCCTGCGCGCCTACCAGCTATTGCTGTCGCCAATGCTCGGCCAGAATTGCCGTTTTTATCCGTCCTGCTCCAACTATGCGATCGAAGCGATCCGCACCCATGGCGCCGGACGCGGTAGCTGGCTCGCGGCGCGCCGCGTGTGCCGCTGCCACCCCTGGAACGAAGGCGGCGCCGACCCCGTGCCGCCCGTCCAACACAAGAATTCATCTTCTGCCGCATGCGGCTGCAACCACTCCTGACCAATACGCCAATGGAAATCAATAAACGTAGCATCCTGTGGATCGTGTTTTCCGTCACGCTCGTCATCCTCTGGAACCAGTGGATGGTGGCGAACGGTAACTCGTCCATGTTCTCCACTGCGCCGCCTGCTGCTGTCGCACCGGCGCCGGCCAAGCCGGGCGCGTCCTCCGGCGTGCTCGCCACGCCTGCGGCCGCCGTGCCGGGCGTGCCAGCGGCACCGGCCCCGATCAAGACTGAAATCGTCACTATCACCACCGACGTGTTCAAGGTCGACATCGACACCGCGGGCGGCGTGATCAAGCGCCTCGAGCTGCTCAAGTTCCATGATGCGATCGACCCGAAAAAGCATCAGGTGCTGTTCGATGTGAATGCCAAAGGCACCTACGTCGCACAGACCGGCCTGGTCAACTCGGTTGCCGGCCCTGTCCTGCCGAACCACAATACGGCATTCGTGGCCAAGCCGGGCCCGCGCGCGCTCGACAGCGCCAATGAAATCCAGCTCGTGCTCGAGGCGGTCCAGGGCGACGTCAAACTGGTCAAGACCTTTACCTTCAAGCGCGGCGAGTACCTGATCGGCATGCGCCACGACGTGACCAACGTTGGAACCGCTCCGGTGAGCCCGCTGCTGTACCTGCAATTGCAACACCACGGCAACAAGCCGGAAGGCGAATCCTACTTCACGTCGAGCTACACCGGCCCGACCATGTACACCTCCGTCAAGAACTACGAGAAGCTGAAGTTCGAGGACATCGAGAAGAAGGGCAAAGCCGAGCATACCGAGAAGGCCAACGACGGCTGGATCGCTATTTCGCAGCACTATTTCGTGTCCGCTTTCCTGCCGCCGCAAGGCGTGCCGCGCGAGATCCTGACGCTCAAGGAACCAACGCCGAACCTGTACTCGATTAACACCAAGCTCCCCTTGGGCTCGGTCGCTCCGGGCGCCACGGTCAGCTCCGACGTGCGCCTGTATTCGGGCCCGCAGGATGAAAAGAAGCTCGAGAAGATCGCTCCGGGCCTGGAACTGGTCAAGGATTACGGCGCACTGCGCATGATCGCCCAGCCGATTTTCTGGGTCATGGACCAGATCCACAACGTGCTCGGCAACTGGGGCTGGACCATCATCGCCTTCACGATCCTGATCAAGCTGCTGTTCTTCCCGCTGTCGGCTGCCGGCTACAAGAGCATGGCGCGCATCAAGGTGGTAACGCCGAAGATGCAGGCGATCCGCGAAAAATACAAAGGCGACCCGGCCAAGATGAACCAGGCCACCATGGAGCTGTACAAGACCGAGAAAATCAATCCGCTGGGCGGCTGCCTGCCGATCCTGGTGCAGATGCCGGTCTTCATCGCCCTGTACTGGGTGCTGCAGGCCTCGGCCGAAATGCGCGGCGCACCGTGGGTGGGCTGGATCACCGACCTGACCGCGCCGGACCCGTACTACATCCTGCCGGTGCTGTACGCGATCTCGATGTACATCACCACCAAGCTCAATCCGGCGCCTGCCGATCCGGTGCAGGCCAAGATGATGTTGTTCATGCCGCTGGCGTTCTCGGTGATGTTCGTGTTCTTCCCGTCCGGCCTGGTGCTGTACTGGGTAGTGAACAACATCCTGTCGATTGCACAGCAGTGGGTGATCACCAAGAAGTTTGAAGACGCGGCAGCGGCAACGAAGAAGTAAGCCGCAGCGCGATACAGAAAAAGCCCGTGCCCGCACGGGCTTTTTCCTTTAGTGCGCAGATAAACTACAATCGACCAATGAAACTCGACACTTCCCCCATCGCCGCAACCGCCACCGCCCCGGGCCGTGGCGGTATCGGCGTCGTGCGTGCCTCCGGCAAGTCGCTGGCGCCGCTGATGACGGCACTCTTCCCCGATGAAAAGCTGCGCCCGCGCCATGCCACCTACCTGTCGTTCAAAAATGAAGACGGCAGCATCATCGACCAGGGCATCGCCATCTACTTCAGCGGCCCGCGCTCCTACACGGGCGAGGACGTGCTTGAACTGCAGGGCCACGGCGGCCCCGTGGTACTGCAAATGCTGCTCGCGCGCGTGCTCGAAGCCGGCGCCGGCATCGGCCTGCGCCTGGCCGAACCCGGCGAATTCACACGCCGCGCTTACCTCAACGACAAGCTGGACCTGGCCCAGGCCGAAGCGGTGGCCGACCTGATCGACGCCTCCACCGAGGCGGCCGCCCGTTCGGCCACGCAGTCGCTGTCGGGCGCTTTTTCCAAAACCATCCACACGCTGGTCGAGCAAACCACCAATCTGCGCATGCTGGTCGAGGCCACGCTCGACTTCCCGGAAGAGGAAATCGACTTCCTCGAAAAATCGAACGCGCGCGGCCAGCTGGCCGTCATCGTCGATTCGCTCGAAGCGGTATTCCAGCAGGCGGCCCAGGGCGCGCTGCTGCGCGAAGGCCTGAACGTGGTGCTGGTCGGCCAGCCCAATGTCGGCAAGTCCTCGCTCCTGAATGCGCTGGCCGGGGCCGACGTGGCCATCGTGACGCCGATTGCCGGCACCACCCGCGACAAGGTCAGCGAAACGATCCAGATCGAAGGCATCCCGCTCAACATCATCGATACGGCCGGCATTCGCGTCATCGACGACGCCGTCGACGTGGTTGAGCGCATCGGCATCGAGCGCACCTGGGGCGAAGTGGGCAAGGCCGACGTGATCATGCACCTGCTCGACGCCGACCACGGCCCCATGCTGGCCGACGAGAACATCGTGGCCGCCTTCCCGCAAGGGATCCCGGTCATCCGCGTGTGGAACAAGATCGACCTGTCAGGACACAAGCCTTCGGTCGATCCGCAGGACGACGCCACCAACGTGTATTTGTCGGCCAGCGAGCACACCGGCATCGACCTGCTGCGCGCCGAACTGCTGCGCATCGCAGGCTGGCAGCAGACCGGCGAGTCGCTGTTCCTGGCGCGCGAACGGCATTTGATCGCGCTGCGCTCGGCCCGCAAGCATCTGCAGATGGCAGGCGCGCACGCGGCCCAGGACGACCAGTCGCTGGACCTGTTCGCCGAAGAGCTGCGCCTGGCGCAGCTGCAGCTGTCGGGCATAACCGGGCAGTTCTCGTCCGATGACCTCTTGGGTGTCATTTTCAGCCGCTTTTGCATCGGCAAATAATCTAATGGAGTCTATCTTGTACAAATGGATTTTGGTATTTGCCATCGGCCTGGTCAGGTTGGGGCCCAGTCCAACCAGGAAGCCATGGCGTTTATGAAAAGCCGGATGCGCAGCGCTTCGCAAAGCGGCTTCTGGGGAAGCTGCGGGCGCCCCTGCGAACTAGCCACCATAATGACGATAGCCCAATGAGCTTGCACCCGGATTTCCCCGTCGTCTCAGGCGCCTACGCCCTGACCAAGGACTGGACGCTCACGCTACCGGTCCAATTCAACCGCCGCATCGAAGACGGCAGCATGGTGCTGTGGATGCCGGAGCTGACCTTCTGGATCAATATCTGGAATAACGACGCCAGGGTGCCGCCGGAAGACCAACTGGTCCGGCTCCTGAACGATGCCGATCCGGCCCGCAGCGACGAGCAGATCGAGCGCGGCGACGCACTCCTCAGGCTGAGCTACGAACTGGCCGACGACGAACCCGACGGCCGGGCGATTTCCGCCCATGTCATTTCGCAGACCGGCTATGTGCAGCTTTCCGTCCATTACGACTCGCCCGAAGCCCGCAGCATGGCTTACGCGATCATCCATTCCCTGAAAGGGCATCAATGAAACCTGCATCGCGTCTCCTCCTCGCCTGGTCCCTGGGCCTTTGTCTGATTTCGCCACTGGCCGCCCGCGCCGACGAGCGCGCGCAGCAGATCGACAAGATCATCGCCACCGCGCCGCTGCCTTGCGCCGATGCCGCCCTGAATTTGTTCAGCCAGCAGATGAGGCTGGCGGCGCCTGACCTGATCCTCGACGGCCTGCGCGCTTCCCTGAAGTACGATCAGGCCTGGTCGGCCGGAAACGAGAACTACGACCGGGTTCGCGCCATTGTCGTGACGGCGCTGGCCGAGGATGAACGCAAGCTCGGACCGTTCTTCCCCTTCGATGCGAAGGCGGCGCTCAAAGAGGGCGCCGAGCGCTGGAGCGTGGAAGATGCACGCTATTTCGCCACCTTCTTTTCGACACCGGCGGGTCGTCTTTATTGGACGGACATTATGGACAGCGCGGCCTGCAGTGGCTGGCTGGATGGCATGGACAAGCCGCCGTTCCCTTCGCTCGACGGCGCACAGAAAGAAATACGGGACAGCTGGATCAACAAGCTGGCCGGCGCGAAGGAACGTTTCAAGGCGAAGTTGGACGGCCTGCCGCCCGAACAAAAACTGACCTTCATGGCAGGCGCTGAAAAAATGGGCCCGTCATTTTGGGGCGCGCCGAAGCGGCTTGCCACTGCGGCCAACGCCGCATTGCTGATTCGGGCCCAGGCGGCGCTCAAAGCGCACATGCCGAAGATAACAGCCATCTCCAGCACCTACAGGCCCAAATAAGCGATGTCCGCAAGCCGCAAGGGATACCTTGGCCTGACGCTGTGCGGCATTGCCACGTCGGTCCTTGCGGCACTGGCGAACGTGGGCCTGGACAACCTCACCGACCTGAATGTCTTCGCCCTGACTGTTTGGTATGTGCTGCCCGCCGGCGCCATGTGCGTGGGCCTGATCGGCGCCTCGGGTTTCTACGCCGGCGCGCTGGTGCTGCGGCGCAGCCCGTCGTCCGCCTTGATGGCCCACATGGTCGCGCTTGCCGCGTTCACGCAGATCCTGATCTATTTCCTTGGCTACCTGAGCGCCTACGACGACGGCAGCGGCGAGGCGCGGTCGTTCTTCCAGTTCCTCGATGCCAGCCTGACCAGTACGCACAGCAGGGACTTCGGGCTGCGCGCGCAGGAGGAAGAAAGCGAACTCGGCGGCTTTGCCTACCCGCTGGCGGTGATCCAGTTTCTTGGCCTGCTCAGCGCAAGCATCACGGTGTATTGCTTGCTGCGCATGAAGCAGTATTGCGAAACCTGCAGCCTGTATCTGCAACTGCTGCACAGGGTGGAGACATTTTTCGACGACGCGGGTCATGCGCTGTGCCACTTTCAGGCCATCTCCGCAAGCGCCGTCGGGAGCCCGGAATTCATCGGCCTGCTCGGGTCGGAAACGCCCGGGCGTGGCGCGCACCGCGTCGAAACTCTGCTGTTGGGCTGCCCCGGCTGCAACCGGCAATTTGTCGAAAACAAGGTGTGGGCCGACAAGGGCGGCAACGTCGATCAGGACAATGTGCACTACCACGGCGCGCCGGTTGCCGATGGCGCCGACCTGCGGCCCCTTTTCAATCGCGCCTGAATCTCGTCGACGTGCGCGCGAACACTTTCGATGTCGACCTCGGTTTCCTCGGTTTGCAAATCATGTCCGGCTGAAGATACATTGATTTGTAGTTACTTTCGAGTCATACTGCTGCAATTATGTCAAGATTAACAATGGAGCATTTTCCATTGCAACCGAATGCCCAGGAGCCCCCATTGAAAAGCCAACATTTCCATACACTTTGCCTGGTATCAGGCCTGATCGCCCTGGGCGCACTGTCCGGCTGCGACCGCAGGACCGCTGAAGAGAAGGGCGCTGCCCTGGCGACCGAAAAGATCGACATTGCCAAGGGTATCGGCGACGCGATGGAGAAAAAGGGCGGCCAGGCGGGCGAGGCGGTCACCACCGGCATCGGCACGGTCGTCAAGGGTCTCGAAAAAGGCGTGGGCAAGACCACGGGCCGCAGCATCGCTGCCGACGACACGGTCACCAAGGCAGGCTTGAAAATCACCAAGGTGCAGGATGCGCCGGCTGGAGAAGAGGGCAAAAAGAGGACCCAGGGGCTGGACCTGTATGTGGTGGCCGATGCGGATGCAACAGGCAAGCTGCGGGTGCTGATGCTCGACAACCTCGACAATGAAATCGGCCGCGCCACCGTGGACCTGGTGCGTTCCGCTGACGAGGCGAAGTATCAACGCGTGCCTGTCGACGAGCTGGTCATGATGACGGCCATCAGCAAGCTCGTGATCAGCTACAAGCCGGCTGCAGCGCTGGCCCAGAAGTAAGTTCGGGGTGGGCGTGGTGGACATTCAAATATCATGCCGCAAATATCAGGTCAGACCTGAAAAGCAAATATCAGGTCAGACCTGAATTGCAAATATCAGGTCAGACCTGAATTTATGCTGAGCGTCCAAAGAGTAAAACTTCGCCGCTAATTGTCCAACTGGTTCATTCAGGAGGAGAAATCATGTTGACAGGTGGATGTTTTTGCGGCGCAGTCCGTTATGAGGCTTCCGGCCCCGTGAGCAGCCAGGCCATGTGCCACTGCACCATGTGCCGCGGCACCAGCGGCGCGCCGTGCGTGGCCTGGTTCACCGTGCCTGCCCGGGCTTTCAAGTTCATCTCGGGACAGCCAACCCGCTTCCGCTCCAGCGGCCACGCCTGCAGGACCTTTTGTCCCGCTTGCGGCACCCAGCTCACTTTTGCCGACGATGGCTCGCCGGGCGAGATCGACGTCACGACCTGCAGCCTCGATGCGCCGGCCGAGCTTCCTCTCCAGGTGCACATCTTTACCCGCAGCCAGATCCCGTGGCTCACGCTGGGCGATGGCCTTCCGCGCTACCCCGGCAGCCACAACGACAGCTGAACAGGCCGAGCGCGCACCTCGCCGCTGGGCGATGCGTTATAGTTGCCTTTCGTCCTGTTCAACATCGCAAAAATATTTTTGTCATCCTGTCGATTTTCGCGTCGCCGCAACGTCGTAGTCATAGCAACCCACTTTTCAGGAGAGATGCTCATGATAGCAACGCCGCACATCACGCATGCCGAAGCGCAACCAGCCGCCGTCATCCGCCTGGCTATTGCGCGCTCGGAAATCCAGTCCGTCATGGGGCCTGCCATCGACGACGTACTTGCGGCGGTCCAGGCGCAGGGGCTCAGTCCGGCCGGACCTGTATTCGCGCACCACTACGCCATCACCGCGGAGACCTTCGATTTCGATGTCGGCGTGCCCGTGTCCGGACCGTTTACCCCGGCTGGCCGGGTGAAGGCGGGCGAGCAGCCGGGCGGCCGTGTCGCGCGCACGGTGTTTCACGGAAACTACAGCGGTCTGCACGGCGCATGGGGCGAATTCAAGGGCTGGCTGGAAGCCGAAGGGCATGCCACTGCGCCCGATTTGTGGGAAGTCTATGCCAGCGGGCCGGAGTCGGATCCCGACCCGGCAAGCTGGCGTACTGAACTGAATAAACCTTTGCTTGGCTAACTTACACAAGGAGATCACCATGAGCACGAAAGTTCAACCAATTCCAGAAGACATGCACACCCTGACCCCGCACCTGGTCTGCGCCGATGCCCTTAAGGCCATCGATTTTTACAAGCGCGCGTTTGGCGCCACCGGCGAGGCCACCATGATGACCGAGGACGGCAGGCTGATGCACGGCATGGTCCGGATCGGCGATTCGGCCCTGATGCTGATGGAAGAAAACAAGGACTGGGGCGCGCTCGGCCCGACCATGCTGGGCGGCAGTCCGGTCACCATCCACATGTACGTCAAGGACGTCGATGCGGTCTTTGCCAAGGCCGTCGCCGAAGGCGCCACCGCCAAGATGCCGCCGGCCGACATGTTCTGGGGCGACCGCTACGGCGTGCTGACCGATCCGTTCGGCCACAGCTGGTCGATCGCCACCCACGTCAAGGATGCCACGCCGGAAGAAATGAAGGCTGAAATGGCGAAGATGGGCGAGTGCGGCGGCGCCGCGGCGCAATAAGGGAGGCTGCGATGCGATTCATGGTCATAGTCAAAGCCAGCCCGGAGTCCGAAGCTGGCAAGATGCCGAGCGAGAAGCTGCTCGCCGACATGGGCAAGTTCAACGAGGAGCTGGTCAAGGCCGGCGTCATGCTCGCCGGCGAGGGCTTGCATCCGAGTTCGAAGGGCGCGCGCATCCAGTTTTCGGGCGACAAGCGCACCGTCGTCGACGGCCCGTTTGCCGAGACCAAGGAGCTGGTCGCCGGCTTCTGGTTGATTGATGTCAAGTCGAAGCAAGAGGCCATCGAGTGGATGAAGCGTTGTCCCAACCCGATGGAAAGCGACTCCGAGATCGAAATTCGCCAGGTGTTCGAAGCTGACGATTTCGGCGCCGAGTTCACGCCCGAACTGCGCGAGCAGGAAGAGCGCCTGCGGGCGCAGATCGAAGCTAGGCAGTAACGCAATGGGGATCCCCGTTTTTCGGGGATTCATTGCAAACTCGCAATGGAGCAAACAATGCAATTCATGATACTGCGGCGCGCCGACCAGCTGTCCGAGTCGGCCCGCCTGTCACCGGAAGAATCGGCGCTTCTGCTGGCCACCTTCAAATCGAGCGACAGTGCGCTGCGCCTGACGCTCGCCGATGGCCAGGCCCATGTCACCGAGGGACCGTTCCCCGACCCCGCCGACATGATCGCCGGCTTCGCCATCATCGACGTCCCCAGCAAAGACGATGCGGTGGCGTGGCTCAAACGCTGGCCCGCCACCGGCCATCCAGTCGAACTTGAAATCCGCGAAAGCGGCTGCCCTGGCGGCTGCGCACAGGTCATTGCCGCCAATGTGCCTGATCCTCAAGGCAAGCGCTTTGCCATCCTGCTGCGCAACAGCGCCGCGCTCGACGCCGAAGTGCCGGTCCCGCAGCACATGCTCGATACCCTCGACGCTCACAACGCCGTTGAAGCGAAGGCCGGCGTGCTGCTGGCCGCCGACGGCTTGCGCGGCAGTGCGCGCGGGGCCCGCGTCAAGGTGGCCGAGGGGGCGTTCTCGGTGGTCGACGGCCCCTTCACCGAGATCAAGGAAATGATCGCCGGCTTCTGGCTGATCCGCGTGCCCGCCCTGGAAGATGCGCTGGCCTGGGCCAAGCGCAATCCCTATCCGACCGGTCCGAACGTGGAAGTGGAAATCCGCGAACTGTTCGAGACCTCGCAAGACATCGCCGGTTTCACGCCGGACCTCCAGGCGGCCGAACAGCGCATCCGCGCCGAGCAGCTCGAAGCGGGCATGCGCGCCCATTTCACCGCCTGACAATGAGCGTGGCTGACGCCGGGCGGGTTGCCGAAGCCGTATGGCGGATGGAATCGGCGCGCATCATCGGCGCGCTGGCGCGCATGCTGCGCGACGTCGGCCTGGCCGAGGAAATGGCGCAGGACGCGATGGTCAGCGCGCTCGAACGCTGGCCGGCGGCCGGCGTGCCCAACAACCCGGCGGCCTGGCTGATGGCCGTGGCAAAGAACCGCGCCCTCGACCATCTGCGCCACCTGCGCCAGCATCAATCCAAGGAGGCGGCGCTGACCTGGGAAATCGAGACCCAGCTGCAGGATGCCGCGCCCGACCTCGACGCCATTCTCGACGACGATATCGGCGACGACCTGCTGCGCCTGATGTTCATCGCCTGCCATCCGGTGCTGTCGACCGAGGCGCGCGCCGCGCTCACCCTGCGCCTGCTGGGCGGGCTCACCACCGACGAAATCGCGCGCGCCTTTTTGGTGTCCGAGGCCACCGTGGCGCAGCGCATCGTGCGCGCCAAGCGCACCCTGTCCGAGGCGCGCGTGCCGTTCGAGGTGCCGCCGGCCGGCGAGCTTGGCGCGCGCCTGGCGTCGGTGCTGCAAGTGATCTACCTGATCTTCAACGAGGGCTATTCGGCCAGCGCCGGCAGCGACTGGCTGCGGCCCAAGCTGTGCGAAGAGGCGCTGCGGCTGGGCCGCGTGCTGGCCGAGCTGGCGCCGCTAGAGCCGGAGGTGCACGGCCTGGTCGCGCTGATGGAAATCCAATCCTCGCGCGCCCGCGCCCGCGTGGGCCCGAACGGCGAACCGGTGCTGCTGCTCGAGCAGGACCGGGCGCGCTGGGACCAGCTGCTGATACGGCGTGGTTTTGCGGCCCTGGAGCGCGCCGCGCAGCTGGGCCAGGGATTGGGTCCGTATGCGCTGCAGGCGGCCATAGCGGCCTGCCACGCGCGCGCCAGGACCCCCGAGCAGACCGACTGGCTGCGTATCTCGGCGCTGTACGATGCGCTGGCCCAGCTGGCGCCGTCGCCGATTGTGGAACTGAACCGCGCGGTGGTGCTGTCGATGGCTTACGGTCCGGCGGCCGGGCTGGAACTGGTCGACCGGCTGGGGGCGGAAGCCTCGCTCAGGCACTACCATCTGCTGCCGAGCGTGCGCGGCGACCTGCTCGCCAGGCTGGAGCGCAAGGAAGAAGCGCGCGCCGAATTCGAGCGTGCCGCCGGGCTGACCAACAACCTGCGCGAACGCGAACTGCTGCTGGCCCGTGCGCGGGCCTGCGGCTGAACTGTGTTACGCTTTTCGCATGCTAAAGCTTGTCAAACACTGCCCCATGCTGGCGCTGGCCTGCACCCTGCTGGCCTCGTGCGCCAGCCTGCTCGGCCCGCGCGAGGTCGAACTTCCGCTGAGTAAATTGCAAAGCGGACTGGATCGCCGTTTCCCCATGAACAACCCGGCACTCGAACTGTTCGAGATCGAGCTGAGCCGCCCGCAACTGAGCATGCTGCCCGATGACGGCCGCGTCGCGCTGTCGCTCGATGCGCTGGCCGCGCCGCCCTTCCTGCACAAGTCCTGGCGCGGCACACTCACTTTGTCGGGCCGGCTGTACATCGATCCGCAGCGCAGCGCGGTGCTGATGGCCGATCCGCGCGTGGACCGCTTCGCCATCGACGGCGTGGACGACAGCCGCCGCCTGACCAAGATCGCCAACCTGCTGATGAACAATGTCGTCGCCGACGTGCCGCTCTACCGTTTCCGCCCCGAAGACCTGCGCTACGGCGGCGTCCAGCTTGTCCCGACCCGCATTACCACCACCGCCCGCGGCCTGCGCGTCGCGCTCGAACCGGCCAACTAGACATTCGCGATTTTGGTTGTCGCACGGCAACAACTGTCCAGAATTACAGCATTGCGGCGCCGTGTTTTTCCGGGCAAACTCGGAGATTCCAGGTCGCGGCCCCCGAGTTTGCGATTTATCATATGCCTAGTATTCCACTATCGTAATCTTGCTGTAAGACTTTGATGTGCTGCCATTGCTTGGGGGTGAATCTTGGGTACCATACAGGAAAGTTTGCAGGAAAATCAGGTGCCCGCCGACGCGTCGCCGGCCCGCACCCGGCAGAGTCTGCCGGCAAAAGGTTCCTGCTGGTATTGCGAGAAGCCGCTGGACAGCGTGCGCCGGTTTTGCGGCAAGGAATGTGCTGACGCCTTCGATGAGGAAAAAGAATTTACCGCCGACGCGATTGCCAATCCGCCCCGTTAAGCTGCCCTAGATGCCCGCACCGTAGTCCGTTTCTCCGAGCGCGTCGAGCGCTTCCACGTACCTGAAGCCGTTCACCGCCGCCGCCACCCGTTCCAACGCCGCTTCACCGAGAATGACCCGCAGGCTCGCCCCTGATTCTTCGATCAGGTCGACCGCCGCGCCGTCGCCGTTGCTGAGCAATTCGATCAGGCGCGCCAGCAGCGCCGCGTCGCCCAGCAGCGCGCGCTGCGGCACATGCACCGACACGCCCGTTGGCGGGCTGCCGTCGAGTAAAACATCAAGCAAATGCAGCACCTTCTCGAATTCCGGCGTCAGCGACGCCAGCGTTTCGCGCTGGTCGGCGGCGTTGGTGCGGATGGCTTCCTCGAGCTGGCAGGCACGCGCATGCAAGCGGTGCGCGCCTATCATGCCGGACGCGCCCTTGATGGTGTGGATCATGCGGTGCGCCAGCGCCGTGTCGCCGTTGCCGAGCGCGGTGCGGATCGGCAGCACGCCGTCCTGGTAGTCGCTGCGAAAGCGGCGCAGCATGCGGGCGTACAGATCGCGGTTGCCCATCACCCGTTCGATGCCATCGTTAACGTCGATCGTATCGCGCGTCACCGGGTCGGCGCGCAGCTCGATCGCTACCAGCGGGTTGTCTCGTGAAGTCATGGGCTGTCGCGATGGGGACGATGGCCCCAACGATAGCAGACTTTTGTTTTTGCTTCCCGCCACGCTAGGGTTTGGTCGTAAACGACCAGGTTTTGCTGATGGCGGTACCGTTGCTGGTCCCCGAAAAGCTCACGTCGTACGTGGTGGAGGCGGCCAGCACCGTCAGCGGAACGATGGCCGCGGCCGACGACGGCGTATGGACGTCGCCTGGATTGTTGGCCGCCAGCAGTTGTACATTCATGTTGGCGCCGCCGCGCGGCTTGATCGTAAAACTCGTGACGTTCAATGTCACATTGATGTCGCCATGCACGCTAACCGGGTAGCCGACCAGGTCGATGCCCGGAACCGGATCGGGCGATTCGAAATCGCTGCGGAAATCGCGCGTCACGCCGGTCTGGCCGTTGACCGGCCAGCTGACAAGCTGCCCGGCGCCGAGCCCGGTGCCAAAGCCGTTGTTGGCCGTGAAATTGGTCGTGAAGTAGGTGTAGCCCGAGCCATTCACCGCCGAACCGCCGCCCACTTCCTTGAACTTGGGTTCGAAGATCACGAAGCGGTGGAAGATCGCGGTGATCAATTCCTCGGCCAGGAACTGGCCGGAGCTGCTGGTGGCGCCGGAAATGACTTCGCCATAGGCATAGCCGCCGGTAAAGAAGTAGCCCACGTGCTGCAGCCGTTCCAGCGGCGTGACGCCGGTAAAGCCCGGGCGCCCGGCGATCTCGTCGTGGGCGACCGTATTATTGGCGCGCTGGTATTCCGAATGGTTAAAGGTCGCGCTATCGATCAGCGCCGTCCTGGCTAGCACGGACAAGCCGGCCTGAGAGCGGCGGAAATTGATCCAGTTGACGCCGTCGGTTGCCACATTGCCGGTGACCGCAGGCGAGCCGGGCGCGACCGGTTCGGCCGGGGCCGGCGTCGTATTGCTGACGCTGCCACCACCGCCGCCGCACGCCGCCAGGAAGCATGCAGCGATGACGGCGGCAGACCCTTTTTGACAGCGTTGCAATATGCTCATGGCTTTCTCCGACAGAAAAATCGCTTAAGAATTCATTCTAGTCGTAAACGCGAATTGGTGAGATTTGTTTGTCGGCCTGAAACGACCGCGCGTTGATCTAGGCTGTAAAATGCCAACATTGATGTGAACCCCATAACGCCGACTGCGAAACCATTTGAAACCGACCCGCCAGCAGCGCCTCGCGCGCGCCAAGTTTGCCCTTCCCAGCTTCGTCACGCTGCTGTCGATCGCCTGCGGCTTCGGCAGTATCGTGCTGTCGGTGGACAATGCGCGCATCGGCGACGCGTCCGACTACCGGATGGCGGCGATTTTGCTGGTGCTGGCCGGCGTGTTCGACGCGCTGGACGGCTACGTGGCGCGCCTGACCAAAACGGCGTCGGCATTCGGCATGCAGCTCGACTCGATCGCCGACGTGATGAACTTCGGCTGCGCGCCGGCAATGCTGTTGTACTGCTACGGCTTTACCCAGCTCGGTCCTGCGCACCCGACCCTGCTGCGGATCGGCGGCCTGGCCTGCTTCATCTTCGTCGCTTGCGGGGCACTGCGGCTGGCGCGCTTCAACGTCAACGTCGGGCGCACCGATCCGCGCTATTTCGTCGGCATGCCGATCACGGCCGGCGCGGCCTGCGTGGCCTCGGCGGTGGTGGCGTGGCCGGCGCCGCTGCAAAGCATGGCGCAGGCCGGCGCGCTGATCCTTTTGATCGTCGCGGTCGGTACGCTGATGGTGTCGACCGTGCGCTTTCCCAGTTCCAAGCAGCCAAAGAGCGCCTTGCTGTTCGTGCTGATGGCGGCCGGCGTCGGCCTGCTGGCCTGGCTGCAGTGGCGCTTTTTCGTGTTGTTCTTCGTGATTTACGTCAGCGTGACCTTGTTGATCAATATTGGCTGGCAGCTGGGCTGGCGCGGCTTGCCGCCGCCCCAGGTCTACGAGGACTGATCAGGCGAACTTGTCGAGCATGGCCGCCAGCGTGGCGGCCGCGGCCTGCGCTTGGGCCAGGTCGGCGGCGTTGCCGGTCTGGGTGATGATGCTCGAGGTGAGCAGGTGAACGAAGGCGCGGTCGAGCGCCTTGCGCGCCGCCGCCATCTGCTGCGCGACCGCGTCGCAATCGGCCGGCTTGTCGGCCAGCGCAATCAATTTCTGCACCCCGCGCAGCTGGCCTTCGATGCGCGCCAGCCGGTGCAGCAGGTCTTTCTTTTGCAGCACGCTCAGGGCTGTGCCATCGATGATTTTCAGGGTGTCCGGCATCGGCTTTACGCCACTTCATGCCCGCGCGCGGCGCGCAGGATGCTGAACCAGTCCGAGCGGCTCAGCGTGAACTGGGTGCCGGCCACCGCCACCGCGATCGCTTCGATGCGCCCGGTGCCGGTCAATGGCACGGGCCGCGACGGCAGCTGCATGATCCAGGCAAACACCACGCTGGCGAAGGGCTGTCCCAGCTCGTCGGCGATGCCCTTGATCACCAGGCGCAGGTTGTCGGCATTGTCTTCGCCGCCGTTGAACAGGCGCCCGCCGGCCAGTGGCGACCAGATCATCGGCGCCACGCCCAGGTCCTGCATGCCGTCGAAGGTCTGGTCGAACATCGGCGCGGTGTGCAGCGGCGAAAACTCGACCTGGTTGGTGGCCAGCTTGATGCGCCTGTCGAGCGCCTCGAACTGGTGCCGGCTGAAATTGGACACGCCGAAATGGCGCACCTTGCCGGCCTGGCGCAGCGACTCGAAGGTGCGCGCAACTTCGTCGAAATCCATCAGCGGATCGGGACGATGAATCAGCAGCAGGTCGAGGCGGTCGGTGCCGAGCTGGCGCAGCGACTCCTCCACCGACGCATTAATGTGGGCGGCGCTGGTGTCGTAGTGCTGGATGCTGTGCTGGGGGCGCTGCGGCGACACCAGCTTGATGCCGCACTTGGAAATGAGTTCGATGCGGTCGCGCAGCGACGGCTGCAAGCGCAGCGCGTCGCCGAACAGCGACTCGACCCCGTAGCCGCCGTAGATGTCGGCATGGTCGAAACTGGTGACGCCGAGCGCGATGCAGCGCTCGATGAAGGCGACGCGCTGCTCGACCGACATGCCCCATTCCGTCATGCGCCACATGCCGGCCACGATGCGCGACAGGTCGGGGCCGCCACTGCTGGTGGTCGTGCGCGGGCACATCAGATCGGGGGGCAGGGTCATCATGTTTCTTCTTGATCTATAGTGAGGCGCCAGACCACCAACGGAACCACCGTGGTCTGACACCTGGGGTTATTTAATCCACAAGCGCATCGAATCCCATGCGCGGCCGACAATGCTGGCCTGGGACACCTCGTCCAGCGCCACCACCGGCAACTCCAGCAATGGTTTGCCGTCCACCATCATCTTCAGAGTGCCGACCTTGCTGTGCAGCGCGACGGGCGCGACCAGCGGGTCCTTGCGTTCGAGCACGGGCTTCATCTTGCCGGCCACGCCCTTCGGTACCGTCACCAGCACATCGTTGGCAAAGCCGATCTTGAGGGTGCTGGCCGAGCCTTTCCAGATTTCCGGCGTGAGGATGGGCTGGCCTTTGGAATACAGCTTGACCGTCTCGAAGTTCTGGAAGCCCCAGTTCAGCAGCTTCTGGCTTTCCTGGGTGCGGGCCTGGTCCGAGGTGGTGCCCAGCACGACCGAAATCAGGCGCCGCTGCATGCTGCCGTTGGGGCGGCGCGCCGAGGCGATCATGCCGTAGCCGGCGCCTTCGGTATGGCCGGTCTTCATGCCGTCGACGGTCGGGTCCAGCCACAGCAGGCGATTGCGGTTGGGCTGGGTGATCTTATTGTAGGTAAAGCTCTTGACCGAATCGATCTTGTAGAACTCGGGGAAGTCGAGGATCACGCGCGCAGCCAGGATCGACAAATCTTGCGCAGTCGAAAAATTGTCGGCGCTGGGCAGGCCGTGCGGATTGCCGAACTTGGTGTTCTTCAAGCCCATGCGCTGGGCTTCCTTGTTCATCAGGAACACGAAAGCGCTTTCCTCGCCGGCGACCGCTTCGGCCAGCGCGACGGCGGCATCGTTGCCCGACTGAACCATCAAGCCATGCAGCAGGTCGCTGACCGAGACTGGCGTGGCCGGGTCGATGAACATCTTGGAGCTGCTCGGATCGACCTTCCAGGCGCGCACCGAGACATTGATCATCTGGTCCAGCGTGAGCTTCTTTTCGCGGATCGCGGCAAAGGTCAGGTAGGCGGTCATGATCTTGGTCAGCGAGGCCGGCTCGATGCGGCTGTTCGGATCCTGGGAGGCGATGACCTGGCCGCTGGTGGCGTCGAGCAGCAGCCACGAGCGGGCCGCGATGGTCGGCGGCGGCAGGGTCTGGGCCACGGCTGCCGAGAGGGCGAGGAGACTGGCAGCTAAGGCCGCAATAAATTTTTTCATGGAATGGGGTACTCAAAAAGGTGGGCTGCAGAAAGAATGCGCCCAATTATAGACCTAGCGACCGGGATCGCCCTCACGGCGCCACAGTTGAATCACCAGATTCTTGATGTGCCCAAGTTTGCGGTGGAAAAAGTGGTCGGCGCCGGGGATCACGATGACCGGGATGTCCTGCGGACGGGCCCAGTCAAGCACTTGCGTCAGGGTAATAGTGTCATCGACTTCGCCGTGGATCAGGATGCTGTCCTCGGGCACGTCGGGCATCGGCCATTTGCCGGCGGCGGTGCCGACCAGCACCAGGCGTTCGGCGGGACGGCCCTCGGCCAGCAGGCGCTGCTGCAATCGGGCCTGCACGAAGGTGCCGAAGGAAAAGCCGGCCAGCGCCACCGGCAGGCCGGGGTAGCGCGCCTGCATGTGCTCGAACATGAGCAGCATGTCATCGGTCTCGCCGATGCCCCCGTCATGGGTGCCGGCCGAGGCGCCCACGCCGCGGAAGTTGAAGCGCGTGGCCACGTAGCCGAGCGCGACGAAGGTGCGCGCCAGCGACACCGCCACCTTGTTGTCCATGGTGCCGCCGTACAGCGGGTGCGGATGGGCGACCAGGGCGATGCCGCGCGGGGCGGTTTCGGGAATATCGAGCACGCACTCCATGCTGCCGGCCGCGCCTGCCAGCGTGAATTTTTCGGATTTCTTGTTCATTAAATTTTGAGGCGGTCGACCACTTTGCCGCCGACCAGGTGGGAATCGATGATGTCGTCGATGTCGCTGGTATCGACGTAGGTGTACCAGGTGCCTTCGGGATAGACCACCAGCACCGGACCCTCTTCGCAGCGGTCCATGCAGCCGGCCTGGTTGACGCGGATCTTGCCCGGCCCGTTCAGACCGAGCTGCTTGATGCGCTTCTTGGCGTGCTGCTGGGCATCCTGCGCGCCCTGCTGGCCGCAGCAGGCGCGGCCATCCTCGCGCTGGTTCATGCAAAAGAAAACGTGCTTCTCAAAAAAAGGCGTATCGCTCATGGATTTTTTGTTTGCGAAAATCGAAGTTGCCATGATACGCGTTCTGCTAAACCCTGTCGCTGCAAGCCCGGGCTTGCTAGCCGCGCCGCTCGGTGACGCGGTTAAGCTTGTGCGAGGGTAACAGCAGGAACCACAGGGCAAAAAACGGCCACAGCAGCGACAGGAATTGCGCGGCGCCGTTGAAGTTGAGGAATTTGCCCTGGACCCAGCCTTGCAGCGTGGCCGAGAAATACGGGTTGACCGGGATGGTGTTCACGACCAGCAGGCTTAACAGCAGGGTCACCACCGCCAGCCGCCGCTGCGCGACCTGCGGCGCGAACGCCAGCCCGGCCAGCATGATCACCCCGATCAAAAAGCCCCCCTGTGCCCCCGGCGTGATCCACACCCAGGCATTGTCCGGCGTGAACAGCAGCGAACTCGAGAGCGCTTTGGCCAGCAGCGCCGCCGCCACCATGGCGATCATCAGCCGGGTGCGCGGCGCACCCCGGTTGAGCAGGCACAGCATGGTGAGCACGGCGCCGGTCATGCCGCAGGCGGTGATCACCGTCTCGGACAGCCAGTACTGCTCCACACTCATGGCCGCACCGGGCCGCAGCATGGTCACCAGGTCGATGTCGGTATCGAGCCACTTGGAGAGCCAGTCGGAAAAGATCGGCAGCAGCTGCCCGTGTCCGAACATATAGCCGAGCGGGTAGATCTGGGCCAGCGGCCACAGCGCCAGCAGCACCAGGCCCTGGCTCGCATGGGGCGCGAACCAGCGCTGGCGCGTCTGGTACAGGCGGCTCTCGTTGAGGTAGGAGCGCGCCCCGGCCAGCCCGATGAAGGCGCCCACCAGCGCCCCGGCCGAATTGGTCATGAAGTCGAGGCTGGACGGCACGCGGCTCGGCAGATAAGTCTGCACCGCTTCCATCGTGCCCGACACCAGCACGCCGAGCAGGGCCGCGGCCAGGATCGCCCAGACGCCGCGGAACCAGGGGTAGATCGCCAGCACCAGCAGCATGCCCAGCGGGACGTAGCCGACCACGTTGACGACGACATCGAACACGGTCCAGTACTGCGGCATGGCCAGCGTCAGGAAACTGGTTGGCGACAGCCCGGTGCCGCGCCAGCCCGCGAACGGGAACCAGCTGGCGTACACGATCAGCAGCAGGTAGGCGATCAGGGCGGCCCGCGATACGGGCGAGCCGCGCGGTTCGCGCCTGGGAACGACGACTTCGTTCATTGTGCTCGGGTGGGCTGCGTGGCGAGCCAGGCAACGATGTCGGCGGCCACGCCGTCGGCGGCGGCGGCCAGCGCGCGCGCGCCGCCGGCGGCATCGGCACTTGCGGCGCCGCTCTTGCGGCTGAAGGTCTTTTGGTCGATCAGCTTGTGGCCCTGGAACAGCGACACGCGCAGCGCCAGCAGGCCGTGGCTTTGTGCTGCGCCGTCGAAGCTGTGGCTGAAGTCGTCCACTTCGGCGCGCAGGATCGGCACCCCGCCCGAGGCGTCGGTCGCGCTCAGCACCTTGGTGCCCGACTGCGCGATGCGCGTTTTCAGGCGCTGGGTCAGCATCTGCAGCGGGGTCGCGCTCCAGCGGCTGTTGGCGTAATGGCGCGCCTGCAGCGGATCGGCGTAATTGAGCCGGTATGACATGCGCTCGTTGTCGAGCGCGGCCGAACCGGTGACGTCGGTCACCACCACCGCGCCGCCGTTGCTGGCGGCCGGGGAGCCGCTCGTCAAAGCGGGGCCGAGGTCGTAGGTGCTGTTCGATGGCGGTTTGTCGCTGGCGCAGCCGGCGATCGTCAGGGTGGCCGCGGCCAGCAGCAGGCGTGTCAGGGTCATGGTATTCCTCATTTGGTCGGGGCGACAAAGCCTGCTTCACCAGGTCCGGGTGCGCCGTTGGGCGTGCCGAACAGGATGCTTTGCGGACGGTCGCTGAAGGTGTTGGCGGTGCGGCGCACGGCGCGCAGCGAGGTGCGCGCTTCGTCCGTCATCGACACCAGGTGGGGCAGGGTTTGCATCTCAAGTTCGCTGGTGACCGCTTCGAGCGAATTGCCGACCCGTTCCACGGTGGTGTTGAGCTTGACGATCGGGCCGTCCGGACCTTGCAGGCTGCTGGCCAGCTTGTCGAAATTGCGCGTCATCTTGTTGGCGCTGTCGGCCAGTTCGTTGAACGAGGCCAGGCTCTGCTCGGCCTTGGCCGCCAGCGCAGGCAGCCGGTCCAGGGTCGGGTCGAGCTTTTTCGGCAGCGCTTCGACCGCGTCGGCCGCCTTGCCGACCTTGTCGAAGGCGCCGAGGATGACCTTCTGGTTGGCCGGGCTGACCATGTCGTTGAAACGGGTCGTCATTTCTTCGGCGCGCTCGAGGATCACCAGGCCGCGCTTTTCCAGCTGATCGAGGAAACCGGGGCGCAGCGGGATGCGCGCCAGGTGCTCGGGGTCGCTGGCCAGCAGCGGCGAACCGACCTTTTCGTCGTCGAGCTGGATGAAGGCGATCCCCGTCACGCCCTGGTAGCCAAGCGTGGCGAAAGTGGTCTTGGTGATCGGGGCTTCCTTGTCGACCGACAGGCTGATCAAAATCTGGCCCGCGGTGGCCTTGTCGAACAGGATGGCGTCCACCTTGCCCACTTCCAGGCCACGGTAGCGTACCGCCGCCTGGGGATTGAGGCCGGGGATCGATTGCACGGTCGCGATCTGGTAAGGCACCCGCTCGACGCGGTCGCGGTTAAACCAGATTGCGGCCAGCACGGTGGCAACCAGCAGCGCGATCGTGAAAAAGCCCGTCATTAATGCGTGTGATCTGTTTTCCATATTCTTATTTCTCCGATTCGTTCGCGGCTTCGGTTTCATCGAGCACTTCGAGGGCGCGCTGCCCGCGCGCGCCGAGGAAGAACTGCTTGATGAACGGATGGTCCACTTCGAGTACATCGCGCGTCGGTCCGACCGCGATGACGTGTTTTTCAGCCAGTACCGCCACCCGCGTCGAGAGCGCGAACAGCGTGTCGAGATCGTGGGTGACCATGACGACCGTCAGGCCCAGTTCGCGGTGCAGCGACTGGATCAGCGCCACGAAGGCGTCCGACAGGTCGGGGTCGAGCCCGGCGGTGGGCTCGTCGAGGAACAGCAGTTGCGGCTCGAGCGCCAGCGCGCGCGCCAGCGAGGCGCGCTTGATCATCCCGCCCGACAGGTCGGACGGCATCTTGTTGGCGTGCTCGATGCCCAGTCCCACCATGTGCATCTTGAGCAGCACCGCATCGCAAATGACGTCTTCGGGCAGGGCGCGCAGTTCGCGCAGCGGCTGGGCGATATTGTCGAACACCGTCAGCGCCGAGTACAGCGCGCCCTGCTGGAACAACATGCCCCAGTGGTTGCGCATGCGCTGCAGCTGTTCGGCGTCGGCCTCGCTGATGTCCTCGCCGAATACCCGCACGCAGCCGCGCGACGGCCTTTCCAGGCCCAGCATCTGGCGCAGCAGTACGGTCTTGCCGGTGCCGGAGCCGCCCACGATGGTCAGGATTTCGCCGGCATAGATTTCCAGGTTGAGGTCCTGGTGCACGACGGTTTTGCCGAACTTGGTCCACAGGCCCGTGATCTGCACCACGGCCGGGCCGACCTCTTCGTCCGGTTTCATGTTCAGGGCCTGGGTCCTGCGCGTGAGTTTTATGTCGCCCATCAGAACCCCACCTCGCTGAACATGATCGCGAAGACCGCGTCGGCCAGGATCACCACGGTGATGGCGGTGACCACCGAGGTGGTGGTGCCGCGTCCCAGGCTCTCGGTATTGGGCTTGATGCGCAAGCCGAAGTGGCAGGATACCAGCGCGATGAGCATGCCGAAGGTCATGCCCTTGAGCAGGCCGATCACGTAATTCGACAGCGCCACCGCGTCCGGCAGCTTCTGGATGAAGTAGCGCACCGACAGGCCGAGCTCCAGTTTGGCCGCGAGCATACCCCCGAGCAGCGCCATGGCGTCGGTCCACACCACCAGCAGCGGCATCGAGATGGCCAGTGCCAGCACCTTGGGCATGATCAGGCGGTAGCCGTGCGAAATTCCCATCACCAGCATCGCGTCGAGTTCTTCGGTCACCCGCATCACGCCCAGCTGCGCGGTGATGGACGAGCCGGAGCGCCCGGCCACCAGGATCGCCGCCAGCAGCGGCCCCAGTTCGCGGATCACGCTCATGCCAACCAGGTCGACGATGAAGACGTCGCCGCCGAAATTGCGCAGCTGCTGCGCCGACAGGTAGGACAGCACCACCCCGATCAGGAAGCCGACCAGCGCGGTAATGCCCAGCGCCTGGAAACCGGAGTGATAGATATTGGCCGAAATCTCGCGCCACGGCCCGGTCCTGAAGTTGCAAGCGAAGCGCCACAGGTCCTGCACCACCGTGCCGATCAGTTTGACGAAGCCGTACAGGTGCTCGAAGAAGGTCAGCATGCCCAAGCCGAGCACCATGACCCAGGTCAGGCGGCTCTTGCGCGGCCGCGCGATCTGCAGCTTGCCCGCTTCTTCGATGCGGGCGAACAGCTCTTCCTGGCGGTCGGCCAGCTTGAGCTGCGCGGGGCGCGTCTTGCCCCACGAGTTCCAGAACATCTGGGCGCCAATGTGATCGAGGCTGGTCAGCTGCGACAAATCCCACTCGACCTGCTTGTCTTTGAGCGAGGCGAGCGTCGCCGACAGCGACTTGATGGCGCCGCACTGGGCCAGCGCGTGGACTTGCCAGATTCCGCTGGCGACGACAGTTTGGCCCGCGCCGGTGCCGGCGTGGTTGATGGTTAATGTTGGCGCATTTTCAATCTGCATTGCGCCAGTGTAAAAGAGATTCGTCCGGGCCGCTATAGAAGTTCGTGCGCGCTCCCCCGTCTGCGCGTAGCCGCTATGCCGCCAGATGCCTTGCCTGCCGCGCCGGCGCGCTCACCGCCGGTTTGGCCTTGACTGCCGGCGCATCGACCTTGCCCGCGTAGTCGCGCCCCACCAGAGCGCTGGCTTCGACCTTGTCCATGCCGCGCAGCTCCAGCCATGTCACCACCAGCGCCGCCAGCCGATCGAGCGCGATGCGGTGGGTGGCGTCGGTCCTGGCATAGATCCAGTCCGCGAACGCCATGAAGTTGTCGAACGGCGCCGCCCCCAGCATGTGCGCCAGGGTGCCCGCAAACCGGCCCGAATTGGCGACCAGGTCCCAGTAGCGGGCAAAGCGCACCAGGCGCTGCATGGTCTGAAAATCGATCAGGCTGGTAGCCAGGATGGTGTACGGCGGGTAGGGATCGAACACCATCTTGTAAGGTTCGGTGTGGCGGATGATGGGCGTGCCGCGCAGCCGCTTGAGGATGCCGAACTGGATCTCGTGCGGCCCCAGCGCCACCAGCTGGTCGAAGCCGCGCGCGAAACTGGGCACGTCCTCGCCCGGCAGCCCGGCGATCAAATCGACGTGCAGGTGGGCGTTGGAATGCGCGCACAGCCAGCGGATGTTGTCGGCCGCCTTGGCGTTGTCCTGTTTGCGGCTGACCAGCGCTTGCACCTCGGGATTGAAACTCTGGATGCCGATTTCGAACTGCAGCGCGCCGGGCGGGAATTTGCTGATGCCCTCCTTGAGCGCGTCGGGCAGGTGGTCCGGCACCAGCTCGAAGTGGGCATACACCGGGTCGTCCGGGTTCGCTTCGAGCTTATCGAGGAAGAACTGCATGATCTTCAGGCTGGTCTTGATATTCAGGTTGAAGGTGCGGTCGACAAATTTGAACAGGCGCGCGCCGCGTGCATGCAGGTTTTCGAGCTCGCCCACGAAGCGGTCCAGGCCAAACGGCCAGGCCGTCTTGTCGAGCGCGGACAGGCAGAACTCGCACTTGAACGGGCAGCCGCGCGACGCTTCCACATAGATCGTGCGGTGGGCGATGTCCTGGTCTGTATACAAGGAGTAGGGCAATTCGATCTCGGCCATCGGTGGCTGCACCCCGGCGTGGATCTTCATCAGCGGCTGGGGGCCGTCCAGGATCTCGCCGCACAGCTTGGGGAAAGTGATGTCGCCCCAGCCGGTCACCAGGTAATCGGCCAGCTGGACGATGGCTTGCTCGCCGGGCTCGAACGATACTTCCGGGCCGCCCAGCACGATCTTCACGCCCGGCGCCACGCGCTTGAGCATGGCGACGACGCGCGTGGTTTCTTCGACGTTCCATATATAGACGCCGAAACCGATGATGCGCGGCTGGTGCGACAGCAAGCGTTCGACGATTTCGGTGGTCTTGGCGCCAATGACGAATTCCTGCAGGCGGGTGCGCTCCTTGAGTGCGCCCATATTGGCCCACAGGTAGCGCAACCCCAGGGAAGCGTGGGCGTAGCGGGCGTTCAGGGTGGACAGCAGGATGGTCATGGGGCGGGCGGGCAATCGGTCAAAGCGCCATTTTACGCTTCCCCCAGTCCGGCCCGCCTAATATCGCTACAGGCCGGGCGTATCATTTCGTTGCATTTTCCCACTGATGAACATGGCAATTTCGGGCTTTTTGTCCTATGCTCAGTTACTATAGAGGAATACTAATTGTCCCTTGTGGGTTCATTGGATCATGACCAAGTCCAGAATTTTCGTGTCGATTGTCTGCTGCCTGTTGGCCGGCGGCGCCATGGCGCAGCGGATGTTCAAAACAGTCGGGCCGGACGGCAAGATCACGTTTTCCGATCGCCCCCAGATCGATGCCGACACCAAGGTCAGCGAGCTGCGTGCGAACCGTTTGCGTCCGGTCGAGCCGGCGCCGCGCCGGGTTGACCCGGCCCAGGCCGCGGTAGCCGCATCAACGCGCAAACCCACCGCCCCCTTGCCAGCAGTCGTGGTGTTGACCCCGGAAGTGGAGCAGGCGATGGTGACGGTGATGGGCCGGGCCGAGTTCGGGCGGCGTTTTGACGTGTTTTGCAGCGCCACAGAGACGGACAAGAAGGCCTTTGTTGGCGCCAATTACGGCTGGAAGCAGCGCAATTCGCCGGCCCTCGAACAGCAGAAGCGCTTGATCAATTTAGTGGTTTCGCCGGGCAAGCGCGCTGAATTGTTCGACAAGGAACAGCAGCAGATGGCGGTCGAGCTCGGCAAAATCGCCGCACTCGCGGGGGACGAGCGCAAGGAGTGGTGCGAGAAAACCGTCGCCGAAATCAATAGCGGAAGCCGCGACATCAATGAACCCGACATGATGGCGGTACCGATTGTTCCATATCGGGCGCGCTGAGCTGGGCGAAAGATAGACCGAACAACAACACTTATTGCGCATTTGTCAGGTATCATGCGCACATGACAAGCATCGGCCACCACAACACGCGACTCCTGCTCGCGCTGCTCTGCAGCCTGGCGGTGGTGTCTGTTGCAATGGCCACTTATTCGATTGTGGCGCCAGCCCACGCTGCCATGGTCGCATCCGCCCCGGCGCCCACCCCTGCTAGCGCGGCCCAGCTCGTTTCCGAGGTAGATGGCAGCGAAGCATTGACGTCGGACGTAGTGGGGGCGTTGGCGAATGTCATGGGCATGTCGCACCTGGTCAGCGCCACGCGCGACTTCTGCGCGGCGACGCTGCCAGCGTCAGTTGCGCGTTTTTCGAGTGCCGCAGTGGGCTGGCAACAGCGCAACGCCATCGTCCTGGCCAAATCCACCCACGTTTTGTCGATGTCGGATCGCAGCTTGATCAGTTCCGCCCTTGAAGGATCGACCGCGCGCATGACCGACGAAATGATGCTCCCGGTTAAGAATGGCAGCGATGCCGAGAAGATCAAATGGTGCGACAAGGCAATCGAAGCCGTCGACAGCGGTCTGCTCGACTTGCGTGGACGGGCATCCGTTGCCCCCCTTATGAACTACAGCCTCCAGTAAAAATTCCCCCTCCCCTCTTGCCAAGTCCCGGCCCCTTTGCTATAGTTCGTCTCCCGTTGAAAAGCACCGCAAAATCAAGTAGTTGCGGCGGATTCATCCGGGGGCGCTTTAAGAGCGCTGCACGAAAATAGATGTTGACGAAGGCTGCTCAATGCTGCATAATCTCATCTCTCTGCTGCTTACGAACAAAACGCTTCGTAAGGCACAGCAAGCAGTACCGAATAGCTCTTTAAAAATTAACAGTCGATAAGTGTGGGCGTTTGATGAAGGTGCCAACA
>JAZKCA010000070.1:0-81744 GCA_040388275.1 Pseudomonadota bacterium
CATGCCGAGTCCGGCGATCAAATTCACACGCGTGACCAGTTTTGCAAGTGCCTCACTTGTCTCGGCATTGTAATTAACTAAACCGAAGCCCGCTTATTGGTATTGATATCGCGCATCGGAGCGTGAAAATCCTCCGGAAAACGTCAATCTCATGTACTATTCGCACTATGCATCGTCATGCCCACGCCTCCTGTCTTTCGAATTGATCAATGTTAAAAATCCCTCGAGTATTGATGGCCATGGTTTTGGCCGCGATCTGTGTTTCTGCCGCCAGTCAAGATAAATCCGACTATTTTGGTCAAAGTGCTCCGCCCGCCGAAGCCGCGCCCGCGCCATCGGTGCCCAAGCGTGTCAGCATCTCGAACAACGACGAGGGCGACGTCGACAGCCAGGCAAAGTTGCCGGATGCAGAGCGGGAGCGCGTACCGGCGCGGGAACGTGATCCCCAGCGATTGCCGGAACGGGATGAGGGCGCCACGCAGTCCCGCCAGCAACGCGCCGTGCTCAAAGACCAGCGCGGCGTTGTAACCAGCGAATTTCAGAAATTCATCAACGACAGCACCGGCAAGGTGTTGCCCGTGTTCGGCGCCAATTTTTTTTCCAACGCACCCTCGACTTTCGCGCCTATCGGCAATGCCCCGGTGCCAGCCGATTATTCGCTGGGCGCCGGCGATGAGTTACTGATCCGCGGGTGGGGTAGTATCGATATAAATTACCGGGCGAAAATCGACCGCAACGGCTTGATTTCCATTCCAACCGTGGGCTCTGTGGTCCTGGCCGGCGTGAAGGCTGGCGACGCCGAGGCGGTGATCCGCGGTGCCGTCGCGAGGTTGTACAAGGGCGTGACGATCAATGTGAATTTTGGACAGCTGCGCGCGATCACGATTTATGTGGTGGGGCAGGCGAATCGTCCGGGAACCTATACCGTGTCGAGTTTGTCGACGCTGGTAACGGCCGTATTTGCCAGCGGCGGGCCGAATGTCAATGGCAGCATGCGCCGCGTGCAGGTCAAACGCGCGGGGGCCGTCGTTGCCGAACTTGACTTGTATGCCTTTATCGCCAAAGGCGACAAGTCCGCCGACATCAAGCTGCGCGACGGCGACACCATTTTCATTCCGACCGCGAGCGGCCATGCGGCACTCGTCGGCAAGGTCAATACGCCAGCCATTTACGAACTGCGGAGTGCCCAGGATACGGTGGAGTCGCTGCTCGATTTCGCTGGCGGTATGCCCGTGGTGGCCGATCCGCGTCGCGCCTTTTTGGAGCGGATCGACGCCAACAAAAACCAGCCGCGCAGCGTGGAACAGTTCGTCCTGAACAGCGAAGGCCTGAAGCGCACGCTGAAAAATGGCGACGTGCTCAATGTCACCTCGATCACCCCGGATTTCTCGAACGCGGTCATTTTGCGCGGTAATGTGGATCAGGCGGTGCGCGTTCCATTCAAGCCAGGCATGCGCGTTAGCGATTTGATTCCAAACCGGGAGTACCTGATCACCCGCAGTTCGATTAACCGGCAGAATAACGCGGTCGACGCCGGCGAGAAAACCAAGTCGTCCGGCGAGGGCGTGGACACGATCGCATCGCGAATTGGCGGCTTGATCGACGAAATCAATTGGGACTATGCCGTGGTCGAACGGATCAACCGCAGCGACTTGACCGTCAGCCTGGTTCCCTTCAATTTGGGAAAGGTTTTCTCGGAGCCCGCCGGAACCCAGAACATCCAGTTGCAGCCGGGCGATACGGTGACGGTGTTTTCCCAGAAGGACGTCGCCGTGCCCATGGACAAGCGCCGGGTGTTTGTGCGCGTCGAGGGGGAGGTCAATGTTCCCGGCGTTTACCAAATGTCGGCTGGGGAAAATTTGCAAGCCCTGCTGGCGCGCGCCGGCGGCCCGACGGCAAACGCCTATCTTTTCGGCGCGGCGTTCTACCGCGAGCAGGTGCGCAAGGAGCAGGAAGCGAACCTGGAGAAGGCGGCGAACCGTCTTGAAGCTCAGTTGCGCAACGAGCAGACTAAATCGGCGTCGAATATCCGCAGCACGGCTGATGTCGCGACCGTAGAAGCGCGCCGGCAGTCTGAGTTGCTCTCGGGCAAAGAGTCGATTGCACGCTTGCGCCTGTTGAAGCCGGAGGGGCGCATTGCATTCGGGCTCGATCCGCACGAGCAGTCGTTTAGCCGCTTGCCGCGATTGAAACTTGAAAATGGCGACCGCTTGGTTGTGCCGGCCAAGCTGGACTTTGTCCACGTGTTCGGCGCCGTCAACGGCGAGTCCTCGCCGCTGTGGCGTCCGAACAGCCGGGTCAACGATTACTTGAAGCTGGTCGGGCTGACGCGGGACGCGGACCGGGACAACATTTTCATTCTACGGGTCGATGGCAGCATCGTGTCGCGCGACTCCGGTAGCTGGTTCTTCGGTGGCTTCGGCGGCGTTGAAGTTATGCCGGGCGATAGTATTGTCATACCCGAAAAATTCGACAAAGAAACCGGCTGGACCAAATTTACCCAAGGCACGCGCGAGTGGGCGCAAATCTTCGCCAATTTCGGCTTAGGCGCAGCCGCAATCAAGGTGCTGAAGTAAACCTTCCATTTATTTAGCGTGCCTTCCGAGTGCCGCGGAGACTAATCCAAAACGTATGAATGAACCGCTTACCCAAGAAATGCCGCAGTCTGCCGGGGGGATTAACCTGATTGATTTCTTGATCCTTTTTGCCGAACGCAAGCGGCTGCTGATTGTTTTTCCAGCGCTGGTGGCGATCACGGCCGCCGCGCTCAGCCTGCTCATTCCGAATACTTATAAGGGCTCGACCAAGATCCTTCCACCGCAGCAGGCACAGTCGAGCGCGGCGGCATTCTTGTCGCAGCTCGGTGGTGTTGCCGGGGCTGCGGCAGGTGCCGCAGGGGTGAAGAATCCGAACGATACGTACTTGGGGATGCTCAGGAGCCGCACAGTGGCAGACAATCTGCTCAAGCGCTTCGATCTGAAGAAGGTCTACGATAAAGAGTATAATGACGCCGCACGCGGTGAACTGGAAGGTAATACAGGTATCAGCTCGGGTAAGGATGGCCTGATTCTCATCGAAGTCGAGGACGAGGATCCCCAACGCGCCGCCGAAATTGCCAATGCCTACACTGAGGAACTGCAAAAGCTGACCAAGGTACTGGCAGTGACTGAGGCGTCCCAGCGGCGCCTGTTTTTTGAGCGCCAGCTGGAAATGTCCAAGAACAACCTGGCCAATGCCGAGGTGACGCTCAGGGATACCTTGGGCACCCGCGGCGTTATCAGCGTCGATAGCGAGAGCCGGGCCATTGTTGAGACGGTATCGCGGATGCGCGCCCAGATCGCCGCCAAGGAAGTGCAATTGGGGGCGATGCGGGCGTTCGTTACGTCCAGCAACCAGGAATACAAGCGTGCCGAGCAGGAATTGGCGAGCATGCGCGTCGAGTTGGCGAAGCTAGAGAACGGCAGGCCAGCGGTCGACGGGCTCGCGCCCGAGGGGGACAAACAGGCGGGGCTTCAGAACATCAAGCTTTTGCGCGACTTGAAATACCACCAGATGCTTTACGAATTGCTGGCGAAACAGTATGAAGTCGCCCGCTTGGACGAGGCCAAGGATGCCGCCTTGATCCAGGTGCTGGACAAGGCCGTGGCGCCGGAACGCAAGTTCAAGCCGAAACGCGCCTTTCTCGTCATGGCGGCAGGACTGGTGGCACTGTTTGGCGTGATCGCTTGGATATTGCTGCTCGATGCCAAGGCGCGGGTGCTTGGCGATCCGGTCAATGCACAGCGGGCCGCATTGTTGCGGCTGGCTTTGCGCGGGAAGAATTCGACGTAATTTTTGCGGTTGGGAAAGGTCGCCTGCTGCACAACTGGCGCTAACTCACTCATAACAACTCATGAACTGAAGCACATACTATGTTATCTAATAAATCAATCCTGATCACCGGCGGTACTGGCTCTTTTGGCAAGGCATTCGTCCGAACCATCCTTGAGCGCTACCCGGATGTGAAACGCCTCGTGGTGTTCTCGCGTGACGAACTGAAACAGTATGAAATGGCGCAAGAATTCTCGGATGAGAAATTTTCCGGGATCCGCTATTTTATCGGGGACGTGCGCGACGAGCCGCGCCTTCGCCGCGCACTGGAGGGGATTGATGTCGTGATCCACGCGGCCGCACTGAAACAGGTGCCGGCTGCCGAATACAATCCATTCGAATGTATCAAGACCAACGTGCTGGGGGCGCAGAACCTGATCGAGGCTTGCTTGGATTCAGGCGTCAAGAATGTTGTCGCCTTGTCGACTGATAAGGCGGCGGCGCCGATCAATCTGTACGGTGCTACCAAACTCTGTTCCGACAAACTGTTCGTCGCGGCCAACAACATCAAGGGTGCGCGCGATATCAAATTTAGCGTAGTGCGCTACGGGAATGTTATGGGAAGCCGCGGCTCGGTGATCCCGTTTTTCCAGTCCAAGCGCCATGAGGGCAGTCTCCCGATCACCGACATGGAAATGACACGTTTCAATATCAGCTTGCAGGAAGGCGTGGACATGGTGCTGTGGTCGATCGAAAACGCGTGGGGCGGGGAAATCCTGGTGCCAAAGATCCCTTCTTATCGGATTATCGATGTGGCCCGCGCGGTTGGGCCGGAATGCAGCTATCCCGTTGTCGGCATCCGGCCTGGTGAAAAAATTCACGAGGAAATGATTACCTCAAGCGACAGCCAAAATACGGTCGACATGGGAAAGTACTACGCCATCTTGCCGATGGGGGCGAAATATTCTGTGCAGGATTACTGCGAACGCGCCGGCGGAGTTCCGGTCAGCGCCGGCTTCAGCTACAACAGCGGGGCAAATGAGCATTTCTTGAGCGTGGACGAATTACGGGAGCTCATCGGCCAGCACGCGAGCGAAAGCTGACTTGGGGTCGATGCAGGCAACGGGGGGGGCGGGCTTGTTTCCAGCGCCCGTTGCGGCGCCTTCGCCGATAGACGAATCGGCATCGCATTAAACCAAAGGCAACAACGATAAAACAGCAGCGCCAAGCGGCGACCATTTCCAAAGCACCTGTTGAATACATCAAACGAACAAAAAATCGCGCTCGGCACTGTGCAATTCGGCCTGAATTACGGTGTGGCCAATAGCGCAGGCAAGGTCATTCCCGATGCGGTCCGGTCGATCCTGGCGGCCGCACGTGGCCACCGTATCGACACACTCGATACCGCCATCAACTATGGCGATAGCGAAGCGGTGCTGGGCAGCGCCGGAGTGGCCGGCTTCAAGATCATTTCGAAACTGCCACAACTGCCGACCGACTGCAGGGACGTGGAAGGCTGGGTTCGTACTCAGGTGAACGCATCGCTGGCACGCCTGGGCATTGCGACGCTAGAAGGTTTCCTGCTACACCGCCCCGATGACCTACTCGGACCGCACGGGGCAGCCATGAGCCGGGCCCTTGAAACGCTCGTGTCCGACGGCTTGGTGCGCAAGATCGGCGTGTCAATTTATGCGCCGGGCGAACTTGACGCCTTGTGCGCGGCTTGCCATATCGACCTGGTGCAGGCCCCGTTTAACGTGATCGACCGGCGCCTGGCCAGTTCGGGCTGGATGGCCCGACTGCATGGCATGGGTGTGGAGATCCATACCCGTTCGACATTTTTGCAAGGCTTGCTGCTCATGGCCCGCAACGACATTCCTGCCAAGTTCGCCCCTTGGGCGGCCTTGTGGGACGGCTGGCACGATTGGCGGCGCGAACATGCCTATTCGGCCGTGGAGGCCAGTCTGGCGTTTGTGCTTGCTTTCCCACAGGTCAGCAGGGTGGTGGTGGGTGTCGACAGCTTGGCACAACTCGACGGCATCGCTGCCGCGGCCGGCATTGCCCCGCCGGCGCGCTTTCCCGACTTGCCCCAGCCCGGCGAGGTGCTGGTCAACCCGTCGCTGTGGTCCGGCTTGTAGGGCGCGTAAGGCGGTTCAGGCCATATCAGATCAAACCAACCGGAGCAACTATGAAAATGAAAACAGTGGCAATCGTCCAGGCACGCATGGGTTCAAGCCGGTTGCCGGGTAAGGTATTGCGGCTGGTCGATGGGATGCCGATGATCGACCTCTTGCTGACCCGCCTGTCGCAGGCGAAGGAAATTGACCAGATCGTCGTTGCCACTAGCGATTCCCCGGGCGACTCGGTTCTGGTCGCGCATGTCGAGGCGGCAGGTTACGCTTGCGTGCAGGGCAGCAGGGTCGATGTGCTGGACCGTTATATGAAGGCGGCCGAGGCCAGCGGCGCCGAGGTAGTGGTGCGCATCACCGGCGACTGCCCCCTGATTGACCCGGCCCTTGTGGACCAGGTGGTGCGTGGCTTCCGGGACGCAGAGCTCGACTATTACTCGAACAATATTACGCCGACTTACCCCGATGGCCTCGATGCCGAAGTGTTTTCAGTGGCCGCGCTGCGCCAGGCCCATCAGGAGGCGCGCAGCGACTACGACCGCGAGCATGTGACGCCATACCTGAAAGCGCCGGGCCGGTTTCGTACCGGATCGCTCAATTTCAGCGAAGACTTGTCGTCCTCGCGCTGGACAGTCGATCATGCGGTCGACCTGGAAGTGGTCGAGGCGGTGGTACGCCACTTTTATCCGAACCGTCTGTTCTCATGGTTAGATGTGCTGGCGCTCCAGCAGCAGCAACCGGAAATGTTCGGGAATAACTTGCATTTGAAACGTAACGAAGGAGCCACCATGGGCAGCGGTCAAAAACTTTGGAAACGGGCCAAGGAAATTATTCCTGGTGGAAATATGTTGCTGTCCAAGCGCTCGGAGATGTTCCTGCCCGACCTGTGGCCCTCGTATTTCAGCCGCGCGAAGGGCTGCAAGGTTTGGGACCTGGACGGCAAGGAATACATCGACATGTCGATCATGGGCATCGGCACCAATGTCCTAGGGTACGGCAATGAAGAAGTCGACGATGCCGTGCGCGCTACTGTCAGTGCCGGCAACATGTCCACCTTGAATTGTCCCGAAGAAGTGTACTTGGCCGAACGCTTGATCGCCATGCACCCGTGGGCGGACATGGCGCGCTTTGCCCGTTCCGGCGGCGAAGCCAATGCGATCGCGATCCGGATTGCCCGCGCCGCATCGGGCAAGGACAAGGTGGCCATTTGCGGCTACCACGGCTGGCATGACTGGTATTTGTCGGCAAACCTGGGTGACGAAGGCAACCTGGTCGGCCATCTGCTGCCTGGACTGGCGCCGAACGGCGTCCCGCAGAACTTGCGCGGTACCGTGTTCCCTTTCACGTACAACAATTTTTCGGAACTCGAGGCGCTGGTAAATGCCCACGACATCGGTGTCATTAAGATGGAGGTCGTGCGCAACCATGAACCCCAAGACGGCTTTTTGCACAAGGTCAGGGAGCTCGCCACGCAGCGCGGCATCGTCCTCATCTTTGATGAGTGCACCTCGGGTTTTCGCCAGACCTTCGGCGGTCTGCATAAACAATACGGCGTCGAGCCGGACATGGCCATGTTTGGCAAGGCACTTGGCAACGGCTACGCGATCACAGCCATTTTGGGAAAGCGCAGCGTGATGGAAGCGGCGCAAACGACCTTTATCAGCAGCACCTTCTGGACCGAACGGATTGGCCCGAGCGCCGCGCTCAAGGTGCTCGACGTGATGGAGAAAAGCCGCTCGTGGGAGCAGATCACGGCCACTGGCAACGACATAACGTCACGCTGGAAGGCCATGGCGCAGCAGCATGGCTTAAAGATCACCACCAATGGCCTTGCCGCGTTGACCGGTTTCTCCTTCGACAGTCCCAATGCGCTGGCCTACAAGACCCTGATTACCCAAGAAATGCTGGCCAAGGGCTACCTGGCCGGCACCAGTGTGTATGTGTGCACCGAGCATACGCCATCCGTGGTCGATGCCTTCTTCGACACCCTTGATCCGGTTTTCAAACTGGTGCGCGAGTGCGAGGACGGGCGCGACGTCATGGCGCTGCTCAAGGGGCCGGTTTGTCACGGCGGCTTCAAGCGGTTGAACTGATGGCGCGCGTCTTGGTATGTGGGGCCACCGGGTTGCTCGGTTGCGCCTTGGTTCCAGCCTTGCGCGCGCGTGGCCACAGCGTCGTGACGCTCGGCCGCAGCGGCACGGTGGACTACCATGCTGACCTTACCATGGCCGCCGCGGCTCATGCCGCACTGGACCATAGTCAGCCAGATGTGATCGTCAACTTGGCCGCGCTGACGAACGTCGACGTGTGCGAGTCGGCGCCTAACCGCGCTTACCGCGAAAACGTGCGTTCGGTGGAAAACCTGGCGTCCTGGTTGGCCCGGCCCGGGCGAGCGGGGCACTTGGTCCAGATTTCCACTGATCAGGTCTACGACGGCCCTGGTCCGCATGCCGAGCTGGACGTGACGATCACCAATCATTACGCCTTTTCGAAATACGCGGCCGAGCTGGCCGCGGCCAGCGTGCCCAGCACGATATTGCGCACCAATTTTTTCGGGCGCAGCGCATGCCCGGGCCGCGCCAGTTTCAGCGACTGGCTGGTGCAGTCGCTGCAGGCCGGCACGCCGCTGAACGTGGTCACCGATGTGCTGTTCAGCCCGTTAGCTATTCCGACCCTGGTAGCGCAGCTCGCGCTGGTGGTTGAACAGCCGGCGCCGGGACGCTTCAACCTGGGCAGCCGCGCAGGCATGAGCAAGGCCGAATTCGCCTTCATGCTGGCCGAGGTGCTCGGACTCGACGCGGGCGCCATGCGACGGGTCGAAGCGGCTACGCTTTCCCTGTCGGCTTACCGTCCCGGTGACATGCGCATGGATTGCACGTTGTTCGAGCGCACCTTCGGCGTGCAATTGCCATTGCTGGCCGACGAAATCAACTTAATCAAGAAAGACTATTCCCATGCAGCCTGACGCCACTCTCGAGATAAATGGTCAAAAAATCGGACGCGACTATCCGACCTACTTCATCGCCGATGTTGCCGCCAACCACGACGGCGACCTGGGGCGCGCCAAGGAACTGATTTTCCTGGCCGCCGAAGCCGGCGCCGATGCGGCCAAGTTCCAGCATTTTACGGCCGCTACCATTGTCAGCGACCGCGGCTTTCGTACCCTGGGTGGGCAGCAGTCGCACCAGGCGGCATGGAAAAAATCGGTCTTCGAGGTCTACCAGGATGCCAGCGTCAGCACCGATTGGACCGAAACGCTCAAGCAAACCTGCGCCGAGGCGGGCATCACGTTCTTTACCAGCGCCTACTCGTTCGACCTGGTCGACCATATTGACCCGCACGTGCCGGCCTATAAGATCGGTTCGGGCGATATCACCTGGCTGGAGATGGTGCGTTATATCGCAGCTAAGCAAAAGCCCTATATCCTGGCCAGCGGCGCCTCGTCGATGGACGATGTCGATCGCGCCGTGGCCGAAGCCCTGGCGATTAATCCGAAGCTGTGCCTGATGCAGTGCAATACCAACTACACGGCCAGCCTGGAGAACTTCCGCTACATCCAGCTGAACGTGTTGCGCACCTACCGTGAAATGTATCCCGACCTCCTGCTGGGGCTGAGCGACCATACCCCGGGCTTGGCCACGGTGCTCGGAGCGGTGGCGCTCGGGGCGCGCATGATCGAAAAACATTTCACGGACGATGTCGGCCGGGTCGGGCCAGACCACAAGTTCTCGATGGACCCGCCCGGCTGGCGCGACATGGTGCAGCGTACACGCGAGCTGGAAAACGCGCTCGGCACCGGCGTCAAGAGGGTCGAGGACAACGAGAAGGAAACGGTCGTGCTGCAGCGCCGCGCCATTCGGATCAAGGACGGCCTGGCCGCGGGGCACGTGCTGACCCGCGCCGATCTGGAAGTACTGCGCCCCTGTCCCGCCGACGCTTTGACGCCGGCCTATATGGACGAGGTTCTGGGCAAGCGCGTACGGCGCGACATCACTCAAGGGGAGCATCTGCGATGGATCGATCTAGAATAGCGATAGTCATCCCGGCGCTCAACGAAGCGGCCAGCATCGTTCCCGTCATCGAGCGCGCGCGCCAGTTCGGCTTGCCGATCGTGGTCGATGACGGCTCGTCCGACCAGACCGCGGTGCTGGCGCGCGGCGCTGGCGCCGAGGTCGTTAGCCATGTCGTCAACCGCGGTTACGACGCGGCCCTGAACAGTGGTTTTGCCCGCGCGGCCGAGCTGAACATGGCGTATATGATCACGCTCGACGCCGACGGCCAGCACGATCCGCTGCTGGTGCAACAGTTCATGCAGCTGCTCGATGGCGGCGCTGAGATCGTCGTCGGTGCGCGCGACAAGCGTGCCCGCCTGGCCGAGCACGTTTTCGCCTTCGTTGCGCGCCTTCTGTACGGGGTGCGCGACCCCCTGTGCGGCATGAAGGCATACCGGGCCAGCCTTTACCGGGCATTGGGCCATTTTGATTCATACGGCTCGATCGGCACCGAGCTGACCTTGTTCGCCGCCAAGAACGGTTTCACCATGGCGCAGGTCGACCTGCCGGTGCGCGACCGCGCGGACGCGCCGCGCTTCGGGCGCACCTTGGCGGCGAACATGAAGATCTTCCGTGCACTGGCGCTGGGTATGGTGAAAGTTCCTCGCATGGCGCCTGAGCGGCTGGCCACGCTGCGCCGCGAACGAGGGGACCACCCGTGATCGCCGAAGCAGTGCCGCCGCGGCGCGCTTCATTGCTGCTCATCGCGCTGGCCTATGCCGGCAGCGCGACGCTGCAAAAAGGCCTCGGTTTTGTGCTGTTCATGTGGCTGGCCCATGCGCTGAGCGTCCAGGACTATGCCCGTTTCGGCCTCTTCTTCGCTTTGCAGACGGGGGTGGCGGCGCTGGCTGCAGCCGGCATCAGCGAATCGGTGGTCGGCATGCTGAACAGCCATCAGGATGCGCTGGCGCGGCGCGCCCTGTTTGGCAGCGCGAACGTGGTGTTTGCCTTGTTGGCGCTGGTGTCGGCGGCACTTGGCGCGGCCGTCTACGGAATCTGGGGGGGCGCCATCGGCGCCACTGCACTGGACGTGGCGATGGTGACGGCGGCTGGGGTTGCCAGTGCCTTCTTTACGCTGCAGTCGTTGCTGACCCGCCTGAACGAGGATCACAAGGCCTCGCTGCATCTGAGTTTCGTGCCGGCGCTGGCTGGCCTGCTGGCCGGATTCGTCGGTTTTGCAGCGTTTCATAGCGTGACCTCGTTTTTTTTCGGCACGGTCTGCGGACTGGCAGCGACCATGGTGTATTACCAGCTGAGCGGTGCCGCGTTCGACGGTTTCGTCCTGTCCCGCCCTCACTATGCCGGGATCCTGTCGCGCATCGGCCCTTTCATTCTGATCGTCATCCTGGGCTGGCTTAGCGGCTACGGCAACACCTATCTGGTCAAGGCCTTGTTCGCCATGAGTGATGTGGCGCGCTTCACATTCGCTTTCACGCTTTCATCGGTGATGCAATTGATTGCCTCCTCCCTTAACCAGGTGTGGAGCCCGAAGTTTTACAAACTGGTGCATGAACAGGGCATGCCCGTGGTGGAAGCGGGCAACCGCAGATTCTACTTGTTGCAAGGCGCGGTCATGGGCGCGCTGGGGGCGCTTGTCCTGCTGCTGGCACCCATGGCGCTGGACTTGGCCGGCGCTGGCATGGCAGCGTACACGGGACTCGAACTCGAGCTGTTTTTGCTGTTTGCCGCGTATGCGGTGGCCATCCCGTGGTGGCATGTGCAGAACTTTTACTTCGCCCATAGCCGCGGAGCGGAGCTGATGTATGTGGTGCTGGCCACGAGCGCGTTCGGATTGCTCGCCTGGCTGGGCGCGATGTGGTTGTGGGGCAGCACCGGCGTGTATGTCGGCTTCGCCCTGATGATGCTGCTGCGCTCAGCCGGCGCCTACCTGTGGGCGCGCCGCCTGTGGCCCCTGCGTCTGATGTGGGAGGGGCCCGCCATTGCCCTGGTCCTGCTTGGCGCCGCAACGATGGTGGCCATGCAATTGCGCTGATCGCCGCCGGTGCGGCTGGCAATGAGATGAACGACGAAAGACGGAATGGATTACGCAATAATTAAAAAAATCTTGAGGGATTGCTTGAAGGTCGATCGTATCGATTGGGAGCGGGCGGATGTGCTGACGGTCGCGCATGACAACGATCGCAGCCTTTTGCACAAGGGTAAATACTATTCCCCCCTGATCGATACGATGGAGGACGAGCTGGCGCGGCACGGCGTGCGCGCCATCAGCGTGGCGAGGATTATCTCGCGCATCAAGGGCGAGCTCAGTTACGGACGCGTGTTTTCGCCCGAAGGCGCGTTCGCCCGTTCGCTGCTGGGAAAACGCGTGCGCGGCGTGCTAGCGCGCGGACGCTATCCCTACTCGGCATCGGAAGAAGCCATTTGGGGCCGCATCCTCGATCAGACCAAGGTACGCAAGGTATTTGGTATCCAGCCGTCGCGCGAACTGTGCGTCGCCTGCCATAAACGCGGCGTCTGGGTAGCGGACGTCCAGCATGGCGTTATCGCCGACGGCCATCCGTGGTACGGCGTCTCATTTCGCGACAGCGACCCGGTTCCATGGCTGCCAAGCGCCTTCCTGTGCTGGGATCCGGGCAGCGCGGCCGTGATCAATGGTTGGTCGGAAAAGAAAGGCGTGCGCGCCGAGGTGATCGGCAACCGCTGGCTTGCGCGCTTTGCGCGTCCGGCGCCGGACGACGCACTTGTGCATGAGCTGGCCGCGAACTACCAGCGCGCGGTGGCACGCAAACGGACAAAGCCTACGATCCTGCTGACCTTATCCTGGGGAAATGTCAATATTCCAAACGGACATATTTGTCCCGGCTTGGAAGCGGCGATCCGCAGCACCTCGGGGACTTACCGTTGGATCATGCGCCTGCATCCCAACCAGCTCAATGGCTTCGCCACGCATGAAGGACCGGATTTCATCCGCTATTTCAACAAAGCGCTGGCCGGTCATGCGGAATGGGAAGATGCCACCGGAGCACCCTTGCCGGTCGTGCTGCAAGATAGCGATTTGCACATTTCCTGGAATAGTTCGGTGTGCATCGAAGCCGCCCAAATGGGCATTCGTTCAGCCTTGCTCGACCCGCAACTGCGCGATCCGGCAACGAGGGGCGATTACTATACCTACTACCGGCAAGCCGGCATGGTCGTGTTGCTCGATGAATCCGAGCAGAGCGTGGTGCGGTGGATCGAGGACAACATCGACAGCAAGCATGCGCCACAATCGTTTGACGCGAGCGACGCCCAATACCAGCGCCTGATCCGCTTCCTGTCCGAGTAGGCCGCGCATGGATATCTTCACCAACGCCAGCGGGAAATTCTGGCATGTCAATATCTTGAGGCTGCTCATGGCCACGATTGTCCTGCGCAACGAGGTCGTCGGCAGGGGGGCGCCATGAGGCTGGGCGCGCGTCCCGACCACGCGCTGTGGGCGAGCCTGTTCCTGTTGCTGCTCAGCGGCGCGTATGCGCTCGAGATGCCCGTGCTGGTGGTGTTGTACCTAGGCACCGCGTTCATGCTGGTACTGTGGCGCCTTGATCTGTTCCGCAGCGCCTCCAACCCCGAGCGCGTGCTGATGGGCCTGTTCATGCTGACGCTCGCGGTATGTCTGCCGTTGGCTGCCGTGCGCAGTGTAACGGCCGTTTTTCACGCGGCCGAGGCCCTGCTGGCCATGGGTGCCGCCTTCGTGCTGACCCGTCAGCCCGAGCGCTATCTGGTCGCCAGTCGCATCTCGCTGCTGACGGTCCAGGTAGGGGTATTTGCTTTCCTGTGCTTGCATGGCTGGGACAACTTCCCGCTTGAAAACATGATTGGCGAGCAAAGCAGTAATGGCATCACCTCATACATGATCATCCTGCAGGCCAACTATTCAGCCTTCAATTTTATCGTGCGCCGACGCGCTTCAACCGTCACCTCTCTGTTGACCTTGGTTGTGTGCATCGTCGGCTACGGGCGCGGCTCGATTCTTGCGAGCATGGGCATCGTGGTGATCAACCTGCTCTCGTTCCTCACTTTGCGTAGCATGTCGGGCGCGCTGTGGCGGGCCTTGGCGGGGCTGCTGATTGTGGGTGCCGTCGGCATGCTGTATAGCGATGATATCGTGTTTTTCCTGGAGGCGAATACGAAGCTGGGCTCCGGTCTGTTCGATTCGGCGCGCGAACGCATTCTCATCGACTACGCGGGCAAGATCGATGCGGTGACCTTTGTGACTGGGGCCGATTACGACGGTACAAGCATCCCTAGCGAGTTTCGTGGCAATCCGCATAACTCGTATATCCGCGCACATCATATTTTTGGTGTGTTCTACCTGCTGGCGCTTTCCCTATTTCCGTTGGCCATTTTCTGGACGCGCAAGGCCTGGCCAGTAAAGCTGTATTGCAGCGCCGTTCTGGCGCTGGTACTGTTTCGGGCTTCTACCGAGCCGTTGCTGTTTCCGAGCCTGTTCGATTTTTATTTTTTTGCATTATTTTTCGGGCTGTCGGCGCCGGCGTTCGCTGCCGATACCGCAGTGCCGGCAGGGAGCCCGTGATGGACCAGGCGCGTACGCATGCCAACAATTTCAATTTAATTCGCTTGCTCGCTGCACTGCAGGTGCTGATCGTCCACGCGATCAATCATTTCGAGATCACCGGCTTTGGCCTGGATGTGTTCAAGGCGATTCCCGGGGTACCGACTTTTTTCCTGATCAGTGGTTACCTGATCGGGGCCTCGTATCAGCGGCGTGGCTGGGCCGGGATCGGCCAATTCTCGAAAAACCGCTTCCTGCGCATTTTCCCCGGCTTATGGGTCTGCGTGCTGGTGAGCACCGCTGCCATGCTGGCGACCGGCTACCTGAACGGCAAGGGCGTCTCACCGCTGTCGTTCGGCAGCTGGCTGCTGGGGCAAAGCACCGTAGTTCAGTTTTACAATCCTGAGTTCATGCGCCAGTTCGGCACCGGAGTGCTCAACGGCGCCCTGTGGACCATTTCGGTCGAACTACAGTTCTATGTCCTGGTGCCGCTGCTGTTCACGCTGCTCAAGAAGCACAAGTTCGCCTTTGCAGCGCTGTTTGCGGTGTCACTCGGCGTGAACCTGCTGTTGCGTCTGGACCCCGACAACCATACCATGATGCGCAAGCTGCTTTCGGTAACCTTCCTTCCCTGGGTCTATATGTTCATGCTCGGCTTCTTGGCCGCGTATTACCAAGCCGTACTGGCGCGCGTGCGGACCATCCCCTATGCGCTGCTGATTGGCGCCTACCTGTTCGCAATGTTGATTATAGGAAACTATAAGGAAAACGCCAGCAATGCGATCAATCCCGTGGCAGTGGTGCTGCTGGGTGCCCTGATCCTGAAATTCGGCACGGCGCGCATCGGGCTGCCGGCCGGCGCCGAGCGCTTTATTCAGCGTTCCGACTTCTCTTACGGCTTGTATCTGTATCATATGCCCGTGATTAATATTTTGCTGTACACAGCGCTATTTCCGGCGGCTGTGAACGTGGCGCTTGCGATCGCCACCACGGCGGGTGTTGCCATCGTTTCCTGGTTCCTGATTGAACAGCCGGCACTGAGCCGCAAGCTGGCCCCGGCTGCCTGAGTACCGCGGTCCATTTTATTTATTGAGAGTTCTATTTATGTCTTCTGTTTCAAGCCGTCCCTTCCAAATCTGCACCAATTGCGTGATGGATACGTCCGACACCATGATCACTTTCGACGCCGCCGGCGTCTGCGACCATTGCCACGGCTTCAAGAACGAGGTGCAACCGAACTGGCATCCCGATGCGGTGGGCGAGGCGCAGTTCGCGGCCATCGCCGAAAAAATCAAGCTTGAAGGCAAGGGCAAGGATTTCGACTGCATCCTCGGCATGAGCGGCGGACTCGACAGCTCCTACCTGCTGCACTTGGCGGTCACCAAGTTCGGCCTGCGCCCGCTGGTGTTCCACGTCGACGGCGGCTGGAACTCGGACATCGCTGTGAGCAACATCCAATCCCTGGTCGATGGCCTGGGCCTGGACCTGTATACCGAAGTGATCAACTGGGAAGAGATGAAGGACTTGCAGCTGGCCTTTTTCAAGTCCGGCGTGCCGCATATCGACATTCCCCAGGACCATGCCTTCGTGGCGACCCTGTACCACTTCGCCAACAAGCACAAGATCAAGTACATCCTCAACGGCGGCAATATTTCCACCGAATGCGTGCGCAATCCGCTCGACTGGCTGTATTACGGCACCGACATGCGCCAGATCCGCGACATCCACGGCCAGTTCGGCACCCGCAAGCTGCCGACCTTCCCGTTCAGCAGCGTGCTGTTCCACAAATTCTATCTGCGCTACATCAAGGGCGTGCAGGTGGTCAAGCCACTCGATTTCATGGCCTACAGCAAGAAGATCGCGATCGACACCCTGGCCGAGAAATACGGCTGGCGCGCTTACCCGCAAAAGCATTTCGAGTCGCGCTTCACCAAGTTCTACGAAGGCTACTGGCTGCCGACCCGCTTCGGCATCGATACCCGCAAGGTCCAGTGGTCCAGCCTGATCCTGACGGGGCAGGCCAAGCGCGAGGAAGCGCTCGAGGCGCTCGCCAAGCCGGCCTACAATCCGGAGACGATCGAGGAAGAATTCGACTACATCGCCACCAAGCTGAACATCTCATCGACGGAGCTGCGCGGGTACTGGAGCATGCCGAAAAAATTTTTCCGCGACTACAAGAACCAGATGGCCATGTTCAACCTGGGCGCCGCCGTCCTCAAAGCGATCGGCGTCGAGCGCGCCATCAAGCGCTAAGGCCGCCCGTTTGTCATTTTCAGGCGCCGGGGTCCGGCGCCGTTCCCGCTTCATTATTACGATTGGTTGATCTGTGAAACAAATTCTGCAAGATATGGGAAATGGCGTGACCTCCGTGGTCGAGGCGCCGGCGCCGCGCGTCTCCGCCGGCACCCTGAACATCTATACCAAGGTGTCGTTGATTTCGGCCGGCACCGAACGCATGCTGGTCGGCTTCGGCAAGGCGTCGATGCTCGAGAAGGCCATGCAGCAGCCTGAAAAGGTCAAGATGGTGCTGGAAAAGGTCGGCACCGACGGCCTGATGACCACCATTGACGCGGTGCGCTCGAAACTAGGCCAGCCTTTGCCGCTCGGCTATTGCAACGTCGGCGTGGTGGCCGAAGTGGGCGCCCAGGTCAGCGGCTTCAAGATTGGCGACCGGGTCGTCTCGAACGGCCCCCATGCCGACCTGGTCAAGGTGCCGATGAATTTGTGCGCGCGCATCCCCGACGCCGTCGACGACGAGTCGGCCGCCTTCGTGGTGGTGGCCAGCATCGGCCTGCAGGGCATCCGGCTGGCCCAGCCGACCCTGGGCGAAGCCTTCGTCGTCACCGGCGCCGGCCTGATCGGCCTGCTCACCGTGCAGCTGCTGCGCGCCCACGGCTGCCGCGTGCTGGCGATCGACTTCGACGAATCGAAGCTGGCGCTGGCGCGCCAGTTCGGCGCCGTCACCTGCAATCCGTCCAAGGGCGAAGACCCGGTCGCGGCCGGCATGGCGTTCAGCCGCGGGCGCGGGGTCGATGGCGTGCTCATCACCGCCTCGACCAAGTCGACCGATCCGGTCACCCAGGCCGCGCGCATGTGCCGCCAGCGCGGGCGCATCGTCCTGGTCGGCGTCACCGGCCTTGAACTGAACCGCGCCGATTTCTACGAAAAGGAATTGTCGTTCCAGGTGTCCTGCTCCTACGGTCCGGGGCGCTACGATCCGACCTATGAAGACCAGGGCAACGATTATCCGGTCGGCTTCGTGCGCTGGACCGAACAGCGCAACTTCGAAGCGGTGCTCGACATGCTCGCCAGCGGCCAGCTCGACGTCGCGCCGCTGATCACCCACCGCTTCGCGTTCGAGGACGCGCCGCAAGCCTACCAGCAGCTGACGGCCGACGCGTCCGGCCTGGGCATGCTGCTCGGCTACAGTTCGGACCCGGCCGGCCGCGCGCGCAGTCAGGTCAGCCTGGCCGCGCCCGGCAGCTTCACGGCCCAGCGCCCGGTCATGGGCTTCATCGGCGCCGGCAACTACGCGTCGCGCATCCTGATTCCCGCCTTCAAGGCCGCCGGCGCCCAGTTCCATACCATCGTCACGGCCAACGGCATCAACGGCGTGATACACGGGGCCAAGAGCGGCTTCGCCAGCGCCTCGACCGACGCGCCGGCCATGCTGGCCGACCCGGCCATCAATACCGTGGCCATCGTCACGCGCCATGACACCCATGCCCGCTTCGTCGGCGCCGCGCTCGAGAACGGCAAGCACGTGTTCGTCGAAAAGCCGCTGGCGATCAACCACGCCGAGCTGGCGCAGGTCAAGGCCGCCTACGAGCGCGCCCACCAGGGCGGCGCCGGGCCGCAGCTGATGGTCGGGTTCAACCGCCGCTTCGCGCCCCAGGTGCAGAAAATGAAGGCCCTGCTGGCCGGCGTCAAGGAAGCGAAATCGTTCATCATGACGATGAACGCGGGCGCCATCCCGGAAAGCCACTGGACCCAGGACAATGCGGTCGGCGGCGGGCGCATCATCGGCGAAGCCTGCCATTTCATCGACCTGATGCGCTTTCTGGCGGACAGCCCGATCACCTCGGTGCAAAGCCGGCGCATGGGCGACACCCCGGGCGTGGCGATCACCGAAGACAAGGCCGCGATCACGCTCGGCTTCGCCGACGGCTCCTTCGGCACCATCCTGTACCTGGCCAACGGCCATGCCGGCTTCCCGAAGGAGCGGGTCGAGGTGTTCGCCGCCGGCCGTGTCTTGCAGCTCGATAATTTCCGCAAGCTTAAAGGGTTCGGCTGGCCCGGATTCGGCAAGATGAACCTGTGGTCGCAGGACAAGGGCCAGAACGCGTGCGCGGCCGCCTTTTTGAAGGCGATCGAGCAAGGCAACGCGGCCATTCCCGCCAACGAGATCTTCGAGGTCGCGCGCGTGACGATCGACGTGGCCGAGCAGCTGCGCCAGCAATGATCAGCGCGGCGTCAAAACTGCGCACCGCCGCGGCCCTGGGCGGCGCCAACCTGGCGCGCGTGGCGTGGTACCGTTTCGGTGTGCGCACCGGGCTCAATGGCGTGCGCAAGCTGCGCGCGACGGCGCCGGCCGGGCCGTTTTTCGGCGCCCCGGCCACGCCGGCCCCCCCAGGCCTGACGGCGAGCGCCCAGTGGGGCGCGAGCGCCCTGTGGTTCAGCCGCTGGCCGGTGGCGCTGGCGGCCGGCGCGCCCGACTGGCACTGCAATGTCTTCAACGGCGAGCAGGTGCGCGCCCCGTCGCGCCCGTGGTGGGCGATCGCCGACTTCGACCCGGCCGTCGGCGACATCAAGCTGATCTGGGAAGCGTCGCGCTTCGACTGGGTGCTGGCGCTGGCGCAGCGCGCCGCCGCCGGCGAAGAGGGCGCGCTGGACAAGCTCAATGCCTGGCTGGGCGACTGGAGCGTCCACAACCGGCCCTACCTGGGCGTGAACTGGAAGTGCGGCCAGGAAGCGTCGATCCGCGTGATGCACCTGGCCATGGCGGCCCTGCTGCTGGGCCAGCACGGGCACAGCGCCCCCGGCCTGCTGGCCCTGGTGCGCGTGCACCTGCGCCGGATCGCCCCCACCATCAGTTACGCGGTGGCACAGGATAACAACCATGGCAGCTCGGAAGCGGCGGCCCTGTTCATCGGCGGCAGCTGGCTCGCCGCGCACGGCGACGCGCAGGGCGCCGCCTGGCACAAGCTGGGCCGGCGCTGGCTGGAAAACCGGGTCGCCCGCCTGGTCGCCCCGGACGGCAGTTTCAGCCAGTATTCGCTGACCTACCACCGGATGGTGCTCGACACGCTGTCGATGGCCGAACTGTGGCGCCGCACGCTGGGCCTGCCGGCCTTTTCGGCGCGCTGGCAGGCGCGCGCGCGCGCCGCCACGCTGTGGCTGTTTCATTTCATCGATCCGGCCGCCGGCGACGGCCCCAACCTGGGCGCGAACGACGGCGCCCGGCTGCTGCAGCTGTGCGACACCGACTACCGCGACTTCCGCCCGTCGCTGCAACTGGCCGGCGCGCTGCTGGCGCAGGGACGCGCGTATGCGGGCGAGGGCGATTTCAACCTGCCGCTGCGCTGGCTCGGCGTGGCGCTGCCGGACACGGCGCTGGCCGCGCCCGCCTCGCGTTTGTTCGACGACGGCGGTTTCGCGCTGCTGCGCCACGGCGCCGCCATGGCGCTGCTGCGCTATCCGCGCTTTCGCTTCCGCCCCAGCCAGGCCGACGCGCTGCATGTGGACCTGTGGCTCGGTTCCGACAACCTGCTGCGCGACGCCGGTTCGTACAGCTACAACGCCGAGCCGGAACTGACCGCCTATTTCGCCGGCACCGCCAGCCACAATACAGTGCAGTTCGACGGGCGTGACCAGATGGCGCGCTGGGGCCGTTTCCTGTTCGCCGACTGGCTCAGGACCAGCTTCCTGGCGCCGCTGGTCAAGCGCGCCGATGCATGGCAGGTGGGGGCCGGCTACGGACGCGCGCCGGGCCTGTTCCATCGGCGCGAGCTGGCCTTGCACGCGGACCGGCTGGAAGTGCGCGACCAGATCGGCGGTTTCGCCGGCAAGGCGGTGCTGCGCTGGCGCTTGGCACCGGGTCCGTGGCGCATCGACGGCAACAGCGTGAGCAATGGCAGGCATCGCCTGACGGTGACGGGCTCGGCTCCGCTGGCGCGTTTCGCGCTGGTCGACGGCCTCGAATCGCGCTATTACCTCGAAAAAACAATATTGCCAGTGCTTGAAATTGAAGTTAATGTGGCTTGCGATCTAACCAGTACGTATAAGTGGGAAACATGAAGGTCCTCTATTTTCATCAGCATTTTTCGACCCCCAAAGGATCGCTCGGCATTCGCTCCTACCAGATGGCGCGCCAGCTCGTCGAGCGCGGCCACCAGGTGACGATGGTGTGCGGCAGCTACGGCGGCGGCGAGACCGGCCTGGCGCAGCCGTTTCAGCACGGCCGCCGGCGCGGCACGGTCGACGGGATCGATATCATCGAATTCGACCTGGCCTATTCCAACAGCGACAGCGTGCTCAAGCGCGCCGGGATTTTCCTCAAGTTCGCGCTGCGCAGCGTGGGGTTGGCCCTGAGCGAGCGCTACGACGTGCTGTTCGCCACCACCACGCCGCTGACGGCAGGCATTCCCGGGATCATGGCGCGCTGGCTGCGCGGCAAACCCTTCGTGTTCGAAGTGCGCGACCTGTGGCCGGAACTGCCGCGCGCGATGGGGGTGATCACCAACCCGCTGGTGCTGGGGGCGATGTCGGTGCTCGAATGGGCCAGCTACCGCTCGGCGCATCGCCTGATCGGCCTGTCGCCCGGCATCGTCGACGGCATCGCCAGCCGCGGCGTGGCGCGCGAGCGCATCGCGCTGGTGCCGAACGGCTGTGACCTGTCGATCTTCGCGGTGCCGGCCGAGCCATGGCGCCCGGCGGCCATTGCCGCCGATGAGCTGATGGCCGTGTTTACAGGCGCCCATGGCGTGGCCAACGGCCTCGATGCGGTGCTTGACGCCGCGGCCGTGCTGAAACAGCGCGGGCGCGCCGATATCAAGGTGCTGCTGATCGGACAGGGCAAGCTCAAGGCGGCGCTGCAGGCGCGCGCCGCGCGCGAGGGGCTCGACAACGTGGTGTTCCACGCGCCGGTGCCCAAGCTGCATCTGGCCGGCCTGATGGCCAGCGCCGACGTGGGCATGCAGATCCTGGCTAACGTGCCGGCGTTCTACTATGGCACCTCGCCCAACAAGTTTTTCGATTACATCGCGGCCGGCTTGCCGGTGCTGAACAACTATCCGGGCTGGCTGGCCGGCATGGTGACCGAGCACCGGTGCGGCTTCGCCGTCGCGCCCGATAATCCGGGCGCCTTCGCCGATGCGCTCGAAGCGGCCGCCGCCGACCGCGCGGCCCTCGGGCAGATGGGCGCGCGCGGGCGCCTGCTGGCCGAGGCCAGCTTCGACCGCACGCTGCTGGCCAACCACTGGGTCGACTGGCTGGAAGGGGCGGCCCGTCCATGAAGCGCCTGCTCGACGTGATGCTGGTGCTGCTGGCCGCGCCGCTGCTGCTGGCAGTGGGCGCCCTGGTGGCCCTGTTGGTGCGGGTGCGCCTGGGCGGGCCGGTGCTGTTTCGCCAAATCCGGCCCGGACTGCACGGCGTGCCGTTTGAAATGGTAAAGTTCCGCAGTATGACGAGCCAGCTCGGCGGCGACGGCAAGCTGCTGCCCGACGAGCAGCGCCTGCCGCCATTCGGCCGCTTCCTGCGCGCCAGCAGCCTGGACGAACTGCCCGGCCTGTGGAACGTGCTGCGCGGCGACATGAGCCTGGTCGGTCCGCGCCCGCTGCTGATGGAATACCTGCCGCTGTATAGCCGCAGCCAGGCGCGCCGCCATGAAGTGCGGCCCGGGATCACCGGCTGGGCCCAGGTCAACGGGCGCAACGCGCTGTCCTGGGACGAAAAGTTCAAGCTCGATGTCTGGTACGTCGATCATCGCACGCTGTGGCTGGATGTGCGGATCATCGCCCTGACCTTGAAGAAAGTCGTGGTAAAGGAGGGCATCAGTGCGCCGGGTGAGGCCACCATGCCGCGGTTTCTTGGTTCGGACAACGAAGGGGCATGAGCATGCAGGACATACTGATTTTTGGCAGCGGCGGCTTCGCGCGCGAAGTGCACCAGCTGGTCGAGGATATCAACGCCGACGGGGCGCAATGGAATGTGCTCGGTTTCCTGGACGGCGACGCCGGCCGGCATGGCCAGCTGGTCCACGGCAAGCCGATCCTGGGCGGCCTCGAGTACCTCGCGGGCGCGTCCGGGGCCTGGCTGGCGATGGGGGTCGGCAATCCGGCGGTGCGGCGCAAGCTGGTCGGCCTCGTCAAGGCGGCAGGCCACACCCGCTTTGCCACCTTGCGCCACCCGCGCGCCTGGATCGGCAACCGGGTCGCGCTCGGCGAAGGCAGCATCGTGTGCGCCGGCGTGCTGATCACCACCGATATCACGATCGGCGAACACGTCATCGTCAACATCGGCAGCACCATCGGCCATGACGCGCGACTTGGCGACTTCGTCACGATCGCGCCTACCGTCAACGTATCCGGTTCGGTCGGACTGGGCGACGGGGTCGACCTGGGCACCGGCAGCACCCTGATCCAGGGCCGCCAGGTCGGCGCCTGGTCGATCGTCGGCGCCGGCAGCGTGGTGGTCAAGGATATCGAGGCCAACGTGACGGCCGTGGGCGCGCCGTGCAAACCGATCAAAACCCGCCCTGATGGATGGCATTTGGAATAATGATGATGAAAAAAATAGCTCCGCCCGCCCCCTGGCCCGTCTTTGCGGAAGACGAAATCGCGGCCGTCACCGAGGTCTTGCGCTCGGGCAAGGTCAATTACTGGACGGGCGACCTGTGCCGCCAGTTCGAGCGCGCCTATGCCGCCTACGTCGACACCAAACACGCGGTGGCGGTGGCCAATGGCACCGTGGCGCTCGAGCTGGCGCTGTACGCGCTGGGCATCGGCCCCGGCGACGAAGTGATTACCCCCAGCCGCACCTACATCGCCTCGGCCAGCTGCGCCGTGGTACGCGGCGCCGTGCCGGTGGTGGTCGACGTCGACCCGGTCAGCCAGAACATTTGCCCGGCCGCGATCCGCGCCGCGCTCACGCCGCGCACCCGCGCCATCGTGGTGGTGCACCTGGCCGGCTGGCCGTGCGACATGGACCCGATCATGGAGATCGCGCGCGAATTCGACCTGAAGGTGATCGAGGACTGCGCCCAGGCGCACGGCGCGATGTACCGCGGCATGCCGGTCGGCTCGATCGGGCACGCGGCCGCCTTCTCCTTCTGCCAGGACAAGATCATCTCGACCGGCGGCGAGGGCGGCATGATGACCACCAACGACGACGGCGTGTGGGAACGGGCCTGGGCCTACAAGGACATCGGGCGCAGCTACGATGCGGTCTACCGGCGCGAGCATCCGCCGGGCTTTCGCTGGCTGACCGAGTCGTTCGGCACCAACTGGCGCATGACCGAGATGCAGGCCGCGATCGGCCTGCTGCAGCTGGCCAAGCTGGAAGGTTGGGTCAGCCAGCGCACCGAGTTCGCGCAGGCGCTCGCGCGCCTGTTCGGCGCCATCCCGGCAGTGCGCCTGACGGTCCCGCCGCCGCATATCCGGCATGCCTATTACAAGTATTACGTGTTCGTGCAGCCGCAGTTGCTCGCCGCCGGCTGGGACCGCGACCGCATCGTGGGCGCGCTGAACGAGCGCGGCGTGCCGTGCTTTACCGGTTCGTGCAGCGAGATCTACCTGGAGAAGGCGTTCGACGCAGTGCCGACCCGGCCGCGGGAACGCTTGCCGGTGGCGCGCGCGCTGGGCGAAACGAGCCTGATGTTCGTGGTGCACCCGACGCTCGAGGCGGCGTGGATGGAACAGGTCTGCGGCGCCATCGGCGAGGTGTTCGCGCTGGCCTCGGCCGGCGTGCGCGCGCCGGCGCTGACGGCGGAAGCGGGCAAGTGAAGCTGCGCCCGCGCCCTGGCGAACTGTTTTCTTTTTGTCTCAATTGCGCGCCTGGCGCCGCCCTAAGGAGTGTTGTCGATGTTGACCATTGTTGACTATGGTTTGGGAAATATCCTGGCGTTCGCCAATGTGTACCGGCGCGCCAACGTGCCGTTCGCGATCGCCACCACGGCGGCCCAGCTCGAGGGCGCCACCAGGATCATCCTGCCCGGCGTGGGCGCGTTCGACCATGCCATGAACCTGCTTGACGCGTCCGGCATGCGTGAAACGCTCGACCGCCTGGTGCTGGAGCAGCAGGTGCCGGTCATGGGCATCTGCGTCGGCATGCAGATCCTCGCCGACGGCAGCGACGAAGGCAGCCGGCCCGGGCTGGGCTGGGTCAAGGGCAATGTGCGCAAGTTCGACGTGTCCACCTTTACCCAGGCCACCCACCTGCCGCACATGGGCTGGAACGACGTCGCGCCGACCCGCGCCGACCGCCTGTTCGCCGGCCTGGAAAAGGATGCGCGCTTCTACTTCCTGCATTCCTTCTATTTCGAATGCCAAAACCAGGGCGATGCGCTGGCGGTGTCGACTTATGGCGGCGACTTCGCCTGCGCCGTCAATACCGGCAACATCTACGGGGTCCAATTCCATCCCGAGAAGAGCCACCATTTTGGTATGCAGCTGTTGAAAAATTTTTCGGAAGCCTAAATCATGTTGAGACCCCGCGTTATACCCTGCCTGCTGATCCGCGACAAGGGCCTCGTAAAGACCGTCAAGTTCAAGGATCCGAAGTACGTCGGCGACCCGCTCAACGCGGTCAAGATCTTCAACGAGAAGGAGGTGGACGAACTGATGGTGCTCGACATCGACGCCACCTCCGAGGGGCGCGAGCCGGACTACGAAATGATCCAGAAGCTGGCCTCGGAGTGCCGCATGCCGTTCTGCTACGGCGGCGGCATTACCAGCGCCGCCCAGGCGAGCAAGATCATCAGCCGCGGGGTCGAGAAGGTAGCGCTGAGCACCGCGGCGATTCTTAATCCCGACCTGGTACGCGAAATCGCCGACGAAATTGGCAGCCAGAGCGTGGTCGTGGTGCTGGACGTAAAGAAAAAGATGTTCAGTTCACGCTACGAACTGTGGATCAATAACGGGCGCAAGAATACCGGCTTGTGCGCCGTCGAATTCGCGCAGCGCCTGCAGCAGCTCGGCGTCGGCGAGATCGTGGTCAATGCAATCGACCATGATGGCGTGATGAAGGGCTACGACCTGGCCCTTGCCGACAAGATCAGGGCGGCTGTCACTGTGCCGTTGACCATTATCGGCGGCGCCGGTTCGATGGACGACATCGCCAGCCTGGTTGCCCGCTTCGGCATCATCGGCGCTGGGGCCGGCAGCCTGTTCGTCTTCAAGGGGACCTACAAGGCGGTGCTGATCAACTATCCGGGACTGGACGAGCGGGACCGGCTGGTACGCCACGCCTGAGGGGACGACGGGGTCGGGCCGTTCAGTGCACCTGTTCGCGAATCCACGCGTTCACCGGCGCTGTCAGCGGCGCGACCTGGACCGCGGCAGGCGCCGCGACCTCACCCGATTGCGCACACCACTCGTGATCGACAATCGGCGACAAGGGGCGGTAGCCGCTGACGATCTTGGCCAGCAGGGACCGGATCTGGGTCTGGTCGCCGCGAACGCAGCAGTCGTTCAGCTGCGCCAGCATCTGCTCGAGGAATCGCCATTCGATTTCGGCTTCCTCGGCGCGCATGATCAGCGGGTGCTCGGTGCCCGACACATTGGTGCCGATCAGGAGTTCCTCATACAGTTTTTCGCCCGGACGCAAACCGGTGTACGTGATCTCAATGGTCCCTGCCGGGGTCTCCTTGGTGCGCACTTCCTGGCCTGACAGGCGCACCATGCGCACCGCCAGGTCAGCGATGCGCACCGGCGCGCCCATGTCGAGCACGAATACGTCCCCGCCCTTGCCCATCGCGCCAGCCTGCAGCACCAGCTGAGCTGCCTCCGGAATGGTCATGAAATAGCGGGTAATGTCGGGATGGGTCAGGGTGACCGGCCCGCCGGCGGCGATCTGCTTGCGGAACAGCGGAACGACCGAGCCGGAGGAGCCGAGCACGTTGCCGAAGCGGACCATCGAAAAGCGTGTCTGCGAATTTTGCCGCGCGAATGCCTGCAGCACCAGTTCGGCTACCCGCTTGGTCGCCCCCATGACGTTGGTGGGGCGCACTGCCTTGTCGGTGGAGATGAGGACGAAGCACTTGACCTTGGCCGCCATGGCCGCGCGCGCGAAGCTGAGCGTACCGAAAGTATTGTTCTGGATGCCCTCGACGGGGTTGTGTTCTACCAGCGGCACATGTTTGTAGGCGGCTGCATGATAGACCGTGTCGACCGCGAAGGAAGCAAGCAAGCGCGTACATTTGTCGGTGTCGAGCACCGAGCCTATGCACGCGATCAATTCGATTTCCTGATCGTTGCTGACGATCGTTTCGCGCAATTCCTGTTCAATCGTATACAGAGCGAATTCTGAGATATCGAGCAAGAGCAGCCGCGTGGGCTTGAGCGCGACGATCTGGCGGCACAGCTCCGAGCCGATGGAACCGCCCGCGCCGCTCACCATGACAGACTTGCCCTTGATACAGACCGACAACAGGCTGGCATTCGGGCTGACCACTTCGCGGCTAAGGATGTCCTCGATCTCGATCTGGCGCACGTCTTCGACCCGCGAGTGGCCATCGACCAGCTGCGAAATAGGCGGGGTTATCATGATTTTAAGGGACAGGCGTGCCAGGCGGTCGAGAATTTCACGCTGGCGGTGTGCGCTGATCGATGGCATTGCCAGCAGGATGGCGCTGATGTTCTTGGTTCTGGCGAGGCGTTCAAGCTGGCTCGAGGAAAATACCCGGATCCCTCCGATGGTGGTATTGACGCGCTGTGGATCGTCGTCGATAAAGCACACGGGGTGATATTCCTTGCCCGGTTTAATCGCATTGGCGAGGTGACTGCCAGCTTCCCCCGCACCGTAAATGGCGACCCGGATAATGTCAGTTTGCTTGCGTTGGTGAAAAAAGCCGCGCGCGCTGAACCGGCTTGCAAGTACATACAAGATGGTCATCACCCAATAAATCAAGAACGGGGCCATGGTCAACTCGCCGGGCATCGTCAACGCGGCAACCACGCCGAGTAGCGCAGTGGCTATCGTGACGCTCACCACCACGGCGCTGATAATAATTTGATCAATATAACGGATCACCGCCCGATACAAGCCCAGCCGTACGAAAATGGGAATCGAAATTAATGCGGCGGCCAACGCGATCCATTTGAAATGGGATGCTACCGCATCATTGACCTTGTCGAAATGAAGTGCCAGCGCCAGCAGAAAGATAAGGGGGATAGAAAAAAAGTCGACGCTGGCCGCAATCAATTGCTTTTGTTTTCGCGGTAATTTCAGGAAGACATTCTTCATGTAAACTCAGGGTGATCTTGTTAATAATAAGGAGGTAAATTCACATTCGGTTCGATAATCCCGTGCTGCGGCGCATTCAAAGCAAAAGCCTTGATAGAAATAGTCCATGCAATTCAGGCAACGCCCGTTATCAGGCGGGCACGATGGTGCAACCGCCAGTGTCAGGAAAATCGCTGCGGCCAAGGACTACGGCACAACGCCAATTCCGCTTCCCGCATCGAGATGCTCGCTGTTCGATAAACCGCACCAGGTATCGTGTGAAAATGGCCGCTTCTGTAAAAGTGGCTGGCATTTCAGTCGGTAGTATACTGGAAATCCACGTACGACGCACTTCAACTCGAAACGTGTGGTAAAGATGGCCACATTTGCGGTAACGCCAAAAAGCGGGTTTCAATGCGCACTCTGCACGTGCCGTAAGCGGCCTGGTCCGCCGCTCTGACTCATTCTCCCGTCCGGCCCGCGCCCACGCCGCTCTGTTCCTGTACGAATTATGTTTGTGCCGTCGCCGCGAAACAGACTATGATGTGCGCTCACAATTCGGATTGACCTTGTACCAACTACTGTTGATCCGAATTCATTTTATTAAATCGCTTTGCGTGCCGCTGGCGCCATGTATTTTTTCGCGCCGTTGACGCTTGCGCCTTTTCAGGTGTTCGTTCATGTTATCCGTACTTCAGAAATCGCTGAAAATCACATGGTGCGGTTGCCTGGCCATTGGCTCGGTGCAGGTTGCATCGGCCGCTGGACCGCTCGTGCCGCCAAAATCTGCTTACATCAATATGCCGAGTGCGGTCGTGGAGCAGGACGGGGCCTTCAGCGCGGGCTACAGCTATGATAGTCCGTATGCCACCATCTATACGTCGGTGGCCATTTTGCCTTACCTGCAAGTGACTGGCCGCTATGTCGCCGTCAGCGGTGTGCGCGCTTTCGAGGGCAGTCCCGACGGTTATGGCAGCAACTACGGTCGCAACAAGGACAAGGTCGTCGATGCCAAGTTGCGCCTGTTCACGGAAGGCGAGTTTTTGCCGGACCTGTCAGTAGGCGCAACCGACCTGTTCGGTACCCAGCTTTTCAAAGGGCAATACCTCGTAGCAACGAAACATTTCGGTCCCCTCAAGAATTTCGAGGCCAGTATCGGCTATGGCCGCAAGCGCCCGGACGGCATGTTCGCGGCTGCGCGCTGGGTGCCGGCCAAGGCGACCAACTGGGCACTTGTGGCCGAGTACGATGCCAACGATTACCAAAATGATTACAGGGCGGCCGATACCTATGCCGGCGAACGCCGCAAAGGGCCGGCCCTGGCGGTGGAGTATCGCTGGGGATGGCTTGGCGCCCAGCTCGCGCGCCACCGCGACCATTTCAGCGCCAACGTCTCGCTCACGGTCCCGTTCAATGAGCGCGAGTTCATCCCCAAGATCTTCGAGCCTGCCTACTTCAAGCCCGAAAAGGCGCCGCCGCGCGCGACGATGACGCAGTGGATGCAGGACGAAAAGCACGGTCGGGCCTTGATGGCGGCGCTGGCGGCGCAGGATTTCAAGAATATCCGGGTGCGGCTGGACCGGGGCATCGTGAGTCTGTCGCTGACCAATAGCCGGATTTCCAACCTGGGCCGCGCCGTTGGCAGGGCCAGCCGCACTGCGCTGGCCTTTGTTCCTGTGGGAACCAACGCCATCCACATCACCTATACGCAGAACGAACAGCCGGTGACGACCTACGAGTTCTTCGATTTGGCGAAAATGACGGATTATCTGGCCGGCCGGGTCGATCGCAACGCCTTTCTTCAGGGCGTGCTGGTGCGCTATGCGCATCCTGGCGACCGCATCGCTGACGAGCAGGGCATGCTGGCCGGTGTGGTCGATGGCGGCGCCCTGGCCGTCCATATGAACAAGGACGGCAATGTGATCCAGCTCAGTTCCGAGGATCGCGAGAACAACCGGTTCAAGATCGTTCCGAAGGTGGGTTTTTTCTTTAACGACCCCAGCGGCGCCTTGCGCTATGAAGTGGCGGCGGCGGCCAATTATGACAAACGCCTGGGTGAAGGCCTGTACCTTAACAGCGCGCTTCGCCTCAGTGTGGTCGAAAACATCTCTGGCGTGACCCAAGCCTCGAACAGCAACTTGCCGCACGTGCGCACCGACATCGCCGAGTACAAGCGCGAGGGGCGGTTCAAGCTGAACCGCCTGTTGCTGAACAAATACATGAACCCTGCCGAGCGCTGGTATGTCCGCGGCTCGGCGGGGTTCTATGAAGAGATGTTCCGTGGTGTGGGCGGACAGGTATTGTATTTGCCGCCAGATCAGCGCTGGGCCGCGGACCTGAGCGTGGACGCGCTCGAGCAGCGTGGCTATGAGGGCTGGTTCGGCAAACGCGATTACCGCACCGTCACCGCCATCGGCGCCTTGCATTACCGTCTTCCGTATGGCATCACCGCCACGGCGCGCGCCGGGCAGTTCCTGGCCAAGGATCAAGGCGTGCGCCTGGAATTCAAGCGCCGCTTCCGTTCTGGTATCGAAGTGGGGGCGTGGTATACCAAGACGAACGGCAGGGATATCACGTCGCCGGGAACCCCGGCCAGCCCTTATAACGATAAGGGCATATTCATGTCGATTCCCCTGAATAGCATGCTGCCAAGCGATTCCCAGGCTCTCGCCGGATTCGCCCTGGCGCCGTGGACGCGCGACGTAGGCCAGATGGTCACGACACCGGGCGACCTTTACGAGATGGTCGAGCGTCCCCGCAACGACATGCACGCCTATGATGGGCTGGGCAATTTCGCTGAGCGTCCTGACGAGCAGAACTTGAACGCGGTCGCCATGCCGGTGCAGGCGCCTCGCGTGTCGTGGCCTGCCTTCCGTCTGCGTCTGGAACAATCGGCGGCGGCCACGCCGCCGCTGTCGACCTGGATGAAGGGCGGGGCGGTGGCGACTGGTGCGGTGCTGGCCAGCGCCGCGCTGGACAAACCTGCCGACAAGTTTTTCAGCAAACACGAGGAAGGACGCGTGGCCAAGACCTGGGGAAACTTTGGCAAGAATATGCCGATCGCCCTGGTGGCAACGGCCGGCACGGCCGTCGCCCTGGGCGACGAGCGGATGCAGAACATGGGCATCATCTCGCTGCAGTCAGTGGCCGGCGCGCTTGGCGTGACGGCGGTCGGCAAGTATGTGACGGGACGCGCCCGGCCGGGCGAAGAACGAGGTCCGTGGTCGAGCGTGGGCGATAACTATTCGCGCGGCAACTCGTCCTTTCCCTCCGGCCACAGCGCGGTCGCCTTTGCGGCCGTGACTCCGTTCGCCAAGGAGTACGACGCGCCCTGGCTGTACGGCGTTGCTGCCGTCAGTTCGATGGGCCGGGTTGCAAACCGCCAGCATTGGGTGTCCGACGTGGTTGCCGGCGGCTTGGTCGGCTATGCGATGGGCAGCATCCTGTGGCAAGGCCAGCGCGACAATACGCGTTCGCGGCTGTCGGTCATGCCCGGGCCGAAGGAAATCAGTGTGGCCTGGCAGACGAGTTACTGAGGCTGGGTGTGAGCGCAGGGGGATGGCCTTACGGCACCCCCGAGTGCGCGGCGGGGTGCCAAGTCTTTATTAAGTGCACGACATGTGTTAATTTCGATGCACGGCCCTGAGACTCGGTGGTCATTGTGGATTGATTCGAATGGCTCACCTTTTTCCTCATCCGTGCTCGGTGTCTCTATTGCAGCGCTCGATTGCCGCCATGCTGTTCGTGTTGGCGGCGCCGCTTTTTTTCACATTCGCCGTGCTGATACGCGCGCATTCGCCAGGCCCCCTTTTCTTCATGCAATGGCGTGAAGGATTCGGCGGGCGTCCCTTCCGTATGGTGAAGTTGCGCACCATGCGATGCGATGCGGGAACACATCTGCAGCGCATGCTGCGCGAAAGCGCCGACCTCAGGTCCGAATGGGAAAAGTTTGGCTGTTTGCGCTGCGATTACCGGGTCGCCGGTCCAATCGCGCGCCTTGCGCGCACATTGAGTATTGACGAAATTCCCCAGTTCCTCAACGTCCTGCGCGGCGAAATGGTCCTGGTTGGTCCACGGCCTTTGCCACCGGAAATCGCCTCATCCTTGTCGCGCTCGGCACTTGAAAAACGACGCACAGTGTTTCCCGGTGTAACCGGACTCTGGCAAGTGTGCGGCCGCAGCGACTTGTCCTTGCGCTGCATGGGGCAGTTGGACAAGCTGTACGTCAAGAACCAGTGCTGGCGACTGGATATGTGGATTGTGGCGCGCACCGTAGTGGAGGTCATTCGTGGACGAGGGGCAAATTAAGCGGCACCGCATTCCGGGCTCGTCGACAGATCCGGCGCCGCTTTCCAGGCTGACTCACTATTTTTCCCATCGTTACCCCAAACGAAAATCTCGCCTTTCCGGCACGGTGTTCAGGGTCGGTGAAGCTGAACGAATTCAGATTGCCCGGGCGTTTTGCGGCGCCACGACGGGGCTGCACGTGCTCGATGTCGGCTGTGGGGACGGGGAGTTCCTGGCAAACGTGCTCGAGGGGCGCCCGGCCACGCTCACGTTATCGGATCTGTCGATGGATTCGCTTGCCACGGCACGGGAAACTATGCGCGCACACTGCGCCGACATTGCCACGGTGGCCGGCGATTTTCAATCAGCGCTGCCGGAACGACAATTCGATCTCGTCCTGGCGATAGGCGTGTTGGACTACTGGCAGGATTGGCGCCACATGCTGGGGCAACTGGCGGTCCTGACGTCGGGGCGCTTGCTTATCAGCATGCCGCCAGAAGGCGTGCCCAGGCACTGGCTGCGCCGCATATGGCTCGCTTGTCAGGGTGTCCGCTTGCAGACCGTCTCGCGCGATCATTTGCACCTGGCCTTAGCCGAGGCTGGGTTGGACGGGGTCTTGCTGCGCACCAGATACGAATGGTTCGCGTGCGTCGACCTGGACCCGAAAGAGGTGCGACGTGAGTGATAGACATGAGCACCCGGCGCGACAAGTACTAGTCATTGCGCCACACGCAGATGACGAGGTGATTGGATGTGGCGGCTTGATTGCCGGTCTGTCGACGGGCGGCGCAGCGGTGGATGTGGTTGTTATGACGGTTGGAGGCGTTCTCCACCGTAATCAGGAACATGCCCTACCGTCGAACGGACGGATGAAGGAGCTGCTGGCCGCTGCCGCCGTGCTCGGCGTGCGCCATGTTTCGGTGCTGTTTCAAGGTACTGAAATGCACATGGACGCACGTCCTCAGATCGAGATCGTCACTGCGCTGGACCGCGTGCTCGATGCAATTAGCTACGATGAAGTATTTGTGCCCCCCAATGATCAGAATGCCGATCACCGTATTTGTCACTACGCGGCAATGTCCGCATTGCGCCTCGGCGCGCGCCCGCCACCATCGTTGATTGCAAGTTATGAGAGCGCACCTGAGTTGTCCTGGGGTAGCGTTCAAGCGTTTTCGCCGACGCTGTTTGTCGATATTTCCAAGCAGTGGGCTACGAAAACAGCGGCAATGGAATGCTACGCATCGCAAATGCGGGCTGCGCCGCATCCGCGCTCGCTCGAAACGCTGGAGAAAATGGCCTTCTACCGCGGTGCACAATGCGGCGCGCAGTTCGCGGAAGCGTTTAACGTCTTGCGGATCGTGAGGTAGGAATATGCCTGCTCCGGTACTGCGTATCCTGGTGCTGAGCTTTTATTACCCGCCCGATCTCGGTCCAGGCGCGTTGCGCGCGGCGGCCTTCGTGCGCGCCTTGCGGCGTATCGCTCCCGTTTCGACTATCGTCGAAGTAATCACGACCAGCCCGCATCGTTACAAGGAACGCGATCCAGGACCATGGGAGGCGCAGCTTGCTCAGGATGGGATCCTGATCCATCGCCAGCATGCAGGACCCGGCCGGCTGCTGGGGTTCGCGCGGTTCGCTTGCCGCGTGTTTCGTAGCACCGCGAACCAGCACTACGACGTGGTGTTTGCGACCTCGGCCAGGCTTGGCACTGCAGCTGTTGCCGCTCGTATCGCCGAAGCCAAGGCATGCCCGCTCCTGCTCGATCTGCGCGACGATGTTGTCGGCGACGTGCGCACACTGTTCGGAGGCATTGGCAAGCTCATCGCTCCCGCACTTGTTGCAGTTGAGCGCTTTGCGTTCTCGAGGGCCGCCTCCGTCAGTCTAGTTTCGCTTGGACATGTTCGGCACTTTCGCCAGGCATGGCCGTCGACCGACTTCTTGTTCGTGCCGCACGGCGTCCCAGCGGCCTTCGGATCGCCGACACCATGGAAATTGGCCAAGCGGGACGCCAGGACGCTCGTGATGTATGCCGGAACCATTGGAGAGGCGCAAGCAATTCACCGCATTATTCCGGGCTTGGCTCTTCATTTAAGAGCAAGTCATGATTTTGTGATTATTGGCGGTGGATCGCGGCGCAATGAACTGGCCCGGCGTGTCGCCCATCTCCCCAATGTGACTTTGCGTCCCCCCGTGGCGCAACTTGAGCTAGCGCACCTGTACGCGGACGCAGATATCCTGTTCGCAAGCTTGGAGCCGGGCTCGGCGTTTGACCTCGTCGTTCCTTCGAAATTATTTGAGATGATCGCGAGCGGGAAACCGATTGTTGCAGGTGTGAGTGGCGAGGCGGCCAGATTTTTGAAGCGAAACGCTCCCGATGCAAGACTGTTCCCGCCAGGGGACCTTGACGGCGCAATCGACGCATTCAAATTCCGTGCGAATTCGCATCGGACCGACCGCAGCCAATTCCTGGGCATGTATGGACAGGATGCCGTCGTCGCACCATTGGCGAGGCGCGCTCTGGCATTTGCCCAATGCGGCGATCAAGCATAGGCGGACGGAGGGACAGCCGGACGCCCATGTGTGTGCTGCACCGCCTGGCGGAGAGCTGGGGGCACGCTGACGCCAAAAACGAAAACAGCCACCGCTGGGGTGGCTGCGACGATGATGCTGGGAAGCGCAAGGCTTCCCAGAATGATCAGTGGTGAGTCGTGGTCGAGCTGTTGTCCGAAGCAACGGCTGCAACTGCTGCCAGTGCAACGCCGATCGATACCATGGCAGCGACCGACAGGCCGGCGCTAGGAGCTGCAGCAACTGCTGGAGCTGGAGCTTCAGCAGGAGCTGGTGCTGGTGCGTCAGCTGGAGCTGGAGCCGACTGGGCGAAAGCTTGGCCGGAGATCAGGCTCAGGATGGCGATAGCGGAGAGAACTTTTTTCATTCTATGATCCTTTTCATTAAAAATATGTCATCTTCAAATATAACATCACACGTATTCTATTACAGCAATGTATTAATTGCTTACAAAAGAAATAGATAGTCGTTTTATCTGACTCTGTTCGCGAATCATAGCAACGTTTTCCCGGCTATGGGGCAAATCTCAATCGAATCGTGTTGTTTCTGAGATAAAGATGCTTTCGAAACAGGTTTTTCACCACATCGGCGCAGGAACAAGACCCCCTTCCCATCCCTGTTCCAGCGATAGTCGCCGGGCAAACTCGCCAATAATGTCATCTGTTAACAGGAGTCGACGATGGCAGAAGACAGCGACGCAGAAAAAACCGAACCGGCGTCAGCCAAGCGTCTGGAGGACGCGCACAAGGAAGGCGACGTGCCGCGCTCGCGCGAACTGGCCACGTTTACCGTGCTGATGACCGCCGGGGTCGGTCTGTGGGTGAGCGGAGGGGGGCTGGTCGGGCAACTGCGGGCCAGCATGGTGTCCGGGCTGGCGTTCGACCGCACCCAAGCCTTCGACGCCAATGTGCTCATCTTGCGCATCACCAGCGACATCGTGCAAGTGATGCTTGCCTGCCTGCCGCTGGCGGTGGCCATCATGTTCGTGGCGGTGGCCTCGCCGCTGCTGATCGGCGGCTTCCTGTTCAGCGCCAAGGCCTTCATGCCGAAATTTTCCAAACTCAATCCGATCAAGGGCCTGGGCAATATGGTCTCGACCAATGCGCTGGTCGAACTGCTCAAGGCGGTCGCCAAGACCATCGTGGTCGGCAGCGTGGCCTACCTGGTGGTGATGAACCAGAAGGCGGCCGTGATGGGCCTGGCGGTCGAAACGCTGCGCAGCGGCTCGGCCCACATGATCGAGATGATGGCCTCGGCCTTCCTGTTCATCGTCGGCGGCCTGGGCATCGTGGCCGCGATCGACGCCCCGTACCAGATGTGGCATTACGCGAACAAGCTGAAGATGACGCGCCAGGAAGTGATTCAGGAATCGAAGGAATCCGAAGGCAATCCCCAGATCAAGGCCAAGGTGCGCCAGATGCAGCGCGAGATGGCGCGCCGCCGCATGATGGCCGACGTGCCCACCGCCGACGTGGTGGTCACCAACCCGACCCACTACGCGGTCGCGCTCAAGTACACCGACGGCCAGGGCGGCGCCCCGCGCGTGGTGGCCAAGGGCAGCGACGAGGTGGCGGCCAAGATCCGCGAACTGGCCAAAGAACACAAGGTAACGCTGCTCGAAGCGCCCGCGCTGGCGCGCGCGCTGCACAAGCACGCCGACATCGGCGACGAAATTCCCGAGGCCCTGTATTCGGCAGTGGCCGAAGTGCTGGCCTATGTATTCCAGCTGCGCGCCTATAACAAGGGCGCCGGCAACTACCCTGACCGGCCGACCCGGCTGGCGGTGCCGCCCGCGCTCGACCCCTTGAACCCGGCCGCGCAAAAGAAACCTGACTTACCCGACGGAGCAACACCATGAGCAGCATCAGCATGCCAGGCTGGATCACCTCGATGAAGGGCGGCGGCAGCGCCATCGCCGCCCCGGTCATCATCATCCTGCTGCTGGCGATGATGATCCTGCCGCTGCCGGCCTTCGTGCTCGACGTGTTCTTCAGCTTTAATATCGCGCTGTCCGTGATCGTGCTGCTGACGGCCCTGTACACGGTCAAGCCGCTCGACTTCATGGCCTTCCCGACCATCCTGCTGGTGTCGACCATGCTGCGCCTGTCGCTCAACGTGGCCTCGACCCGGATCGTGCTGACCGAGGGCCACACCGGCGGGGCGGCGGCGGGCAAGGTGATCGAAGCTTTCGGCCACTTCCTCATCGGCGGCAATTACACGGTCGGTATCATCGTCTTCATCATCCTGACCATCATTAACTTCACGGTCGTGACCAAGGGCGCGGGCCGGATCGCCGAAGTCGGCGCGCGCTTCGCGCTGGACGCGATGCCGGGCAAGCAGATGGCCATCGACGCCGACCTGAACGCGGGCCTGATTGCCGAGGATGAGGCGCGCCGGCGGCGCCTCGAAGTGGGCCAGGAGGCCGAATTCTACGGCGCCATGGACGGCGCCTCCAAGTACGTGCGCGGGGACGCCGTGGCCGGCATCATGGTCACCGTCATCAACGTCATCGGCGGCCTGCTGGTGGGCATACTGCAGCACGACCTGCCGTTCGCCAAAGCCCTCGAAACCTACACCCTCTTGGCCATCGGCGATGGCCTGGTAGCGCAGATCCCGTCGCTGATCATCTCGACCGCGGCCGGTATCGTGGTCTCGCGCGTGGCCAGCGACCAGGACATCGGTTCCCAGCTGGTCGGGCAATTGTTCGCCAAGCCGGAAGTGCTGTACATCACCGGCGCCATCATCGGCGGCATGGGCCTGATCCCGGGCATGCCGAACCTGGTGTTCATTCTGCTGGCCGGTTCCCTGATCGGGGCCGGTTACCTGGTCGCCAAAAAGCGCAAGGCCCCGCGGGCCGAGGAGGCGGCCCCGCCGCCGCCAACTGCGGCCGCCGCCGAAAGCGAGGAAGCGAGCTGGCAGGACATCCTGCCGGTCGACACCCTGGGCCTGGAAGTGGGCTATCGCCTGATTCCCCTGGTCGACAAGACCCAGGGCGGCGAGCTGCTCAAGCGCATTAAGGGGATCCGCAAGAAGTTCGCGCAGGAAGTCGGCTTCCTGGCGCCGCCGGTCCACATCCGCGACAACCTGGAACTGAAGCCGTCCTCGTACCGGATCACCCTCAAGGGCGTCGAAGTCGGTTCCGGCGAAGCGCTCAGCGGCCAGTTCCTGGCGATCAACCCGGGCATGGCCGGCGGCACCTTGCCCGGCCTGGTGACTACCGACCCGGCCTTCGGCCTGCCTGCGGTATGGATCGACGCCAACCTGAAGGACGATGCCCAGAGCATGGGCTACACCGTGGTCGATACCGGGACCGTGGTGGCCACCCATCTGAACCACCTGATCACCACCCACGCCTCCGAACTGCTGGGCCGGGCCGAAGTGCAATCGCTGCTCGACCACCTGGCCAAGGAAAGTCCGAAGCTGGTCGAGGACCTGGTGCCCAAGCTGGTCTCGCTGTCGACCCTGCAAAAAGTGCTGCAAAACCTGCTGATCGAAGGCGTGCACATCCGCGACATGCGCACCGTCATCGAAACCCTCGCCGAGTATGCGCCGCAGACCCAGGATCCGAACGAGCTGACCGCCGTGGTGCGGGTGGCGCTGGGACGGGCCATCGTGCAGCAGCTTTTCCCGGGCAGTAACGAGCTGTCGGTCATGACCCTGGACAACCGCCTCGAACGGCTGCTGCTGCAGGCGCTCGGCGCTGGCGGCGACGGCGCCGGCATCGAGCCGGGCCTGGCCGACACCATTGCCCAGCAGGCCGGCGCGGCGGCGGCCCAGCAGGAGCAGATGGGCTTGACGCCGGTGCTGCTGGTGCCCGGTCCGCTGCGCGCGATGCTGTCGCGCTTCCTGCGGCGCGCGCTGCCGCAGCTCAAGGTGCTGTCGCATAACGAGATCCCCGAGACCAAGACCATCCGCGTGACCAGCCTGGTGGGGGCCGGCATGTAAGCGGATGCAGGCCGTCATCGCCACCAACACCGGCAGCTTGCCGGTGTTGTCGCTTCTGCGGGTAAAATGCGAGCTTGTCGTAGCTATACATGATAAGGTTTCTTAAATGAAAGTAACGCCGACCTCCATTCCCGAAGTGCTGATCCTCGAACCCCAGGTATTCGGCGACGATCGCGGTTTCTTTTTCGAGAGTTTTAATGCCCGCAAGTTCGAAGAACTGACCGGGGTGCCAGGCAATTTTGTGCAGGATAATCACTCGCGCTCGGCCAAAAATGTCTTGCGCGGCCTGCATTACCAGATCCGCCAGCCGCAAGGCAAGCTGGTCCGGGTGGCTGCGGGGTCGATCTACGACGTGGTGGTCGACATGCGCCGTTCGTCGCCCTTTTTCGGGCGCTGGGTCGGGCTCGAACTGTCGGCGGAGAACCGGCGCCAGCTGTGGGTGCCGCCCGGTTTCGCGCACGGCTTCGTGGTCACCAGCGACAGCGCCGAATGCCTGTACAAGACGACCGACTACTGGGCGCCCGAGCATGAACGGGCGCTGCTGTGGAACGATCCCGCGCTCGGCATCGACTGGCCGCTCAGCGGCGAGCCCATGCTCTCGGGAAAAGACAGCAAGGGGATCCGGCTGGCCGAAGCGGAAACGTTCGCATGAAGATCCTGCTGACGGGTGCCAGCGGCCAGGTCGGCTACGAACTGCAGCGCAGCCTGCAGGCGCTGGGCCAGGTGGTGGCGGTGGACCGCGCGCGCATGGATTTGTCGGACCTCGACCAGGTGCGCGATGTGGTGCGCGCCGTGCGGCCCGGCCTGATCGTCAATCCGGCCGCGTATACGGCGGTGGACAAGGCCGAAAGCGAGCCGGCCCTGGCACACCGCGTCAATGCCGAGGCGCCGGCCGTGATGGCAGCCGAAGCACGCTTGCTGGGCGCGGCCATGGTGCATTATTCGACCGATTATGTATTCGACGGCACGAAGCAGGGCGCTTACCTCGAGACCGATGCGACCAATCCGATCAATGTCTATGGACACAGCAAACTGGCCGGCGAGCAGGCGATCGCCGCCGCCGGGATCGACTACCTGATTCTGCGTACCAGCTGGGTGTACGGCATGCGCGGCAAAAATTTCCTGCAAACGATGTTGCGCCTGGGCGCCGAGCGCGAGCAATTGCGCGTGGTAGCCGACCAGATCGGCGCGCCAACCTGGAGCCGCACCATTGCCGATACCACGGCGGTGCTGCTGGCGCAGGCCCGGGCCGGCAGGCACTGGTGGGAACAGCACCGCGGCATCTACCACCTGAGCGCGCAGGGTCAGACCACCTGGCACGGCTTTACGGAGGCCATCGTGGCGCGGGCCGGGCTGGCGTGCACGGTGGTGCCGATCAGCAGCGCCGAATATCCGACCCCGGCGCGCCGCCCCAGCAACTCGGTCATGAGTTCGAACAAACTGATCCAAACCTTGTGCGCCATCCCTGATTGGGAGCAGGCCTTGTCCTTGTGTCTGGATGGCGCGCCCGGCTTGCAGCCAGCGGCGAAATGACCCCTTTTCCCCTTCCTTCTCCACCGATCGTTTCTTCCTTGCATCGTCAATAATCGTTCCTATGAAATCGGTGCATGCCCTCATGTGGGGGCACGCCGGCAGGTCCAGGAGTCGACGATGAATGTCAAGAAATTTACCGCAAGCACCTCCCGCGAAGCGCTGCGCAAGGTGCGCGATGCGCTCGGGCCCGATGCCGTGATCCTGTCGAACCGCCCGGTCGACGGCGTGGTCGAGATCCTGGCGCTGGCCAGCGACGATGTCGCCTCGATGGCCTCGCCGTCGCACGAAAGCGCCATGGCGCAGCCCGGCCCCATCCTGTCGCTGCCGCCCGAGCCATATATGAACCGGCGCACGGCCAGTGCGGCCCCGGAAGCGTTCGACATGGCGCAGATGGCCTCGCAGGTGAGCTCGATGATGCAGCAGGCGCTGGCGCTGGCCAAGGACAGCGCGGCCGCCGAAATGTCGGGCATGATGAGCGAGATTCGCGCCATGCGCGGCCAGATGGAGACCCAGCTGGCCGAAATCGCCTGGGGCGCCACCCAGCAGCGCGAACCGCAAAAGACCATGGTCCTGCGCGAAATGCTGGCAGCCGGTTTTTCTGCCAGCCTTTCGCGCTACCTGATCGAGCGCCTGCCGGCCGGCAAGGACGAAATGCAAAGCATGGCATGGATCAAGACCGTGCTGGCGCGCAACCTGTCCACCCTCAGCAATGAAGACGAGATCCTGGAAAAGGGCGGCGTGTTCGCCCTGGTTGGCCCGACCGGGGTGGGCAAGACCACCAGCACGGCCAAGCTGGCCGCGCGCTGCGTGATGCGGCACGGCCCCGAAAAACTGGCCCTGATCACCACCGACGCTTACCGTATCGGCGGCCACGAGCAGTTGCGCATCTACGGCAAGATCCTCGGCGTGATGGTGCACTCGGTCAAGGACGAATCGGACTTGCGGATCGCCCTGAAGGAATTGCGCAACAAGCACACGGTGCTGATCGACACGGTTGGCGTTTCGCAGCGCGACCAGAACGTGGCCGAACAGGTGGCCATGCTCTCGGGCACCGGGGCCGACGTCAAGCGCCTGCTGTGCCTGAACGCCACCTCGACCAACGAAACGCTGAGCGAAGTGGTGCGCGCCTACCAGGGCAGCGGCCTGGCCGGGGCCATCCTGACCAAGCTCGATGAAGCGGCCTCGATCGGCAACGCGCTCGACGTGGTGATCCGCCAAAAGCTCAATCTGTTTTACATTTCGAACGGCCAGCGCGTGCCCGAAGACCTGCACCTGGCCGACCGCGGCATGCTGATCGACCGCGCCTTCCGCCTGAAACGCGGCGACGCCGCCACCCAGTACGCGGACGCCGAACTGCCGCTGCTGATGTCGCGCACCACCAGCGCGGCCAACGACCGCAGCCTGCGCGAGGTGTCCCTTGGCTAATTTCGATTTCGACCAGGCTGAAGGCCTGCGCCGCATGCTGGCCGGCCCCAAACCGCGCATCGTCACCTTTTTATCGGCCACCCCGCAAGACGACAAGGGGGCCATGCTGGTCAACCTGGGCGCCTCGCTGGCGCGCGCCGGCAACGACGTCGTCATCGTCGACGCCTGCGGCAGCGGCGCCGGGGTGGCGCGCCGGCTGGGCGTGGAGCACGGTTCCAGCCTGCTCGACGTGGCACGCCAGGAATGCGGCCTGAACCAGGTGCTGCACGCGGTGCCGCAGGGCTTCAACGTGGCGTGCATGGCGCGCGGGCAGGCGCGCCGCCTGGGCACGGACGACGCGCGCCGCCTGGCCGCCACCTTCGCCGTGCTGGTCAAGCGCAGCGGCATGGTGATCGTCGACGGCGAGTTCGGCCCCGACGACAGTTTCCCGGTGCCGCTGATGGACAGCGCCGAGATCGTGGTGCAGGTTTCGGCCGGCGCCGCCTCGATTACCGCCGCCTATGCCCTGATCAAGCGCCTTTCGCAACAGTTGGGCCGGCGTCCCTTCGGTATTTTGGTCACCGGGGCTTCCGAACAGGAGGCGAAAGTGGTATACGATAATATGTCCTCTGCGGCAAGTCGTTACCTCGCGGTGCAACTGACGTCGATGGGCTCGGTGCCGGCCGACGAATACCTGCACCGGGCGGCGCGCCTGGGGCGGGCCGTGGTCGACGCTTTTCCGCTGGCCGGCGCATCGGTCGCGTTTCGCCGGCTGGCAGGGCGTTTTGCCCTGCAAGGCATGGCGCCACTTGGCCGCACAGGGGGATCGACACATCTTGGCTCATAATGGCTCATAACACTCACCGGTGAACATGTACACGGTCAAAGGCAAAGCAGACAAGAACGAACTACTGACGGAGCACATGCCGTTGGTGAAGCGTCTTGCCCACCATATGAAGGCGAAACTGCCTCCCAGCGTGGAAGTCGATGACCTGATCCAGGCCGGCATGATCGGCCTGCTGGACGCGATCACGCGCTACGAGGAGACCCACGGCGCCCAGTTCGAGACCTACGCGGTGCTGCGCATCCGCGGCGCCATGCTCGACGAACTGCGCAACAGCGACTGGCTGCCGCGCTCGATGCGCCAGAACATGCGCAAGATCGAAGCGGCCATGAGCGCGCTGCAGCAAAAGCTGGGCCATCCGCCGTCCGAGTCGGAGGTGGCCAAATCGCTCAAGCTGTCGCTGGCCGACTACCAGGACATGCTGTCCGACGGCGGCGGCCACCAGCTGCTGTATTACGAAGATTTCCACGACAGCGAAGGCAGCGACAGCTTCCTGGACCGCTATGCGGTCGACGATGCCGATCCGCTGCGCAGCCTGATGGACGGCGACTTCCGCCAGGCCGTGATCGACGCCATCGACGTGCTGCCGCCCAGGGAGAAGATCCTGATGGGCCTGTACTACGAAGAAGAATTGAACCTGAAAGAAATCGGGGCCGTCATGGGCGTATCGGAATCACGCGTTTCGCAGCTGCACACCCAGGCGGTGGCACGGCTGCGCGCGACATTAAGGGAGCAGGCGTGGACTGGGCCAGCGTAGCGGGAATCGTACTGGCGCTGGCCGGGCTGCTGCTCGGCCACGGCCTGGAAGGGGGCAAGTTCGCCTCGCTGGTGCAGCCGGCCGCCTTCGCCATCGTGGTGGTGGGCACCTTTGGCGCCGTGCTGCTGCAGACCGAAGGGCCCACCTTCATGCGCGGCATGCGCATGCTGCGCTGGGTGTTCCGCCCGCCGCCTAGCCAGCGCGCCAGGCTGGCGCGCGACATCGCCAACTGGAGCTTGCATGCGCGCCGCGACGGCCTGCTGTCGCTGGAGCAGTACATGCTGGGCACCAAGGACAAATTCATCCAGAAGGGCTTGCGCCTGGTGGTCGACGGCATCCATCCGGACAAGGTGCGCGGGCTGCTCGAGACGGAAGTAACGGCCTATGAATTCGGCCAGCGCCAGGCGGCCCGGATCTGGGAATCGGCGGCCGGCTACTCGCCCACGATCGGGATCCTGGGCGCCGTGCTGGGCCTGATCCACGTGATGGAAAACCTGGGCGACCCGGCCCGGCTGGGCAACGGCATTGCGGTCGCTTTCGTGTCGACCGTGTACGGGGTCGGGCTGGCCAATCTGTTCTTTTACCCGGTCGGCAACAAGCTCAAAGCCATCGTCGCCGAAACCGTGACCCAGTACGAAATCCTGACCGACGTGTTCCACGACATCGCCAGCGGCGACCATTCGCGCGTCATCGAAGAACGCGTGGCCAGCCTGCTGTCGCGGGCCTGACCATGGCCCGCAAAAAATTCGATGCCGAGCCCGAGAACCACGAGCGCTGGCTCATTTCGTACGCCGACTTCATTACCCTGCTGTTCGCCTTCTTTGTCGTCATGTACGCCATTTCCTCGGTCAACGAAGGCAAGTACAAGGTGTTCGCGATGTCGCTCGACAACGCCTTCGCCGGCAAGGATACCCATGTAGTGATGGTGCCCGGCCAGGTGCAGCCGATGGCCACCTTGCCCAGCCCGATGGCCAGGAAACGCGACGCTGCCTTGCGGCGCGAACGGGAAGCACTCAAGAAACTGGCCCAGGAATTGAGCGACACCCTCGCGCCGCTGGTGAAGGAGGGCAAGGTGCGGGTGACCCAGAACAGCCTCGGCGTGAGCGTGGAAATCAATGCCAGCGTGCTGTTCGACCCGGGCGAGGCGCGCCTGGCGCCCGACTCGGAGCAAGCGCTGCGCGCGCTCGGCGCGCTGCTGAAAGAAGACAACCACGCGATCCAGGTCGAGGGCCATACCGACGACACCCGCATCGCCAACACATTGTTCCCGTCGAACTGGGAGCTGTCCGCCGTGCGCGCCTCGAGCGTGGTACGCTTGTTCGTCGACGCCGGGGTCGCCGAAGCGCGCTTGTCGGCGATCGGGCGTGCCTCGAACGTTCCGGTCGCGCCCAACGACACGCCCGAAGGCAAGGCGCGCAACCGGCGCGTGGCCGTGACGATCCTGTCGGCGCTGCCCGATACCATCACTGAAATTCCGACCCGCTGAGAGGGATACGATGAACAAGATGATTTTCATGGCGCTGGGCTTGCTGGCGCTGTCTGGAACGCTACATGCGGAAGGCGGCAAAATGACTGGTGTGCGGCAGCAGGTGCAGGTCGAATCGAAGGACGGCAAGGTGGTGGTCCAGATTAGCGTCGAGAACGGCAGCGGCAAGCCCGTGTTCGTTCCCAAGGCGGTATTCCAGGACAAGGAACTGTTCGGGCGCACCTTCGAGCTCACCGACAAGGCCAGCGGCGCCGAGGTCGACTACATCGGCCCCATGGTCAAGCGCGGCCCGTACACCAAGGCCGACTACGTGGCCGTGAAACCGGGCGCCACGCGCAGCAACAAGATCGACATCACGCGCAGTTACGCGTTCAAGCCGGGCACCCATGTCTACCAGCTGGCCTACGCCGGCAATTACCTGGCCGATGTGGCCATGCTCGATGCGGGCAAGCCGGCCGCGGCCGCGCCGGTCACTTTCAGCCACACAGGCAAATAGGGCGCTGCCGGGATCCGTCACTGCACCAGCAGGGCGGCCCTGGCGCGCTTGGCGCGGTACATGGCACCGTCAGCCTGCCCCAGGATGGCGGCGGGGTCGGCCACGGCGTGCGGCACATGGGCCACGCCGATACTGACATCGACCTGCACCGCGCGTTCGCCGATGTCGATCGGCAGCACGATCTGGGCCCGCATGCGCCCGGCGACATCAAAGGCGGTCGCTTCGTCGACGTCGTGCGCCAGCAGCGCGAATTCGTCGCCCCCCAGCCGGCACAGCACATCGGTTTCGCGCCCGATCGCCGACAAGCGTTCGGCGACCGTGCGCAGCACCGTATCGCCGGCGCGGTGGCCGTACAGGTCGTTGACCGGCTTGAACTGGTCCAGGTCGAGCAGCAGCACGGCAAAGGCGCGCCCCGGATCGCGCTTCAGGCGCGCCAGGCTCGCCTGCAATTCCTCGTCGAAGCGCCAGCGGTTCACCAGGCCGGTGAGCGCATCGTGCGAAGCCTGGTACAGGGCATGCTGCTGGCGCAAGCGCTGTTCGGTGATGTCGCGCGCCACGGCATACAGAAAGCGCGAGCCGGGCAGCGGGGCCGGCGTGGTCCAGCTCAGCCAGCGGTAGCTGCCATCCTTGTGGCGGTAGCGGTTGTCGAAGGTCAGGGTATCGATTCCCGCGCTCAGCTTGGCCACCTCCTTGCGGGTCGCTTCCAGGTCGTCCGGATGGACCAGGTCGAAGAAGGGGCGCGCCAGCAGTTCATCCTGCGCGTAGCCCAGGGCTTGGCCGAAAGCCAGGTTGATCTTGTGAAAAGTGCCATCGATGGTGGCAATGCACAGCATGTCGAGCGACAGCGTGAAGAAGGCGGCGTGTTCCTCGACCACTTGCTGCACCAGCGCCAGGTTGCGGCTGAGCGACTCGGCCAGGCCGCGCTCCTGTTCGGTTTCTCCGCGAAAGGCGGAAAGGCGCGAGCGCAAGGCGTCGACCAGCTCGCGCAGGACGGTCTCATCGGCAATGGCGGGCGCTCGGCTGGGCATAGTGACTCATGGTAACGACAGCATGTCTCAGTGTAGCCGCGCCGACGCCACTTACAAGAGCGGCAAGCGTAAAAAAGGTGGCGCCAGCTTGCGCGGCGCCACCCAAAATCCCCAGGGTTAAAACAGGATTAGATCAGTTCAGGCCCGGCGTGTTTTCGCCAAAATATTCATGCGAATCCGCATTGTCGAGCGCCTTGGTCGGGTTGCTGATGGCCAGGCTGGCCGCTGCCGACTGGCCGTAAGCATTGTCGTCGGTCGCTGCCACGGCATTGAAGTGGCTCATTTCGTGGACCAGGGTGCCGCCTTTCGAATCGGTGCCGGACATTGGCGCCGACCAGAACGCGTTGCACACGTAGATTTTGTACGGCTGGGTCGGGTACACATAGGCGTAGTACGACTGCTTGCAGCTGCAGTCGACCACCACGTTCTTGGTGTCGAAGGCGCTCTTGATGGCGGTGAAGTGCGAGCGCGCGGTGGCGTAGCGGGTCGAGCTGTAGGTGCCGAACCACTTCTTGTAGCGGGTTCCCTGGGTGCCGGCGTTCAAGTAGTTGACGCTGCCGTTGGCCATGGTCTTGGCGGCGCTGATGGCGCTGGTGATGGTGCTCGACTGCGACGAGGTGCAACCGCTGAACGACAGACCCATCGGGCTGACGGTGCCGGCCTGCTTGAAATCGGCCGCATCGACCTTGGTGCCGCGTGCATGGATACCCTCGACCCACATCGACACTGGCGCCGATGCCAGTTCGCCCATGCCGTCGCCGGCGACGGCGGCCGTCATCATGCCTTTGGCGTCGGCTTTCGGCATGAACAGGTTGGCCGAAGCGGCCTGGTATTTGACGGCGTAGTCGCCGGTCACGGTCATGTCGTAGACCGCCGACAGCTCCACCGTGCTGGTGTGCGAGGCGCCCGGTTTCAGTACGTAGTAATCCTTGGCCGTCGGTGCGCCGCGCTTGTAGTGGCGGCCCAGGTAAGGCACGGCCACGCCATCGCGGGTCACTGCGAAGATACTGTCTTCGATGCCGTTGAACGGGGTGTGCCACTTCAGCACATATTGCGGGCTCGACGAGGTATTCGTGATGGTCACGCGCATGCGCACGTCGTCATCTTGTTTGAGCGAATTCTTTTCAGGGGCGATGCTGACCGTCACGCCGTTCGAGCCGGCGTGGGCGGAAAAACAAGCTGCCAGGGCGGCAATCGATACACCAGCTTTGACCAATTTATTCAAGTTCATTTCTGCTCCGTGAGTAAGTGTTTGGTTTTTGTATGCCGAGTTCCCTCATGCCTGTTTCGCATGCCTAAAAGCGAGCTCAACAACTTCATCGTCACATACATATAGGCGCTTCGTAAACGTTGAATGTTCGGTAATTTTGTCAAATAGCAGAATGTTGAATGTTTCTGACTTTTGTTGGTTCCACATGGAAATTTTCCATGACCTCCTCTGAAGTCAAGCTTGGCACGCGTGCATCTTGCTGGTGCATGTGTCAATGGACTGTTAAATTCTGAACATTTTGCTGCGAGAGCGAGCCCGAAAAAAAACCCATCGGCATCCGATGGGTTTTTTGGTCCGCCTGGCCGGATTAGTTCAGGCCTGGGGTGTTCTCGCCAAAATATTCATGCGAGTCGGCGTTGTCGGTTGCCTTGTTCGGATCGCTGATGGCCAGGCTGGCCGCGCCCGACTGACCGTAGACCCAGTCGTCGGTGCCGGCAACGGCGTTGAAGTGGCTCATCTCATGCACCAGCGTGCCGCCCTTCGAGTCGGTGCCGGTCATCGGCGCCGTCCAGAATGCCTTGCAGACGTAGATCTTGTACGGCTGGGTCGGGTAGACGTAGGCGAAGTAAGTCTTTTTGCAGCCGCAGTCGACCGTGATCGGCTTGTTGGCGAAGGCATCCTTGATGGCCGCAAAGTTGGCCGTGACCTTGGCCTTGCGGGCGCCGTCGGCGGCGCCGAACCACTTGGCATAGCGCGCGCCCATGGTGCCGGCCATGTAGGCGTCGGCGCCATTGGCCATATTGCCCGCCGCTGCCAGCGCGCTGACGATGGTGCTTTGCTGGGTCGTGGTGCACTTGCTGAACGCCAGGGCGCCTGCCATCGTGGTTGGCGGATCGATTGCCTTGGCGGCGGCTGGATCGGAGATGCTGCCGCGCGGCAGGCGGCCATCGATCCACAGGGAAGCGCCGGCCGACTTGATTTCGCCGACTTGCTTTTCGTTGGTGCCGAACAAATTCATCGACTTGGCGCTATAGGCAACCGTGTACTGGCCGGTGATGCTCATGTCGTACATGTCCGACAGTTCCACCTTGACGGTGTGCGACGCGCCCGGCTTGAGCAGGTAGTAGTCGGACGCCTTCGGCGCACCGCGCTTGTAGTGGGCGCCCAGGTACGGCACCTTGACGCCGTCGCGGGTGATTTCGAACAGCGACTCTTCGACTTCAGCGAAAGCGGTGTGCCACTTGAGCATCATCTGCGGCTGGCCAGAGTTGTTAGTGATGGTCAGGCGCACCGTGACGTTGTCGTTCTTGTTCAGCGAAGATTTCTCAGCGGCCACCGACGCCGAGATACCCTTCGATCCCGCCTGCGCGCCAGCGCAGACCGCGACTGCCATGATTGCAACACCGACTTTGGCTACGTGTGTCAAATTCATTGTCTTCTCCATCCGATTGATAGTGTGTATGCCGTATCTTCCCGCGCGCCGGTTTGTGGCCGGAGCAAGGTGTACAGCCTTTTATGTATAAGTTTCCGTAATAAAATATTACTTGTCTATACCGGAAACTCATCCATCAATACTCACGGATTCACACAAGGAAGTAAAGTTGATTTGAATAATGTGTCAATCTTGTTACGCAACGTGGACAGTCGCGCATTTATTCAACGGTGTGCTGGAATTTTGTGCAGCGCCATGCTATGCGCGCATCACGCACGGCAAAACGGCCGCGCATCAATTCGAGGTCAGACCTGAATCGGCGAAATCAGGTCTGACCTCGAATGGGGGGACTTCGAATGGGGGCGTACGGCAAAACGGCCGCGCTAGGCGGCCGTCAGGGGCGGGACGGGAAAGTGCTAGCCGACGACCAGGCGGCGTTTGCCGGTGACCGCCGTGGCCTGGCCGCTGGGTCCGTAAAAGCCGGTATCGGCCGCGCCGGCCGGCTGGCGCATGGCGTTGATCAGGGCCTGGTTGTGGGCCAGTTGCTTGTTGATCAGCATGCCGTTGACGCGGTTCAGCTCCTTGGCGTCGGCGGTCCTGGCCAGCACCAGCTGCCAGTTGGCGCTGATGCTTGGGTCGCTCATGCGGACCACCCAGGCGTTCATTCCGGTTTCGGACGCGGCAAAGCCGTCGTTCGCCAGGCATTGGTGGCGCTGCACGGCGAGCGAGGCAAGTTGATCGACCAACTGGGTTTTCAGCGGCGTGAGCGTGTCCAGCCCGTCCGAGTTGGCGGCAACCAGGAACTGCTGTTCCTGCTTCATCAGGTCGATCAGGCAATTGATCAGTTTCAGTTCGTCTTGCAGCGTGGTGTGCGCACTAGCTGTTGCCATGATGAAAAGCTCGCCTTTATCGCTCGATCAGCGTTTGCGAGAGTGCAGCAGGTCGCGAACTGTTTCCAGCAAGCCATCTGCGACTTTCTCTGAATTGACGTTGAACTGGCCATCGGCGATCGCCAGCTTGATGCGTTCGACCTTTTTGGTGTCGAACACGGAATTGCTGCTGCCCACGGCCGCGGCCATGGCCTGGCCCTGCGAGGACAGGCGTACGCTGTCGGTGCTGGCCGGTACTGCGGCGCCAGCCTTTTCAGCCGTCTTGGCCCCGGCCGCCGGCGTATTTGCCGCCGGCAGGGGGGTATTTCCTTTAAGTGGCTCGTTAATTTTCACGGCATCGTCCTTTTCTGCTCGGAGTGGGAAACTCCATGGTCTGCACTCTGTAACGGCCTTGTGGCCAGAAACTTTAGCGCGACCCGCAGGTCCTTGTTCATTCTGCCTAGAATACCACTTCTACCAGCCCGCCGGTCCTGGCGACGCCGCTGAGGATGGCGCCGCCCGGGGTGCGCACCTGCACCACCTGGCCTTCGCCGGCGCTGCCGATGGCGCGCGCCTCGGCCGACACCCGAAAGCCGGCGCCGGACGAGACTACCCGCACCGCCTGGCCTTGCTGCACCACGGGTTTACTGCGCAACAGGTCGGCGCGCAGCGGCGCGCCCGACGCGAGCGACATGCTGCTGGTCTTTCCCACGGCCTGGGCCGGGTCGGTCAATACGCCGTTCGGCAGCGCGGCCAGGTCGCCTTCGACCATCACCAGCTGGGAAGCGTCGATGGTCTGTCCCTGGACCAGCGGCACGGCGGCGGCCACGTAGGCGGCCTTCACGCTCACCTGGGCCTGGATATAGATGGTCCACGGGGTCGGCGCGCCGCAGCGCACGCCCACGGTGGTCTTGCCCCAGGCGCGCGCGCCCGGCTGCTGGAACGCTTGCGGCGCCGCGCAGGCGGCCAAATTCATGCGCTGGTCGAGCGCGCCGACCGTGATGGTCGCCGGGCCGGGCAAGCCCGCGCTCTGGGCCTGTAAATATTGCTCGGCCACGGCGCGCAAGGCGTCGAGGTCCTGGCGCGGGGCGGCCTGCTGCGCCAACGCCAGCGCGCTGAGCAGGGAGAGCAGGAAGATCAACAATGTATTTTTCATCAGGGCGGCCTTTCGAGTGCATCCATCTTAGGCCTCGCGCGCGCCGTCCGAAACCCTGAATAGCCGCGTTTTACGGTGGCTTATCGCCCGATCGCCGCCAGCCCGACCCCCGTATCATCGATCCTGTCATAAAGGTCAATGCCCCACATCCGGCGGCAGAGGCTGATGAATACGGAGCCTCACATGATTGGCAAACTCGACGAATATCTGCGCTTTAACGAAACCGCCCTGAGCATGCGTGCCCAGCGCCAGGAGTTAATCGCGTCCAACATCGCCAACGCCGACACCCCCAATTACAAGGCCCGCGACATCGATTTCGCCAGCGCGCTGCAAGGTGCGCTGACCCGCAACACGCCGCCGGCAGGCGTGCCCACCCGCAGCGCCCCGGGCCATCTGCCGGGACTGGGGCAGGGCGGCGACTTCCTGGCCAACGGCACGCCGGTCCTGTACCGCGTGGCCGCCCAGGGCAGCGCCGACAACAATACGGTGGACATGGATGTCGAGCGCAACCAGTTTGCCGACAACGCCCTGCGCTACGAAGCGGGCATCACACTGATCAACGCACAGATCCGCGGCATGATGACCGCGATCCAGGGAGGCAGCTAATCATGTCGCTATTTAATATATTCAATGTGTCCGGTTCGGCCATGAGCGCCCAGGCCCAGCGCCTCAACACCGTCGCCTCGAACCTCGCCAATGCCGACAGCGCCACCAGCGCCAGCGGCGAAGCCTACCGCGCCAAGCAGGTGGTGTTCGAGGCCGTGCCCACCAATGGCGCCGGCACTGCGGTGCGGGTGCAGCAAGTGATCGAGGATGCGTCCCCGCTCAAGCAGGTCTACAACCCCAAGCACCCGCTGGCCGACGACAAGGGCTATGTGGCCATGCCGAACGTGAACGTGGTCGATGAAATGGTCAACATGCTGTCGGCCTCGCGCTCTTACCAGACCAACGTCGAAACCATGAACGCAGCCAAGACGCTGCTCAACAAAACCCTGACCCTCGGTCAGTAGGAAGAGAAGCCGCCATGTCCACCGTTCAAGCCGCAGTGCCGTTCGTCTCGCAAGACTTGCTCAATTCCGTCAACGCCAAGAAGAAGGAAGTGGTGGCCGGCAGCGTCGAAGCCGATACCGACAAGTTCATGACCCTGTTGATCACGCAGATGAAGAACCAGGATCCGATGAACCCGCTCGACAATGCCCAGATCACCAGCCAGCTGGCCCAGTTGTCGACCGTCACCGGCGTGAACAAGCTCAATACGACGCTCGAATCGCTCAAGGCCAGCTACCAGTCGTCCGAAGCGCTGCAGGCGGCCAATATGATCGGCCGCGGCGTGCTGGTGGCCGGCGGCAAGGTCGGCCTGTCCGAGGGCAAGGCCATCATGGGCGTCGAGATCGTCAGTCCTGCCGACCAGGTCGAACTGATCATCACCGACCCGTCGACCGGCAAGGATGTGCAATCGATCAAGCTGGGCCCGCAACAGCCCGGCGTGGTGCCGATCGCGTGGGACGGCGTGCCCGACCGTACCAAGCTGGACGCGGCCGGCAAGCCGATCACGCTCAAGGACGGCAACTACCTGATCCGCGTGGTCGCCACTCGCGGCGACGAAGTACTCAAGGACGCCAAGTCGCTCGCTTTCGACAGCGTGGCGTCGGTGACCACCAGCGCCAAGGACGGCGTGAAATTGAATTTGCCCACCCTGGGCGTGGTGTCCATGGCGGACATCAAACAAATCTTGTAAGCGCAGCCGCATTTACTTTTTTATCAGGAGAACACCATGTCTTTCCAACAAGGACTTAGCGGCTTGAACGGCGCTGCAAAATCACTCGACGTTATCGGCAACAACATCGCCAACGCCAGCACCGTCGGTTTCAAGGGATCGCAAGCCCAGTTCGCGGACGTGTACGCCAACTCGCTCAACGGCGCCGGCGGCAACCAGGCGGGTATCGGCGTGAAAGTCTCGCAGATCGCCCAGCAGTTCACCCAGGGTAATATCGAAGCGACCAGCAATCCGCTCGACATCGCCATCAACGGCGGCGGCTTCTTCCGCACCACGGTGTCGGGCGCCACCCAGTATTCGCGCAACGGCCAGTTCTCGCTCGACAAGAACGGCTTCATGGTCAACGCCCAGGGCGCCCAGCTGACCGGTTTCCGGGCCGGCCCGACCGGCTCCATCCTGGCCGGTTCGCCGTCGCCGATCCAGATCAACACGGCCGACCTGAAGCCGGTCGCCACCACCCGCGTCGACACCGAAATCAACCTCGACTCGGGCAGTCTGGTGCCGGCCACGTCGCCGTTCAACGCGGCCGACCCGACCACGTACAACAAGCAGACCCCGATCGACGTTTTCGACAGTCTGGGCAATGCGCACGTGATGTCGACCTTTTATGTGAAGACCGCCGGCGGCGAGTGGGATGTCTACAGCGCCATCGACGGCGTCGAAATCACCAACCAGGAAGTGGCCGCCGCGGCCCAGACCGACCCTGCCTCGCAAACGGCGCGCGACAATTTCCAGGTCGCCGCCACCACGCCGCCGGGCAACACCGGCCCGGAAGCGATCGCCTACGCCAGCGCGGCCGGCAATGCGGTGCGCAATGCGGCGGCGGCCGCCGGCGCCACCCCGGCCACCCAGCTGGCGATCCAGAACGCGGCCAACAGCGCCGGCACCACGGTCGGCATCACCCCCGACGAAATCGACCTGCTGATCGCCGCTGCCGTGAGCGTGCCTGCGGTGCGTACCGGCTACCTGCGCTTTGACACCAGCGGCGCCCTGAGCTCGGCGGCGATGGCGCCGCAAACCTTGCCGCTGTCGATCGACCTGCCGATTTTCCCGCCGACCGGTTCGCAAGCGCCGCTGACGGTGCTGCTCAACTTTGCCAATTCGACCCAGTTCGGTTCGCCCACCAGCGAAAAGAAAACCACCCAGGACGGCTACACCGCCGGCAGCCTGCAGCGCTTCGCTGCCGGCTCGGACGGCATCATCCTGGGCCAGTACAGCAACGGCCAGTCGCAGGCGCTGGGACAAATCGTGCTGGCGAACTTCGCCAACCCGAACGGCCTGTCGCCGCTCGGTAACAATGCCTGGGCCGAAACCTCGAACTCCGGTTCGCCCCTGGTTGGCACGCCGAACTCGGGCAGCCTGGGCGTGCTGCAATCGTCGGCGGTGGAAAACTCGAACGTCGACCTGACGGCCGAGCTGGTCAACATGATCACGGCGCAGCGGGTGTATCAGGCCAATGCGCAGACCATCAAGACCCAGGATTCGGTCCTGCAGACGCTGGTCAACCTGCGTTAAAAATCGGCACGTCGTCCTCGCGCACGCGGGGACGACGGGTCGGTTGGTTCGCCACGGGGAAATTTATGGACAAACTGATCTACACGGTCGGCAGCGGCACCAAGCACATCCTGGACCAGCAGGCCACCACGGCCAACAACCTGGCCAACTTGAACACGACCGGGTTCCGGGCCCAGATCGATTCCTTCCGCGCCGTGCCAATCCTGGCCGAAGGCACGCTGCCGACCCGCGCGCTGGTGGTCAACACCGAGGCGGGCACCGACTTTTCGACCGGCCCGCTGCAAGCGACCGGGCGCGACCTGGACGTGGCGGTGCGCGGCAAGGGCTGGATCGCGCTGCAGATGCCTGACGGCAGCGAGGCGTATACCCGCCACGGCGCCTTGAAGATGAACGAAAACGGCTTGCTGCAGTCGGCCCAGGGCTTGACGGTGCAGGGCGACGGCGGACCGATTTCGATCCCGCCTGAAGTCTCGGTCGCCATCGGCGGCGACGGCACCATCTCGACCATCGCCACCACCACCAAGCCGGGCTCGCCCACGGTGCTGGGACGGCTGAAACTGGTCAACCCGCCCGAGCGGGACCTGGTGCGCGGCGACGACGGCCTGTTCCGCCTGCGCGACGGCGCGCCCGCCCCGGCCGACCCGCTGGTGTCGGTGGCCGGCGGCGCCCTTGAAGGCAGCAACGCCAGCCCGATCGACGCGATGGTGACGATGATTTCGCTGGCGCGCTCCTTCGATCTTCAGATGAGCCTGATGAAGAATGCCGAGAACAACGCGGCGAAAGCTAGCCAGATCCTCGCTTTGAGTTAAGCCCCTGGCGTGCATACTGTCTTCATCGATCGGTGTATGGCGGTAATCGCGGGCACCGTAACTGGAGAAGACCATGATTCGTTCCCTGTACATCGCCAAGACCGGCCTGGAAGCACAGCAGACCCAGCTTGACGTCATCACCAACAACCTGGCCAACGTCAGCACCAACGGCTTCAAGCGTTCGCGCGCGGTGTTCGAGGACTTGCTGTACCAGAACGTGCGCCAGCCGGGCGCCCAGTCTTCGCAGCAGACCAACCTGCCTTCGGGCGCGCAGATCGGTACCGGCGTACGCAGCGTGGCCATCGAACGCATCCACACCCAGGGCAATCCCCAGTCGACCGGCAACTCGAAAGACGTGATGGTCAACGGCGCCGGCTTCTTCTCGGTGCTGCTGCCCGACGGCACCGCCGCCTACACCCGCGACGGCTCCTTCCAGAGCGATTCGAACGGCCAGCTGGTCACCTCGTCCGGCTTCGTGGTGCAGCCTGCCATTACCGTTCCCGCCAACGCGCAGTCGCTCACCATCGGGCGCGACGGCACCGTGTCGGTCACCGTGGCCGGCCAGAGCGCGCCGTCGCAGATCGGCACCTTGCAGCTGACCACCTTCATCAACCCGGCCGGCCTCGAGTCCAAGGGCGAAAACCTGTATGTGGAAACGGGCGCTTCGGGCAGCCCCAGCACCAATACGCCCGGCACCAATGGCGCCGGCGTGGTCATGCAGGGCTATGTGGAAACCTCGAACGTCAACGTGGTCGAGGAAATGGTCAACATGATCACCACCCAGCGCGCCTACGAAATCAACAGCAAGGCCATCACCACGTCCGACCAGATGCTGGCCAAGCTGTCGCAGCTGTAATCCTGGAGCCTTTGATGAAAACCCTTATGTCCGCCCTGGTCCTGCTGGCGCTGCTTGGCTGCTCGGCCACCCCCAGCTCGATCGTGCAAAAGCCGACCAGCGCGCGCCCGCTGTACACCGAGCCGCCGGTCGCCCAAAACGGCGCGATCTACCAGGCCGCCCACTACCGGCCCCTGTTCGAAGACCGGCGCGCGCGCCACATCGGCGACATGCTGACCATTGCCATCGTCGAGAAAACCTCGGCCGACAAGACCGGCGCCAGTTCGGGCAACAAGAACGGCACGGCCAGCTTCGGGCTGCCGGGCGCGAAGGCGATCCGCAAGGTGTTTGGCAATACCGTCTCGACCGATGCGTCCACCGAATTCTCCGACGGCGACAAGCAGAGCGCCAGCAATACTTTCACCGGCACCATCACGGTCACCGTGACCGAGGTGCTGTCGAACGGCAACCTGATCGTGGCCGGCGAAAAGCAGGTCGCGCTGAACAAGGGCGTCGAGTTCGTGCGTTTCTCGGGCATGGTCAGTCCGGACAATATCGGCGCGGGCAATACCGTCGCCTCGTCCTCGGTGGCCGACGCGCGCGTCGAATACCGTACCAACAGCCAGATCGACCGCGCTGAAATGACGGCCATGGTGTCGCGTTTCTTCCAGTCGCTGATTCCTTTCTGATGGGAACGACCATGCGCCGCTGCTTCCACCTGTCTTTCGCCTGTGCGCTGTGCCTGGCGATCCTGGCCCCGCAATTGGTGATGGCCGAACGTCTCAAGGACCTGGCCTCGATCGCCGGCGTGCGCCAGAATCAATTGTCCGGCTACGGCATCGTGGTGGGCCTGGACGGTAGCGGCGACCAGACCACCCAGACCCCGTTCACCGTGCAATCGATCGTCTCGATGCTGCAGGCCAAGGGCGTGAACATGCCCCGCGGCACCAGCTTGCAACTGAAGAACGTGGCCGCGGTCATGGTCACGGCCTCGCTGCCAGCGTTTGCCCAGCCAGGCCAGACCATCGACATCACCGTCTCGTCGATCGGCAATGCCAAGAGCCTGCGCGGCGGCACCCTGGTGATGACGCCGCTGCAAGGCGCCGACAACCAGGTCTACGCCATGGCCCAGGGCAATGTGCTGGTGGGCGGCGTGGGCGCGGCGTCCGGCGGGTCCCAGGTCCAGGTCAACCATTTAAGCGTGGGCAAAATCCCGGCCGGCGCCACCGTCGAGCGCGCGGTCGCGTCCAGCCTGGGCGAGAACAACCAGATCCGGCTTGAACTGAACAGCACCGACTTCGCCACCGCCAGCCGCGTGGTCGAGGCGGTCAACAACCATTTCGGCGCCGGCATCGCCACCGCCCTCGACGGGCGCGTGATCCGGGTCCGCTCGCCATCCTCGTCCGACCAGCGGGTCGCCTTCATCGGCATCCTCGAATCGCTGGAAGTGGACCGCGCGCGCCAGGCGGCCAAGGTGATCATGAATGCGCGCACCGGCTCGGTGGTGATGAACCAGAGCGTCACGCTGGACAGCTGCGCCATTTCGCACGGCAACCTGTCGGTGACGATAGGGGGCGAGCCGGACGTGTCGCAGCCGGGCCCGTACTCGGGCGGCCAGACCGTGGTCACCCAGAAGTCGTCGGTGGAAATCAAGAAGGATCCGGGCAAGGTGGTGCTGGTCAAGGGCGGCGCCTCGCTGGCCGAGGTGGTCAAGGCGATGAATGCGATCGGCGCCTCGCCGCAGGACCTGCTGTCGATCTTGCAAGCGCTCAAAGCGGCCGGTTCCTTGCACGCCGACCTAGAAATCATCTAAGGACAATCCCATGATCGGCCCAGCGAACGACTTATCGACCAAGCTTGCCTTCGATGCCAAGGGCATGAGTGAGCTGAAACAGTCGGCGCGGGCCGGCTCCCCGGACGCGCTGAAAGGCGCGGCGACCCAGTTCGAAGCGATGTTCATCAATATGATGATGAAAAGCATGCGCGACGCCAGCCCCAGCGAGGGCGGGCTGGACGACAACCAGCAGCACAAGATGTTTACCTCGATGCTGGACCAGCAGCGCAGCCAGGACATGGCCAAGAAGGGCATCGGCCTGGCCGACATGCTGATCCGCCAGTTGTCGTCGCAGGCGGCCAGTGCGCAGGCGCTGGCGATCGGCGCCGAGCCGGGCGCGGCGCCGGCCCTGCCGTCGCCGCTGCGGATGATGGGCATGCCAGCCACGCCGGCGGTGCCGGACGGCGTGCCCGGTCCGGCCAGGACCCAGGCGCCGCATGTGCGCGCGTTCCAGGAAAAACTGGCCAGCCACGCCGCCGAGGCCGAACGCAGCACCGGTATCCCCGCCAAGTTCATGCTCGGCCAGGCCGCGCTGGAAACCGGCTGGGGCAAGCGCGAGATCCGCAACGCCGACGGCAGTTCCAGCCACAACCTGTTCGGCATCAAGGCCGGACCTGGCTGGAAAGGCAAGGTTGCCACCGCCACCACGACCGAATACGTGAACGGCGTGCCGCAGACCCGGGTCGAGCGATTTCGTGCGTACGATACGCCAGCCGACAGCTTTAAGGACTATGCTAAGTTAATTACGAACAACCCACGCTACGACAAGGTGCTGGCCAATGCCAAGGATGCCAGCGGTTTCGCGCACGGCTTGCAAAAGGCGGGCTACGCCACCGATCCGCTGTATGCGGCCAAGCTGACCCGCATCATCCAGCGCAACCTGGCCTAGTCGTTCAGCTTTCATGCAGTCGTAGCAATGTTTCTCAGGTGAAAGTCAAGTTTCCGGATTTTCTGCCGTAGACAGGGATATACCAAAGAAAGTACCCCATATCATGGCGAACCTCCTCAATATCGGCAAGACGGGCCTGTTTGCAGCGCAAGCTGGACTGGCAACCACGGGCCACAATATCGCCAACGCGAATGTGGCTGGCTTTAGCCGTCAGCAAGTCATCCAGGGCACCGGCGCCGGGCAGAACACGGGCAGCGGCTTCATGGGTAGCGGCACCACGGTGACCGACATCAAGCGCTATTCCGACACTTTTCTGACCAACCAGGTGCGCACGGCGACCTCGGCCAACAGTTCGCTGAGCGCCTTCAACGCCCAGATCAGCCAGGTCGACAACTTGCTGGCCGACCCCTTGTCGGGCCTGTCGCCGGCGCTGCAGGACTTTTTCAAGGGCGTCCAGGACGTCGCCGCGAATCCCGGTTCGACCGCTTCGCGCCAGGCCATGCTCTCGAGCGCCAATTCGCTGACCTCGCGTTTCCAGGGCATCAACGGACGCTTGCAGGAAATCCGCGACGGCGTGAACGGCGAAATTGGCGCCAAGGTCACCCTGATCAATTCCTATGGCGACCAGATCGCCGCGCTCAACGAGCAGATCGCCGGCGCCAGCACCGCGGGCGGGCAAATGCCGAACGACCTGCTCGACGCGCGCGACCAGCTGGTGCTCGAATTGAACAAGCAGATCAAGACCAGTGTCGTGGCCGGTGAAAACAATAGCGTGACCGTGTCGATCGGCAATGGCCAGCCGCTGGTGGTGGGCAAGCGTTCCTTCGACCTGGCCGCCGTCAGTTCGCCGACCGACCCGACCCGCATGGAAGTGGCGTATATGACAGGCGGCAAGCCGATGATCATGGCCGAGTCGTCGCTGAGCGGCGGCGAGCTGGGCGGCCTGTTCGAATTCCGCGCGACCAGCCTGGACCGTGCACAAAATTCGCTGGGCCGGATCGCCATCAATATGGCCGACGCCTTCAACGACCAGCACCAGCTCGGCGTGGACGCCAGCGGCCAGCCGGGCGCCGCCTTCTTCACCATGGGCGCGCCCCAGGTCTCGGCCAGCCGCGACAACAGCGCGGCCGGCACCGGCGTCGTAGGCGCGACCATCAGCGACCCGAAGGCGCTCACGCAAAGCGATTACAAGGTCGGCTTTGACGGCAGCAATTACAGCGTCACGCGCCTGTCCGACAACCAGGTCACCACCATCAATCCGTATCCGCAGACGGTGCCGCAGACCATCGACGGCGTCGATTTCGCGGTCTCCGGCACGGCCGTCGCTGGCGACAGCTTCGTGGTGCGCCCGACCATCAATGGCGCGGCCCAGATGAATGTGGCAGTGACCGACCGCAACAGGATCGCGGCCGGCGCGCCCATCGTCACGGCCACCCCGATCACCAACACCGGCAGCGGCACCATCAGCGCGGGCAGCGTCAACGCCGCCTACCTGACGCCGGGCAATGCCCTGGTCGCGCCGCTGACGCTCACGTACGACACGGCCACCAGCGGCCTGACCGGCTTTCCCGCGGGCCAGGCGGTGACCAGCACCCTCAATGGCGTGGCCACGGTCTACCCGGCCGGCACCACCCCGATTCCGTTCACGGCAGGGGCCAGCTACGCCTTTGGCGGCGTGGAAGTCACGCTGGCCGGCGTGCCGGGCAACGGCGACAAGTTCACCATTGGCCCGAACGCGAGCGGCGTGGGCGACAACCGCAACATGGCCCTGTTGGGCAAGCTGCAGACCGACGGCTTGCTTGACGGCGGCAAGTCGAGCCTGCAAACCTCGTACGCCGAGCTGGTCAGTTTTATCGGCAACAAGACGCGCGAAGTGCAGGTCAACGGCCAGGCCAGCGAAGCCCTGCTGAGCCAGGCGACCGACGCCCAGCAAAGCGTGGTCGGCGTCAACCTCGACGAAGAGGCCGCCAACCTGCTGCGCTACCAGCAAGCCTACCAGGCCGCCGGCAAGGTCATGCAAATTGCCAGTACGCTGTTCGACACCTTGCTGTCGCTCGGTCGCTAACTTTACGGGATAACATCATGCGTATCAGCACCAATTCCATGTATGCCGCCGGCTCCAGCCAGCTCAACACTTTGCAAAGCAATATCGCAAAGACCCAGATGCAGCTGTCGACCAACCGCCGCATGCTCTCGGCCGCCGACGACCCGATCGCCTCGGCGCGCGCGCTCGAAGTGACGCAGTCGCAATCGGTCAACGCCCAGTACGCGGTGAACCGCCAGAACGCGCGCAGCTCGCTGACGATGGTCGAGCAGTCGCTCGGTAACGTCACCAAGACCATCCAGGATGTGCAGGAGCTGGTGGTGCGCGCCGGCAGCGGCGCGCTCTCGCCCGCCGACCGCGTCACGCTGGCCAATGAAGCGCAGGGCCACCTCGAGACCATGATGGGGCAGGCCAACGCCAGCGACAGCGAAGGCTATCTGTTTGCCGGCTTCAAATCGAAGACCGCGCCTTTCGTGCAGACCGCGACCGGCGCCCAGTACCTGGGCGACCAGGGCGAACGCAAGTTGCAGGTGGCGTCGGCCCGCAATTTTTCGATCAGCACGCCGGGCAGCGCCGTGTTCGAAAACAATATGACCGGCAACGGGACCTTCGTCACCAGCGCCACCACGACCAACAACGGCAGCGGGGTCGTCTCGGGCGGCGCGGTGGCCAATCCGGCCGCGGTCACCGGCCACGATTACGACATCACCTTTTCCGGCGTGGCGCCGACCAGCACCTTCACCGTGCTCGACAAGGTCACCAATTTGCCGCCGCCAGGCTTGGTCGGTCCGCAGCCCTTCGTCAGCGGCCAGCAAATTGCGTTTGACGGCATCACGCTCGATATCCGCGGCGCCCCGCTCAACGGCGACAGCTTCGCGATCGACCCGTCCGAACGGCAATCGGTGTTTACCACCCTGACCGACCTGATCGCCACCTTGCGCGCGCCGCCCAACGGCGAGCCGGGCAAGGTCGCCATGACCAACGGGCTGGCCAAGGCCAGCAGCAATATGGCGTCGGCACTCGACAATGTGCTGAGCGAACAGGCGTCGGCCGGCGCCAAGCTCAAGGAGCTGGACGAACTCGACAGCACCGGGGAAGACTTGAACATCCAATATGCGGACACCCTGTCGAAGCTGCAAGACCTGGACCTGGTGGCCACGATCTCGAAATTCACGCAGCAGCAGTTCACGCTGGAAGCGGCGCAAAAGTCCTTCAAGTCCTTGTCGGGCCTGTCGCTGTTCAACTACATCGGCTAAGGCGGCGCCGCTGGCGTCAGCGGCGCGGTGCGCGCCGCGGCGCTGCGCGGGATGCTGCGGGACGCCTCGATTCCCTGGTTAAACAGGTTCTGGAACGGCATGCCCAGATAGGGCAGGGTCTGGCTGATGACCAGCAAGCCCACGCCGAGCGAGACCGGGAAGCCGATCCCGAAGATATTGAGCTGCGGCGCTGCGCGCGTCAAAATCCCCAAAGCAATATTGGTAATGAGCAGTGCCGCCAGGATCGGCAGGGCCAGCTGCAGGCCGGCGCTGAAGATGGTCGCGCCCCAGCGCACCATCTGGTAGGGCGCGTTGGCCGAGATCGGCGTGGCTGAAATCGGCAGGCTGATGAAGCTGTCGGCCAGCGCTTCGATCAGGATCAGGTGCCCGTTGACCGAGAGGAAGGCCATGGTGGCGATCAGGGCCAGGAACTGGCTGACCGCCGACGAACGGCCCTTGGTCTGCGGATCGAACACGCTGGCGAAACCGAGGCCCATGGTCAGGCTGGCCACTTCGCCGGCCATTTCGACGGCCGCGAACACGATGCGCATCGAAAACCCCATGGCCACGCCGATCAGCATTTCCTGCAGCAGGATCAGCACGCCCGCCAGCGACAGCGGATCGAGCGCCGGCCCGGCCGGGATGGCCGGCGCCATGATCATGGCCAGCATCACGCCCAGCAGCACCTTGCCGGTCCTGGGAAAGCTGCCGTTGCCGAACAGGGGGGCGGAAGTGATCAGGCCGAGGATGCGCGACAGTGGCCACAAGAGCGCTGCGATCCAGGTGTGCATTTCGCCGCTGGTCAGGGTCAGCATGGCGCCGGCAATCTCAACCGATCAGGCCGGGAATGCCGGTAAACACCTGGCGCATATAGTCGAGCATGACCGCCAGCATCCACGGCCCGGCCACCACCAGCGCGACAAAAATGCCGACCAGCTTGGGGATGAAGGACAGGGTCGCTTCATTGATCTGGGTGGCGGCCTGGAAAATACTGACGATCAGGCCGATGATCAGCGCCACCAGCAGCATGGGCGCGGCCACCATCAGGCACACTTCCATGGCCGTGCGGCCCAGGGTCATCACGCTTTCGGGAGTCATGCGGCGTCCCTAATAAAAGCTTTGCGAGAGCGAGCCGAGGATCAGCTGCCAGCCGTCGACCAGCACGAACAGCATCAGCTTGAACGGCAGCGAAATGACGGCCGGCGACATCATCATCATCCCCATCGACATGAGCACGCTGGCCACCACCATGTCGATGATCAGGAAGGGAATGAAGATGGCAAAGCCGATCTGGAACGCGGTTTTCAGTTCGCTGGTGACGAAGGCGGGAATGAGCACGCGCAGCGGAATATCCTCCGGTCCCTGCAGCGCCGGGCTGCGCGAGAGCTTGACGAACAGGGCCAGGTCGCCCTGGCGGGTCTGGCGCGTCATGAAGTCCTTGAGGGGAGCGATGCCCTTGTCCATGGCTTCGCTCATCTGGATCTTGTTTTCCTGCAGCGGCTGGTAAGCGTCGACATAGATCTTGTCGAACACCGGGCCCATCACGAACAGCGTGAGGAACAGCGCCAGTCCGACCAGCACCTGGTTGGGCGGCGACGATTGCGCGCCCAGCGCCTGGCGCAGCAGCGACAGCACGATGATGATGCGGGTAAAGCTGGTCATCATCAAGAGCGCCGCCGGCAAAAAGGACAGCGAGGTCATCAACAGCAGGGTCTGGACCGGCAGCGAATACGCGGTGCCCCCGCCCGGCGCCGGGGCGCTGGTAAAGGCCGGGATGCCGGGCGCGGCGAAGCAGGCCAGCGGCGCCAGCAAGGCGGCAAGCAGCAGGGCGCGGCGCGGGGTGATCAGTTTATTTGGCATTGCGCTGGTCGATCGTCTGTTTCAGCCAGGCGGCAAACGAGCCGGCTGCGGGAAAGTCGGGGTGCGCGGCCGCGGCCGTGACGGGTGCGCCTTCGGGGCGCGGCAGCGTCGCCAGCGCGTTGACGCGGCCGGGCGAAGCGCCCACCACGATCCACTGGTCGCCCACTTCGAGCACCATGATGCGTTCGCGTCCACCGAGGTTGAGCGCGCCGACGATGCGCAGCACGCCGGCGCCGGGGCCGCCGCGCGGGCCGAAGCGCTTCATCAGCCAGGCCAGTCCGGCCAGCAGGCCGAGCACCAGGGTCAGCGCGAAAATGGTTTGCAGCAGGCCGCCGGGCGAGGGCGCGCCGGGGATGGGCTGCGCCGCCGGCACTGGCGTGGCCGGCCTGCCTTGCAGGACCGGCGCGGCGGGCGCGCTGGCGACAGGGGCGGGCGATGAGGCGACGGCTTGCGCGTGGGCGCAGGCCGCAGCGAGCGCGCACACCAGCAGCAGGGCGGAAAGCCAGCGCCCCATCATTTGTTGAGTTTTCGAATCCGTTCGGACGGCGTAATGATGTCCGTCAGGCGAATCCCGAACTTGTCGTTGACCACCACCACCTCGCCCTGGGCGATCAGGCAGCCGTTGACCAGCACGTCCATCGGCTCGCCGGCCATGCCGTCGAGCTCGACAACCGAGCCCTGCGCCAGTTGCAGCAGGTTCTTGATGGCGATCTTGGTGCGGCCCAGTTCCACCGTCAGCTGCACCGGGATGTCGAGGATGAAGTCGATATCGTTGGGGGTCTCGTTCTTGGTGCCCTTGTTCGAGAAATCCTTGAACACGGCGGCACTGGCGGCCTGGGTTTGCAGCGCGTCGGCCTCGGCCTTGGCCTGCTCGGCAATGGCCGCGCCCCAGTCGTCGTCCATGCTCGTATCATCTTGGTTATCGGACATCTCGCACCCCTTTATTTGATTTCTGCACTTGCTAGCAATTTTTCGACCTTGAGCGCGTACTGGCCGTTCAGGACGCCGTACGTGCAATCCATCACGGGCACCCCGTCGACGGTCGCTTGAATTTGTTCGGATACGACCAGCGGGATGATATCGCCGACCTTGAAATTGAGGATGTCGTCGAAGGATGCGCGCCCGGTGCCCAGCGTGGCCACCAGTTCGACTTCGGCGATCTGGATCTGCTGGGTCATCAGGCGGATCCAGCGCTTGTCGATCTCCAGCGCCTCGCCCTGCAGGCTGGAGGTGAGGGCGTCGCGGATCGGCTCGATCATCGAGTACGGCATGCAAAAGTGGATCTGGCCCGACACCGAACCGAGTTCCACCGTGAAGGTCGACGACACCACCACTTCGTTGGGGGTGGCGATGTTGGCGAACTGGGTGTTCATTTCCGAGCGGATGTATTCGAACTCGACCGGGAAGACCGGCTCCCACGACTTGGTATAGGCTTCGAACACGATGTCGAGGATGCGCAAGATGATGCGCTGCTCGGTCTGGGTAAAATCGCGGCCTTCGACCCGGGTGTGGAAACGGCCGTCGCCGCCGAACAGGTTGTCCACCAGCAGGAACACCAGGCCCGGATCGAACACCATCAGGGCGGTGCCGCGCAGCGGCTTCATGTGCACCAGGTTCAGGTTGGTAGGCACCACCAGGTTGCGGATGAATTCGCTGTACTTGGAGACCCGCACCGAACCGACCGAAATTTCCGCGCTGCGGCGCAGGAAGTTGAACAGGCCCACCCGCAACAGGCGCGCGAAGCGCTCGTTGATGATTTCCAGGGTCGGCATGCGGCCGCGCACGATCCGTTCCTGGGTGGCCAGGTTGTAAGTACGTACCCCGGCCGCTTCCTCCGGCGCGGCGGCGTCGTCCTGGTCGCCGTTGACGCCCTTGAGCAGGGCATCAACTTCTTCCTGGGAAAGGAAATTATCGGCCATGGCAGGTCACTGGATGATAAAGGAGGTAAACAGCACGTCGGTGACCTCTTGCGGCGGTCCCTTGTCGACGAAAGGCAGGCGCACGGCGGCGATGATTTCCTTCGACAGCACGCCCTTGCCCTCGACCGTGGTCAGCTCGGACGCCTTCTTGGCCGACAGCAACAGCAGCACGCGGCTGCGCACGCGCGCCATGTTCACCTTGATCAGCTCGACCTGTTCCAGGCTGGACACCTGCAGCGTGAACTGGATTTGCAAATACTGTTCACCGTTTTCCGGCTGCAGGTTCACGGTGAACGGTTCGATGACGACGAATTCGGGCTTTTCGAGCTTCTTGGCCGGCTTGTGGTTGGGGTCCGATTTGGCGCCCAGGAAATACCAGGCCGCACCGCCGCCACCGCCGAGCAGCAGCACGGCCGCCAGGCCGATCACCAGCATTTTCTTGCTTTTCGCAGGTGCCGGTGCGGGTGCCGCTTTCGGGTCAGCCTTCATAATGGGTCGCTTTCAAGTTGCATGGGTCGTTTCGTCATTATGTCATTATCGCGAATAAGTGCGCGGCCGCATGTATTGAAAAGAAGGAAGAATCGGAGCCAACTCGTGGCTTGCGGCACACATTCATGCGAAAGCCGCGGACTAAACTCAGGCGAAGGTGTCGACCAGGCCCGGCGATTCGCCCGTGCGCGGGGGCCGCGCGGCGACCCGTGCCTCGGCTTCGGCGGCGCTGCCGCTCGGGCCCTGCCCGGGTGCGCCGCCGTTGCGGCCTTGCGCTTCACCCTGGGCTTGCTGCTGGCCGCTGCTGCCGTCATGCACGCTGGCGTTGCCCAGCGCGATGCCATTCTCGCCCATCATCTCGCGCAGCTTCGGCATGGCGTCCAGCAGCGCCTGCCGGACCTCGGGCTGGGCTGCCGCGAAGGTGACGGTGGCTTGGTCGTTGGTCACGCTCAGCACCACTTGCATCGGTCCCATGTCGGGCGGGTTCAGGGTCAGGGTGGCGCTTTGTTCCTTGCCGGCCACCATCCAGACGATCTTTTGCGCGACCTGGTTGTCCCAGGCCGGTGTGCCGACGCGCGCGGCGATCCTGTCGGCGGCATCTGCAGCGGACGAGCCTTGCAGCGGGGCAAAGGCGGCCGCCTGCAGTGGCGTTGCGGCCACGGCCGCGAGCGGCACTTCCTTGGCCGCCAGCGGCTCGGGCAGCACGTCGCGCACGACGGCGACGGCGGGGGCGGCCAGGTTGGGCTGCACGGCAGGCTTGGCGTCGGTGCGCAGCGTTTGCTCGAGGGGGGCGCGTTCTTGCGGCACGCCCTGGGCGGCGGCGGACGGCGCGCTGCGCGGCTGGGCCAGGGCGGCGGCAGCGGCCTCCAGGCCCGCTTGCATGGCGCCGTCGACCTTGCCCATCATGTTGGAAAAGGCCGTCTCGGGGCCTTGCGCTGCGACCGGTACGGCGGCGCCGGCAGGGCCGGCCGGCAGGGCCGGGGCCAGCAGGCGCGCGCCGCCTCCCTGGGCCGCTGCGGGAAGCTCGGCCAGCGCCGGCAGGGCGGCTGCGCCCGGCAGCCGGTCGCTGCTCGCCGCTGCCGCCGCGGCGACTGCCGCGGCAATCGCCTGGCCAACAGCGCTCACGGGCGCCGGCTGGTTGAAGCTGGCCACCATGGCCATCAAGTCGAGCAGGGGATTGGTGGCGGCAGGGTCAGTCGCCACAGCGCCGTCGGCGGCATCCTCGGCCACTGCGCTGGCGCTGGTGGCCTCGTCGGACGCAGCGGCCTTGGCCGGCGCCGCCGGCTCGGCGGCCTTGTCTTGCTGCGCGGGCTTGGCCGCTGGCTGGGGTGCGGCTGCCTTGGCCGGCGGGTTGGCCTTGGCCGGCGCCTGCGGCTTGGCCGGCGCGCCCTGCTGCTGGTGCATCTCGCGCGACAGGGCCTGGCTGAACTGGGCGCCGCCATCGGCGTTGCCCGACTGGTTGCGTGGAGCGGCAGGGGCGGGCGCGGCGCTGGTCAGCTGGACGGGAAGTGGAGGGCTTTGCATGATGGTTGCTCGATTCAGTGTCAGCGTTTTTTGTAGTAAGCCTGGCGGGCCGCGTGTTCATCCATCTGTTTCTGGTCCAGCTTGTTCTCCAGGCGCAGCGCTTCGGTCGCGGCGCGCTCGCTCAAGGTCCGGTACGACAGGCGCTTGCGTTCGGCGGCCTGCCACAGCGTTTTCTCCATCGCGCTCTTGTGCTGCGCATGCTTGATGACGTCGCGCTGGCCATTGATGGCGATGTCCAGCTTGTCCATGAAGGCGACAAAATTGCGGTAGGCCATCGGCGTGATGCCCGCCACCTGGGCCGCATCGAGCCGGTTCGCGTAATCGTCGCGGTAGCCCAGCAGCATGGTCAGCTTTTGTTCGCACTCGTCGACCGCTTTGAGCGCCGCGCCCAGGCGCTTGGCGGCGTCGTCGGTGTCGCGCTGGGCCAGTTCGATCAGGGTATCAAGCGCGGTCGATTTGGCCATGGTGAGTCATTATAGGATCGGCCCGGGCGGCTCAATCAGTCGAATAGCGTGGTAAGTTGGCCCAAGCTCTCGAGCATGCCGACCCGTTCGGTGATTTCCTGGCATAGGAAAGCCTCGATTTTCTCGTTCTTGGCAATGGCCAGGTCAAGCACCGGGTCGCTGCCGGAGGCGTACGCGCCGACGCTGATCAGGTCGCGCGAGCGCTCATAGCGCGAATACAGCTGCTTGAGCTTGCGCGCGGCCATCTGGTGGGCGGTGCTGGTGATGCCGTGCATGGCGCGGCTGATTGACTGTTCGATATCGATTGCCGGGTAATGGCCCGCTTCGGCCAGGCGCCGGTTCAGCACGATGTGCCCGTCCAGGATGGCGCGCGCCGAGTCGGCGATCGGATCCTGCTGGTCGTCGCCCTCGGTCAGTACCGTGTAGAAGGCGGTGATCGAGCCGCCCCCTTCGAGCCCGTTGCCGGCCCGTTCGACCAGCACCGGCAGCTTGGCGAACACCGACGGCGGGTAGCCCTTGGTGGCGGGCGGCTCGCCGATGGCCAGCGCGATTTCGCGCTGCGCCATCGCATAGCGGGTCAGCGAATCCATGATCATCAAGACATTCTTGCCTTGATCGCGGAAGTATTCGGCGATGGTGGTGGTGTAGGCGGCGCCCTGCAGGCGCATCAGGGGCGGGGTGTCGGCCGGCGCGGCCACCACCACCGAGCGCGCCAGGCCCTCGGGGCCCAAAATCTGTTCGATGAATTCCTTGACCTCGCGGCCTCGTTCGCCGATCAGGCCGACGACGATCACGTCGGCCGTGGTGTAGCGCGCCATCATCCCCAGCAGCACCGACTTGCCCACGCCGGAACCGGCGAACAGGCCCAGGCGCTGGCCGCGCCCGACCGTGAGCATGGCATTGATGGCGCGGATGCCGACGTCGAGCGTGTCGACGATGGGGGCGCGGTCGAGCGGGTTGGCGGGGCGTACATTGATCGGGGCGCTCTCGTCGGAGTCGAGCGGGCCGAGGGTATCGAGCGGACGCCCGGCGCCGTCGAGCACGCGGCCCAGCAAGCCCCAGCCGACCGGCAGGTGGCGCGCGCGGTCGCTGGGACGGCGACGCGGGTGCGCCACCGAACCGGGGCGCGGGATCTGGGTTTCGACCGGAAAGACGCGGGTGCCGGGCACGATCCCTTCGACGTCCGACTGCGGCATCAGGAACAGGCGCTCGCCGTCGAAGCCGACCACTTCGGCTTCGACCCGGGCCCCGTTGGGCATGGGGATGGTGCAGGCGCTGCCGACGGCCAGGCGCAGGCCCACGCATTCCATGACCAGCCCCGCCACCCGCGTGACGCGCCCCGACACCAGCATCGGGTCGACGAAGCCAGTGACGGCGGTGCAGTCGCGGATGTAGGAACTCCAGCGGGCGCTGTGGCGGTCGGCGGCTTTCACGTCAGGGGACCAGCCATTCGATGTTGTTCTTGCCCAGCGCCGCGGCCAGGCGCTGCCAGCGCGAAGCGGCCTGGGCGTCGATCTGGTTGCTGGCGGTATCGATCTTGCAGCCGCCGCGCGCGATTTGCGCATCCTCGACCAGGCGCCAGCCGCCCTTGTCGAGTTCTTCGCCCATGGATGCGCGCACGATCTCGGCGTCGGCGGGATTGAGCTGCAGCAGGGCTGGCTGCTGCAGCACCGGCAGGTAGCCGATCGCTTCGCGCACGATCGGGATGATCAGTTCGGGTTTGACGTCGAGCGCGCAGCGCAGCATGCCCTTGGACAGCTGCAGCGCCAGTTCCAGCAGGTCGGCCGCGATGGCCTCGTCTGCCGCGGCCAGCGCCTGGCCGAAGGTGAGGGCGAGCGACTGCAGGTGTTCGAGTTCGGCGGATGCCGCGGCGCGTCCGATGGCCAGGCCGTCGGCATAGCCGGCCGCGTGGCCTTCGTCGTAGCCGATCAGGCGCGCCTCTTCCTGGATCCCGGCCACCAGGTCGGGGGACGGCGCTTGCGGCGCCTGGGGACGCTTGGCCACGGCGCTCGGGCGCTCGTCGCCGAACGACTGCATTTCCCAGCGCTGGTAGGCGCTTTGCTGTTCTTTCGGGATCTCAGACAAAGGAATCCTCCCCTTTGCCGCCCAGGACGATCTGGCCTTCGTCGGACAGGCGGCGCACGATCTGCAGGATTTGCTTTTGCTGCGCCTCGACCTCGGACAGGCGTACCGGACCCTTTGAATCGAGGTCTTCGCGCATCATCTCGCCGGCCCGCTGTGACATATTCTTGAAAATCTTTTCGCGCAGGTCCTGGGACGCGCCCTTGAGCGCGATGATCAGCATCTCGGACTGCACTTCGCGCAGCAGCAGCTGGATGCCGCGGTCGTCGATGTCGATGATGTTATCGAACACGAACATCTCGTCCATGATCTTCTGGGCCATGTCGTTGTCGTAGTTCTTGATGTTGTCCATGACCGAGCCTTCCTGCTCGCCGCTCATGAAGTTGAGGATTTCGGCGGCCGCGCGCACCCCGCCCAGCGAGGACTTCTTGATGTTCTCGTTGCCCGACAAGAGCTTGGTGAGCACGTCGTTCAGTTCGCGCAGCGCGGCCGGCTGCACGCCGTCGAGGGTGGCGATGCGCAGCACCACGTCGTTGCGCAAACGGTCGGTGAAATTGCCCAGGATTTCGCAGGCCTGGTCGCGCTCGAGGTGGACCAGGATGGTGGCGATGATCTGCGGGTGCTCGTTGCGGATCAATTCCGAAACCGAGGCCGCGTCCATCCATTTCAGGCTTTCGATGCCCGAGGCGTCCTTGCCGCCCAGGATGCGCGAGAGCAGCACCGACGCCTTGTCGTCGCCCAGCGCCTTGGTCAGCACCTGGCGGATGTATTCGTCCGAGTCGAGGCCCACCGTCGAATTGAGTTCGGTCTGTTTGCGGAAGGCGTCGAGCACGTCGACCACCTGGCCGTGCTGGACCGCCTTCATGGTGGCCATGGCCGCGCCCAGCTTGAGCACTTCGCGCGGGCCGAGGAATTTCATCACTTCGGCCGCCTCGACTTCGCCCAATGCGAGCATCAGGATCGCCGCCTTCTGGATGCCGTTGTCATTCATTGGTGCCTACCCATGCCTTGACCACGTTGGCGACCACGCGCGGGTCTTCCTTGGCCAGCTTCTTGGCCATGTTCAGGTTGTCGCGGTAGCCGTCGCCCTGGGTCGATTCCATTTCCTGCAGCGCGGCCTGGGCCTGCGCCTGCTCGGGCGTGACCGGCACGCGCACCGGCGCTTCGGGCACCGAGGAGATTTCGTCGAGGCGGCGAAACAGGGGGCGCAGCAGGGGACGCAGCACCTTGAACCAGACGATCGCCAGCAGGATCAGGCCGAGCAGGATGCGCCCGTAATGCTTGGCCGACGCGATCAGGTCGGGATCGGTCCACCAGCCCGGCACCACGACCGCGTCGACCGGCTTGCCGACGCCGTCGAAGGGCGCGTTCCTGACCGTCATGGTGTCGCCGCGCTCTTTCGAAAAGCCCATCGCCTCGCGCACCAGGTCATTGATCTGGGCCACTTCGGCGGCCGTTAGCGCGGCCACCGTGACCTTGCCGGTTTTCGGGTCGACGATGCGGCGGTAGTTGACCAGCACCCCGACCGACAGGCGCTTGATGCCGCCCATCGGCTTTTGTTCGTAGCGAATGGTCTTGTCGACTTCGAAATTGGTGGTCGCATCCTTGCGTGTGGCGCCGCCGGCGGTGGCGCCGCCGGCCACGGGAGCGCCGCCGCCGACAGGGGCGGTGGCCGCGCCCGGAGGCTGGTTCGACAGCGCGCCGGGCACGCCCACGGCCGGCGCCGCCGGGGCGCCCGCCTCCGAGGTCTGGGTGCTGCGGATCGCCGACGGCTCGGGCGGCGAATTGGGCTTGTAGGTTTCGGCGGCCGTGTCGACCTGGGCGAAATCGATGTCGGCGGTCGCTTCGGCGCGCACGTTGCCCGGGCCGACCAGGGGCGTGATCAGGGACTCGACCTGGCGCACGATGCCCTGCTGGATCGCGGTGACGTATTTGAGCTGGTTCGGGTCGAGCTGCTTGGCGCCGGCCTTTTCGCTGGTGTCCGACAGCAGGTTGCCGTTCTGGTCGACTACCGTCACGTTCGACGGCGGCAGTTCCGACACGCTCGAGGCGACCAGGTGCACGATGGCGCTCACTTGCGAGCGGTCCAGCGTGCGTCCGGTCTGCAGGTTGAGCAGGACCGACGCGGTCGGCTTTTGCTGTTCGCGCACGAACACGGTCGGTTTCGGCAGCGCCAGGTGCACGCGCGCCGAGCCGACCGCCGCCAGCGACTGGATCGAGCGCGCCAGTTCGCCCTCGAGCGAGCGCTGGTAGTTGATCTGTTCGTGGAACTGGGACACGCCCAGCTTCTGGTTTTCCATCAGCTCGAAGCCGACGTTGCCGCCCTTGGGCAAGCCCTGGGAGGCGAGCTTCAGGCGCGCGTCGTGGACCCGGTCGGCCGCGACCATGATGGCGCCGCCGCCTTCGGAGAATTTGTAGGGGATGGCCATCTGATCGAGCGAGGCGGTGATGGCGCCGCCATCCTGGTCGCTGACGTTGGCAAACAGCACGCGGTACTCGGGCTGCTGGCTCCACATCCACAGGCCGGTCATGATCGCCAGCACGATCGCGATGCCGACCCCGAGGATGAAATTGCGCCCCATCGGCGTCTGCGCGAACGACAGCGGCCTGTTCTGGGTGTCGAAATCTTCGGTAGCTGCTGCCATGTATGGTTTTCCGGGGCCCGCGCCCAACGATGTTGTTCGCCCAATCGATGCGACTCGCGGCGCGAATTGGGGCTCAAGCACAAGTATGCGGCCATGCGGGCGCGCTCAATCGTTGAAACAGAGGCGGTTTTCGCCGCTTGCTCCTGCGAAATTATGGCGCAGCCGCTGGTATTCTGGCAGCCTGACGTCGCTTGTGCATCCATTGTACTCGCGCAACAGGCGCACGATGGCGTGCCTGGGGACGTGCAGCAACAGGAGAACCGGAATGAATATTGGAGCGATCGACGGCGGGCGCATCGAAGCGATGATCGCCCAGCTAAAGGCGGCCTCGACCAAGCCAGGCACGGAGGTGGCGACCGCCGCGCCGGGGCAGAGCGTGGGCGGTCCGGGCGGGGTGGCGAAGGTCAACTTCGCCGATGCGCTGAAGCATTCGATCGAGGAAGTGAGCGACGCCCAGCTGGCCGCAGGCGCCAAGGGCAAGGCCTTCCAGATGGGCGACGACTCGGTCAGCCTGTCGGACGTGATGATCTCGATGCAGAAAGCGAGCATCGGCTTCCAGGCCAGCGTACAGGTGCGCAACAAGCTGGTATCTGCTTACAACGAGATCATGAACATGCAAGTCTAGTCCAGCCGACATCGAGGTCAGACCTGAATCGCGACATCGAGGTCAGACCTGAATCGCGACATCGAGGTCAGACCTGAATCACGTGAATCGCGTCGTTTAGGTCAGACCTGAATGACTGACCAAGATGGCATCTTCGAGGTCAGACCTGATACGCGGCAGGTCCTCAAGTCAGGTTATCTTGCGCACAGTTGACGCCGCACCGCAAAGGAGAAAACTTAAAAGATATCGTGAAGGTCGGTCCAATCGTCCTTCTTTTTCCATGAGCAACCATCCACGCCTCGTTCTAAAAAATGTTCCGCTTCATATCGTTCAGCGGGGAAATAATCGTAATCCCTGCTTCTTCTCGAGAACCGATTACCTGGTCTACCTCTCGATGTTGGCTCAGGCCGCTTCTGAATCCGGCTGCCGCGTGCACGCCTACGTGCTCATGACAAATCACGTGCATATTCTCGCTTCGCCAGATGAAGTGACGTCGCCCGCGGGGATGATGAAGGGCCTGGGGCAGCGCTACGTAAAATATGTGAACCGGCGCTATGGCCGTAACGGTACCTTGTGGCAAGGGCGTTACCGATCTTGCCTGGTGGACAATGAATACTATTTTATGGTCTGCCAGCGTTACGTGGAACTAAACCCTGTGCGAGCTGGACTAGCGCGGGATCCGACGGAATATGAGTGGTCCAGCTACCGGTCCAATGCTTACGGTTCGATCAACCGGACTATCACGCCGCATTGCATCTACACCGGACTTGGTGGACAGGAACTCGAACGGCAGTCGAATTATCGGGCGCTCTTCATGGAGGCAATTCCCGAATCGTCGCTTGCGCAAGTGCGGGATGCGACCAATCGCAACAGCGCGTTTGGTTCAATGCATTTTCTTGATGAAATCGAGAAGACTTTTGGCCGCGACCTGACTCGTCGAAATCTCAAGCGTAAGCGCGATTGACAATGACGCCATTGCTCATAGAGATATGGTCGACCTCAAAATCAGGTCTGACCTGGAATCCAAGAATCAGGTCTGACCTCGATGTGGAAACTCAGGCCAGGCCGGCGAGGCGGGCGTTGCGTTCGCGCTCGAGCTTGGTGATGTAGCGTTGCACCTGGGCCAGGCCGCCACGCGTGAGGTTGACGAATTCCATCCCCAGGCGCCGGTTCGGCTTGCCGTTGAGCAGGGTCAGGTCGAGCGAGTTGCGCACCTGTAGCGTCATCGGCACCGGGCCGATCTCGGGCAGGTCGAGCCGGCAGCCGAGGTAGTTCAGGCCGATCGTGTTGTCCAGTTCCATCTTGGCGTCGAGCAGGGCGATGCCGCCGCAGCTGATGTCGGCCAGCGGGAACACGGCAATGCCGCCGCCTTGCTGCGGCGGCATGGTCAGCGATACCCGCACCGGGTTGCTGACCGGGGTGTCCATCCGGTAATACTCGCGCCGCTGCAGGCGCACCATGGTTTGCGGAATCGGCATGCTGAACGCCGCGCTGCCCTCGAACATGCTGGCCTCGATGCCAGGCCCGGCAAACAAGATGCGGATCTTGTCGAGCGTGGTCTCGAAACGCAGCCCGCTCGCCGCCAGCGCCCGCAGATTTTGTTCCTTGTTGATCGAGCAATCGAGAATCAGCTGGTCGCCGTCCGCGTCGACCTCGAGGATCGAGGTGACGCACACGTCGGCCTCGCCATGGATCAACATGCGGATCAATTGCTTTTTTTCGCCGATGGCGCGCAGCAAGGCGATGATTTCGCGGCGCGAGACGATTTCGAAATCGTGCCAGTTCTCTAATGTTGCATCGTGAATTGGTTGCATCTGAAGCGCGCTAGTCCTAAGGTTCGATCAACAAAGCCGTGTCCGGCGGGGGCGGCGGGGTGCCATGCGAACGTTGCGCGGCTTCAACATGATATAGCCATGCCAGCAGTTCCGCAATTGCCCGATACAGGGCCGGCGGGATTTGTCGGTCGAGGTCCACATCCATCAGCAGCGATACCAGTTCCTTGGACTCGTGCACGAACACGCCGGCTTCGCCAGCGCGCTTGATGATCTGTTCGGCGATCAGCCCCTGGCCCTTGGCCACCACCTTGGGCGCGCCTTCGCCGTCGCGGTAGGCCAGCGCCACGGCCGACAGCTTGCGGCGCGGCAGGGGGCGCGGGGTCTCGCTCATGCGTCGGCGTCGGCGGCGCGGATGGTCAGCCCCGCCAGCGGCGTGCCGGCCGCGTCCAGCGACAGGCCGAGCGCGCCGGCGTGCTGGCGCAGCAGCGCGCCGACGGCGCCGTCGCCGGCATCGATATGGATCTGCAGGCGCTGCCCCGACAAGGTGACGCGGGCGTCGATCTGGCCCAGCGCGGCGAAGCGCAGGCGCACGCTGCTGTGCCACGCGGGCTCCGGCTCGGCGTCGCCGGAAGCGCCGCTGTCGGGCTCGGGGTCGTCGCGCGCGATGTCCCAGGACAGGTCCTGGCCCGGCCAGGCCTGGCCCTGCCAGGCCACGCGGTGCTGTTCGTGGGTCTGCAGTTGCAAATCGATCAATTGGGCGGTGGCCGGATCGGCCAGCGCCGCCGGCAGGCGCGTACCGTCCGGGGCCGGGGCAGCCGGCGGGCGCTGCATCTGCGGTTCCTGGCCAAGTTCGGCCCGGCTGCGGGTGCCGCTGGCCCATTCGGCCAGGTGCGATTCGTAGAACAGGCCGCTCTTGCCGAGCACGTCCTTGAGGGCGGCGGCCAGCATCTCGGGCGCCAGCGGCGGCCCGGTCAGCAGCGGCGCGCGTCCCAGCAGGGCGGTCGGCGCGGCGCCGCCACTCAGCTGCGAGGCGCCCAGCACGCTGCCGAGGATCTTGCCGGCCGCCGACAAGGTGGCCGGTTCGGTGCCCGCGCCCAGCGCCGGCAGCTGGCCGGCCGGGGTCAGGGGCGCCTTGGCCAGCAGCGCCGCCGCGTGCGCGCTGCTGCCGACATTGGGCGCGCTGGCGCCGTCGGCGGGGGCGGCCAGCCGTGCTTCGGGCGGCGCCACGCGGGCCGCGCGCGCGCCGGCCAGGGCCGGCTCGGGCAGCGCCGGGCGCGCCGTCTCGCTCGCCAGTTCGGGGCGCGCTTCGGCGTAGGCGCGCATGCCTGGCTGGGAATGGACTTCGAAAGTGGGACGCGGCTCGAGCGCGACCAGGGTCAGCGCCACCTGGCTGCCGACCTGGGTCGCGACCGGCAATTGCATGCGGGCGGTCGCGCCCGCGACCTTGACCAGGAAGCTGCCGTCGGTGAATTTGGAGAGTATGTCGGCCGGCATCGACTTGCCCAGCATGGTGGCAAGCGAGCGCTGGAACGCTTCCTGGCGCGCATCGGTGGCGCCCTCGACCGCGGCCGTGGACGCAATGCGCCCGACCGCAGCAATGCTCAGGTCGTTGCGCGGCAGCATGGCCTAGCGCTTAGGCGCCGTACGCGTCTGCCAGGCGCCGTTCGGCCCCGCAGCTGTTGATCAGGGTGGCCAGTTCCGCCATCCAGGGCGTGGTCAGGTCGCGGATTTCGCGGTCGTGCGCGAGGATCTGGTGGATCATGGCGACCTTGCGCGCGCGCAGCGCCGGCGGCAGCGCGGCTGCGGTTTCGTTTTGCTGCAGCGTGGCGACGTGGTCGGCGCAATGCGCCTCGAGCTCGGCCAGGTTTTCCCAGTCGCGCACGCGGGCCGCGGCCAGCATTTGCCCGGTCAGGTCCGACATGGCCTGGTACACATTGATAACTTGTTCACTATTCATCATCACGCGCTCACAAAGCTGGCCGCGCGCGGCGCCAGGCTGTCGTAGGCCGCGGCCCGGCGCACCGGCTCCGCTGCGGGGGCGCTGACCTTGTTGCCGATCTCTTCCCAGGCGCTCTTGATGTCGGCCAGCAAGCCGTGCACTTCGGTCAGGATGGCCTGGTCGTTGGAAATATTGGCCAGCAACAGGCGCCGTCCCATGTAGTCGTACAGCGAATCGAGGCTGGTGGCGATCTCGCCGCCGGCTTTCTTGTCGAGACTGGCGCGCATGCCGTTTTCGATGATCATGATGGCTTTCGAAATGGCATTGCCCTTCTTTTCGATCTGGCCGGCCTGCATGTGGGCCGCGGCGGCCGTGATGGCCGCCATCGCGCCCTCGAGCAGCATGAGGATAAGCTTGTGGGGACTGGCTGCCACCACGCCGGTTTCGAGGCCGACCTTGGCGTAGGCGTTGGCGCCATTATGCGACGATCCAAACATGGGTGTTTCCTTTCAGGTTAGTAGCGTTCTTAACCGCTGATCATGCTGCTCAGTTGCGACAATTGCTGCGTCAAGAAGCTGCTGGTGGTATTCATCTTGCTGATGGTCAGGTCGAGCGCGGTGAACTGCGCGCGGTAGCGCTTTTCCACGACGTTCAGGCGCGCCGTCAAATCCTGCTGGGTCTTGGTCAAGCCCTTGATCGAGGCGGAAATACCGTCGGTGCGCGCCAGCAGCGAGCCGCTGGTGCTCAGGATCGAGGTGGCCAGGGTGTCGAACTGGTGCGCATAGCCTTGCGAGTAATTGACCGTGCCGCGCGTGCCCAGGGCGCCGCCGGCGACCGTCATCGCCAGTCCGGCCGAGTTGCCGCTGCTGCTGGTGAGCACCTGGCCGTTGCCGGTGGCCGGCAAGCCGTTGATGGTGCCGCCCACGTCCAGCCCGGTCAACACGCCGGGGCCCGTGGTGTCGAAATTCAGGTTGGCCTGGCCGTTGCCGCCGGTAATCGCAATGGTCGATGCCGAGCCAAATTTGTTCGACATCATCGACAGCACGCCGCCCGATTCGGTGACCGCCACCGCCGAGCCTGGCGCCGAGAACAGGACGTTGCCGTTGATCTTAGATTGCACTTCGGCCGCCAGCGCGGCCGCGTTGGCATAGGTTTTCTGGCTCAGCGTGATGGTGGCGGTGATGCCGTTGAGCTTGACTTCGAGCGTGTCGTTGGTGGCGTCGACCGCCAGGCCGGCCGGCGCGGTGCCGGTCGAGGTACCCTTGGTGGCCAGCTGCGACACGTCGATCGCGTAAGCGCCCGGCTTGGTGGAGGCGGAAAAGCCCTTGTAGCTGACCAGGCTGTCGCTGCTCTTGCCGACCGAGGCGAACAGGCCGGCGAAATCGGCGAAGTTGTTGGTGATTGCATTGCCCAGCTTGGTCGCGTCGACCGCCAGCGAGCCATCCTTCTGGATCGCCACGCCGATGTCGGACAGGCGCGAAAACGCGCTGGCGCCGCCGGCGACCGGGGCCGCCAGCACGGCGCGCACCTGGCCTTGCATGCCGCGCACCGACGCTTCGCCATTCAAAATGGCGGCTTGCTTGGTGCTGGCGTTGTAGGCGGTGGCGTCGACGAAGTTCTTGCTGATCTCGTTGTAGGCCTTGACGAAGTCGTTGACCGCGGTGGTGACCGCGGCGGTGTCGCGCGCGATGGTGACCATGGTCGGGTCGGCGTTCAGTTTGAGCAAATTGAGCGTGACGCCGCCGATCACGTCGGTCACGCTGTTGCTGGCCTTGGAAATGGCGATGCCGTCGACCGTGAATTCCGAATTTTGCGCGGCCGCTTTTTGCGCCAGTCCCTGGGTGCCGGCCGGGTCATGGTTGAGCAGGGTCGACAGGCCGGTATCGGGCGCCGTATCGGCGACCGAAATTTTCATGGAGGTGGCCGCGCCGGTGGCCGTCGAGCTCAGGGCCAGGCGGTACGGCGTGCCGCTGCCGTCGTTGACGATGGTGGCCGTCACGCCGATGGCGGCCTTGTTGATGGCGTCGCGCACGCCCGCCAGCGAGTCGTTGCTGGCATCGATGGTGACGGTCTTGACGCCGGTGCCGGCGGTGGCGAAGCTGGCGCCCGTGTACTTGCCGGTGACGGCGTCATAGGTGCCGCCGGTAATGCTGCCGAAGTCGAAGCTGATCACGCCCTTGCCGACCGGGGCGATCTCGCTGGCGACGCCGCCGGCCACCAGTTTCTGCGCTTGCGCAAGCTGGGTGACCTTGAGTGCGTAGCTGCCCGGCACGGCGGCCGAGGTGGCGGTGGCGGTGGCGACGGTGGCGTCGGCCGCACTCGCCTTCAAACCCTGGAATTTGCTGATGTCCGACAGGCCCTTGACGGCGGTCTGGAATGCGGAAAGGGCCCCTTTGAGGGTGCCGAAACCGGACAGTTTTGTCTGGTAACTGGCTTCTTGCCGGCTTAGCTTGGTGAGCGGCTGGCGTTCAACGGCCATCAACTGTTTGACGATACCGTCAACGTCGAGGTTTGAACCAATGCCTGATGAGGAAAGTCCCATTTCTGCTCCCGCTAAAGTCTAGAATATAACTTGTTAACGGCAAACGTGAAGCTTACTTTAGAGGGGTATTCACCTGCCATTTCTGGCACGGCCTATGCTTGGTCCCGAATCAGCAAGCTTTCCAGGTGTTCCAGGGCCTTGGCGATCTGCAGCGCCTCTTCCGACGGCATCTGGCGGATCACTTCGTGGGTCTTGGCATCGACCACCTTGACGATGGTGCGCGCGCTGTCGCTGTCGAAGGAAAACTCGAGGTCCGGCGAGCGCACCTGCAGCGCCGTGTTGATGTTCTTGAGCGCTTCGACCACCTGGCGCTGGTCGGGCTCTGGCTTGGGCGCCTTGGCCGCCTCGGGCGCGCTGACCACCTTGGGTGGGGCGGCTCCGGTCCTGCGTTCGGCCGCCACTGCCGGGGCGGCACTGCTGATCTGACTGATGTCCATGATCGCTCCTGAAAGGAGAAAAACCCGGACCGGAAAATCCGGGCCGGGTCAGGCGTGAAACGCGCTGTGTGGGGATTAGCCGCGCAGCAGGGCCAGCACGCCGTTAGGCAGCGAATTGGCCTGGGCCAACATCGCGGTACCAGCTTGTTGCAGGATCTGGCCGCGCGTGAGCGAAGCGGTTTCCTTGGCGAAGTCGGTATCCTGGATCCGGCTGCGCGAAGCAGACAAGTTCTCCGACGTCGTTTGCAGGCTGGTCACCACCGAAGCGAAACGGTTTTGGTAGGCACCGAGCGAAGCGCGCGAGCTGTTGACACTGGCCAGGGCCGAGTCCAGCGTCGACAGTGCAGCCTGGGCGCCTGCCGAGGTGCTCAGGTCGAGCGACGAGACGCCGGCGCCGGCAGTTGCAGTTGCGCCAACGAAAGCCACCGACAGGCCCGCCTTGGCCAGACCCGTGGTACCACCGACGGTGATGCCGGCCGAGCCGCTCGAGCTGAGCGTCAGGGTCGAGGTCGTGGTGTTGGTGGCAGCGGCAGCGGCGTTCAGGCCGGTGCCGGTGCCGCCGCCAGCGGTGGTGGTGACGGTGATGTTGCGGCCGTCGGCAGCTGCCAGCGACACCACGCCGGCTGGCGAGGACGACGCCGTCACGCCGGTCTGGGCCGATTTGGCGTTGATCGCCGCTGCGGTCTGGGTGCCGCGGTCGACCGCGTTGGTACCTGCGCCAATGACGCCGATATCGACACCGTTGACCAACACATCGCCGGCCGAGGTGGCGGCGAAGGTGGTTGCCGCGACACCGACTGCGGCGGTGGCGCCCGTGGTCGCCGTCACGCCGGTCTGGGCGCTCACTGCATTGATGGCTGCGGCCTTGGCAATGCCGCTGGCGTCGCCGTTGGCGAACGAGACGCCGTCGGTGGTCGAGGCGCCAACGCTGTAGCCGTTGATCGACAGTTCGCCGGCGGTCAATGCGCCCGTGGTGACTGCGCCCGTGCCGGCCTTGGTGGCCGAGTAGCTCGAGCCCGATCCGACGCCCAGGCTGCTGGCCTTGGCGCTGGAAATGGCGTTGATGGCGATCCGGTCATCGCTGGTGGCATTTGCGCCCACCTGGAAGGACTGGGAAGTGAAGGTGCCGTCGAGCAGCTTGTTGCCGTTGAACGAAGAGCTCGAAGCGACGCGGTCGATCTCGGCGATCAGCGAGGTCGCTTCGTTGTTCAGGGAGGCACGGTCGCTGGCGCTGTTCGAGCCGTTGGCCGATTGCACTGCCAGTTCGCGGATACGCTGCAAGTTGGTACCGATCTGGGCCAGATCGCCCTCGGCCGTTTGCGCCAGCGAGATACCGTCGTTGGCGTTGCGGGCTGCTTGATCGTTACCACGGATCTGCGAGGTCATGCGTTCCGTAATTGCCAGGCCTGCGGCGTCATCCTTGGCGCTGTTAATGCGCAAGCCGGACGAGAGACGCTGGAGCGAGGTGGTCAGGGAGGACTGCGATGCGCTGAGGTTGCGCTGGGAATTGAGGGAAGCGGTGTTGGTGTTGATAAAAGCAGCCATG
>JAZKCA010000071.1:0-25106 GCA_040388275.1 Pseudomonadota bacterium
GGCGCTCTAACCCAACCTGACTTAACATCCGTCGTGGTAGCGTTGAACGCTTACCCTGAACGTTGCCGCGCCGCTGATGCTCGCGGCGGCCGTCGTGCAAGCTACGCCAGGAAAGCAGCGACGTATCCTTCACATTTCCAGCGGGGCGGGCCGCAGTGCTTATCCCGGCTGGAGTGTCTATTGCGCGACCAAGGCTGCGCTTGATCATCATGCGCGTGCCGTTGCACTCGATGCGCAGGAGGGCGTGCGGATCTGCAGCTTGGCGCCCGGTGTTATCGATACCGGCATGCAGGCTGAGATACGTGCAACACCGGAGAAGTGCTTTCCCATACGTCAACGGTTTGTCGACATGAAGCTCAGCGGCCAACTTACGGCGCCAGAGGATTGCGCCGAGCTCGTTCTCAACTTTCTGCTTTCAGATGCTTTCGGTGCGCAGCCGGTCGAAGATATTCGCGATTTGCCCGTCTGAGCACTCGTAAAAGAGTAAGCGCAAATTATGGAATTTTCCAAGCGTCTCGCGAGCTATCGGGCAAATCGTCCGGCTACTGAACACGATAAGGAAATCTCAGTGGATGAGAGCTATGTCGAAAAATAGAAAACAACATTGGATCTTGCTATTGGCTTGCGTGTTGATGATGTCACCGCTTTCCGCGTGTAAGAATTCCCAGGTCGGAAATAGTGCGAGTGAAGCTAAAGGCATCCCGGAAAAAATCGAGGCAGTCAATTTGGCTATTACGGGATACAACTACACAGATCGCTATATCAATGATTTCAGCGTCAACGGAAATAGCGGAGGAAATATCTACGTCAGCAACCCCACCGGCGGCGGTGGCGGTAGCAGTTGTTGCGCGACATATGTTAATGGCGACAAGGCCTGGAAAGTAAAAGTGGAGTGGCAAATAGGTGGATGCACATTCGATAACTCGGTTAACGATGATGGAAGTCTTGTTTATTCCATTTATCCATATTACAAGGAAGTAGAGGTACAAATTGATCCTCAAGTTTCCAACAACCCTAAATATCTTGAAGTGCATTTTTATCCCGACGGACATATCGAAGCGGCTGTTACCGAAAACAGATCCGCTCCTCGCATGGTCTTGGAAAAAAGCCGTGAAGACAGAACCTCGCGACTTGTAAAGTGCCCCGATGGTCGGCGTCCCCAAAACTGAATAAGACGGCGGTTGATCGCCATACCTACGGCTGGTAGACCCGGACGTAGTCGATTTCCATCTGGACCGGGAAGATCGCGTCGTCCACCGGCCCACCCAAGTCGCCGCCAATCGCGAGGTTCAACAGCAAGTATTGCGGCGCGCTGAACGGCCACTTTTTCAAATCGCCGTCTTTCGGATTGACGAACTGGAAGAAGTACTTGTTATCGACACCGATGACAATCTGATCCATATCCCATTTCAACTGGTAGTTGTGGAAAACGTCGCACGCATCCGGCACCATCGTCGCGGCGCCTTTTTGCGTGCCCAGCGTGTGGTTGTAGGCCGCCGTATGCACCGTGCCAAGCACTTCGCCTTTCTTCTTCCCCACGTGCTCCATGATGTCGATTTCGCCTTGCAGCGGCCAGTCGCCGGCCTGGCCCAGCATCCAGATTGCCGGCCAGGTTCCCAAGCCGCACGGCAGCTTGGCGCGCACTTCAAAGAACCCGTACGTCCATTCCGCCTTGCCGCGCGTGAGCATGCGCGCCGACGTATAGTTTTGCCCGCCGTAGTCAGCCGCACTGCTCATTTTCTCCTGGATGGCTGCGATGATCAGCTTGCCGCCTGCCATACGCGAATTTTCCGGCCGGTTGCGCGAGTAGTACTGCAACTCGTTGTTGTACCAACCCAGTTTGTTGCGGCTGGTGTCAAAGTCCCATTTCGCAGCATCCGGCTGTCCGTCCGTATTGAATTCGTCGGCCCAGACCAGTTTCCAGCCGCTTGGAACACCGCCCGCAGGTATGGCCGGTATCACAGGGGTAGCCACAGGCGGAGGCGTAACCGCAGGCGAACCGGCAGTGCCGCCGCCACACGCGGTCAATCCGCAAAGGCCTGCAAACACGAGGTGAAGCTTGATCTTCTTCATTCAAATTCCAGTCGATTTAAGTGGCTTTGCAGGTCGCTGCAATGAATTCTGCCTGGGTCGGCATGGCCGTCACACAGCGCGCGATAACCTGTTCTACATTATTCAGGTAAGCCACGACTTCCGCCTCCGGCCGCAAGTCGGCAAACGGATGATACCCACGCGGCACGATGCCCTGGCCGATCATCACCTGTAGCCAGCTCATTTCGGTAAACAATTCGTCCTGCTGGCGATAGATCCGCCCGTTGCTGCCAAACAGATCCATCTTGCGCTGCAGGCTGTCGGGAATCGGCATAGTGCGGCAGTAGTTCCAGAACTCCGAGTCATCGCGCTTGGTCGCCTTGTAATGCAAAATCAGGAAGTCGCGGATCAATTCATACTCCACCTGCGTCTGGCGGTTGTATTCGGCGATGTCCGTCGCATCGAATCCCCCATGGGGGAAAAAGCTCACGATGCGTGAAATCGCGGTCTGGATCAAATGGATGCTGGTCGACTCCAGCGGCTCCATAAAGCCGCTGGCAAGGCCCACAGCTACGCAATTACCTATCCATGACTGCTTGCGCCGGCCCGTCTGGAAACGCACCATGCGCGGCTCGGCCAGCGCTTCGCCGTCCAGGTTGTTCATCAATATCGATGTCGCCTGGTCCTGCTCCATGAAGCCGCTGCTGTAAACGTGCCCGTTGCCAGTGCGATGCTGCAGCGGAATGCGCCACTGCCAGCCTGCGCTGTGCGCGGTGGAGCGCGTCATCGGGAGCAGGGTGCCTGCCGATTCGCACGGTACCGCAATCGCCCGGTCGCATGGGAGCCAGTGGGACCAGTCTTCATAGCCGGCCTTGAGCGTTTGCTCGATCAACAGTCCGCGCATCCCGGAACAATCGACAAAGAAGTCGCCTTCTATGCGCTCGCCGCTTTCCAGCACCACCGCTTCGATGAAGCCGTCAGGCTCGCGCTGCTTCACCTGGGCGATTTTGCCTTCTGTGCGGATTACCCCATGCCGCTCGGCGAACCCGCGCAGGAACTTCGCATACAGGCTGGCGTCGAAATGGAAGGCATGGACCAGGTCCTGCATCGGCGAACCCGCCATTTCGGGGCGGGCCCGCATAAACTTGCCTTGCCGTGGCGCAGCCGTGTTCATCGAATACGCTTCGAGCGGACTCGCCTTGCCCAGCGCCGCCAGCCGCAGCCAGAAATGGTGGAAGGGCAGGGCCTCGCTCGGCTGACCAACCCGTCCAAAGCCGTGGATGTAACGATCACCCTGCGCACCCCAGTTCACGAACTCGATGCCGAGCTTGAACGTGCCCTGGGTGGCGCGCAGGAACTCGTCCTCGTCAATGCCGAGCGCCTGGTTAAATTCATTGATGTGCGGAATGGTCGCTTCTCCCACGCCGATGATGCCTATCTCGTCGGATTCCACCAGCCTGATCCGGCAGGTAGGGCCCAACAGTTTCGACATCGCGGCGGCGGTCATCCACCCGGCTGTGCCGCCGCCCACAATGACTATGCTGCGTACTGGCGTCATCGCGTCAGAACTTGTAGTTTGCGCCCAGCACAATCGCGCGGCCGAAGTAGTAGCGGTAGTTCGGCAGCAGCATCGTTTTGTCCGGCGCGTTGTCGCCTGGCGTCACGCGGTTCTGGGTCGACTTGTCGAACACGTTGTACACCTGCAGCAGCAGCGACAGACCCTTGTAGGTGCCGTCATTAAACTCATACCCAAGCTGGGCATCGGCCACACGGTCGGCATCCTGTTCGCGCGTTGTCGAATTGAGGAAAATGTCGCGCGTGGTGGCGGTAAAGGCGGCCCGGTAGCGCTGGCTGAAACGTGCCGAGAAGCCCGACTTTTCGTAGTACACCGTGGCGCTGCCCGAAGTTCCAGACAAGCCGTTCAGCTTGATCTCGTCGCCTTGCTTGTTGAACAGCGAGCTGTTCAGGCGCGATGCGCTCAGCACCACGCCAAAGCCGTCCAGTGCCGGGTGCAGCATGCCGCCTTCAAGCGCGCCGGCCAGTTCAACGCCGGTCAGCTTGCCGCCTTCGCCGTTGGTCGGCATCACGACCGGACCAAACTGCTGGATCACCACGCCGGCCGGCACGTCAGGTGGACGCGGAATGTTCGAGTTGTCGCGTGCCGTCGTTTCGCTATACACATAGTTCTGCAGATTCTTGCGGAATGCGGCAATCGACACATAGCTGCGCTTGCCAAAGTACTTTTCGAGCGACAAGTCGATCGAATTGGCGCGCCATGGCTCCAGTTCCGGATTGCCGGAGTAGGCCGTGGTCCACTTGCCCTGGTTCGGACCTGGTTCCTTGATGACGGTCGGCGTGCTGCTGCCGGCGCGCATGTCCACAATGTTCGGGCGGGCCAGCGTCTTGGCCAGGCCGAAGCGGGCAATCCAGTTCTTCGGCAGCTCGGCCACCAGGTTCAGGCTTGGCAGCACGTCGGTGTAGCTGGTGCCGCCGCTGCGGGCAAACAGCTGGTTCATGTCCGGCGTTGCGTTGTTGCCGCGGTATTCCCAGCCGGTCGCGTTCTGCTCGGTCTTGATGGCTTGCAGGCCGATATTGCCGCGAATTGGAATGCTGCCCAGTTCGGTATCGATGTCGAGCTTGCCGAAGGCGGTCAGCACTTTCTCGTGCACGCCGGAATCGTTGTCCACCTTCTGTGCAAACAGCACTTGCTGATTCACAGCGCCAGAGGAGACCAGCGAAGGTACATCGTAGCGAATCATGCCGGGAATACCGGCCCAGCTCATGTCGATCGGTGCACGCAGGGCGGACGCTGGAATGTCGCGGATGTAATTGCCGGCGCCATCTTTTTTCATCAGCAAGCGCGATTCGTTCTTCGATACATCCTTGTCACGTTTGGTGTAGTTGATGCCGGCGGTGAAGTTGCTGAAGAAACCGTCCATGCGACGGACCGCCGAAAAGCGCAGCGATTTGAGTTCGTCGCGGATTTGCGGGTTACGGATCGCCCCGGTATAGGCATCCTGATCGCCCACGAAATCGAAGCCGGCCTGGTCACCCAGTTTCACGATGTTCGGCGAGGACAAGTAGTCAGGCTGCACTGGCGACCAGGTCTGCAAGCCGCCGTCGACCGGCACGTTCCAGCGGAAGGCGCCGTAGGCCCAGCTTTGGGTCGCGCTGTCGTACGGCGCGGCGTAAGCCTCGGCGTAGGTTTCCTGGCGGTCACTGCGCGACATGCTGACGTCGGCCACGGCCTTCCACGCATCGCTCAGGCGCAATTCGGTGTTCCAGCCAAGCGCCTTGATGCTGTCCTTGCGCTTGGTGTCGAAGTTGCCGGTCGTAACAGGCATCTTGTCGGCGGTCGCACTGCTGGTGAAAGTATTGTTACCGACTTGTGTGGTGCCGATATTCGACAGGTTCGGCGAGACACCGCCGCCCCAGGTCGCAAAAAAGCTCGACAGGAATTTGCCGCCCACTTCATGCGTGTCGAACTTGGAGTAGTACAGGTCCAACTGGCTGTGCAAGTCTTTGTTCGGTTTGTATTCCAGCACGGCCATCAGGCCGTCGCGGGTGTTGCGTTTGGTCGAGGAGGTTGCGGTCCAGAACATTGGCAACAGCGACTGGCCGATGTCGCCGGCGGCGTTGTAGGGCTTCTGCGATGCCACGTTGCCGGTCACCGGCAAACCGTAAGGGCTGAAGTCGCCGTACATCACCAGTTCAGTCTGCTTGACCTGGGTCGCCACGTCGAGGCGGGCGAAGCCGGCGGCAATGCCGAAGGTGTTGTTGGCAAACTGGTCCACATACGAGAAGCTGAAACGCTTGCCGATAGGGGAGGCGACGCCGTCGACCAGGTTGCCGGTGGAATTTTTCTCGCCCCGCAGGTTGACTGAAATCTGGCGGCCACGGGTGTCCAGCGGCTTGCGTGCGCGCAAGTCCACGGTGCCCGACAGGCCCTGGCCAATCAAGGTGCCGTCCGGTGTCTTGTATACCAGTGCCGAGCCAATCAGTTCGGAAGGGAACTGATCGTATTCAACCGTACGCGCATCGTTCGAGCTGACCACTTCGCGGCCATTTAACAGCGAGCCGGAAAACTCGGGCGACAGGCCGCGGATCGAGATCACGTTCACGCGGCCATCAGGGCCGCGCTGGCCTACCACGCCGGGCAGGCGCGACAGCGCCTCGGCGATACTCGCGTCAGGCAATTTCCCCAACTCTTCGGCGGAGACGACCTCGATGATGGAGTCGGAATTGCGCTTGGTGGCAACAGAGTCTTCGATACTGCGCCGGATGCCCGTGACCACGACAACCGACGCTGGCGCGGTCGTAGCGGTCTCGGCCGCAGGCGCCGCTTCCTGCGCCTGGGCGCTGCCCGACACCAGAATCAGGTACGCGCAGGCGGCCGCAATCGGGCTCAGGCGAAATTGAGGACGGGTATTAGTGGCTTGCTGCGCATTCCGTGCTGTATGCATGCTGTTGGTCTCCAGGTTTAGAAGATGATGGAAGCGTTTCCATCTATTTTTTTACGAAGATATCATCAAATAATCTGAAGCGCCAACTATTTATTGGAAACGTTCCCATTCAAGTGCAAAAACACAACAAGCATGCACCAAGGCATGAATGCAAATAGCCCACGCGAGGTGGGCTATTCTTGCTGCAAAGACGCCGCGAGGCGCCTGTAAAAGGACCGGCATCACCCGGTCCCAGGAGGAACGTTATCTGGATTTCGAGCCTGACGAGCCGCCCGACGACGATTGCGAGGAATCGGATTTTCCACCGGACGAGCCGCGCTCGGCATCGCTTTGCTTGTTGCCACCCGAGCTGGAACGCGACGATCCCCGGTCCGCATCGCTCTGCTTGTTGCCGCCTTGCGAGGAGTTGCGCGAACCGCTGTCGGAGCCGCTTTGCTCGTTGCCGCCGCTGTGGCTCATGCGGCCAGCCTCACGCGCTTCTTCAGAGGTGAATTCGTGGGCATGGCCCGATGCATGTGCTGCGCGACCGCCTTCGGCAGCAATTTCGCGCTGCTTGTCAGGATCCATTGACGCGAAGCCGCGGTTGCTGGTATCGCTCTGCTTGTTGCTGCTTTCTTTGTTCGACTGCTTGTTGCCTTGGTTGTTTCCGCCTTGATTGTTAGCCATGTGAATCTCCTTTTTTCAACAAAAAGCGCATTCGGACAATTCGATGTCGGATGCGAGAGACTCCATGTTAGGCAAGGTTGAGCGCGCCATGCATCAGCCTGACGGCAGTATGCCTGTAGGACATTGCTACCTCTACAAGTGCACCTCCGCCTACAGAATTAAAGGATGGAAATGATTGAATTTGGCACTAATTTCGCGTAGGAACTAGGCCGGCGCCACCGCCTCGTCCAGTGCATGCACGCGCACCGACCACACCACGCCGGCGGTCAGCAAAGTAATCGCGGCAATTTCCAGTGGTCGCGGAAAGCGATGCGCGTAGATAAAGCCGTACAGCAGGGCGAACAGGGTTTCGAACAAAATCAACTGGCCCGACAGGGTGACCGGTACCTGGCGGCTGGCGATATTCCACAAATGGTTGCCGATCACGGAAGCGCCCAGCGCGAGCAGGGCATTGGTGATCCAGAACGCGGTCCAGTTGCGCCCGCTGGCCAGGCCTGCGGCGCCCGTGATGTCGGCATGGAACACGGTCAGGCAGGCGGCGCCGATCAGCAAAGCGATCAGGCCGCTGGTCAGGCCATACAGGGCGGACCATTCGGCGCTGCTGAAGTGCGGCTTGCGTTTCAGATAGCGCGCGTTGTCGATCGCGTACCAGCTCCAGCATAGTAGGGCGCCGGCGGCGCACAGCAGGCCCAGGGCGGTGCGCGCCATGTCGGTGCGGCCCGCCTGCGCTTGCTGGAACATGTCGACATTAATACAGGCGATTCCTGCGCCCACGACCAGGAGCGGCATGGCCAGGCTGCGCAGCGACACGGCACCGTGGTCCTTGCGGCCCATCAGCGTGACGGCAATCGGCAACATGCCGATGATCAGCGAGGTAGGCGCGACCCCGGCCAGCTTCACCCCCAGCGCAAGCAGCATGTAATAGACGATATTGCCGGACAGGGCATGGCGCAGCAAGGCGCCGTAGTCGCTGTGTTCAAGCTTGGCCAGCAGGGGCCGCAGGCGCGGCAGCATCAGGCCAAAGGCGATTGCGCCGTAAGCCGTGTAGCGCCCGACCGCGAGCTCCACCGGCGAAAACGCCGGCAGCAGTTCGGGCACGATGAATACCATGCCCCACATTGCACCAGCCAATAAACCACACAGCACGCCTGTCCACATGAAACTGTTCCCGCAAGGATAAGGCGGCTAGTGTCTCACAGCTCGGCTGCGGCCGTGCCTGTGCGATCGCCGCGCCTCTTTTGCAGTGCCGCATAAAGTCTCGTTGACATTGAAAAACAAGCAGTGTTATATTTTGCCATCGATTGGGAGCGTTTCCAATTTGTGGAAAATAGTTACCCCAGTCAATGCTTTCGATGTAGTGAGTTCACCGGCGCTGCCTGGCGGCGCCGGTATTTTTCTTGCTACAACGATTGCCGCAGCACCCATAATGAAAACCAAAATTGAAGGAGACGCGATGTTGCATCCGAATACCCGGCGTACGCTGATCAGTCTTGCCGTGGCAAGTACCTGTGGCTTGATTGCCATGTCCGCGCAAGCCCAGAACGCCAGTCCGGCAGCGCCTGCCGCAGGCAAGGCCACCGACCAGGAGTTCATCCCCGAGGTCAAGGTCACTGCCACACGTTATTCGACTTCGCTGCTCAAAACGCCGATCGCGGTCACCGCGTTCAGCCAGGACAACCTGTCGCGCATGGGTGTTACCAGCGCCAAGGACCTCGCCAATGAAATTCCAAACGTAAATATTCAGCAGACGGGCGACTCGGCCGTGCAGATCACGATCCGCGGCATCACGTCCTCCAACACCACCGAGATCGGCGACCCCGCCGTCGGCTTCCACATCGACGGCCTGTATTCACCGCGGCCACAGGGCGCGCAGGCGCTGATGTTCGACGTCGAGCAGGTGGAAGTGCTGCGCGGCCCGCAGGGCACGCTGTTCGGCCGTAACTCCACCGGCGGCAGCGTCAACGTCATCTCGGCCAAGCCTGACTTCAACGGCAATTACGGCAAGGTCGAATTCGACGTCGGCAATTACAACAAGCGCCAGATGAACGTGATCGAGAACTTCACGCTCAGCGACAAGCTGGCCATTCGCGCCGCCTTCACCAAGGTCATGCGCAACGGCTACGCAAACCAGAAGCGCGATCTGCGCGAAGCGAACGACCCGGCGCGTGGCTGGATCCCGGACGGCATTCCCGACGTCGACCAGCGCTGGAACAAGCCGGTCGAGGCCAAGGACTTCTACACCAACCAGGATTCGTATGCGGCACGCCTGGCGGCCAAGCTGAAAGTCACGCCCGACCTGACCCTGAACGCCTCCTTCGAAGTGTTCCAGGACGACAGCGCCGGCGGCACCAGCTTCGCCGATTGCGACCAGCGCGCCGGCACGCGCTACGCCTGCACCGGCGGCCAATGGGACCTGCTGGTCAACGTACCTGGCCAGACCGACATGAGCATCAAGTCGTTTCGCGGTGGCGCCAGCTGGAACGTCAGCAAGAACACCTCGCTCGACTACAACTTCATGATTGCCGACCAGCGGCGTTCCCAGATCTACGACGCCGACAAGGGCCTGACCGCCGCGCTGCCGTTCCAGATCAGTGCCGACTATCCGAACCGTCCCGACGCCAACAACTGGGGCACCTGGCCGCTCGACGACCGCTACCAGGCCACCTGGGATTCGAAGTACGTCTCCACCGTCCACGAACTGCAGCTCAAGCAGCAGTTCAACACGCTGCAGTACGTCGCCGGCCTGTTCTGGATGCACGAGAAAAACGCGATCAACTACGAAGTCGTGGACTTCTTCCGCAAACCGCACGCGCTGGCTTCGGGCGCGTTCTATGCGCAGCCGAACCGCCAGGTCGATGCCAAGGCTGTCTTCGCCCAGGCCGACTGGAAGTTCGTCCCAAGCTGGACCGCCACCGCCGGCGCGCGCTTCAGCGTGGACAGCAAGACCGACAAGGATGGCCTGAACCTGGGCGGATGGTGGGGCGAGAAGGCCTTCTATCGCGGCACCTACGATCCGGGCACACCGAACACGCCCGGCTACCGCATCCCGCAAGGCTACGATCTGGGCCCGACCGTGGGCGGCAGCGCGGCCGCGTACGAGTTGTATGGCAAGCCTTCACCCAACGACCACTCCGAGGAATGGAAAAAGGTCACCTGGCGCGTGGGCCTGCAAAAGCAGGTCAGCGACAACCAGATGGCCTACACGGCACTGTCCACCGGCTACAAGGCTGGCGGCTTTGGCGACAAGGTCGACAGCTGCGGCGGCCACACCTGCCTCGATGGCAAACCGGGCACGCCGACCTTCCTGCCATACAAGCCTGAGCTGGTGACCAACTTCGAAGTGGGCTACAAGGGCAAGTTCTTCGAGAACCGCCTGAACCTGTCGGCCGTCGCCTTCATGATGCGCTACAAGGACCAGCAGCTGACCGGTACCTACTTCGTGACCAAATATCGTCCCGATAACGGCCTGCCGTGCGCCGCCGACCAGCCCAAGTGCGATGTGTACGAAACCTGGCGCACCATCAACGTGGGCAACACGCGCATCTCGGGGCTGGAAGTGGAATGGGACTACAAGCCGTGGAAGGGCGCCAAGATCGGCGGCGCTTTCTCGAACCTGAACACCTCGATCCGCGACTATGGTTCCTACAGCGACGACTACCTGTGCGAAGAGCGGATCGAATTCAACCAGGAACGCTGCCCTGCGCCATTCGCAGGTGCTGGACCGGACAATGGCAAGCGGCTCTACGACGTGACCGACAACCGCTTGCCGAACGCGCCGAAATACACGGTGATGCTCAACGCATCGCAGGCCTTCGTTCTTGGCAGCGGCTACAAGATCACGCCGTACATCAAGGTGAACTGGCGCGATAAGGTATATTTCGATATCCGCAACGACGAATTCGAACATATTGGCCGCTACCAAAAGGCGGCAATGATGTCCGATGCCTCGATCCGGCTCGACTCGCCCGACAGCCAGTGGCACCTGGAGGCATATGTCCGCAACCTGACCGACAAGCGCGTCAAGAACTGGGGCGGCAGCGGTCTTGGCGGGCAAATGATCGCCAGTTACGTCGAACCGCGCATGTATGGAGTACGCGCCGGCGTCAACTTCTGACGGGTCCCCTCCGCGCCAGCGATGGCGCGGCAGCCGATGAGGTCTTGCCTGGCAGCGGACCGCATCGGCTTTTTGTATGGAAGACGCAATGACAGACAAAAAAATCAGGAACATCGTGATCGTCGGCGGCGGAACCGCCGGCTGGATGACCGCGGCGGCATTGTCCGAACTGCTGCCGGCCGGCCATCACTACCGCCTGATCGAATCGGACCAGATCTCCACCATCGGCGTTGGCGAAGCGACCATTCCGAGTATCCGCAATTTCAATCTGCACCTCGGCATCGACGAAAACGACTTCATCCGCGCGACCCAGGGCACCTTCAAGCTCGGCATCGAATTCGTCAACTGGGGCAAGCAGGGCGACAACTACATTCACGGTTTCGGTTCGGTCGGGCGCGACCAGCCGACTGCCAATTTCTTCCACTACTGGTTGAAGATGCACCAGATGGGGCACGCGGCTAGCCTCGAGCCGTATTCGATCAACACGGTGGCGGCGCGCATGGGAAAATTTTCGCGCGGGCGGCCAGACCTGCCCAACTCACCGCTGTCGGACCTGTCGTACGCCTTCCATTTCGACGCCGGCCTTTACGCGCGCTACCTGCGCAGCTACAGCGAGGCGAGGGGCGTGCAGCGCACCGAGGGCAAGATCGTCAACACCATCCTGCGCGGCGACGACGGTTTCATCGAGGCGCTGGTCATGGAAAACGGCCAGCGCATCGAGGGCGATTTTTTTATCGATTGCTCCGGCATGGCCGGCCTGCTGATCGAACAGGCGCTGCACACCGGCTACGAGGACTGGAGCCACTGGCTTCCCTGCGACCGTGCCATAGCCGTGCCTTGCGAGTCGCATGGGCCGCTGCAGGCGCTGACCCGTTCAACCGCGCATGCCGCAGGCTGGCAGTGGCGCATCCCGCTGCAGCACCGTACCGGCAACGGCCATGTCTTCTCCAGCAAATTCATGGACGCGGATGCTGCACAGGCTATCCTGATGAACAACCTCGATGGCAAACCGCTGGCCGACCCGCGCCTGCTCAAGTTCACCACAGGCAAACGCAAACAGACCTGGAACAAGAACTGCGTGGCGATCGGACTGGCCGGCGGCTTCATGGAGCCGCTCGAATCGACCAGCATCCACATGGTCAAGACGGCGCTGATGCGCTTGATCAGCTTTTTCCCTGATCGCGGTTTCGAGCAGATCGACATCGACACCTTCAACCGCCTGTGCGACAACGAGTACCGGAAAATCCGCGACTTCCTGATTTGCCACTACAAGGTGAACGGGCGCGACGATTCGGACTTCTGGCGCTATGTGCGCGAGATGGAAGTGCCGGAAAGCCTGCAGCGCAAGCTGAACCTGTTTGCCAGCCATGGGCGCATCCTGCGCGAGAACGAGGAGCTGTTTCCCGAGGATAGCTGGCTGCAGGTGATGCACGGGCAGGGGATGCGCCCGCGTTCGTACAACCCCGTGGTGGACCAGCGCGCGCCTGGGGATATCGCCGATTTTCTCAACGGGACGGCGGCGGTGATCCGCAAATGCGTCGATGCGATGCCCGGGCACAAAGCGTTCATCGAAGCCAACTGCCAGGCAGGTGCAAGAAAAGCTGCCTAGCTGGCGCTCTTGCGGTACCTGAAGAATCCATTCATGGTTAACCGCCCGCAAAGAGGATCTTCACTAAGCAACCCCGGCTCATCGATCTGCGCCGCATGAAACACCGACCCATCATAAAAGATCGCCCGGTTGAACGTCGCCGGCACCGTGCAAACCTGTTCAAAAAATTCATTCGACCCGTTCATGTACGACGGCGGCAGCGCTAGCAGTCCATCGCGCGCCTCGCGCAGCAAGCGCGCCGTCTCCTCCAGCGACTGCCTCGGCACATAAAAACTGGTCCCGCCCAGCCGCGGCTCGTCGAACAGGTACGCCACGCTCGCCGCCACGCCCTCGCCAGCCGGGAAGGAAGCCGCATCCCGATGGCACAGCCGCTGCAAGGGACTCAGTTGATCAACCCCCAGCGTGGCCATCGACAATCGGCTCGAGACGCTGATCGTCCTGCGCGCTCCCAGCGAACGCCGCACATGCTGCATGAAGAATTCGTCGAGCGCGAACGCAAACCCCTGGCCCAGCCCCAGCTCCGGCCCCGGATAGAAGTTCCCCGCGTCGATGCCAAACTCCGCGCGCCGCGTCACCGCCTGCGCGATCAACTTGTGCGGATCAAGAAGAAAATCATCGATCACCGCGCAGCTGTGCTGGGCGGTGATGGCATGGTAGCGAATGGCGGGGCGGGGATTGAACATTTGTGCCCTGAATGATATAGTCAAACACACAGAATGGAAACCCTTCCAATTGCAAGCCGGCGCAGATTGGCTTACCCAGGAGACAAGATGGTCAAAGCACGACAACTCGGCGTGGCGGTTCTGCTCGCATGCAGCGCCATGGGCGCACAGGCAGCCGACCCCAAGCCGGAAGTATTCCACTGGTGGACCTCCAAGAGCGAAGCGGCCGCCGTGCGCACCATCGCCGACGCCTACCGCAAGAGCGGGGGCGTGTGGAACGATACGGCCATCGCCGGCGCCGACCAGGCGCGCGCAGTCGCCATCAACCGCATCGTCGGCGGCAATTCGCCGATGGCCGCCCAGTTCAACACGACCAAGCAGTTCACCGACCTGGTGGAGCAGGGCATGCTCAATAACGTCGACGACGTCGCGCAAAGGGAAGGGTGGGACAAATTCCTGCCGGAGCCGCTGCTCAATGTCATCCGCGTCAAGGGCCACTATTACGCGGTGCCGGTCAACATCCACATGCAGGCCTGGATCTGGTATTCGAAAGCCGCCTTCAAGAAGGCCGGCATCGCCAAGGAGCCGGCCAGCGTCGACGAACTGTTCGCCGCGCTCGACAAGCTGAAAGCTGCCGGCATCGTCCCGCTGGCCCACGGCGGCCAGCCATGGCAGGAGAACATCCTGTTCCTGGCGATGCTGGCGCACGTCGGCGGCACCGACCTGTATCTGAAAGTGCTGCGCGACCGCGACCAGGCGGCCATCAACTCGGAGGCCTTCAAGAAGGTCCTGCTGAGCTACAAGCGGTTGCAATCGTACGTTGATGCCGGTTCGCCTGGCCGCAACTGGAACGATGCGACCTCGATGGTCATCAGCGGCAAGGCTGGCGTACAGGTCATGGGCGACTGGGCCAAGGGCGAATTTTCGGCGGCGAACATGAAGGCCGGCAAAGAGTACGGCTGCATCGCTGGCTTTAACGCCCGCTCTCCCTACCTGATCCAGGGCGACGCCTTCGTTTTCCCCAAGACATCCAACGCCCAGCAGATCAAGTACCAGAAGCTGCTGGCCAGCACCATCGTGTCGCCCGCAACCCAGGTCGCCTTCAACAAGCTCAAAGGGTCGATCCCGATCCGCGGCGACGTGGACGCCTCCAGCATGGACGACTGCGCGCGCATCGGCATCGCCATCATGAAGGACCGCACGCGCCACGTCGGCATCGGCGAGGTGTATTTAACGCCCGACCAGAACGGCGCCATGCAGGACACGCTGACGGCCTTCTGGAATACCCGGATGCCGGTCGAAAAAGCCCAGAAAGGCATCGCCCTGGCGCTGAGGAACGAGCAGTGATGGAGCGCATCGAGGACATCGTCATCGTCGGTGGTGGTACGGCCGGCTGGATGACGGCGGCTGCGATGTCACGCCTGCTGCCGGCGGGGCACCGGATCCGGCTGATCGAGTCCGACCAGATATCGACCATCGGCGTGGGCGAAGCGACCATTCCCAGCATCCGCGCTTTCAACCAGTTGCTGGGACTGGACGAAAATGAATTCATGCGCCAGACCCAGGCCACCTTCAAGCTGGGCATCGAGTTTGTCAACTGGGGCCGCCAGGGCGACACCTACATCCATGGCTTTGGCCAGATCGGGCGCGACCAGGCGGTCGCCAAGTTCTACCAGTACTGGCTCAAGATGCACCAGCTGGGCGAAGCCGGCGAACTGGGCGACTATTCGATCAACACGCTCGCGCCGCGCCACGGCAAGTTCATGCGTCCGCCGGCTGACATGCCCAATTCGCCGCTGGCCGATATCGCCTACGCTTTCCACTTCGACGCCGGCCTCTACGCAAAACACCTGCGTTCGGTCAGCGAAAACCAGGGCGTGCTGCGCCGCGAAGGGCGCATTGTCGGCACCGAACTGCGCGCGGACGATGGATTTATCGAGGCGCTCGTCATGGAGAGCGGCGAGCGCATCACCGGCGACCTGTTCATCGACTGCTCGGGCCTGGCCGGCCTGCTGATCGAAAAGGCGCTGCATACCGGCTTCGAGGACTGGGGCGGCTGGCTCCCGGTCGACAGCGCCATCGCCGTGCCTTGCGTATCGAACGGCAGCCTGTCGCCGTTCACCCGGTCGACAGCCCACAAGGCAGGCTGGCAATGGCGCATCCCGCTGCAGCACCGCACCGGCAACGGGCATGTCTTTTCGAGCAAATTCATGAGCGCCGACGAAGCCCAGGCGATCCTGATGGCGAACCTGGAAGGCGAAGCGCTAGCCGAACCGCGCCTGATCCGCTTCACCACGGGCAAGCGCAAGAAGGCCTGGAACCGCAACTGCGTGGCCATCGGCCTGGCGGGCGGCTTCATGGAGCCGCTTGAGTCGACCAGCATCCACATGGTGCAAACGGCGATCATGCGGCTGGTCGCCTGCTTTCCGGACCGCTCCTTCAACCAGGCCGACACTGACCTGTTCAACGCGCAGAGCGACGAGGAGTACGAGCGGATCCGCGATTTCCTGATCATGCACTACCGCGTGAACCAGCTTGAAGGCATGGCGTTCTGGGACTACTGCCGCGGCATGGAGGTGCCGACGGCGGTAGCGCAGCGGATCGACCTGTACCAAAGCCACGGGCGCATTTTCCGCAAGGGCGACGAATTGTTCGCCGACGCCAGCTGGCTGCAGGTGATGCACGGGCAGAGGCTGCGCGCGCGCCGCTACCACCCGCTGGTCGACCAGCGCAGCAAGGAGGACATCGCCGCCTTCCTGGGCGCGGTCAAAAAGACCATCGCCGCCTGCGTGGAGGCGATGCCGGACCATGCCGACTACGTGGCCGCCATGTGCCCCGCGCCGCGCCACTTGTGAAGCACCTGCCGTTTGCGTTATCCTTTGTCCTACAAATACGGACGAAAGCGTAAGCACGTGGCAACTCTCAAAGATGTAGCACAGCTGGCCGGCGTCGGCCTCGGCACGGCATCGCGCGTTGTCAGCGGCAAGGGCGCAGTCTCTCCCAAAACCCTGGCCAGGGTACGCAAGGCCATCGAAGAGCTCGATTTCCGGCCTTCGCACGCGGCCCGCTCGCTGATGTCCGGCACCTCGCAAATGGTCGGCGTCTACATCCCCTTCCTCAGCGGTACTTTCTACACCCCCATTCTCCAGCTGATCTACTCCGAGCTGCGCGCCGCAGGCCTGAACATGGTGGTCGGCTTCGGCACCGGCGGCGTCGACGAACGCCAGCAGGCGGTCGAAGGCATCGATTTCCTCCACCAGCGCGGCTGCGACGGCGTGCTTGTGATGAGCAACTCGCTCAAGGAAGAAGATATCGCCGCGCTCGGCCCTCGCAAATCGCGCATGGTCCTGCTCAATCACAGCCTGCCCGGGATCGAGGAATGCAGCTTCACCGTCGACCACAAGCTGGGCGGGCGCATGGCTGCCAGGGCCCTGCTGAATAAAAAACACCGCAAGATCGCCGTCATCGCCGGCCCGCGCAGCGCGGCCGACAACGTCGAGCGGATTGACGGTTTCATGGACGAACTGGCGCAGGCGGGCATCGACACGTCCGGCGTCTGGCTGGACGAGAGCAATTTCGCGCCCGAGGGCGGCTGGGATTCGGCCAAAAAGCTGCTCGAATCGGGCTACGATTTCAGTGCCGTCTTCTGCGCCAACGACGAGATGGCCGTGGGCGCATTGTCGTACTTCCAGCAGGCCGGAATCGACGTGCCTGGCGCGGTCTCGGTGCTTGGCTACGACGACACCCACAGCGCCGAATTCACCGCGCCGCGCCTGTCGTCGGTGCACATGCCGTGGACCGAGATGACGCTCAACGGACTCAATTGCCTGCTCAATCGCTGCTACGACATGCATCGTCCCGTCACCCACGACTACGCGGTCAGCGTGACCGAACGGGCATCGCTGGCCAAGGCCAGGTCCGCGCGCGCCGCAAAATAGAAAAATCGCCCATTTTTCATTGTGGGCGGTTTTTTTTGTGGTAAAGTGGAAGCGATTCCAATTTCTCGGTAGGCCCATGACCACACCACAAATAGAACTGCATGGCTCACTGTCCCGCTCCGAATTCGGCGACGATTTCAAGTGGGGCTGCTCGACCTCGGCATTCCAGATCGAAGGCGGCGCCAGCGAGGGCGGGCGGGTCCCGTCGATCTGGGATACCTTCTGCGATCAGCCGGGCGCGATCCGCGACGGCGCCAACGGCAGCGTCGCCTGCGACCATTTTCACCGCTGGCCGCAGGACCTGGACCTGGGGCAGTCGCTCGGGCTCAATGCCTACCGTTTTTCGATTGCCTGGCCGCGCATCTTCAGCGCGCGCGGCGCCGCGCCGAACGAGGAGGGGCTGGCGTTCTATTCGGACCTGGTCGACGGCATGCTCGCGCGCGGCATCGAGCCCTGGGTCACGCTCTACCACTGGGACCTGCCGCAGTACCTGCAGGACGCCGGCGGCTGGAGCAACCGCGACACCGTGGCCGCGTTTGTCGAATATGCCGACGTCGTCACCAAGCGTCTGGGCGGTCGCGTCAAGCACTGGATCACGCACAACGAGCCGTGGTGCACGGCCATGCACGGCAATCTTGACGGCATGCACGCGCCCGGGATCCGGCATGTGCCGACCGCGCTCCAGGTATGCCATCACGTGCTGCTCTCGCACGGGCTGGCGGTGCCGATCATCCGCGCCAACGTGCCCGGCGCGCAGGTGGGTATCGCGCTGTCCCTGCATCCGATCAAACCGGCCTCGGACTCGGCGCTGGACCTGCTTGCCGTCGAGCGCCACGACGCCTTTCGCAATCGCTGGTTCCTCGATCCGCTGTACGGCCAGGGCTACCCTGAAGAGACCATGCGCCTGCTGGGCGCGGCCGCACCAGAGGTGCATGCCGGCGACATGGCGGCGATCGCGGCCGGCACCGATTTCCTCGGGGTGAACTACTACTTCCCCGAAGTGGTAAAGGACGACCAACAAGGCGGCTTCCTCAATACCTCGGTGGTGCATCCGGAAGGGCGCGAGCGCACCGACTTCGGCTGGGAAGTTGCGCCGGCCGGGCTGACCGAACTGATGGCCAGAATCGCGCGCGACTACCAGCCGGCGGCGATGTACGTGACCGAAAACGGCTCCTGCTACGACGACCATGTGGACCCCGATGGCAGCATCATGGACAGCGGCCGGCGCGACTACCTGGTGCGCCACCTGCAGGCGGTGCGCGACGCGCGCGAACAGGGCGTGCCGGTCAAAGGCTATTTCGCCTGGAGCCTGATGGACAATTTCGAATGGTCCGAAGGCTATTTGCGCCGCTTTGGCCTGGCCTACGTCGACTTCGACAGCCAGCAAAGAACGTTCAAACTGAGCGGGCAGTGGTATCGCGATTTCCTGAGGATGCAGGGCGGGTAAGCGCAGCGATGCGCAGCGCGCTGACCAGGTTCCAGGCCAGCCACAGCGCCGACGCGGCCAGTGCCACCCCGGCAGGCCGTGCCAGGGCCGCGGGAAACCAGCACGCGGCCAGCAGCAGCGCCAGCGCGGCCGCTTGCATCCAGAACTGTCGTTGCGCCCGCGCGTCCGGAATGATGTGCTTGACACCCGGCGCGCGCTGCCCTGGCGCGGCCCGTTCCTGCAGGTGATGCCAGACAAGGAAGGGCACGATCTTGTACAGCATGCCGTTGATGGCCGAGTACAGGAAACCGACGAGGGCCAGCACGCCGAGCGCCAGTGTGCGCCCGGCGCCGGTACCTGGCACAAGCCACAATGCAAAGCACCCGGCCAGGCTCAGCATCGACATGCACCAGAACAGCGTCATCGCGTCCGGTTCCGGGCGCTTGCGCCTGGCCAGGAGCGACAAGGTCACGCCGGCGAAACAGGCATACGCGAGCATCAAAAGCGTAAGCGCAATCGGTGCGCTGATCGAACTGGCCACCAGCAGCAGGAATACCGCCACGCCCAGTCTTTGGTGCACCGCCACCGGGTACAAGGGCGTCACCTGGAACATCGGCACCACCTGGAACGCGACACCGGTCACCAGCAGGCCTGCCCAGCCTAGCACGCCCCACATCGCGTGCAGATCGGTTGCCAGCGCCATCGGCAGCGGACTTGGCGCGCCAGGCCGGCCAAACGAGCTGGCGAGCAAGGCGCCCAGAGCGACGGTGATCACCAGGGCACCCAGCGCCAGCCGGACAGTAGCGAGCATTGGGGCAGCGCCCTCGGCCTGCGGCTGCCACAGCGCGACGATGACGCAGCCGCACAACCACGACAGCGCGGGCACCAGCAGCGCCAGCGCGGCCTGGAACAGCCACGCTTCGGCCATCAGGAAGCCGGCCGCGAGCGCCAGGGTTCCGGTTCCGAGCAAGGCATGCACGGCAGGCGCCATCACGCGCGCGCGCGGCAGCACCACGCCTGCCACTACCGGCAGGATCTGGATCAGCGCACCGGCCATCGACATGCCCAGCGCGCCGAGCGTGAACAAATGGGTCAGGGCCAGCGTGGCCGGCGCCCAGCGCGACTGCAGTGCCGCTTCGCCCTGCCAGGCTAGCAAGGCGCCGGCCAGCAGCAGGAACAGCGGCGTGCCAAGGAAAAAGCGCAGGACAGTGCGCAGCGGCGGCGACTGGTCGAGAGAAAGAACGCGCTGCACAGTTCAAACCGGCGTGTGCCAGATCGTGACCTGGAACAGAAAGTCGGGCAGGGTGGTGGTCTGGTGTGCGAAACCGTTATTGGCCAGGATGCGGTAGAGCGGACGCGGTTCGCGTTCGATCAGCATGCACAGGTGCTCGCCCGCGGGCAGGCGATCGAGCGCATCGAGCACCCGTTCGAGCGGCTCGGGCGCTTCGAGCCCGCGCAGGTCGAGATGATGGATCACGGGCGTGAGGGTGCTCATGCAGCGCTGGCGCACACGGCGTAGGTGCCGAAGGCCTGCATCGCGCCTACCAGCTCGGCGCTGCTGCGCACGAGCACGCGTTCGATCATCGGATAGAGCACGCCTTCCTCTTTTTCGCTGTGCTGGTGCAGCAGCAACAGCAGCGCTTCGGCATGATTGACGAAAGCGCCCATATCGTGCGCGGCCACGGTATCGGACAGGCGTTGCGCCACGGCGCGAATGCGCAGGTGCTCGCCGCGCATCGCGGCCGTGGGCGACACCGCGCGCCCGAGTGCGCGCTCGAAGGCGGGGAACAGGATGCGTTCCTCGATCAGCAAATGACGCTCGAGCGCGTGCTGGAAAGCGGCCATGTCCAGCCTGGCCTGCCGCCAGCTGGCGCCGCGCACCGACTGCTGAGCTTCGCGCAGCAGCTCGTCGCAGCGCGCGTGGTCTTGTTCAAGATAGCTGCCTATGGATTCCATGATTGATCTCCTGCGTTTCTTTTTCGATGCAACATTGTCCTCCCGCGCCGGACCGAAAATCCTTGATGCAAGTCAAGGATTCAACGCGGCGCTTGGCGCTACAGTGCTGTCCCGACCTCAGGAAGCACGACCGATGAATTCAAACACCACAGACATGCCCGCGCCGTTCGAGCTGGTATGCCCGGCCGGCAGCCTGCCCGCGCTGAAAGCGGCGGTGGACAATGGCGCCGACTGCGTCTACCTCGGCTTTCGCGACGCCACCAATGCCCGCAACTTCGCCGGCCTCAATTTCGACGACGCCGCCATCGCCCAGGGCATCGCCTATGCCCATGCGCGCCAGCGCAAGGTGCTGCTGGCACTGAACACCTATCCCCAGCCCGGCGCCGGCGCGCTGTGGCACAGCGCCATCGACCGCGCCGCCGGCGCCGGCATTGATGCCGTCATCCTGGCCGATCCCGGGCTGATGGCCTACGCGGCCCGGCGCTATCCGCGCTTGCGGCTGCACCTGTCGGTGCAGGGCTCGGCCACCAACTACGAGGCCATCAACTTCTTTCAGCGCCATTTCGGTATCGCCCGCGCGGTGCTGCCACGCGTGCTGTCGGTGCAGCAGGTTGAACAGGTGGTCAAGAATACCGACGTCGAGATCGAGGTGTTCGGCTTCGGCAGCCTGTGCGTGATGGTCGAAGGGCGCTGCGCGCTGTCCTCGTACGCGACCGGCGAGTCGCCCAACACGCATGGCGTGTGCTCGCCGGCCAAGGCGGTGCGCTGGCAGCAGACGCCGGCGGGGCTGGAGTCGCGCCTGAACGGCGTGCTGATCGACCGCTATGCCGACGGCGAGCAGGCCAGCTACCCGACCCTGTGCAAAGGACGATTCGACGTGCAGGGCGAGCAGTACTACGCAATCGAGGAGCCGGCCAGCCTGAATACCCTGGAACTGCTGCCCCAGCTGATGGGGATGGGCGTGCGCGCCATCAAGATCGAAGGACGCCAGCGCAGCCCTGCCTACGTGGCGCAGGTAACCAGGGTCTGGCGCGAAGCAATTGACCAGTGCCTGGCCAATCCGCAGCGATTCGCACGCCGTTCCCACTGGATGACGGACCTGGACAGGGTCGCGGAGGGGCAGCAGCACACGCTGGGCGCCTATCACCGCTCATGGAAATGAAGGAAACAAGCATGTTGAAACTGGCTCTTGGCCCGGTCCTGACCTACTGGCCGCGCGACACCATGATGGCGTTCTACGAGATGGTGGCGCACAGCGCGGTGGACATCGTCTACCTTGGCGAAACCGTCTGTTCGCGCCGCCACGAACTGCGCTTGCCCGACTGGCTTGAACTGGCCGACCGGCTCGCCGCGGCCGGCAAGGAAGTCGTGCTCTCGACCCAGGCGTTGCTGGAGTCGGGCGCCGACCTGGCCACTTTGCGCAAGCTGACCGGCAACGGCCGGCACGCGGTCGAAGCGAACGACATCGGCGCGGTGCACCTGATGGACGGCACGCTGCCCTGGGTCGCCGGGCCGCACCTGAACCTGTACAACGAAGACAGCGCCGCCCTGATGGCGCAGCTCGGTGCCCGGCGCTGGGTGGCGCCGCTGGAAATGGGACGCGACGGCGTGGCGCTGATGCACCAGGCGCGCCTGCCGGGCATGGAGACCGAAGTATTTGCCTACGGACGCATGCCGCTGGCGTTTTCGGCGCGCTGCTTCACGGCGCGCCAGCGCAACCTGGGCAAGGACAACTGCCAGTTCAGCTGCCTGGAGCACCCGGACGGCCTGTCGCTGCGTACCCGCGATGCCGAGGAGTTCCTGGTCCTGAACGGCACCCAGATCCAGTCGGACCGGGTATGCAACCTGCTTGCCTGTATGGACGAGATGGCCGCAATGGGCGTGCATGTTGTGCGCATCAGCCCACAGGCCAGCGACACCGGCGCCGTCATCGCGCTGTTCGATGCCGTTCGGCGCGGCGTGCTGGGCGCCAGCGAAGCGCAGGAGCTGCTCGACCCGCTCATGCCGGCGCAAGGCTGCGACGGCTACTGGTTCGGCCAACCCGGCATGGACCTGCATGTCCAGGAGGCGGCATGAAGCCGCCTTTGGCCTTGCTGCCGGCCTATCCGGGTTCCATCCTGTTCGGCGTCGCCCTGAACCTGGCCATAGCGCGCCAGCTGCCTGGCGACGTCTGCGCCGCGCTCGAAGGCAAGCACGTCACGATCAAGGTGCTCGACGCCGGCCTGCGCTTCGACGTGCTCTGGCAGGGCGGCCGTTTCGAGGCCCGCAGCGCGGTCGTGCGGCCCGACCTGGCGATCGGCGCCAGCGCGCGGGACTTCATGCTGCTGGCGCAGCGGCGCGAAGACCCGGACACCCTGTTTTTTTCGCGACGCCTGTCGATGGAAGGCGATACCGAGCTGGGCCTCCTGCTGAAGAACACGCTGGACGCGATCGACCTGGCGGTATTCGATCCGGCCCGTTTCGTGCCGGCGCCGCTGCTGGCGCGCTGGCGGCGCTAGCTAGGCCTTTCGGCGTGGCCGCCTAGTTCCTTTTCCGGCGCGCACCCTGCTACCGTGTTCCCTTCATAGAAATTGAGAGATACAAGCCCATGAACCTGTCACAGACCTTGCTGCACGCCCTCAAACAACACGGGGCGCGCGAGATGTTCGGCATTCCCGGCGACTTCATCCTGGCATTTTTCAAGCAGGCGGTCGACGCCGGCATCCTACCTTTGTACACGCTGAGCCACGAGCCGGCGGTCGGCTTCGCGGCCGATGCCTCGGCGCGCTTCCACACCCGGCTGGGCGTGGCGGTCGTAACGTATGGCGCCGGCGCCCTGAACATGGTCAACGCGGTGGCTGCCTCGTACGCGGAGAAGGTGCCGCTGGTGGTCATTTCGGGCGCGCCCGGCGCCGGCGAACGGCGCAACGGCTACCTGTTGCACCACCAGGCGCGCACGCTCGACTCGCAGATGGCGATCTTCCGCGAGATCAGCTGCGACCAGGTGGTGCTCGACAACGCGGAGCGGGCCCCGGCCGACATCGCGCGCGTGCTGCGCAGCTGCCTGACGCATTCGCGGCCGGTGTACATCGAACTGCCGCGCGATATGGTGGCGCTGTCATGCGGCGACGCCATCAGCTGCGCTGCGCCGGCCAGCGACCCGGATGCGCTGGACGCCTGCGTGAGCGAGATACTGGCCCGGCTGCAGGCGGCACGCGCACCAGTGCTGCTGGTCGGGATTGAAATTCGCCGCTTTTGCATCGAAGAGAAAGTGGCGCGCCTGGCGCGCATGCTCAAGCTGCCGGTGGCAACCACCTTCATGGGGCGGGGCCTGCTGGCCGACTGCGACGCGCCGCTGCTGGGCACCTACCTCGGGGTGGCGGGCCGCGCCGACGTTACCAGCGCGGTCGAGGACTCCGACGCCTTGCTGATGCTCGGCGCGATCATCTCGGACACCAATTTCGGCGTCTCCACCAAAGCCATCGACATGCGGCGCGCGATCCTGGCGCTCGACGGCGAAGTCACCATGGGCTACCACGTGTATCCGCGCATCGGCATCGAGGAGCTGGTCGACGCCTTGCTGGCACGGGCGGTTCCGATTGAAGCGCCGCTGGTCGCGCCACAGGCGCCAATCTATCCGCGCGGGCTCGATGCCGACAATGGTGCAATCAGCCCGGACGACATCGCGCGCGCCGTCAACGATGCGATGGCCGTGCACGGGCGGATGCCGATCGCCTCCGACATCGGCGATTGCCTGTTCACGGCGCTCGACATGGAAAACACGCACCTGCTCGCCCCCGGCTACTATGCAACGATGGGCTACGGCGTTCCCGCCGGGCTTGGCCTGCAGGCCGGCGGCGGCCAGCGCCCGCTGATCCTGGTGGGCGACGGCGCGTTCCAGATGACCGGCTGGGAACTGGGCAACTGCCAGCGCTATGGATGGGATCCGATTGTCATCGTGTTCAACAACTGCAGCTGGGAGATGCTGCGCGCCTTTGCCCCGGAAGCGCAGTTCACCGACCTGAGCGACTGGCATTTTGCCGACATGGCCGCCGCCATGGGCGGGCAGGGCTACCGCGTGCAGACCCGGCGCCAGTTGTTCGATGCGCTGGAAACGGCAATCGCCACGCGCGGCAAATTCCAGCTGATCGAAGCGATGATACCGCGCGGCGTGCAGTCGGAGACGCTGTCGCGGTTTGTGAACGGGGTCAGGCGCCTGCAAGCGGCTTCGTGACGATTGGAGGGTTGGGGGGGGGGGGGGG
>JAZKCA010000071.1:25116-76843 GCA_040388275.1 Pseudomonadota bacterium
CTACAGGTGCGTAGGGCGGGTAAGCGCAGCGCAACCCTCCATTGCTAAGGCAGCCGTAGCGTGAACTGCTCAAAGCGGGCAGCGATGCGTTCCTGCACCCCCGCGCTCAGGTGCCCGCGCGCGGGGCCGCCCGCCAGCGCGGCATTGGCGCAACCCTGGGCGCGGAACATCTGCACCGCGTAGTTGCGCACGCCCGCCGCAGCCAGCGTCGCGGCCAGCTCCTCAAGCGCCGATTCGGCCAGCAAGGCCGGGTGCAAGGTGGTGCGGCATTCGTGCGCAACCCCGCTGGCGACGATCATGTCGAGACACTGGCGTGCCGGTTCGGCGCTGCCGGCCACACCGGTGACGCTGTCGTACTTGTGAAACGGCGCCTTGATGTCAAACCCTACCCAGTCAAGCAAGGGCAGCACCGCCTCCAGCCGGCGCGGGTAAATGCAGGCCGTGTGCAGGCCGACTGCCAGCCCAAGGCTGCGCGCCTGGACAATCGCATCCGGCAGCGCCGGGTCGATGGTCGGTTCGCCACCGCTAAATACCACGCCGCCAAGCAGCCCGGCGCGGCGCCGCAGCAGGGCCATGACTTCGGCCCAGCTGTGATCGGCCCTGCGACGCGGCTGCAGGTGCGGATTGTGGCAGTAGCCGCAGCGCCACGGGCAACCCTGGATGAACACCACCGCTGCCAGCTTGCCCGGGAAGTCGGTCGCCGTGAACGGCACGATGCCGCCCACGCGCAGCTTCGCCGCGTCGCCCATCTCAGACCCCGTGCGCCGCGAGGCTCGTTTCGGTGAAGTAGGTGCGCTCGTGGAACTCGCCCTTTTTGCCCGTATTGAAGGACGAAACCGGGCGATGGTAGCCCATCACGCGGGTCCAGATTTCGCAGGGCTGGCGTTCGGCGTCGGTCAGGGTGACGGTCTTGGGGGCGAAAAATACGGCTTGGCTGTGGTCGGACATACAATCTCCTTGGGGTGGGTGAAAACTAGGCAACTTCGCGTTGCTTGCGTGCGATCAGTTCGGCGTCGCATTTGGGACAGAAGGGATGGCTGCCGCCGAGATAGCCGTGCTTCGGGCAGATCGAAAAGCTCGGCGTGATCGTGATGTAGGGCAGGCCGAAGCGGCTCAGCGAACGCTTGACCAGGTCGCGGCAGGCGTTGGCGGAGGACAGCGGCTCGTTCATGTACAGGTGCAGCACGGTGCCGCCGGTGTACTTGCGCTGCAGCGGATCCTGGCGCACCAGGGCCTCGAACGGGTCTTCGGTGAACCCGACCGGCAACTGCGACGAGTTGGTGTAGTAGGGCATGTCCACCGTGCCCGCCTGCAGGATGTCGGGATGGCGCTTGCGGTCTTCCTTGGCGAAGCGGTAAGTGGTGCCTTCGGCCGGCGTGGCTTCCAGGTTGTACATATGGCCGGTCTGTTCCTGGAATTGCAGCATGCGCGCACGCACATGGTCCAGCAGGCGCAGGGCAAAGGCATGGCCCCAGTCGCTGGTGATGTCCTTTTCGCCCCAGGTGAAATTGCGGATCATCTCATTGATGCCGTTCACGCCCAGCGTCGAGAAGTGGTTGCGCAAGGTGCCCAGGTAGCGCTTGGTGTACGGGAACAGGCCATTGTCCATGTGCCGCTGGATCACCTTGCGCTTGATCTCGAGGCTGTCGCGGCCCAGCTCCAGCAGGCGGTCCAGTGCTTCGAGCAAGCCTTCTTCATCGTCGGCGTGCAAGTAGCCCAGGCGCGCGCAATTGATGGTCACCACCCCCAGCGATCCGGTCTGCTCGGCCGATCCGAACAGGCCGTTGCCGCGCTTGAGCAGTTCGCGCAGGTCTAGCTGTAGGCGGCAGCACATCGAGCGGATCATGTTCGGTTTGAGTTCCGAGTTGATGAAGTTCTGGAAGTAGGGCAGGCCGTAGCGCGCCGTCATCTCGAACAGCAGGTCGGCGTTCGGGCTGGTCCAGGCAAAATCCTCGGTGATGTTGTAGGTCGGGATCGGAAAGGTGAACACGCGCCCCTTGGCGTCGCCGGCCATCATGATCTCGATGTAGGCGCGGTTGATCATGTCCATCTCCGCCTGCAGGTCGCCGTAGGTGAACGGCATCTCGACGCCGCAGATCAAAGGTATTTGTTCGCGCAGGTCTTCCGGGCAGACCCAGTCGAACGTCAGGTTAGTAAACGGTGTCTGGGTTCCCCAGCGCGACGGCACGTTCAGGTTGTAGATCAGCTCCTGGATGTACTGCTTCACTTCGGGGTAGCTCAGGCTGTCGTTGCGCACATACGGCGCCATATAGGTATCGAAGGAACTGAAAGCCTGGGCGCCGGCCCATTCGTTCTGCAAGGTGCCGAGGAAGTTGACGATCTGTCCGATCGCGCTCGACATGTGCTTTGGCGGCGCCGATTCGATCTTGCCGGGCACGCCGTTCAAGCCTTCGGCCAGCAGGGTGCGCAACGACCAGCCGGCGCAGTAACCGGCCAGCATGTCGAGGTCGTGGATGTGCAAGTCGGCGCTGCGGTGCGCGTCGCCCACTTCGGGCGGGTAGACATGGTCGAGCCAGTAGTTGGCGATGACCTTGCCCGACACATTCAGAATCAGGCCGCCCAGCGAGTAGCCCTGGTTGGCATTGGCGTTGACGCGCCAGTCGCGCCGGTCCAGGTACTCGTTCATCGACGCTTCGACGTCGACCAGGCTTTTGCGGTCGCGCCGCAGGCTGTGGTGCTGCTCGCGGTAGACCACGAAGGCGCGCAAGGTGGCGCGCCGGCCGGCCTTGAACAGCGCCGCCTCGACCGCGTCCTGGACCTGTTCCACCGTCGGGATGGCGTCCTTTGCTACGGCCAGGTGCACCAGCACGGCGTCGAGCGCCAGCGCCCCGGCCAGGTCGGCGTCAAGCTCGCCGCTGGCCAGGCCGGCACGGGCGATCGCCGAGGCGATGCGGGCCGGATCGAAGGGGGCGATGCTGCCGTCGCGCTTGACGATCCGGGCCGGAAACAGGGGTACTTCTTTTGTCATGACTCCTCCATAAACCACAAGATGTAGTGTGTGAATGGAGGTTAATCACTAAATATGGGCCGGTCAATGAAAAGGCCGGGCTCTTGCGGAAAGCTTGATCCAGGTTGGGTTTACGGCTGCCGTACTGCCTTTCGCACTTGCGCAAGGAAGGCCGGATCGGGGTCGGAACTGAGCTCGGTACTGCTGGCCAGGAGCTGGCCTCCGCCGTCGAGCAAGCTGACCCTGGTGGTGTGGTTGATCACACCGCCCTCGAGCGCGCGGTACTTGACCTGCAAGGCGGCGGCCATGGCACGAGTATGGGTTTCGTCTGCCGCCACCGCCAGCCGGAAAACAGCCGGGTCGAGTTTGTGCCTTGCCGCCAGGTCGGCCAGCGACGCTGGCGAGTCGTGCAAGGGATCGAGGCTCACCATCAGCACCATGATGCCGACTTTTCCCGGCTTGAGCGCGGCCACGGTGCGGCGCAGGTTTTCGATAGTGATCGGGCATGCTGTATTGCAGTCACCGTAGAACATGGTCACCAGCGCGGGCCGCCCGGCCAGCGCGCGCCAGTCAAAGCGCAGGCCGGCGCTGTCGGTCAGCGGCACGGCCAGCCGGTACAGCGACGCGGCCGGCAGCGCGGCCACAGATGCCCTGGCGACGTCGGGAGCAGCCGTCGCCTGCGCACCGAGGCAGAGCGCGGCCACGCACAAGGCGCGCATGAAGCGGTTCGATTCAAACATGGGTGTATTCCTCATTTCATGGTTGGTCGCGCGCGCAGCGAAAGCCGAGGAAGGGACCGTCCTGCGCACCCTCCATCGCGGCCAGCAGCGCGACGCGCATCAGGACTGCGTAATTGCGGCGGTCGCCCAGCGACACGGCGGCGCCGCCGCAGTAATCGAGCTGCTTGCCGGTGCCCTGCGAGCGGCTGTCGGCGTTGACGAACATGGCGCTGTAATCCTCGACCCATTCCCATACCAGGCCGTGCATGTCGTGCAGGCCGTGGACATTGGCGCTGCCCTGTCCCACCAGCCCAGGCACCCCGCTGGCCGGACGCGCGTACCAATTGAGGATGCCCGCGAGCCAGGCCGGATCGTCGCGGGCGTCGGCATGCCGCGCGTCGGACGCCGCCGCGTACTCCCACTCGTACCAGCGCGGCAGCCGCGCCTTCTCGCTGGCGCAGAACGCGGCGGCGGCATGCCAGCTTACCTGGGTCACAGGCGCGCGCGGATCCAGCTCGCCAGGGTCGTCGGCCGTGCGCCATCCGGACAGGTAGGTCGGGCCGGCCAGCACGCTGGCCACCTGGCCGCGCCGCCATTCCGGATGGCTGGCCACAAAGCTGCGAAATTCCCCGTTGCTCACCAGGGTGGCGCGCATCAGGAACGGCGCCACCACAGCCGGGGCCTGCTTGCCGTCGGCCGGCAGGACGGAGCGCAACGGGCCACCCGCCAGCGGCCGGTATTCGGCCGCCGGCGCCGCGCCTGCCGCGTGCAGCAGGGCGAGGGCAGTGAGCAGGCGGGCGGGCATACGCTTAGTTGGCCCTGGCCTTGCGCATTGGCGCAACCTGCTCCGGCGTCAGTACTGCCTTGCCGCCGTTCATCGCCGCGTTCACGTAATTGATGACGTCCGCCACCTGCGTGTCAGTAAGATCCTGCGGCGGCATCACCGAGTTGTAATGCTCGCCGTTGACGACGATCTCGCCGCTGCGGCCATTAAGCACGATGTGGGCCATCTCATAGGGCCGCTGCTGGAAGAAGTCCGAGTTGGCCAGCGGCGGAAACACACCCGGCACGCCCTTGCCGTCGGCCAGGTGGCAGGCGGCGCAATTAGCGTCGTACACCGTCTTTCCGCGCAGGCGCGCGGCGTCGCCATGGGCTACCGGGGCCGGTTTCGCGAGCGCTGCCGGGGCAAGCCCCGGCGCCAGCGCGGTCTTGACGCCCTTGCCGTAGACCTCGGGCCGGTCGGGACCGGACACGGCCAGCAGGCCGACCGCGCCCTTGTTGAACGCCCGCGTGAGCGAATGGTCGACCAGGGTCAGGTTGCCCGGCACTTGCGGCGTGAATTCAAGGATGGCCGAACCGCCCGCCGGCACCAGGGTGGTTTGCACATTCTCCTGGAATTTGCTGCCGCCTTCGAAGTACACCTTGTCGAAAATGGTGCCGATGATGTGAAAGCTCGACACCAGGTTCGGTCCGCCCACGCCGAAGAACATGCGCACCTTTTCGCCGGCCTTGGCCGAGAGCGCGCCGCTGCCGGTCAGCGCGCCGTCGGCGCCGTTGAACAGGACGTAACTGGGCCGCTCGTCGATCGCCTTTTGCATGTCGAAGCCCTGCAGGCCGCCGGCGCGGTAGCCGCCAAGCGTGTAGAAGTCGCCTTGCATGACGTAGTATTCCTTGTCGACCCTGGACATGCCTTCCTTTGGTTCGACCAGGATCATGCCGTACATGCCATTGGCCACGTGCATGCCGACCGGCGCGGTGGCGCAGTGATACACATACAGGCCCGGCGTCATGGCCTTGAAGGAGAAACTGGCCTGGTTGCCTGGCGCGATCAAGGTCTGCGCGGCGCCGCCGCCCGGGCCGTGCACGGCGTGCAGGTCGATATTGTGCGGTAGCTTGTTCGAGGTCAGGTTCTTCAGGTTCATTTCAACCGTGTCGCCTTCGCGCACGCGGATCATCTTGCCGGGAACCGTGCCGCCAAAGGTCCAGAACGTGTAGCGCGTGCCGGGCGCGATTTCTTTTTCGATTTCTTCGACCGTCAGGTTGACTACCACCCTGGCCGGCGTCTTGCGCGTGATTTGCGGCGGCAGCATCGGCGGCGCCAGCAGTTCCTGGACGACGACCGGCAGTTCCGGGATGGGGGCGGCGTAGGCCGCCGGGAATGCCGTGCAAAGCAGGGCGGAGATGGCGCTGAGGGCAGCAGCAGCGAGAGCGATCCGGCGCATGATGGTTTACCTTTTTTTTGTATGACGCTTCAAAGGGAACGTCATGCAAATGCTAAGGCTTGCTCGGCGTGAAATCCTTGATCTGCATTGCCTTGCGGAAGGCTCAGTAAAAAGGGATCACCTGGCGCGTACTGGCGACCGCGACGATGTAGCCGAAGGTGAGCAGGGCGGCGCCTAACGCCAGCGCGCGCACCTTTGGCGTGCGGCCCCGCTTGAGGGCAAAGGTGCCGAGCACGATGTAGAGCACCAGCGCGCACACCTTGGCGCCAAGCCACGGCTGGGCGAATGGATACTGGCCGCTCCGGAATACCAGCACCAGCGCGCTGGCCAGCAGGGTGGTGTCGACCAGGTGCGGCAGGATGCGCGCCCAGCGCCGCTGCAGCATGGGCGAGGCGCGCAGCATCCACACGCCGCGCAGCAGGAACAGGGCGCCGCTGAGCGCGGCGCACGCCATGTGCAGGTGCTTGATGGCCAGATAATCCATGTGTCTCCGTTTATTGGTCGATCCTGAAGTCGATGATGGTTTCCCCCGCATGCTGCGCCACGTAGCACATCGATACGCGCTGGCCGTAGCGGGCCTCGATCTGGGCCAGCAACGGCAGCGGATTGTGGTCATTATAAAAGCGCATGGTCTCGCCGGGATTGAGCGCCTCGAGGGCTCCGAAAATCGCCGAGTGCCGGAAACGCTTGGAAATGCCGCGCGCGTCGAACGGATACAGGCCCACTTCGGCGGGATGGGAACAGTTGCTGCTCATGGTGATGCTCCTTCAGTATAGGGGAAAGGCGGGCCGCGGCGAGCGGCCCGCGAAAAATGCTAGTGGCGCCGCGGCGACATCGAACCGACGATGACGGTATTGCCGCGCCCGGCCGTGGCCAGCTTGAACGCGAACAGCGCCAGGCAGAAGCAGCCGACCGAGAACACCACGTCGCCGGGTACGCGCAGCCAGACGAAGGTCTCCATCACCTGGGAATGGATCACTTCAGGCGAACGCGCGTACCAGGTGCCCTTGGTGACACTGGCCCATGCCTGGTAGATACCTGACGGCAGCAACGAGATGAACACCATCATCGCCAGGCCGATATTGAGCGACCAGAACATGGGCGCGAGCCAGCGGTCGGACCAGGCGGCGCGCTCGGTCAGGCCGCGCAGGCAGAACAGCATCAGGCCGATGCCGAGCATGCCGTACACCCCGAACAGGGCGGCGTGGCCGTGGGCGGCGGTCATGTTCATGCCTTGCATGTAGTACAGCGCGATCGGGGTGTTGATGGCGAAGCCGAGCAAGCCTGCGCCGACCACGTTCCAGAAACCGACGGCGATAAAGCACAGGATAGGCCATTTGTAGGCTTGCACCCAGGGCGCCGATTGCAGGCGCTGGTAATTGCGCCAGGCTTCCACGCCGATCATGGCCAGCGGTACTACTTCGAGTGCCGAGAACATGGCGCCGATGGCGATCACGAACGTCGGGGTGCCGGTGAAGTACAGGTGGTGCAGGGTGCCAAGGATGCCGCCGAACAGGAACACGATGGTCTCGAGGACGATGGCACTGTTGGCAGTGGCCGCGCCGATCAGGCCGAGGCGGGTAAACAATAGCGCGATGACGGCAGTGGCGAACACTTCGAAGAAGCCCTCGACCCACAGGTGGACCAGCCACCAGCGCCAGTATTCGACCATCGCGTAGTGGGTGTGCGGGCCCCAGGTCAGCGAGGTGGCGTAGAAGCCGCCGATGCACAGCGCGGCCAGGAACACCATGGCGATCAGGCCGCGGCTGGCCGACGGCGTGCGCAGCGCGGGCCACAGACCGCGTCCGAGCAGCAGCACCCAGAACAGCAGGCCGACGAACAGCAGGATCTGCCAGATCCGGCCCATGCTGGTAAATTCCAGGCCCTGGTTGCCGACCCAGAAGCTGAAATCCGTACCGAGGTGCTGCAAGGTGCCGAGCCAGCCGGTGATGGTCGAACCGGCCACGATGAACAGCAGCGCGTAGAACAAAACATTGACGCCGAGCGCCTGGTACTTGGGCTCCTTGCCCGAGATGGCCGGCGCGATGTACAGGCCGGTGGCCAGCCAGGCGGTGGCGATCCACAGCACCGCGAACTGGGTGTGGATGGTGCGGCTGACGGTGAACGGCAGGATCTCGCCGAGCGCGATACCGAAGAAGCTCTGGCCTTCGACCGCATAGTGGGCGGTGATGATGCCCATGCCGACCTGCGCCAGGATCAGCGCGATGACAACGTAGAAGTATTTGCGGGTGGCGCGCATCGAGGCGGTCGGTTTCAGGTCGAACAGCGGATCAGCCTTGGGCGGCGCCGGATCGTCGGCCTCATGGGCGCGGCCGTGGTAGAAGATCATGCCGGCGATCGCGGCGATCATCAGGATGATGCTGGCGATCGACCAGATGCCGGCGCCGGCCGTTGGCGCATTGCCGACCAGCGGCTCGTGCGGCCAGTTGCTGGTATAGCTCAGGTCCGATTCGCCGGGGCGGTCGGTGGCGGCCGACCAGGACGACCAGAAGATGAAGGCCGGCAGCGCGTCGAGGTCATCGCGGTTGGCCAGGCTGCCCGAGCTCATCGCATACTGCTCGCGCAGCGCGTCGAGGCGCTTGTCGTCGCCGAACAATGCCCGGTAGTGGGCCGCCACTTCGCGTACCGCCTCGGTGCGTTCGGGCGAGAGCGTCACCACGCCGGTCCTGGCGTCATACGTATTGGCGCGCATTTCGCGCTTGAGGCGGTCGGTCAGGACGGCCTGCTGTCCAACGTCGAGCGACTCGAACGGTTTTCCATATGCCTTGCTGGCCCAGATCGCGCGCAGCGCCAGCGCTTCGCGGTGCAGCCAGTCGGCCGACCAGTCCGGTGCGAGGTAGCTGCCGTGGCCCCAGACCGAACCGAGCTGCTGGCCGCCGGCCGACAGCCATGCCTGCTGGCCGCGCTGGACCTGGCCTTCGGAGAACACCACGTCGCCGCTGCTGCTGGCGACCTGCTTGTGGATGGGGGGAGCGCTCAGGTAGATTTCGGTTCCTACCCAGCCGAGGACGGCGAAGGACATGACGCAGATAACCGCGAGCCAGGTCCAGAGTTTACGCGAGGCATGCATGGCGTGGTTCCCTTATTGTTGTTGGCGATGCGGATCAGTCCGCTCGATAAGAGGTATTTTAGATACATCGATTAAAAGATGCAAGTAATTTACTTCTTTAAATCCCTTAAGATATACTTCAATCCTCACCACCGACGCTGCGATTGCGCTCCCGATGCGACTGACTGCCTATACCGACTACACCTTGCGCACGCTGATCTATCTCGGCATGCATCGCGACCGCCTGGCCACCATCCAGGACATCGCCGACTTGCACGGCATATCGAAAAACCACCTGATGAAGGTGGTGCACCAGCTCGGCCTGTCGGGGCTGGTGGAAACGGTCAGGGGCCGCAACGGCGGTCTGCGCCTGCGGGTCGAGCCGGCGCTGATCAACATCGGCGACGTGGTGCGCCATAGCGAGACCGACTTCTACATGGCCGAATGCTTTTCGCCCGCAGGCAGCAAATGCCACCTGGCGCCGGCCTGCGTGCTCAAGGGCGTGCTCAACGAAGCCACGGCGGCCTATCTGAAAGTGCTCGACAACAAGACGCTGGCCGAGCTGATCGCCATCGAAGCCAAACCGGGCAAGCGGCCGGACGTGGCGAAGATCAGCTGGAAGCGCTGATCACCACCTTGTCCTTCTTGTCTATTCGCACTAGTCATTCCGGCCAGTCCCCCTAGCCAGATTGCGTTCCCCTAAGTCTCCCTCAGGCCAATAGGCCAAGCGCCTCCGATTCCGTAACCTTGTTGCATCAGATACAAGCGTCCGGGAGAGGATCATGGCAAGCAAAATCCAGCAGCAAATTGCGGTACTGTCGAGCAGCACCTTCGCCTTCACCATCTGCTTCGCCGTGTGGATGATGTTCGCCGTGCTCGGCATTCCCATCAAGAATCAGCTGGGCCTCAACGAAACCGAATTCGGTTTGCTGGCCGCCACGCCGGTCCTGACCGGTTCTCTGGTGCGGGTGCCGCTCGGCATCTGGACCGACCGCTTCGGCGGGCGCATCGTGTTCTTCCTGCTGATGCTCTCGACGGTGCTGCCGATCTACCTGATTTCCTACGCATCGGCCTACTGGCATTTCCTGGTGCTCGGCCTGTTCGTCGGCGCGGCCGGCGGCTCGTTCTCGGTTGGCACGCCGTACGTGGCGCGCTGGTTCGGCAAGGACCGCAAGGGACTGGCGATGGGGATCTTCGGCGCTGGCAATTCCGGCTCGGCGCTGACCAAATTCGTCGCGCCGGCCATCATCGCCGGTTTCGGATGGCAGATGCTGCCCAAGGTCTATGCCGGCGCGATGCTGGTGACCGCGCTGTTGTTCTGGTTCTTCTCCTTTACCGACAAGTCGCACCAGGCCGGCGCCGCGGTGCCGCTGGCCGAACAACTGAAGGTACTCAAGGATCGGCGCGTATGGCGCTACTGCCAGTACTACTCGGTGGTATTCGGCGGCTATGTCGGCCTGGCGCTGTGGATGACCAAATACTATGTATCCGAATACGGCTTCGACCTGCGCCTGGCCGCGCTGCTGGCGGCCTGCTTCTCGTTGCCGGGCGGCGTGCTGCGCGCGCTGGGCGGCTGGATCTCGGACAAGTACGGTGCCTACAAGGTGACCTGGTGGGTGATGTGGGTCTGCTGGATTTGTTTTTTCCTGCTGTCGTATCCGCAAACGAGCATGGTCATCAAGACCGTCAACGGCAGCGCCAGCATGCAGCTGGGCTTGACGCCGCTGATGTTTACCGTGCTGCTGTTCATCGTCGGCATCGCCATGGCGATCGGCAAGGCCTCGGTCTTCAAATTCATCGGCGACGATTTCAGCGACAACATCGGCGCCGTGTCCGGCGTGGTGGGCCTGGCAGGCGGCCTGGGCGGCTTCGTGCTGCCGATCCTGTTCGGCGCCCTGGTCGACCTGACCGGCGTGCGCTCGTCGGCCTTCATGCTGCTCTACGGCACCGTGTGCGTATCGCTGGTGTGGATGCACTACTCATTCAAAGACCAGGGCCGCCCCGTCGCAGCACAGGCACTGGCCGCGCTTCCCGCATAACAAAAGGAGATTTTCATGAGTAAATATGTGCTTGCAACGTGGGAGCCCGAGCTGCCCGCCTTCTGGAAGGCCAGCGGCAAGGCCACCGCCACCCGCAACCTGTGGATTTCGATCCCGGCCCTGCTGCTCGCCTTCGCGGTGTGGATGGTCTGGAGCGTGGTCGTCGTCAACTTGCCCAATATCGGCTTCAAGTACAGCACCAACCAGCTGTTCTGGCTGACCGCGCTGCCCGGGCTGTCCGGCGCGACCTTGCGCATCTTCTACTCCTTCATGGTGCCCATTTTCGGCGGGCGCAAGTGGACCACCCTGTCCACCGCGTCCTTGCTGATCCCGGCCATCGGCATCGGCATGGCAGTCCAGGACATCGACACCGGCTACCCGACCATGTTGCTGCTGGCCTTGCTGTGCGGCTTTGGCGGCGGCAATTTCGCCTCGTCGATGGCGAATATCAGTTTCTTCTATCCGAAAGCGCAAAAGGGCCAGGCGCTCGGCATGAACGCCGGCCTGGGCAACCTGGGCGTGTCAGTGGTGCAATTCGTGGTGCCGCTGGTGATCACGGCCGGCCTGTTCGGCGCCCTCGGCGGCGAAGCGCAGGTGTGGGCCAAGGGCGGCGCGACGAAAGCCATGTGGCTGCAAAACGCCGGCTTCATCTGGGTCCCGTTCATCCTGATGGCCACCGTGCTGGCCTGGTTCGGAATGAACGATATCGCTTCGGCCAAGGCCTCGTTCTCGGAACAGGCCATCATCTTCAAGCGCAAGCACAACTGGCTCATGTGCTGGCTCTACACCGGCACCTTCGGTTCCTTCATCGGCTATTCGGCCGGCTTTCCGCTGCTGATCAAGACCCAGTTCCCCGACATCAATCCGCTCGATTATGCCTTCCTCGGCCCGCTCGTCGGCGCCCTGGCGCGGGTGGCCGGCGGCTTCGTGGCCGACCGCCTGGGCGGCGCCCGCGTGACCCTGTGGACCTTCGCGGCCATGATAGGCGCCGTGTTCGGCGTGCTCAACTTCCTGCCGCATGCGGGCGTGGCAGGCAACTTCAACGGCTTCTTCTGGATGTTCATGCTGCTGTTCGCCGGCACCGGGGTGGGCAATGCATCGACCTTCCGCATGATCCCGGTAATTTTCATGACCGAACGCCAGCGCGCCGCCGAAGGCAAGGGCGGCCCGGCCCAGGCCCAGGCGATCGTGGAGGCCAACAAGGAAGGCGCCGCGGTGCTGGGCTTTACGTCCGCGGTGGCCGCGTATGGCGCCTTCTTCATCCCCAAGAGCTATGGCACCTCGATCGCCATGACGGGCGCACCGGACGCCGCGCTGTGGTGCTTCATCGCCTTCTACACGTCCTGCATCGCCGTCACCTGGTGGTGCTACGCGCGGCGCAACGCCGCCATGCCTTGCTAACCATCGGAGTTCATATGCACCGCGAAGCCGCCCCCGCCACAGCAACGCCGTCGGTCGAATTCGACGCCGCGCTGATCACCCGCCTGAACCAGATGGGCCCGCGCTATACGTCCTACCCGACCGCCGACCGCTTTACGCCGGCATTCGGGGCCGCCGACTACCGCAAGGCCGCCGTGCAGTGCGAAGGCGGGACCGCGGCGCGGCCCTTGTCGCTGTATGTGCACATCCCGTTTTGCGAGTCGCTGTGCTATTACTGCGCCTGCAACAAGCTCATCACCAACGACCACAGCAAGGCAGTGACCTATCTTGACTACCTGAAGCGCGAAATCGCCATGCAGGGCAGCCTGTTCGGCGGCAAGAACGTGGTGTCGCAGCTGCACTTCGGCGGCGGCACGCCCACCTACCTGAGCGACGCCCAGATGGACGCGCTGCTGGACAGCCTGAAACAGCATTTCGATTTCGCCCCCGACAGCGAAGGCGAGTATTCGATCGAGGTCGATCCGCGCACCGTCAGTGCGGCGCGCGTGCAAGTGCTGCGGCGCCAGGGCTTCAATCGCCTGAGCCTGGGCGTGCAGGACTTCGACCACGAGGTGCAGAAAGCGGTGAACCGGATCCAGCCGGAAGCGATGACCACCGACCTGATCAAGGCCGCGCGCGCTTGCGGCTTCCGCTCGGTCAGTATCGACCTGATCTACGGTTTGCCGAAGCAGACCCTGGCCACCATCGCCACCACGCTGGACAAGGTGATCGCCGCCAGCCCGGACCGGATCGCCATCTACAACTACGCGCACATGCCGAACCTGTTCAAGTCGCAGCGCCTGATCGTGGACGCCGACCTGCCCACGCCGCAGGCGAAGCTGGACATGCTGGGCCTGTGCATCGAGCGCCTGTGCGCGGCCGGCTATGTGTACATCGGCATGGACCATTTCGCCCGCCCCGACGACGACCTGGCGCTGGCCCAGCGCGACGGCCGGCTGCAGCGCAATTTCCAGGGCTATTCGACCCACGCCGAAGCCGACATGGTGGCGCTGGGCGTGTCGGCCATCAGCGCCGTCAACGGCACCTACAGCCAGAACGAGAAGAGCCTGACCGCCTATTATGCCGGGCTCGACAAGGACGCGCTGCCGGTCGCGCGCGGCGTGATCCTCGGTCCCGACGATGTGCTCAGGCGCAGCCTGATCGGCCAGCTGATGTGCAATTTCGCGCTGCCATACGCCGGCCTGCCGGTGCCCGACGGTGTCAGCTTCGCCGCCTATTTCGAACCGGAGCTGGTGCGCCTGCGCCAGCTGGAAAAGGACGGCCTGCTGCACATCGGCAGCGACGGCCTGCTGGTCACGCCCAAGGGCCGCCTGCTGATCCGCAACATCTGCATGGTGTTCGACCGCTACCTCGCCCTGCCGCGCCTGGACGCAGACGCCAAGCCGCTGCGCTTTTCGCGCACCATCTGAGGCCGGTCATGGAAAAGGGAAAGTTCTCGCCGCAAACCTTCCTGGCGCGCATGCCATTGTTCAATGCCATGTCGCCGGAAGAACTGGGCGCCATTGCCGAGGGCACCACCGAGCACCACGTGGACCGCGGCGGCATGATCTTCCAGCGCGGCGATCCGTGCCTGGGTTTTCATCTGGTGATCTACGGCCAGGTCAAGCTGGCTGCCAGCAGTGCCAGCGGCGCCGAGAAGATCATCGAACTGATCGGCCCCGGCCATAGTTTCGGCGAGGCGCTGATGTTCATGGAAAAGCCCTACATCGTCTCGGCCAGTGCCTTGGCCGACAGCCTGCTGCTGCACGTGACGAGCGCGGCGGTGTTCGGCTGCATCGAACGTGACCCGCGCTTCGCGCGCAAAATGCTGGCCGGCCTGTCGCGCCGCATGCACGGCCTGATCTGCGACCTGCAATCCTACTCCCTCCATTCCGGCACCCAGCGCGTCATCGGCTTCCTGCTGCAGGACGAGGCGACCGGCCAGGGCGCCGAGGTGACGCTGCCGGTCAGCAAGGCCGTGGTCGCTTCGCGCCTGAATCTGACACCCGAGCATTTTTCGCGCATCCTGTCCGACCTCGGTGCGCACGGCCTGATCAGCGTGCAGGGACGGCAGGTGACGATCCTCGCGCTCGACGGTCTGCGCCAGTACGCGGGGTGATATGGAAGACATCGAAAAATTCGTGCGCGGTTTCAGCCGCTTCCAGCAGCAGTACTTCAGCGAAGAAAACACCCTGTACGACGCGCTGCGGGCAGGGCAGCGCCCGACCACCCTGTTGATCGGCTGCTGCGATTCGCGGGTCGACCCGATGCTACTCACCGGCAGCGACCCCGGCGACATGTTCGTGGTGCGCAATATCGCCAACCTGGTGCCCAAGTGCACCCCTGACGCGCCGCCCGGGGTCAGTTCGGCCATCGAGTTCGCCATCTGCAACCTGGAAGTGGCGCGCGTCATCGTGCTGGGGCATGCCCGGTGCGGCGGTATCCGCGCACTGCTGGCGCCACAGCAGGAAGCGCGCGAGACCGATTTCGTGGAACGCTGGATGCGCATCGCCGCGCCCGTGCGCGAGCGCGTGTTGCGCGAGCTGGCCCACAAGTCGTCCGAGGAGCGGCACAAGGCGTGCGAACAGGCCAGCATCCTGCAATCGCTGGAAAACCTGCTGACCTACCCGTGGCTCAAGCGGCGCGTGGAGGAGGGCAAGCTGGTGCTCCACGGCTGGTACTTCGACATCGACAGCGGCGCGCTGAGCGCCTATTCGCCGCGCCGGCAGCAGTTCCTGCCGATGGTTTGCCCGATCACGCTGCAGCCCCGCCCGGCGTGATAGCATCGGCCGATGAACGCCAAACTTCGCCTGGTCAAGGTGGTCCATACGCTCGCCTGGGCCTTTTTCGCCGGCTGCATCGTGGCCATTCCCGTGCTCGCCGCCTGCGGGCAGTTCCGACTGGCATGGTGGGCAATCGGGATCGTCGCGCTCGAAGTGCTGGTGCTCGCCGCCAACGGCATGGTCTGCCCCCTGACCGCCGTCGCGGCCCGCTACACGGACGAACGCGCTGCCAATTTCGATATATACCTGCCGCGCTGGCTGGCCAGGTGGAACAAGCACATTTTCGGCAGTCTGTATGTCCTTGGCATCTTGTTGACGCTCTTGTTGTTCGCACTCGAACCCGGCGTTTGAGGTATCGTTGTGCATATTGACGATCCAGGGAGGCATGATGGGACAAGATGTTCTGGAATCACCCGTAGCGGCGCCGGCGCTGCCCACCCGCAGCGTCGACTCCCTGCCTGGCCCCAAGGGCATCCCGGTGTTTGGCAACGCGCTGCAAATCAAGTCGCATGAAATGCACCTGCAGCTCGAAGCCTGGGCCCGGGAGTTCGGCCCGTACTACAAGCTGCGCCTGGGGCCGCGGCGCATCATGGTGGTGGCCGACCACAAGGCGATCGGCCAACTGCTGCGCGACAGGCCCGACGGCTTTAGCCGTTCGACCCGGCTCGCCGAAATATGGAAGGAAATGGGCTTGCCGAACGGCGTGTTCGGCGCCAACGGCGAAGTCTGGCGCCGCCAGCGCCGCATGGTCATGGCCGGCTTCGATCCGGCCCACGTCAAACGGTATTTCCCGGCCCTCAAAGAGGTGGCGCAACGCCTGGCCGGGCGCTGGACCCTGGCGGCGCGCGAGCATGCCCCAATCGACCTGCAGGCCGACCTGATGCGGTTTACGGTCGATGCGATCGCCGGGCTGGCCTTCGGCGCCAGGGTCAACACGCTCGAGTCCGACGGCGACATCATCCAGAAACACCTCGACAAGATATTCCCCGCGCTCTTCAAGCGCATCTTCGCTCCCTTTCCCGTGTGGCGCTGGCTGCCCTCGCGCGCGGACCGCGAACTGCTGGTCAGCCTCAAGGAAGTGATGGCCAGTGTCGACGGTTTCGTGGCCCAGGCACGTTCGCGCATGGCCAGCGAGCCGGATCTGCGCGAGCATCCCGGCAATCTGCTCGAAGCGATGATCGCGGCGGCCGACCAGCCCGACAGCGGCATCGACGACAGCCAGGTCGCGGGCAATGTGCTGACCATGCTGCTGGCCGGCGAAGACACGACCGCCAATACGCTGGCGTGGATGATCCACCTGCTGTGGCAAAACCCCGATGCGCTGGCCAAGGCCACGGCCGAAGTGCGCGCCGTGTGCGGCGATGCACGCGAGCTGACCATCGAACACATGGCCAGCCTTGACTACGTGGAGGCCTGTGCCAACGAAACCATGCGCCTGAAACCGGTCGCCCCGCATATTGGCTTCCAAACCCTGCGCGACACGCTGGTCGGCGATGTGCAGGTGCCGGCTGGTACGATGATCATTTCCGTCATGCGGCACGATTCGGTCAGCGACGACTTCGTGCGCGATGCCGCCCAATTCTCCCCCGAGCGCTGGCTCGACGAAAACAATCCGGCGATGAATGCGACGTCGGCCAAGCGCGTATCCATGCCGTTCGGCGGCGGCCCGCGCATTTGCCCTGGCCGCTACCTGGCGTTGCTTGAAATGAAAATGGCGATGGCCACCTTGCTGGGACGCTTTGACATCGAGCGCCTCGATACACCCGATGGCAAGGAGGTGCGCGAGCACATGGCGCTCACGATGACCCCGGTCGGTCTGCACATGCGCGTGGCCAGCCGGGATTGAACCTAGACCCTTGGCGGATCGGTCTCGCGCGCATACACCCGGTGCTGCGCCAGCACCGCCTTGAACGTGGCCAGCGCGCCCTGCGGATCGGTTCCGTCGGCCAGGATCAGCCCCGGATCGCTTGAGCCGTCCGGTAGCGGCAGCACCACGCCGGCACTAGCCAGCAGTTCGACCCCGCTGCCCAGCGCCAGGATCGGCTTGCCGTGCCGGTACTGCTGGCGCAGGAAGTCGAGCACATTCGCGTCCCATTTCAGCGTGGCGGCCAGCTCGGCCCCGTCGGGCACGATGACGCCGTCGTACAGCACCGCAGGCCCGGCCTCGAAGGTGATCTCCACATCGAGCGGGCAATCGTCAAGCGCGGCCACCTTGCCCAGGCGTTGTCCCACCAGGCGCGGCACCGCACCGGCCCGCAGCAGCGCCGCGTACATGGCGCGCACCATGTCGGCGTCGACCCCGTTTGCCACCATCAGCGCCACGCGGCGGCTGCGAATGCCGGTCTCGCCAGGGCGGGAGAGCAGCGACAGCGACGGCGACGGTTCGTACTCTGGCACCGGCAGGCTGGTCGAGCGCGGCAAGGGCTGTGGCACCGGTATGCCAAGCCCGCCGGCGACGGCCGCAGCCAGCGCCATGTCGACGTTGACCAGGCCGGCCACCATGCGCTCGCGAATCGCCGGCACCTGCACGCGCGTCAGTTCGAAGCGAAAGGCGTCGACGATGTGGGCTTGTTCCGGCGCGCTCTGGCTGTCCCAGAACAGCTTGGCCTGCCCGTAGTGTTCGGCGAACAGTTCCGGCTTGCCGCGCACCTTCTGCTCCATCACCTCCTGCGGAAAGCTCGTGAAGCCAGCTTTGCCGGCCTGGAAAGGACAGCCGCCGCCCAGCGAATTGGGTTCGTAATTGACGCGCCCGCGGTTGATGGCCTGGCGGTGCATGCCGTCGCGCTGGTTGTTGTGCACCTGCGCCACCGATGCATTGATCGGGATTTCGTGGAAGTTGGGCCCGCCCAGGCGGCTGATCTGGGTGTCGATATACGAGTGGTTGCGGCCTTGCAGCAGCGGATCGTCAGTGAAGTCGATGCCCGGCACCACTTGGGCCGTGCAGAACGCCACCTGTTCGGTCTCGGCAAAAAAATTGTCGGGATTGCGGTTCAGGATCATCTTGCCGACAGGGCGTATCGGCACCATTTCCTCGGGCACGATCTTGGTCGGGTCGAGGATGTCGAAGGGGAAGTTGGCCGCCTCGGCTTCGGTGAATACCTGCAGCCCCAGTTCATACTCGGGGAAGTTGCCCGCTTCGATGGCTTCCCACAGGTCGCGCCGGTGGAAGTCGGGATCGGCGCCGTTGATCTTGATCGCTTCATCCCACACCACCGAATGGGTGCCCTGCAGCGGCGTCCAGTGGAACTTGCAAAAGCGCGCTTCGCCTTCCATGTTGATCAGGCGGAAGGTGTGCACGCCGAAGCCTTGCATCATGCGGTAGCTGCGCGGGATGGCGCGGTCCGACGTCACCCACATCAGCATGTGCGTGATTTCCGGGCTGAGCGAGGCGAAGTCCCAAAAGGTGTCGTGCGCGCTGGCCGCCTGCGGCATGGCGTGGTGCGGCTCCGGCTTGACCGAGTGCACCAGGTCGGGAAACTTCATTGCGTCCTGGATGAAGAACACGGGAATGTTATTGCCGACCAGGTCCCAGTTGCCTTCGTCGGTATAGAACTTGGTGGCGAAACCGCGCACGTCGCGCGCCAAATCCGCCGAGCCGCGCTCGCCCACCACCGTGGAAAAGCGCACGAATACGGGCGTGCGCTTGCCGGCGGCGTTAAAGGGCGCGGCGCGTGTCAGCGGCGTGAGGTCCTGGTAGGACTCGAAGTAGCCATGGGCGGCCGAACCGCGCGCGTGCACCACGCGTTCGGGAATGCGTTCATGGTCGAAGTGCGTGATCTTTTCGCGCAGAATGAAGTCTTCCATCGCGGTCGGTCCGCGCAGGCCGATTTTCAGCGAATCCTGGTTGTTGGCAACCGGCACGCCCTGGTTGGTGGTCAGGCGCTGGTCGCTGTCGTCGACCCGGACCCGGTCCAGCGGTCCGTTCAATGGATTGTGGCCCAGGTGCGGACAGCCGTCCCCGACCTTGGGCGAAGCAATGTTTTCGGTACTGGTGCTGGCGGTGGCCAGCGGGGTGGCCGGTTCGCGCGTTTCGCCGGCATGCGGCTCGCGCGCGCCTTCGCCGTATTCGAGCGGTTTGGTGGCGTTATAGGGCATCTGCGCGGCCAGTTCGGCGTTGCCGACCACCTTGTCGAGCAGACGCTCCGCGGCCGGATCGCCCGTGCCCAGGCTGGAAGGGGGCTTGCCGGTCGACGGCCCCGCGATGGTGCTCAGGATGGAACCTGCGCCGTCAAGCGCCTTGCCGTTCTTTTTACGGGTGGCCATGGTGGACCTCATCAGATAGGAAAGCAGCGAACCGCAGGGCGCGGGCCACTGCTGAGTTTGCCTATCTGAAGGAGGTCGGACTTGCGCTTGCTTAAGGCGAGGACGGCTTGGCCTTGGCAGCGTGGCTATGCGTGGCCAGCAGCTTTTCCAGCATCGGATCGCGCAGGTACACGTCCGGCGAGAAAATCGCCTGGTTGTCGGCATCGGTGGTCGCGGTCGTATAGAACAACACCACCGGAATCGGCGTTTTCAAGCTCACCGTTTTCGATTCCCCGGGTTCCATTGCCGCTTCGATCTTTTCGGCATCCCAGTCGGGCTTGCCGGCCAACACAAACTGCGCCAGCTCCAGCGGTTTTTCGACACGGATGCAGCCATGGCTCAGGTCGCGCCGGGTGCGCTTGAACAGTTCGCGCGCGGACGTCGAGTGCAAATAGATATTGTCGGGATTGGGCATCGCGAACTTGACCGCGCCGAGCGCGTTCTTCGGTCCCGGCCGCTGGCGCACCCGGTACTGGCCCGCGCGCAATCCCTCGATGTCGGCTTCCTGGGTCGCCGCGCCGCCTTTGAGCGGCACCATTTCCATCTCGTTCTCGACCAGGTATGCCGGATTTTTTTGCATCTTGGGAATAATTTCTCCCTTTTCTATGCTGCGCGGCACGTTCCAGTAGGGATTGAATTCCAGGTAGCGCATGGTGCCGATGAACAGCGGCGTTTCGGTCTTGACGGCGGTGCCGACAATCACTTTCATTTCCAGCGGCGGCGCTGTCTTGCCCTCGGTAGTGTCAAAGGCCCACAGGCGGAACGCCGGCAGGTTGACCGCGATGACCGGCCCGGGCGTGAAGTCGGGCAGCCAGCGCATCCGTTCCAGCGTCAGCTCGAGCTGGCGCACCCGGTGGCTGAGCGGGGTATTCAAGGCGGCGATCGTTTCGCGGCCCAGCACGCCGTCATCGAGCAGGCCGTGGCGCGCCTGGAAATGCTTGACGCCTTCGGCCAGTTCCGGCGTGTAGACCTCGTCGGCAGGGGGGCGCGCGGCCGCGGGCATGTCACCGAGCATGATCAGCAGCGCACGCAGGGCGCCGGCGCCGGGGTAGGGCGCATTGGTTTCCACTTTCTTGCCCTTGGTCGGCGGCGGCAGCACGACCGCCGGCGCCAGCGCCAGTTCGCGGTAATGCGCGAGCGTGGTCTTGATGCGCGGATACAGTGGAATCTTGGGCTCGGCGCTGGCCACCACGGCGGCAAGGCGGTTCGCTTCCAGCCCCTTGCGCAACTGTTCCACCGGATCGAAGGCGGTCAGGCGCGGGTCGGGTAGGGTGGTGTGGTATTCGGAGCGCACCCGGCCCACGCGCAGGTCGGCCAGGTAGTGCAGCATGGCGCGGGTCAGGGCGACGTCGAGCTTCGCATCGGTTGGGGCGGCCACGCGCAACTGCTTTTCGAGCTCCGCGGCGTGGTATTCGCCCGGCGACAAGCCCTGCGTCGCCGCCTCGTGCAGCAGGACGATCGCGGCGGCCGCCTTGGGCGCGCCATCGCGCAGCCACACTGGCGCATAGGCGCGCGGGGCGTAGAAGCGGTCCAGCCAGTCGCGCTCGTCGTACGGACGCTGGGCGGCCTGCGGCGCCTGCTTGGCTGTGGCGGCCAGCGCGCGGATGTCGTCGGGGACTGCGGCTTGAAGGAGCGGTGTCGCGAGCGACAGGAACAGGGCGATTGCCAGCGATGCGAGGGGCGGTGTTCTGAGCGTCATGCGTATGTACGAAAAGGGAAAGGAGTCAAGTGTAGGCGAAGCGCCCCGATTGCGCCATGTCCACGCGTCAGGTGTTGTTGATTGTGAGCAGTTCGCCGTCCTTGTCGAAGGCAAGGAAGCGCTCGACCTGCCCCGTATGGATGTAGGTCAGCATCATGTTCAGGGGGGCCTCGGCCTCGGCCGTGGAGGGCGGCTTGCCGTCGCGCCCGGACAGGGTACTGACGAAAACGATGTCCCACTCGGCCCCGGTATGGCGCGATTCTGCCACCAGGTCCTCGAAGCTCCCCAGTTCGGCGAGGGTCTTGTCGACGCACATGACCGGCTTCAGGGCGCCGCCGCGCTGCTCGGCAAAGCGCGCGCGCTCGGCGGCTGGGGCGTCGTCGGGCAGTTCGGCGCGGGCAAAAGCGAACAGCAGGCGCTGGGGCTGGGGCTGGGAATGGGCGGCGGCGAGCAGGTCGCCGTAGCTGGTGATGGTCATGATGTGCCTTTCAATTGCTGGGATATAGCATGTATAGCGCATCCACATGGCAGCCTCCATAGTCACAAAGGCGTAGGGCGCCTAGTCACTGCCGCTGCGGGCAACTGCCATCATGCTCATGGTCAATTGCATGTCCCTTGCATACACTCCTCAGGATCGCAAGCACACCGCACACTGAGGAGAATTCGCATGGATAGCAAGAAGGAATCAATCGACGGTACCGTGGAAATCCCTAGCGCCCGCCGCAACTTCCTGGGCAAGACCGCCGTGGTTGGACTGGCTGGCGCCGGGGCCATGCTGGGCTTGTCCGGTTGCAAGGAAGAGGCAGCCAAGGGAAAGGCGGCGCCAGCGGCAGCTGCCAGCGGCGAGCACATCAAGCCGGGCCAGCTCGATACCTACTATGCCTTCATCAGCGCTGGCCATGGCGGCGAAGTGCGCGTGCTGGGCTTGCCTTCAGGCCGCACCCTGAAACGCATTCCCGTCTTCAATACCGACTGCATGGTGGGCTGGGGCACGACCAACGAATCGAAAGCCATCATGGGCACCAAGGCCGATGGCAGCCTGCAATACACCACGGGCGACACTCACCACGTGCACGGCAGCTACAAGGACGGCACCTACGACAGCCGCTGGCTGTTCGTCAACGACAAGATCCACTCGCGCCTGGCGCGCATCCGCATGGACACCATGGAATGCGACAAGATGGTGAGCTTGCCCAACGTGATGGGTTTCCACGGCATCTTCCCCGACAAGCGCGACCCGGTCGACGCGGCAATCAACTACACCACGCGCGTTTTCTGCGGCGCCGAATTCCACATCCCGCTGCCGAACGACGGGCGCGACCTGGACGATCCGACCAAATGGGGCTGCCTGTTCAGCTGCGTGGACGCGGCCACGATGGAAGTGCGCTGGCAGTGCCGGATCGACGGCAACATGGAGTTGCTGGCCACCTCGTACGATGGCAAGCTCGCCGCCGCAACCCAGTACAACACCGAAGGCGGGGCCGACCTGGCCGGCATGATGTCGGCTGAACGCGACGCCTGCGTATTTTTCAATATCGAACGCATCGAAGCAGCCATCAAGGCCGGCAAGTCGACCATGATAGGCGGCTCCAAGGTGCCGGTGGTCGATGGCCGCATCGCCGCCAATGCGGACCCGAAGACCGCGCTGACCTGCTATGTTCCGGTCGGCAAGAACCCGCACGGCGTCAACGCCAGCCCGGACGGCAAGTATTTCGTGTGCGCCGGCAAGCTCTCGCCGACGGCGACCGTGATCGACCTGTCCAAGATACTGCAATGGTTCGGCGGCGACGTGAAAACGCCGCGCGACACCGTCGTGGCCGAGCCTGAACTGGGCCTGGGCCCGCTGCACACGGCTTTCGATGGCAAAGGCAACGCCTACACCTCGCTGTTCCTCGACAGCCAGGTCGTCAAGTGGAACGTCGACCTCGCGATTGCCCAGTTCAAGGGCGACAAGACCGTCAAGCCGGTCCTGGACCGCGCCGACGTCCATTACCAGCCTGGCCACGGCTACGCGTCGATGGGCGAAACCAGGGAAGCCGACGGCAAGTACTTCAATTCGGGCAACAAGTTCTCCAAGGATCGCTTCCTGCCGGTAGGGCCGCTCCATCCCGAGACTGAACAAATCCTCGACATCAGCGGCGACAAGATGGTGCTGGTGGCCGACCACACCGCTTATCCGGAACCGCACGACGGCTGCATCATGAAGCGCGACAGCGTGAAGACGCGCCAGGTGTCGCTGATGACGGACTTCCCGAACGCGGTAACGGCCGAAACCGCGGGTATCGAGCGCAAGGGCAACAAGGTGCACGTGCGCATGATGTCGCAGGCACCGGCCTTCAGCATGCCGATCATCAAGGTCAAGGTGGGCGACGAAGTCACCCTGACCCTGACCAACTTCGACAAGGTGGAAGACTTGACGCACGGTTGCGCCATCCCTTTCCATAACATTAACTTCATCGTCAATCCACAGGAAACCAAATCGGTCACGTTCAAATGCGACCACGCGGGCGCCTACTGGATCTATTGCACCCACTTCTGCCACGCGCTGCACCTTGAAATGCGCAGCCGGCTGCTGGTGGAGGGCTGATCGACCGCATGCGCGTGCTGACCACCCGGCTGTTGCTGCTTGCCCTGCTGTCGCTGCTGGGCATGGGGCCGGTGCGCGCTGCCATCTACGATGCCGCGCTGTCGCAGCAACTGCTGCATGGCCCGGACCTGTGCGCCGAGGCGCCGTGCCACGATGTCATGCCGCTCGCGCAGCGTTTTTCCTTGCGCAAAGGGCGGCCCAGCTATGTCGATGCCTATGACGCCGCCGGCAAGGTGATCGGTCACGTTTTCCTGTCGACCGATGTGGTCGACATTCCCGCCTATTCGGGCAAACCCATCGTTACCCTGATTGGCATGGACGCCGCTGGCGTCATCACGGGCGTGCGCGTGCTCAAGCACTCCGAGCCGATCCTGCTGGCCGGCATTCCCGAGTCCACGCTCCTTAAATTCATCGCGCAGTACACCGGCAAGCGCGGCGACGCCAAGCTGGAGATCGGCAGCGGCGGGCTGGACGCTATCAGCGGCGCCACGGTGACCGTGATCGCCGAAAACCAGGTCATTTCGCGCAGCGCCTACGAGGTTGGCCGCCAGGTTGGCATTTTCAAGGGCGAAGTGCGGCCCCCGGCGCGCTACACCGCCCTCAACGAACGCCTGACGTGGGAGCAGATGCTGGCCGAAGGCAGCGTGGCGCGCATGCAGGTAGCATCCGCGGACGTGGGCATGAAAGGCGACGAGCCGTATATCGACATGTATTTCGGCCACCTCAATTCGCCGTCGGTGGGTTCAAGCCTGTTGGGCGAGCATGTGTACCAGCGCCTGATGGGCGAGCTCAAGCCCGACGAACAGGCCATTTTCATCATTTCCAGCGGCCAGGCTTCGTTCAAGGGCTCGGGCTTCGTGCGCGGCGGCATCTACGATCGCATCCAGGTGCGCCAGGATCCGCAAAGTTTCACTTTCCGCGACACCGACTACCAGAACCTTTACGACGTGAAGGCGGCGGGCGCGCCGGCCTTCACCGAATCGGCGGTGTTCATCGTGCGCTCGGAGAATTTCAATCCGGCCTGGCCATGGCAGTTGAGCTTCCTGGCCAACAAGGCCAACGCGCAGACCGGCGCCAAGTCCTTTGTCCACTTCGACCAGGAATACTGGCTGCCGTCGCGTTACCTGGTTGGCGGGCGCCCGCACGTGGAGCGCGTGGAGGCCGCCTGGCGAACCATCTGGAAAAGCAAAAAGCTCGAGATTGGTTTGTTCGTGTTCGTGCTCGCTTTCACCGCCTTCATGTACTCGCAGCGCGACTGGCTGGTGCGTAATTCCAAGCGCAAGCACAAACCGTGGATCAAGCGCCCGCGCCACGTGCTGTGGTTAGTGAGCGTGGTGTTCCTCGGTTTTTACCTGAAGGCGCAGCCCAGCATCACCCAGGTGATGACGTGGTTCCATTCGCTGCTGCACCAGTGGAAATGGGAATTGTTTCTGTCCGACCCGTTCATCTTTGTGTTCTGGTGGTTCATCATCATCAGCGTGCTGGTGTGGGGGCGGGGCGTGTTCTGCGGCTGGCTGTGCCCGTTCGGCTCGCTCCAGCAGCTTGCCCTGAGCATCGGCAAGGCGGTCGGGCTCGAACGCTTCCAAAAGCTGCTGCCCAAGCCGCTGCATGACAAGCTGCGCTGGCTCAAGTACGTCATCTTCTTTGTGCTGCTGGGCGTGTCCCTGTATTCAATGGAGACGGCCGAACAGCTGGCCGAGATCGAGCCGTTCAAGACCACCTTCATCGTGGGCGTGTGGAACCGGACGTGGCCGTTCTGGCTGTTCATCGGCGCCATTTTGGGCTGGTCGTTCTTCAGCGAGCGGCCGTATTGCAAGTACCTGTGCCCGCTGGGCGCCGGGCTGGCGATCCCCGGCAAGTTTCGCCTGTTCGGGCTCAAGCGCAAGGCCGAATGCACGACCTGCCACGCTTGTGCGGCCGGCTGCGGCTCGCATGCGATCGACAGCGAAGGCAAGATCGACCAGATGGAATGCATGCTGTGCCTCGATTGCATGATCTTGTACTACGACGACCATGCCTGCCCGCCGCTGGTCAAGGAACGCAAGAGCCGCGAAAAGGACGGTCTGGCGCTGACCCCGATCGACGCCCGCGGTTACTTCATCCCGCTGGCCTTGGTCAAAGACGCCCTGGCGGCGCGAGCGAAGGAGCCCTGATGCGTGCCGTGTTCGGCCTGCTGCTGGCGATGCTGGCCGCTTCGGCGGCTTGCGCGGAGCTGCGCGTGATGGCCGGACAATCGATAGTCGCGGCCATTCGCGCTGCCGCGCCGGGCGACACGCTGCTCGTTGAACGCGGCAACTACCAGGAACACTTGTTGATCGATAAGCCGCTGACCCTGCGCGGCGTGGGCCGTCCGACCATCAGCGGCCAGAATAGCGGCGACGTGATCCGGGTGACAGCCAGCGATGTCACCGTGGAAGGCATGATCATCCGCGACAGCGGCGCCGACCTTGGCGCCCAAAACGCCGGCGTGTATATCGTGCCCGGATCCGACCGCTTTACCCTGCGCGACTGCGTGCTCGCGTACACGTTGTTCGGCCTTTGGCTGGAAAAGTCGAACCACTCCAAGGTCATCGGGAACACCATCACCGGCAAGCGCGACCTGCAATCGTCCCAGCGCGGCAACGGCGTGCAGGTCTATAACAGTACCGATGTCGAGGTCGCCAACAACAATATCAGCTATGCGCGCGACGGCATCTATGTCGATGTCTCGACCCGCGCCTTGTTTCGCGGCAACAAGATCCACCACCTGCGCTATGGCACGCACTATATGAACACCAACCACAGCACGTGGGAAAACAACGAGTCCTACCAGAACCGGGGCGGCCTGGCGCTAATGGAAGTGCGCAACCTGGTGGTGCGCAACAATGTGGCCTGGGGTAACGAGGACCACGGCATCATGCTGCGCACGATCCAGGATTCGGTGATCGAGAATAATGTCGTGGCGGGCAACGGGCGTGGATTTTTTATCTACGACGCTGAATACAATGTGCTGCGCAATAACGTGGTCATCAACAACAAGGTGGGCGTGCATTTGACAGCGGGCTCGTCCAACAACCAGGTCGACGGCAACGATTTTATCGGCAACGAAGCGCCGGTCAAGTTCGTCGCCGCGCGCGATGTGCAGTGGGGCCGCACGCGCGGCAACTACTGGAGCAACTACAGCGGCTGGGACCAGGGCGGCGACGGCGCCGGCGACGTGGCTTACGAGGCCAGCGACCTGGTCGACCGGCTCAACTGGCAATATCCGCTGGTCAAGCTGCTGCTGTCGAGCCCATCGATCAAGACCTTGCGCTTCGTGGCGCACCAGTTTCCCGTGCTGCGCGCGCCGAGCGTGGTCGACCAGCGTCCGCGCATGCGGCCGAATAACCCCAACTGGAGCCGCTGGAATGACAAACATGCCAATTGAGCTCACCGGCGTGAGCAAATCGTTCGGCCATGTCCAGGCGATCCGGAATGTGAACCTCACGATCGCGCAGGGCGAAGTGTTCGGCCTGATCGGGCACAATGGCGCCGGCAAGAGCACCCTGTTCAAGCTGATGCTCGGCCTGCTGCCGGCGACCGCCGGCACGGTGCGGGTGGGTGGGGTCGATACCGCCAGCGCCGCCTTCCTGCAGGTGCGGCGGCGGATCGGCTACCTGCCGGAGACCTTCGTCAGCTACGACAACCTGTCCGGCCTTGAAGTGCTGCGCCTGTTCGCCGATCTGAAAAAAGTGCCGCGCGCAGCCTGCGCCGACGTGCTCGCGCGGGTCGGCCTGAGCGACGCTGGCGAGCGCCGCCTGCACACCTATTCGAAGGGCATGCGCCAGCGCCTCGGCTTTGCGCAGGTGCTGCTGGGTGACCCCGACTTGATTTTCCTCGACGAGCCCACCAATGGCCTGGACCCGGAAGGCATCGCCGATTTTTACGTGGTGCTGCGCGCGGCGCAGGCGCGCGGCGCCACCATCGTGATTACCTCCCACATCCTGGCCGAGATCCAGGACCGGGTCGACCGGCTGGTGATTCTGCATGCCGGTCAGGTGGCGGCGCTCGGCACGCTGGCCGACCTGCGCGCGCAGCATGTGCTGCCGTCGACGATCGAGTTGCGCTTGAAGAGCGGCCACGGGGCCGGCGCCAGCATCGCGCTCGCGCATTTGCCAGGACTGGTGGTGCGGGTCAATGGCGACCATGCCAGCATCGATTGCCAGGCCAGCCAGAAGGCGACGGTGCTGGCCGCGCTGGCTCCGGTCATGCTGGACGTGACGATCCGCGAACCGTCGCTCGAAGACCTGTTTCTGGGCTACGGAGGGATTCATGGTTGACTGGGGCCAGGTGCGCGTGATCGCCGCCAAGGAATTCCGCGACCGCATCCGCAACCGCTGGGTGGTGGCTGTGGCGATCATCTTTGCGCTGTTCGCGCTGGCGATTGCCTATTTCGGCGCGTCGCAGCAGGGCGAGGTGGGCTTTCGCAGCATCGACGTGACGGTGGCCAGCCTGGTCAGCCTGGTGATCTACCTGGTGCCGCTGATCGCGCTGATCCTCGGCTACGACGCCATCGTCGGCGAGAAGGAACGCGGCTCGCTCGAACTGATGCTGTCGATGCCGATCACCCGCTTCGAGATTTTGCTGGGGAAGTACCTGGGCCTGGCTGCGGCGCTGGCCAGTTCCACGGTATTGGGCTTTGGGGCCGGGCTGCTGCCGCTGGCATCAGAATTGAGCAGGAACGATTTGTTCCACTACGCCGGTTTTGTCGGCAGCGCCATCCTGATGGGACTGGCGTTCCTGAGCATGTCGATGCTGGTATCGCTCGTTGCGCTTGACCGCGTGCGCGCCAGCGGCGTGGCGATCGCGCTGTGGTTCTTCTTCGTCCTTATTTTTGACCTGTTGCTGATGGGCGGGCTGGTGCTCAGCCAGGGCCGTCTGGGGAGCGGCATGTTCGCAGCCCTGTTGATGCTCAACCCCGCCGACGTGTTCAGGCTCATGAATATATTCAGCTCGGAGCAAGTGCAAACCATGTACGGCCTTGCCACCGTGATGCCCGAGCGCCTGACCGATCCGAAGGTGCTGCTGGCGATCATGCTGGTCTGGATCGTCGTCCCTTTCTATCTTGCCCACTGGAGGTTCACATGCAAGCGACACTGAAAAAGGCCGGCCTGGCCCTGGCCATGGTGGCGGCGCTGGCCGCGTGCAGCGAGGCTGCCAGGAATGCCGCGGCCCAGGAGCCAACGGCGGAAACGGCCTGCGCGCTCGATGGCATGGTGCTCAAGGATTTTCCCGGTTCCAAAGCGCAGATCCAGTACGCCGAAGGAAAGCCGGACTATTACTGCGACCTGATGGAGCTGTTCGCGACGCTGCCGGCGCCCGAGAACAAGCGCGCCATCGCGGGCGTGTTCGTGCAGGACATCGGCAAGACCGACTGGGCGCACCCGGTAGGACACTGGATTGCGGCCAAGGACGCGCTGTATGTCGTAGGCAGCAAGAAGCAAGGCTCGATGGGGCCGACGTTCGGGGCGTTTTCAAACGCGCAGGACGCGGCCGCCTTCGTGAAGAAAGAGGCTGGCAAGGTACTTCCTTTCAACCAGATTACTGCAGCAATGCTGGACACTCGCGGCGCAATGGGCGACACGGGGCATTAACCTTTTTTACTTTGAAAGAAAATCATGAAGACCAATACCTTGCTGTCCCTGTTGATCGTTGCTGCACTGGCCGCCTGCGGCCAGAAGACCGACGCGCCGCCAGCGGTTGTTGTTGCGCCCGCTCCAGTGGTGGCGGCCCCTGTCGTGGCGGCCGCGCCAGCGATCGTGCCGGCCAGCGCCGAAGTGCTTGCCGTCGGCGAGAAGGTCTATACGGCCACCTGCGCGGCATGCCACGCAGCGGCTGTGATGGGCGCGCCGAAGCTGGGCGACAAACCTTCGTGGACGCCGCGCATGGCCAAGGGCGCTGCCGCCTTGCACACGACCGCGATCGAAGGCTTGAAACTGATGCCGGCCAAAGGCGGCAATCCCGCGCTCAAGGACGATGAAGTGAAGGCGGCGGTTGACTACATGGTCAGCAAGGTGCTCTAAACCACATCGCCCTTGCCTTTGCAGGGGCGACGGGATGACGATATGCGATACCTCAAAATATTCGCGCTGCTGCTCGTGCTGTTTGTGGCCGCCTGCCAGCGCACCGAAACCACCCACCGTACCAGCGGCCGCGTATTCGGTACCGTGGTCGAAGTGAGCATCTATGGCGGCACGCCCGAAAAGGCCGCCGAAGCGAGCCGCCTCGTTCTGCTCGAATTCGACCGCCTGCATCACAAATTCCACGCCTGGCAACCGAGCATGCTCACCGCGCTGAACGACGCCATCGCGCGCGGCGAACCGTTCACGGCCGACGCCGAGATGGTCTCCCTGCTGCAATCGGCTACCTTGCTGGCGGACCGCTCCGACAACCTGTTCAACCCCGCCATAGGCCACCTGATCCGCCTGTGGGGATTCCAGAGCAGCAAATTCGAGCGTCATGACCCGCCCGCCGACGAGATCGCGCGCTGGGTAGCCGCCAACCCGCGCCTGTCCGACCTGCGCTACCAGGGCACCACCATCACCAGCACCAACAAGGCCGTCATGATCGACCTGGGCGGCTATGCCAAAGGCTATGCGCTCGACCGCGCAGCACTTATCCTGCGCGGCGCAAAAGTAAAAGCGGCCCTGGTCAATGTGGGCGGCAATGTGATCGCGCTTGGCCGTCCGGGCGAGCGGCCCTGGATGGTCGGGATTCAAGATCCGCGCGGCGACGGGACGCTGGCCAGTATCGCCTTGCACGATAACGAGGCGATGGGCACCAGCGGCGACTACCAGCGCTACTTCATGAAGGACGGCAAGCGCCATCCGCACATCATCGACCCGCGCAGCGGCAACACGGTCGACCTGGTGGCCTCGGTCACGGTGATCACTTCGGGGGGAACTGATGCCGGCCTGCGTTCGGACGGAAATTCCAAGCCGCTCTTCATCACCGGCCCTGCGCACTGGGAGGAAATGGCGGTGCAGATGGAAATGAAGGAAGTGCTGCTGATCGACGCCGCCAAGCGCTTCCTGATGACGCCCGCGATGCGCGTGCGCCTAGTCAAAAAGGGCTAGCCGGGCTAGTCCTTATCGAAGAAGCATTCCGACTTCTTGCCAATATTCATACCCGACTCCACTGCGTAGACTGATTCCATCAACGTGAGTGGAGGCAGCATGAGTCATTTTTTGGATCGCCTGAAGTTTTTCAACAACCCCAAGGAAACCTACTCGGACGGTCACGGCGCCGTCGTGCACGAGGACCGCACCTGGGAAAACGCCTATCGCCAGCGCTGGCAGCACGACAAGATCGTCCGCTCCACGCATGGCGTCAACTGCACCGGTTCATGCAGCTGGAAGGTGTATGTCAAGAACGGGCTCATTACCTGGGAAACTCAGCAGACCGACTATCCGCGCACCCGCCCGGACCTGCCCAACCACGAGCCGCGCGGCTGCCCGCGCGGCGCCAGCTATTCGTGGTACGTGTATTCGGCACAGCGCGTCAAATACCCGATGGTGCGCGGCCGGCTGATGGAAATGTGGCGCGAAGCACGCCGCACCATGGATCCGGTCACTGCCTGGGAATACATCAGCCAGAACAAGGCGCGTGCCACTTCGTACAAGTCGATCCGCGGTCTGGGCGGCTTCGTGCGCGCCAAGTGGGACGAGACCAACGAGATCATCGCCGCCGCCAACGCCTTCACGATCAAGAAATTCGGACCCGACCGCATCGTCGGGTTCTCCCCGATTCCGGCCATGTCGATGGTGAGCTATGCGGCCGGAACCCGCTACCTGTCGCTGATCGGCGGCGTGGCACTGTCGTTCTACGACTGGTACTGCGACCTGCCGCCGGCCAGCCCGCAAGTCTGGGGCGAACAGACCGACGTGCCGGAGTCGGCCGACTGGTATAACTCGACCTTCCTGATGGTATGGGGCTCGAACGTGCCAATGACGCGCACCCCCGACGCCCACTTTTACACCGAGGTGCGCTACAAGGGCACCAAGACGGTGGCGGTGTCGTCCGACTTTGGCGAAATGGCCAAGTTTGGCGACATCTGGCTCGCGCCCAAGCAGGGCACCGACGCCGCCCTCGCGCTGGCGATGGGCCACGTGGTGCTCAAGGAATTCCATGCCGACGGTGGCTCCGACTACTTCCGCGGCTACGTCAAGCAGTACACCGATTTTCCGATGCTGGTGACCCTGGTCGAAAAGCACGGCGCCCTGGTGCCCGACTACTTCCTGCGCGCCTCGCACCTGGCCAACAACCTCGACGAGACCAACAACCCCGAGTGGAAAACCCTGGTCATCGACGAAGCCAACGGCGCCATCTGCGCGCCGGGCGGCACGATCGGCTTCCGCTGGGGCGAGTCGGGCCGCTGGAACCTGGAACAGAAGGAGGGCACGAGCGGGCGTGCCATCGATCCTTTGCTGTCGCTGATCAAGTGCAGCGACGCGGTGGTCGATGTTGGCTTTGCCTACTTTGGCGGCAGGGACGCCGAAGACATGCTGATGCGGCGCGTGCCGGTCAAGAAAATCCTGCTGGCCGACGGCAGCACCGCCACCGTGGCCACCGTATTCGATCTGACGATGGCCAACTACGGCATCGACCGCGGCCTGGGCGGCGCCAATGTGGCCACCAGCTACGACGACGACGTGCCCTATACGCCGGCCTGGCAGGTCAAGCACACCGGGGTGAAGGCGGCCGACGTAATCACCGTGGCACGCCAGTTTGCCGACAACGCCGACAAGACCCATGGCAAGAGCATGGTGATCGTGGGCGCCGCGCTGAACCACTGGTACCACATGGACATGACCTACCGCGGCATCATCAACCTGCTGATGATGTGCGGCTGCGTGGGCCAGTCCGGCGGCGGCTGGGCGCACTACGTGGGCCAGGAAAAGCTGCGTCCGCAGACCGGCTGGACCCCGCTCGCCTTTGCCCAGGACTGGAACCGCCCGATGCGCCAGATGAACGGCACCTCGTTCTTCTACGCCCACACCAGCCAGTGGCGCCACGAAAAGCTGCACATCGAGGAAATCGCTTCGCCCTCGGCCGACGTGCCGGCCGAAGCCATGTCGCTGATCGATTACAACGCGAAGGCCGAGCGCATGGGCTGGCTGCCGTCGGCGCCGCAGCTCGAGACCAATCCGCTGGAAGTGACGCGCGCCGCCAAGGAAGCGGGCATGGACCCGGCCCAGTACGCGGTCGAGCAGATCAAGGCCGGCAAGCTCAATTTTTCGTGCGACGACCCGGACAACCCGGCCAACTTCCCGCGCAATATGTTTGTATGGCGTTCGAACATCATGGGCAGTTCAGGCAAGGGCCATGAGTATTTCCTCAAGTACCTGCTGGGTACCCAGAACGCGCTCATGAGCGACGAGGAGCATTGCATCAAGCCGCGCGACGTGAAGATTCGCCCGGCCGCCGAGGGCAAGCTTGACCTGCTGGTGGTGCTGGACTTCCGCATGTCGACCACGTGCCTGTATGGCGACATCGTGCTGCCGACCGCCACCTGGTACGAAAAGGACGACCTGAACACGTCCGACATGCACCCCTTCATCCACCCCTTGTCCGAGGCCGTGCAGCCGCTGTGGCAGTCCAAGTCCGACTGGGAAATCTACAAGGGCATCGCCGAAAAGTTTTCGGAAATCGGCGGCGCCTACCTTGGCACCCAGACCGACCTGGTCCTGACCCCGCTGATGCACGACACCCCGGGCGAACTCGGCCAGCCATTCGATCCCAAGGACTGGCGCGCCGGCGAATGCGAGCCGATCCCCGGCAAGACAATGCCGAACCTGACCGTCGTGGAGCGCGATTACACCTCGGTCTACAAGAAGTTCACTTCGATCGGCCCGCTGCTCGAAAAGCTGGGCAACGGCGGCAAGGGCATCGGCTGGAAAACCGAACACGAAGTCGACGTGCTGCGCGGGATCAACCGCACCGTCATCGAAGAAGGCATATCGAAGGGCCAGCCGCGCCTCGATACCGCCATTGACGCTGCCGAAATGATCCTGTCGCTCGCGCCCGAGACCAACGGCCACGTGGCGGTGAAGGCCTGGGCCGCCTTATCGAAGATGACGGGGCGCGACCATACCCACCTTGCGCTGCCGCGCGAGCATGACACGATCCGCTTCCGCGACGTGCAGGCGCAGCCGCGCAAGATCATCTCGTCGCCGACATGGTCGGGGCTGGAATCGGAAGAAGTGAGCTACAACGCCGGCTACACCAACGTGCATGAAATGATCCCATGGCGCACCCTGACCGGACGCCAGCAGTTCTACCAGGACCACCTGTGGATGCGTGATTTCGGCGAAGGCCTGTGCGTGTACAAGCCGGCGATCAATACCAAGACCACGGCGCAGATGCTGGGCGCCAAGCCGAACGGGAACAAGGAGATTGCGCTCAACTTCATTACGCCGCACCAGAAGTGGGGCATCCACTCCACGTATTCGGACAATCTGCGCATGCTGACCTTGTCGCGCGGCGGGCCGCACGTGTGGCTGTCTGAAGACGACGCCAGGGTGGCCGGGATCGTGGACAACGACTGGATCGAGGTGTTCAACGTGAACGGCACGCTGACGGCGAGGGCGGTCGTGAGCCAGCGCGTGCCGGCCGGAATGACATTGATGTACCACGCGCAGGAAAAAATCATCAACACACCGGGCGCCGAGCAGTCCGGCAAGCGTGGCGGGATCCACAACTCGGTCACCAGGACCGTGACCAAGCCGACCCACATGATCGGCGGGTATGCGCAACTGTCGTGGGGCTTTAACTACTACGGCACCGTCGGATCGAACCGGGATGAATTTGTATTGGTCCGCAAGATGAAGAATGTCGAGTGGCTTGAAGGGCCGCTGGTGGAACAAGTTTCGGGAGCAATCGTATGAAAATCAGAGCCCAAATCGGCATGGTGCTGAACCTGGACAAGTGCATCGGCTGCCACACCTGCTCGGTCACCTGCAAGAACGTATGGACCAGTCGCGACGGCGTGGAATATGCCTGGTTCAACAACGTTGAAACCAAGCCCGGCATCGGCTACCCGAAGGAATGGGAAAACCAGGACAAGTGGAACGGCGGCTGGAAGCGAACCGCATCCGGCAAGATCGAGCCACGCCAGGGCGGCCGCCTCAAGATCCTGGCGAATATCTTCGCTAACCCGAACTTGCCCGCGATCGACGAGTACTACGAACCGTTCACCTACGACTACGAACGCCTGCAGAACGCGCCGCTGTCCGAAACGCCGCCAACGGCGCGTCCCGTCTCCGTTTTGACGGGCAAGAAGATGGACAAGATCGAATGGGGCCCGAACTGGGAAGATGACCTGGGCGGCGAATTTGCCGCGCGCAGCAAGGACAAGCTGTTCGACAATATGCAGAAGGAGATGTACGGCACCTTCGAGAACACCTTCATGATGTACCTGCCGCGCCTGTGCGAACACTGTCTGAACCCGACCTGCGTGGCCTCATGCCCGTCAGGATCGGTGTACAAGCGCGAGGACGACGGCATCGTGCTGATCGACCAGGACAAGTGCCGCGGCTGGCGCATGTGCATTTCCGGCTGCCCGTACAAGAAGATCTATTACAACTGGTCTTCCGGCAAAGCCGAGAAATGCACCTTTTGTTACCCGCGCATCGAAGCCGGCCAGCCTACCGTGTGTTCGGAGACCTGCGTGGGCCGCATCCGCTACCTGGGCGTGCTGCTGTACGACGCCGACAAGATCGAGGCGGCGGCATCGGTGCCCGATGAGCGCGACCTGTACAAGTCGCAGCTTGGCCTGTTCCTCGACCCGCATGACCCGGCCATCATCGAGGAAGCGCGGCGCCAGGGCATACCCGACTCGTGGCTGGAGTCGGCCAGGCGCTCGCCGGTGTACAAGATGGCCGTCGAGTGGAAAGTGGCATTCCCGCTGCACCCCGAATACCGGACCTTGCCGATGGTGTGGTACATCCCGCCGCTCTCGCCGATCCAGGCCGCCGCCGAATCGGGAAAGATGGGCATGAACGGTATCCTGCCCGATACGAACAGCCTGCGCATTCCGGTCCAGTACCTGGCCAACCTGCTGACTGCGGGCGACCAGCCGCCGATCATCCACGCGCTCGACCGCATGCTGGCCATGCGCGCTTACATGCGCAGCAAAAGCGTGGACAAGGTCGAGAACCTGGCAGTGCTTGAGCAGGTAGGACTGAGCAAGGACATGGTCGAGGACATGTACCACATCATGGCCATTGCCAACTACGAGGACCGTTTCGTGATCCCGAGCAGCCACAAGGAGATGGCCGAGGACAGTTTCAATGAAAAAGGCTCATGCGGCTTCAGTTTCGGCAACGGCTGTTCCGATGGCATCACCGAGACCAGCCTGTTCGGAAAAAAGAAGCAGGGATCGACGAATTTCATATCGATGCCGAAATCGCGCAAGAAGCAGGAGGCTTAGCCATGAAAACCGTTCGCCATTACCAGGTGCTGTCGGCATTGCTACTGTACCCGGAAGCGGAGCTGATCGCCAACCTGGCCGAGCTGGAAGGCGCCATGGCCATCGATCAGTCCCTGTATGCGCCGCTGATGCCCTTGTTCGCCTACCTTGACGAGACCGCGCTGATCGACCTGCAGCAGAACTACGTGATGACGTTCGACCGCAATCCGTCTCATTCGCTGCACCTGTTCGAGCACATTCACGGCGAATCGCGCGACCGCGGCCAGGCCATGGTCGACCTGATGGAGGAATACAAGAAGCACGGCCTGATGATGACGGGCGACGACCTGCCTGACTTCGTGCCGCTGTTCCTCGAGTTCCTGGCGCAGCAAACGCAAGCCGAGGCGGCACGGCTGCTGTCGGACGCGGTGCACGTGCTGGCGCATATCGGCCGCAAGCTGGCCGCCAATGGCAGCCCGTACGCGGGCGTGTTTGCGGTGCTCGAACAACTGAGCCCGGTAGCGGCGGAGGAGCTAACCGAGCCGCCCGTGCGCGACATGGACGAGGCGCTGGAAACCTTTGGCCCGGGTGCCGATGGCGTGGAGCCGCTGCTGAAAACGGCTGGCGTGCCGGGTACGCATACGATCAATTTCTATCCCAAGTCTCGCCTTGCCGGCGGGGCCGCCTAAGGAACCATCATGGACTTCATTCACCAATTCTTTTTCGGGATTTATCCCTACATCGCGCTGGCCATCTTTTTGCTCGGCAGCCTGATTCGCTTCGACCGCGAGCAGTACACGTGGAAGTCGGAATCGACCCAGGTGCTGCACCGCGGGCAGCTGCGCCTTGGCAGCATCCTGTTCCACGTCGGGATCATCGGCCTGTTCTTCGGGCATATGGCCGGGCTGCTGACGCCGGTGGTGGTGTGGGACACGCTGGGCGTCACGCACGGGGTCAAGCAGCTCGTTGCGATGGTGGCCGGTGGCGTCATGGGGGCGATGTGCCTGGCCGGAATCGTGATCCTGCTGGTGCGGCGCCTCGCCAACGAGCGCTTGCGGCATGCAACCACGCTCAAGGACAAGGTGGTGCTGCTGTGGATACTTGCGACCCTGCTGCTCGGGCTGTCGTCGATCTACGTATCGGCCTCGCACATGGACGGCCATACGATGGTGACGCTGATGAACTGGGCGCAGCACATCGTGACCTTCCGCGGCGATGCGGCCAGCTTCATCGTTGGCGCGCCGCTGCTGTTCAAGCTGCACCTGTTCATGGGAATGTCGCTGTTTGTGATCTTCCCGTTCACGAGGCTGGTGCATGTATGGAGCGGCTTCGGCGCGCTGACCTACCTGGGCCGCGCCTACCAACTTGTTCGCACTCGCTAAAATAGGAGCACCACCATGGCCATATCCGTCAACGGCATCGAGATCGACGATAGCGCAATCGAACGCGAACTGAAACACCATCAGGACGCGGACAACCCGCTCAAACGCGCCGTGCACGAACTGGTGCTGCGCACGGTTCTGCTCCAGCAAGCGGACATCCTCGGCATTCGCGCCGGGGATGAGGAACAGCGCATCGAAGCCTTGCTCGCTTTTCAGGTCCAGGTGCCCAAGGCCGACGAAGGCGCGTGCTACACCTGGTACCGCAACAATCAGGCCCGCTACACCAACGGGGAGCTGGTCGAAGCGCGCCACATCCTGTTCCAGGTAACGTTAGGCGCGCCCCTTGAACTGCTGCGCGCCACTGGCGAAGCGGTGCTCGAAGAACTCAAGCTCCACCCCGAGCGCTTTGGCGAACTGGCCGGCCAATATTCGAACTGCAGCTCCGGCAAGGTGGGCGGGAGCCTTGGGCAGCTGTCGCGCGGCCAGTCGGTACCCGAATTCGAGGATCTGGCATTTCGGCTGGGGGAGGGCGAGCTGGCAGGGCGCCTGTTGGAAACGCGTTTCGGCCTGCACATCGTGCAGGTGCTGCGCAAGGTGCAGGGCAAGCTGCTCCTGTATGAAGCGGTCAAGAGCGAAATCGAGGCCTTCCTGGATCGCCAGTCCAGCCAGCGGGCGATGCACCAGTACCTGCATATCCTGGTGGGACAGGCTGCAATCGAGGGCGTGGAGCTGGAGGGGGCCGATAGTCCGCTGGTACAGTGACCGGGCATCTTCCTGCGCCCGCGTGTTACCCTGCGGCATTCGTGTGCGATTCGGACGGATGCCAGCGGCGCAAGTGCCCGGTGTTGTCGATCAAGCGCGCTTTTGCCATTGATTGAGATGAAGGCGTTTTCATGTATCACGGAGAGAAGTTCAATGCGCTGACCCACCTGGTTGGCGCCATGATGGCACTGGCCGGGGCGGTCGTGCTGATTGTACTGGCGGCGGTCGGGGGCGACCCCTGGAAGGTCGTGAGTGTATCGATCTACGGCACTTCGCTGGTCCTGCTGTACAGTTTTTCGACGCTGTACCACAGCATTCCGGCGGGCCGCGCCAAGGACATCCTGCAAAAGCTGGACCACCAAAGCATCTACCTGCTCATCGCTGGCAGTTACACCCCGTTCTGCCTGGTCTCGCTGCGCGGGCCGTGGGGATGGACCTTGTTCGGGATAGTATGGGGATTGGCCGTGCTCGGCAGTGTCGCGGAACGGTGGCAAAAGAGCTCGGCGCGCATCCTGTCGCTCGTCATCTACGTGGTGATGGGATGGATCGCCGTGATCGCCGTGATGCCACTCATTGGCGCGCTGGGGCACGCCGGCTTCGCATGGCTGGCCGCCGGTGGCGTTCTCTATACGGTTGGCATCATTTTCTATGTACTCGACAAGCGCATGAAGCATGCGCACGGGATCTGGCATCTGTTTGTCGTTGCGGGCAGCGCCGCTCACTATGTGGCGGTGTTTCGTTACGTGCTTTAGTCATCGGTGAAGAGCAGGGATCTCAAACCTTTGAATTTCGACACCGGCGCAGCGCTGTCGCCAGCTGACTGCGCGTGGCCGTATTTGAACGAGGTCCACCAGATCAGCGCCGACATGAGCGCCATGGACAAGGCAATCGGCAAGGTCAGGAACGGCATGCCCATGTACTTGGCCAGGATGCCTGCATCGGTCTGCCCCGGAATCGAAAACAGATACATCTGAACATCGCGCCATGATTCGGACGCGAACAGGCCGGACACGACCAGGGTCACCGGGCCAGGGAACAAGCGCCAAACAAAGAACAGGCCCGCGCTGATAGCGGTCACGGCCAGCCAGCTCAGGCCAAGTCCGTTCCCGAACAACATGGTCAGCGGCGGCAGCGCGACCGTCATGATCCGCATCGGCCAGATCAGCATGGGACGGCGGGCGCTTGCGAGCAGGGCGGCTCCCCACAGGGAGGTGCCGAGGTACCCCGCCATCGCGATCAGCGGGAAAAGCCCACCCGAGGTCCACGTCAATCCGTCGCGCGCACGCACTTCGATGCCGTGCACGGACCCGCCGGATATCCAGGCGCCGACTGCGTGCATGCTTTCGTGCCAGGCGACCAGATAGAGGTCGACGGGGTCCATGAATGGTGTTTGCCGTAGGTAGGACACGAGCAAGCCGAAAACGGAAAAACACAACAAGGTAGTCAGGACGCGAGCATCTAGTAATTTATTCATGTACACCCATGATGGAAGCTAGCAACGCGAACCTATTATTCAGTTGCGGGACGCGATCACTCGGCAGATAGATCTACTTTCGACATCGGCACTGCGCTCTCCATCACGATGCGTAGCGCCAGGTCGGGCGCGATGACAGTTTTGCTGAAGTCGAGAACCTGTGCGATCGCCGAGCCGAACATGATCGGCCATTCAAACGGGTCTGGGCAGAATTCCTTGACTATAGGCTCGAAGATTGGCCACATCAGTTTGACGAAGAACACGGGCTTTTCGCCGGGTTGATGGCCTTCCGGTATTCTTGGTATGCCAAAAGTTGGTTCGCCTACGCTCGCAGCAACATGTTTGAAGATCTCGTGCAAATCAGGCAGCTCCTTGCACCCGTTGCTCTGGGCAGCGCCCGCCGCGAGGCTCCAGACAGAATACTGGGATTCGCACAATGGCTTGTTCAAGTGGTCGCCAAAATAGAATTTCTTGCCGCCCGCCTCGACAATGGTGAAAACGTCCTTCTCGGAGTAGCCTTGCGCACCTGCCGCGCTTCGCAAACCGGCCTGGCAAGCATACCCGGCCAGGGCGCCGGCGGCACACAGCAGCGTCTCGACATGTACGCCGCGCTCGTTTTGCAGGCCACGGAGCAGACGCGCGAAGATTTCCTTGCCGCCCATTTTGGCACCGACTAGCGGATCGATCTTGCGCCGCTCCTCTATCGCGCGCAGCAGCGCAGCGCTGGCCGGATCGGCAGGCGCTTCTTGAGCGGCTGCAGGCGGGCGGTGCGCCTTCTGACGTACGAATGGCTCGTATTTTGGCTCAGAGGAGAACAGTTTTGATAGGAATGATTTGAACACGAGGGACACTTTCAGAAGGGGGCGGCGGGCTGCCAGGCCCGCTGAGATTCGGGGATATAGTGAGCGTACTTTCGGAAACAAGCAAGGGAAGCGGGCAAGAGCAAGGGAGTCCGAAGCAACTACAGCTAAATGGCGTGCCGGCGTGCCTCTAGTCACAAATGACTACCCGACACCCCCCGTCCTGCCCACATTCAAACCCCGCCGCGCGCTTTACAATCCCCTTATCCTCACATCAAAAGCTGGAGAAGGGCATGCTACGCGACCGCTACGGCCGATCGATCGAATACCTTCGCCTGTCGGTGACCGACCGCTGCGACCTGCGCTGCACCTACTGCATCCCCAAGGGCTTCAAGGGTTTCGAGGAACCGGCCGCCTGGCTCACCTTCGATGAAATGGAACGCCTGGTCGGCGCCTTCGCGCGCCTGGGCACCAAACGCGTGCGCCTGACCGGCGGCGAGCCTCTATTGCGCCGCAACCTGGCCGACCTGGCCGGCCGCCTCTGTGCCTTGCCCGGCATTGAGGACCTGTCGCTGTCCACCAACGCCACCCGCCTGGACCGCCACGCCGCCGAACTGCGCGCCGCCGGCGTCTCGCGCATCAATGTCAGCCTCGATTCGCTTGACCGTGGCTGCATGGAGCAAATCACCGGGCGCGATAGCCTCAAGCACATCCTGGGCGGCATCATGGCAGGCAAGGCCGCCGGTTTCGACCCGATCAAGATCAATATGGTGGCCCTGCGCGGCATCAACGACGAGCAGATCGACGACATGGTCGCCTTTTGCATCGACCAGCAGTTCGTGCTGCGCCTGATCGAAGCGATGCCGATGGGGGCCACCGGGCGCGGCGCCACCTGGCTCGACCTCGGTCCCGTGGAGCAGCGCCTGCGCCAGAAATTCGGCTTGATCAACCAGATCGCGCGCCTTGGCGGCGGGCCGGCGCGCTACCTGGTCACCCCCGACGGTAAAAGCAGCGTTGGCTTCATCACGCCCATGTCCCAGCACTTCTGCGCCGACTGCAATCGCGTGCGCCTGTCGGTCGATGGCACGCTTTACCTGTGCCTGGGCCAGGAAGACAAGTTCGCGTTTCGTCCCTTGCTGCGCGGTGGCGCCAGCGATGCCGAGCTGGAAGCGGCGATTCGCCACGCGATTGAACTGAAGCCGGAAAAGCACGATTTCCTGGCCCAGCCCGGCAAGATCGTCCGTTTCATGTCGCAAACGGGCGGGTAGGGCAATGCCGACCACGCAAACCGAAGAAAAGGATGGGCAGGCGTATCATGATGAGGCTGCGCCGAGAATTAGCGCCGATCTACCGCACGGCAAGCCAGGATTGCTCATGACCCTAGACTCCCTTATTCCCGCACGCCACAAACTGTCCACGAAGATCGCCGGCGCGCTGGTCGGCTTCCTCTCGCTCGCGCTGGTGGCCATTTCAATCACTTTGTTCCTGTCATGGCAGCTCGAAGGCAGCGCTGCCGCCATCAATGACACTGGCAGCCTGCGCATGAACAGCTATCGCCTGTCGATCCTGTTGTCGCAGTCAAGCGACGATGACAGCGCCGCAGCGCGCCAGATCAGCACCATCGACGCCATTCTCGCCCAGCTCAAGGCCGGCGATCCGCAACGCCCGCTGCTGCTGCCACCGACCAAAGCGATCCATACGGAATTCGAGCAAATAGCCGCCCTGTGGCAAAGCGAACTGCGGCCAGCGGCGGTCGCGCTGTTGCGCCTGGAGGGCGCTGCGCAACAGCAGGCTCTGAAGGCATTTCAGCGGAACGCCGAAGCGTTTGTCGGCCGGGTCGATGCGCTGGTTCAGGATATTGAGCACGACAGCGAAGGCCGGACCTTCTGGCTGCGTGGATCCCAACTGGCGCTGCTGGCCCTGGCTATGGTGGGTACGGTCAGCATCATCTACCTGATGTTCAGCCTCATCGTCGAACCGATCACCCGTCTGCACGAGGGCATGCAGCGCATGAAAGAGCAAAATTTCGATGTCCGTCTCGACGTTGACAGCGAGGATGAATTCGGCCAGCTGGCCAAGGGCTTCAACCAGATGGCGGACCGCCTGCAAACCGTGTACGACAATTTGGAAGAGCGGGTCGCCGAAAAAACGGCCACGCTGGAGGACCAGAACCGGGAATTGGCCATGTTGTACGACGCCTCTGCATTCCTGCAGCATCCGCTGCCGCTGGAACCCTTATGCCAGGGCTTGCTGGCCCGTATTTGCGAGTATTTCCATGCCGACGGCGGCTCGGTGCGCGTGCTTGACTCCAAGCGCAACAACCTGCACATGGTCGTGCATCAGGGCATTTCTCCGGAACTGGTCAAGCGCGAGCATTGCATCAAGGTGGGCGACTGCCTGTGTGGCGATGCCGTGCTGCGCAAGGTGACGGTGATCCACGACTTGCGCAAGCTCGACAAGGGACATGAGCTGGAATGCCATCGCGAGGGTTTTTCGACCGTATCGGTGTTCCACATCTACGCGCACCAGCAGCACCTGGGCTTCTTCAACTTGCATTTCCGCAAAGTGAGAGCGTTCACGGCGCAGGAGCAGAGCTTGCTCGAGACCCTAGGCCAGCTGCTCGGCACCGCTGTGGAAAACCTGCGCCTGGGCGAACGCGAGCGTGAAATGGCAGTGTCGGAAGAGCGCAACCTGGTCGCTCAAGGCTTGCACGACAGCATTGCACAGGGGCTCAACTTCCTCAATTTGCAAGTGCAGATGCTGGATCAGTCCGTCAACGATGGCAAAATCGACGACGTGGCCGAGATTGTCCCGCTGCTGCACGCGGGTGTACAGGAAAGTTACGAAGACGTGCGTGAACTGCTGCATAATTTCCGCAGTCGCCTGGTGGAAGGCAACTTGCTCGCGGCGCTGGAAAGCACGGTCGACAAGTTCCGCCGCCAGAGCGGCATTGAGGCCGAGTTCATCGCCGATGTCGATGGCGCGCCGTTCCCGCGCGAGCAGCAACTGCAGCTGCTGTTCATCGTGCAGGAGGCGCTGTCGAATGTGCGCAAGCATGCCGGCGCCAGCAACGTGAAGGTGCGGCTCGAAGACCGCAACGACTTCACGCTGACAATCGAAGACAATGGGGCCGGCTTCGATCCGGCACTGCTCGATGGCAGCGGCGACGCGCATGTGGGCATCCACATCATGCGCGAACGCGCCCAGCGCATCGACGCCAGCCTGGACGTGCAGTCGGTGCCGGGCAGGGGCACCGTCATCACACTCACCTTGCCGCAGGCGCTACGGCGTGCGGCCTGATTTATTCTGAAGTGTTTCAAGGACAGTCATGGAAACCGAAGTTCAACCGATCCGCGTGCTGTTGGTGGACGACCATTCCCTGTTTCGCAGCGGTATACGCTCGCTGCTGCAGCGGCATACCGAGTTTGCGGTCGTGGGCGAGGCCGCCGACGGCGTGGAAGGCATCAAGCGCGCCAAGCAGCTCAAGCCCGACGTGGTCTTGCTGGACCTGCACATGCCGGGCATGTCGGGGGTGGAAACGCTGCACCTGATGCACCAGGATTGCCCGGACACGGCCATCATCATGCTCACCGTATCGGAAGAATCGGATGACCTGGCCGAGGCCATGCGGGCCGGTGCGCAAGGCTACCTGATCAAGAATATCGAAACCGACTACCTGTTGCGCGCGATCCGGCGCGCCGCCGCCGGCGAAACCGTGGTGGCCGAGGCGCTCACCGGCAAGCTGGTGGCCCAATTGCAGGCCGCCGGGCAGGCCGCCGAGCGGCCCGTGTCGGAGCTGGATAAATTGACGCCGCGCGAAAAGGACATCCTGGCTTGCCTGGCGCTAGGAGAGAGCAACAAGTTGATTGCCCGTAAGCTCGACCTGGCCGAAAGCACGGTCAAGATCCACGTCCAGAATGTGCTCAAGAAACTCAAATTGTCGAGCCGGGTACAAGCGGCGGTGTTCGCCGTGGAGCACCGCCTGCTTGGGGCCGTGGCCGACCGTCATTAGGCTTATCCGCCGCAACCACCGCAGCAGCTGCTCTTTGCCGGCTCGGCCACGATGAAGCCGGCTGCCGTCACAGCCGAACGTAATTTGACTTGCGTGGTGATGGTTTCATCGAAGCCGACGCGGGCCACGGTGTGGGCCAGCGTAATGTGGACGCGCCCGACGCCTTCGACGGTTTCGAGCGCCTTCGCCACTTGAACGGCGATCGCTTCGGTTGTCATGGCGGGGATCATGAAGGTGGCAGTTTGCATGGTAACTCCTGTTGGTTGTTGACAGCTGAGGCGAACTCTACAGACGCCTTGCCGCATGATACCATTAAGCTGTATATTAAATGTATCTTTAAATGAAGCGAACATCATGAGCCTGCTAACTATCGAAGAACCGGGCGTTCCCGCCCGCCAGCCGCTGTGGAACGCCGCCCATCCCGTGTGGGCACTGGGCTTTCGCCCCTTCTATATCCTGGCCGCCGCGCTGGCGGTGCTGGCCGTGCCCTTGTGGCTGGCGCAGTACCTGGGGTGGCTCAAGGGCATGCCGACGGTCAGTCTGGGCTGGCACATGCACGAAATGGTGTTCGGTTTTGCGATTGCCGTCATCGTCGGCTTCCTGATGACGGCGGCGCGCAACTGGACCGGCTTGCCCACGCCGCGCGGGCGCCACCTGGCCGCGCTGGTGCTGGTGTGGCTGGCCGGCAGGGCGGCCATGCTGCTCGCGCCGCCCTTGCTGGCCGCGCTGGTCGACCTGCTGTTCCTGCCGCTGGCGGCCTGGCCGCTCTACGTGGTGCTGCGCGACTCGGGCAACAAGCGCAATATGTTCCTCATTGGTTTGCTTGGCTTGCTGACGCTGGCCAACGCGCTGTACCACGCGGCAGGGCTGGGCTGGGTGAGCCTGGCGCAGGCCACGCCGGTGCACGCGGCGATCCTGGTCATCGTGATCATTGAGTCGGTGATCGGGGGGCGCATCATTCCGATGTTTACCACCAATGGCGCGCCCGGGGTCACGCCGGTGGTGCGCCCGCGCCACGACCAGATCGCGCTGGCCCTGGTGGGATCGGCCGGCCTGGCCTGGGTGTTTGGCGCGCCGGGGCCGCTGGCTGCCGCGCTATGCATGCTGGCCGCCTGCGCCATTGCGCTGCGGCTGGTGGGCTGGCAATCGCATCGCACCTTGCACGTGCCGCTGCTGTGGATTCTGCACCTGAGCTATGCATGGATCCCGTTCGGCTTTGCCCTGCTTGGCCTGGCGTGCCTGGGCTATGGCGCCGCCAGCACCGCCTTCCATGCGCTGGCCGTCGGCTCGATGGCCGGGCTGATCATCGGCATGATGACGCGCACGACCCTGGGACATACCGGGCGGGTCCTGAAGGCAGGGCGGATCGAGGCATGCATGTTCGTGCTGATCGAGCTGGGCGCGATGACGCGGGTGCTGGCGGCATTCGTGCCCGGCCAGTGGCGCAGCGTGGCGCTGCTGGTCTCCGGGACGTGCTGGTGCGTTGCGTTCGCCTTGTTCCTGGTCGCCTACACGCCGTACTTGCTCAAGGCGCGCATCGACGGCAAGGAAGGGTAGTCGGGGTCGCGTTCTACTTGAGGGGCGCGGTCGGGTGGGTCAGGCAGTTCAGAAACGGCTTGCTGTGCCTGTCCCGTTCTATCCTGACGAACTCCTGTCCTCCGCATACTTCCGCCGGTGTCATCGGGATTGGCTTGCGCACGACCTTGTTCTTCCCGTCGAGGATAAAATTTGTCCCGCCAACAAATACGCTGTCCTGGCACTCGGACACCGTGCAATAGACTTCGCAATCCTTGCATGCAAGCGCAGTGCCTTCATGGAAGGCCTGGCACTGGTCGTAGCTCGCGGGAATGATGATCCTGAAATTGCTGCCATTGAAGTAGCCGCATTTTGAGGCGTTGTTGACTTTGGTGGAAAACCGGCCCAGGTTCTTTTCCGCATCCGGGTAATCGAAGTCGCCGGTGTGAAAGATGCCCGGCACGACGACGACCCCTTTGCGGTCCACGGCAACGAGTTCGCGCGGCTGGTCGATGACGATGACGGCGTGGCCGGACTTGTCCACGACGATACGCTTCAGGTGCTGCGACTTGATCCGGCGTACGCCGCCAGATTCCTCGAAACATTGCGCCGACCATTCCTTGTCTGCTTGCGGGCACAGTCCTTCGGCAGGGGCCACCGACGCGCAAGCGACTGTCACAAGTCCGACTAACAGTATCCATACGCGTTCCATTAATTCAACTCCCAAAATCGTATGTTGATATTGTCGTCAGGATAGTGCTTTTTCATGCAGACCCATGACGGGCGGTGTGGCGACATCGCGGCCGAAGCGCCTCCGGCATTTGCTGTAGTGGCCAATCCAGACCTCTTGGGTTGTTGTGCGTACGATAATATTGTCTAATTTCAGTATGGAGGAGCTTGGGTTGGGTGTCAACGCGGTTCAGACCTGGTAGACAACGGCGAAGCCGCCGCCAGGCGTACGGAAATTGGTGGTCTGACCCTGGTACAGGCGCGCCGCGGTCCATTGCACTTTGCCGTCGTAGCAGTAACAGCGGATATCGAATTTGCGCTTTTCCGGTGAAGCGCGCGAACCGGTGATGCGTTCGGCTGGCGCCATCAGCGCCTGCGCCACGTAGTCGCCGTCTAGGATGTCTTGCCACACGCGCTTGGTCAGCTTGTCGCCGCGGTAGGCGGCGCGCCCGCCGTAGCCTGCGGTCGGCTTGAAGAACAGCGTGCGCCGCTGTTCCCATAGTCGCCCGGCATCGGCGGGCCGAACCACTTCGGTGCGCGGAATGCCGGCCAGCAGGATGCGCTGCGTCGCTTCCGGCACGCCCAGGGCGGCAAGCCTTGCCGGATCGGTCAGCAGGGCCAGGTTGCGCTTGTCGGCATACAGGGCATGCGCCTGCGGGTGGGGCGTGATCACTGCGGCGTCCGCTAGCCAGGCCGCGTGCAGCGCCGCACAGGCGGGGGACGCCAGCAGAAAATCGGTGAGCCGGTTGTAGACCAGGTCGATGGCCAGGCCGGCATGCCACAAGCGCCCCTGTTCCCAGCGCACATCCTCGGGGGCGGCGATGACGGCTTCGATGCCATGGGCCTGGAACAGCTGGCGAAACAGCAGGAACTCGGGGTACAGGTACTGGGCTTCAGGGTCGGCGTCGACGATGGCAATCGTGCGCAAAGGCGCAGCATGGCCAGCCAGGCGCCACTCTTCGCGGAACATCGCCACGATCGCCTGTTCGAAGCGCGCAGCCGGTTCGATGGCCAGTCCCGCGCACGCGTTCTGCGCCAGCGACTGCGCGGCGCTGAGCAAGGCGCCGCCGGCGTTGGTGTTGATTTCGATCAGGCCGATGTCGTCACCGTCAAGGTGGAAGTCATAGCCGAAAAAGACGCCGCGCGCGCCCGATCCGTGCTGCGCCGCGGCCGGTGCGTCGCGCAGCACGTGCGCGCGGTAGGACGGCATCGCAATGACCGTTTCGATCGCGTCGATCAGCTCTTGCATCCGCCTTGCCTGTTCGGCTGAAATGAAGACCGGCGTGGGCGAAAACAAATGCGGGCAGCGCTCTGAAATCAGCGCCGCGATGTCCGGCGTGCCGGGATCGGAGCGCAGTGCCTTGGTCAGGGCAGCCAGATCGAGGCCGCCGCAAAAGCAGTCACTGTTGAGTATCTCGGCTATGTCGGTTGAGCAGGCCTCGTCGCAGCAGTCGGAGTCTTTCATCAGGGTCACCGGTTTGGTTTCGATAAGTCAAAGTGTAGCATTGTGATATCACGAAAAAGCGCGCATGCTAGGAGAATGGTAAATACAGGAGGCGTCAAGGGCGTCTCGCAGAGCCCAGCATGCGTATTCGCTTCATTAGCAGTACCGCCATCGGATTTTTCCTGGCGCTCGCGCAGCCGGCGCATGCCGGTCCCGAGGCGGCGCTTGCGCGCCCATTGCCGGTTGTCAAAGTCGGTGTATTCGCCATGACACCATTTGTGACGGCCGGGCCGGACCTGCCAAGCGGTGTCTTGATCGACTTTTTCGACAAGGAGATCGCTCCGCGCATGGGCGTGCGCTTCCAGTGGGAGCGGCCGATGACCATGGCCAGGCTCGAAAACAGCCTGGTGACAGGGCGCGTCATGTTTACCCCGATCCTGGCCAGGACGCCGGGACGCGAAAGAGCACGCATTTATTTTGCGGGCGACGTGCACATCCGCCTGGAGCCATGTCTTGCCGTGCTGCCGGACAGTCCTTTGCAAGCGGTCGCTTCGCCAGCCGACCTGGCCGGCCTCAGCATTGGCTGGGTGCAAGCGGGGGCGCTGCCGCCGTTCATGCTCGACAAGCGCATCAAGCTCGACCGGGTCGGCAGTGTCGACTGGACTACCGCCAATCTGGAAAAACTCCGGCTCGGGCGCATCGGCGCGGCCTATTTTTCGAATCCCTACACGCCGGAGTTTTTTGCCGGAAAAACTGGCCTGGCGCTCAAGCTCATCAAGTTGCCGGTGCCAGGCCCCAAACTGTATGGCGCGTTTTCACCGGCGGCGCCGCGCAGCCTGGCAGAGCGCTACGAGCGCGCCGCCGATGAAGCTTTTGCCAATGACAAGTTTTCGGTCTACATCCACAAGGCGGTTCTGGCCGAGGTGCTGGCCAATCCGCCGAAGGTCGATCCGCCTTAAGTAACGGGATGTGCGATTTCGGGCATCCGCGATATAGTTGAGCCATGACCGCACACCACCCCGATGCCGACCTAGACGACGACGCCCTTGCGCGCGAGCTCAATCTGGCCGGGCAGGGCGTGCAGCTGGTGAAAATGGAAGGGCGCGTATTCGTGCGCTTTTTCGGCTGGGTCGAGGCGGGCGGTTTGCGCGTGCCCTACGACCTGGTGCCAAGCCAGGGCGTGCTGGCCAAACCTAGCAAATGGCGCAAGCTCGATGCCGATGCGCGCCGCAAGGTGCTGCTTGAACGCGTGACCGCAGCGGCAATCGATGCGCTGAACGCCAGCGTGGCGGAGTTCGTCAACGACATCGCCTGCCAGTGCGAGGACGCCAATCTCGACGCCGCCATTTTCCTGAGCCAGCTGGCCGAGCTGGAAACGTCGGAGCCGGCCTCCTATGTTTTCGAGCGCATCGAACAGCGCGTCGAGCACGCCATCGAGCGCGAGCAGGAGGAACGGCACGCCGCGCGCACCAAGGAAAGCATCAACCTGGCCGAGTATCCCGAATCGTTCGACATGGCTTGCCGCATGCCGCGTCGATTCATTGCGCTGCTCGGCCCGACCAACTCGGGCAAGACGCACCGCGCCATGGAAGCGCTGGCCCTGGCCGGCACCGGCGTCTACCTCGCGCCCCTGCGCCTGCTCGCGCTGGAGAATTTCGAACGCTTGCAGGCCGCGCGGCCGCATGGCAAGGCGCTGGCGGTGAGCCTGGTCACCGGCGAGGAGCGCCGCATGGCCGAAGACGGCACCCACGTCGCCAGCACCGTCGAAATGCTCGATACCCGTACCCGGGTCGAGGTGGCCGTGATCGACGAGATCCAGATGCTGGCCGATCGCGACCGCGGCTCGGCCTGGACCGCCGCGGTGTGCGGGGCGCCGGCCTCGGTGGTCTACCTGGTCGGCGCACCGGAAGCGCGGCGCGCCATCGAGGCGCTGGCAGAACGGCTTGGCTGCCCGCTCGAAGTGCACCTGCTCAAACGCATGGGGCCACTGTCGCTGGAGAGCACGGCCGTGCGCAAGCTGCGCGGACTGCGGCGCGGCGACGCCGTCATTGCATTTTCGCGCCGCGAAGTGCTGATGTGGCGCGACATGATCACCGAGATGGGCCTGTCGGTAGCGACCGTGTACGGCAACCTGGCGCCGGAGGTGCGGCGCGCGCAGGCCGAGCGCTTTCGCGACGGCAGCGCCGACGTGGTGGTGGCAACCGATGCGCTGGCGATGGGGCTGAACATGCCGATTGCGCGCATCGTGATGACCACCAGCGTCAAGTACAACGGGGTCGAGGAAGAGGAAATCTCGGCATCGCTGGCGCGCCAGATCGCCGGCCGCGCCGGACGTTATGGCGTGCACGAAGAGGGCCTGGTGGCCGGCTACGACGACGACACGCACGAAGTCATGCGCGCGCTGCTCCGGGAGAAAATCGCGCCGCTCAGCGCCACCGGCTTTGCAGTGGCCCCGTCGATCGAGCACCTGCACCGGATCGCCGCCGTCACCGGCGAGACCTCGCTGGCCAAGCTGCTCAAGCGCTTCATGCACAATATCGACGTGCCGGACGGGTTTTTCTATCCGCGCATCACGGAGGAACAATCCGAGCGCGCGGTGTGGCTCGATACGCTCACGCTGAGTGTGGCAGAAAAATTCATGCTGTCGCTGGTACCGGTGTCGACCAAGGTCCCATCGCTGCAGCGTGCCTGGGAACAATGGGCGCACGCGCTGTCCAAGAAAAAAATCTCGAAGCTTAACCCTGAACAGGGCAAGCTGGCATGGGGCAACCTGCAGGAAGTGGAAGATAGTTGCCGCCTGTATTCGGCCTACGCATGGCTGTCGTACCGGCTGCCGGAATTTTTTCCCAGCGTGACGCTGGCGCAGCAGCTGGCGCGCGCGGCGTCGGAGCGGGTCGATTCAATCCTGCATGCGCAAAACGCGGCGGCGAGGAAGAAGCACGACAAGAAATTCAGGCCTTGACCTTGCCCCTGTGGGAAGGATTACAGTAGTATCCAGTCCTGTTTACCGAGAAGCCCCCGACCATGATCCGCACATTACTCTCATTTATACTGCTCGCCGGCCACGCGGCCGCATTCGCCACGCCTGTGATGGTGGAAGGCGAAATCCGCAAGGTCGACAAGGATGCCGCCAAGCTGACCATCAAGCACGCCGAGTTGCCGAACCTGTCCATGCCGCCGATGACGATGGTGTTTCGCGTCAAGGACAAGGCCATGCTGGGACAGGTGGCGGCAGGCGACAAGGTGCACTTCGCCGCCGACAAGGTGGGCGGCGTGCTGACCGTGACCGCGCTCGAAAAAGCAGTCAAGTAAGCCCGTCTCGCTAACCGTTCATGAGGATGATTTCCTCGCCCCCGACCATGAAAGGGGAGGAA
>JAZKCA010000072.1:0-34635 GCA_040388275.1 Pseudomonadota bacterium
GGATCCCAATTGTTTACAACTAATTTCTGACATTTATAGGGACTGAACAGTCACTAAAATTGTACGTCTGGCGACCATCGCAGAACGTGAACATCGGGCCATCAATTTAGCTGATCGCACTCACGACGCAGCACAAGTACTCCTATAACCATAATGATCCGGTCAATCGTACAGATCCCAGTGGCAATACCAGCCTTGGAGAACTGTCTGTGACGATGGATGGCCACTCCATTGTCCAGACTACGTCGCTCTCTGCTGGCCGGCAGATCATAACGAAAGTTTTGTTTGGACAACCGCCGAAAGATATTGGTATTGTAGGGGAGTTGGTTCTCGATTGGATGACGCAAGGCTTCCTTGATCATATTCTCGATGGCGGGATTACCAAGCAAGAATTTGGTTCGCGTGTTCATAAGGAACTCAAGAACAAGTGTATGGCGTTCAAACCACTAGGGGAGGTAACCGTGGACTGCGAGCCCTACTTTATCAAAGGCGGTAAGACATCGGGGAATCCGAAAGGCAGCCTTGGAGTCGATGTCCTGATTCGGTACAAGGAAAAATCTGTCATCGCCTTCGAACTGAAGACAGGCAAGGGAATGACGAAAAGCGGTATAGCGAAACGACAAAAATGGATAGGTGCCTCGGTGGTCCAAGTGACGTTCAAGTCCACCAAGGGATAACCGACGCGTACCACTAGCGGGCCAGCCAGCCGCGGGCTACCCATTTTTAGTATTGAGGGAATAAAGATGAATGCGCTAAAAAAGTTGCTGCCTAGTCTAGGCTTCAAACCGATTACGGGCGCCGTGTTTGCCTGCCGCGGGGGCAATCTTGTGCATGCCGTTATTATCAGCAAGGACCGCTACGGTTGTGATGTTGTCAGCCTGCTCGTATGTCTTCCGAGCTTTTTTGAACATGGCGCCCCCATTGCGCGCGACAATCTGCAGTCGCCGCTTGCTGGGGATATTTCGCCGCGCGGCGTAGTATCGACTTGGGCTTGGGAAAAAGGAACGCTGGATATTCCTTTCGCTGTGGACATGATCAAGAGTTTCTTCAAAGAGTTTGCAATCCCGGCCGACGTGCGCCGTGCGCTGGACGATTTGTATGTCTCGCCCTATTTCGAAGAGTTGATGCCACTCGATGTACCCGTGTCAGGTAACATGGCCGAATTGCCCTCGGCCACCTACGACATCGCCGGCGGCGCGCTTTCATTGAACGAAGCTCGTGAGACCGCGCGCGCACTGCTTCGAGCAGCGCTAGTTCCACTCGGTTTTACGATGCCGGAAGGCGCCGATGTCGTCGCTGTGCGGCCCAGGGGTGACATGTTCGATTGTGTGGGGGCTGTGATGGACGCATTTGGGACATTCGTCACACTGACTTGCTTTCCGTGGACACCTGCGATTTGGCGTGCTGATGAAAATTGGAAAGAGACCTTTTATCCGATGGTTTCCTATGACGTAATGAAGGACGGCGTACCGTTTGTTCTACCCCGGCGACGGCTTGTTGATATGGATCCCGCCTCACTTCGTGCCTTTTTCGAAGATGGTATTCGGAGCTCCAGTGAGATTACGAATCACTTGGAATTTGCCGACATGCTTGGCTCATCTTTTGCGACGATGGCAGCCAAGCTTCGGGGCCTCCCTCTCTAACATGGCGTCCCACCAAACTACCAAAATGCCGATTCCAGCAATGGAGGCGGCATTAATGCGCATTTCGGCGAACGTGACCGGTCATTTCGGTTGACCGTGACCGCTGCGCAGTGTTGGCTCCGTTGGCCGAAATCGCTGATGCGTCAATAAGTAGCCAAAATCCCTACGAAAAAATAGGGTAAAAGTATACTTTTCCTTGATTTCGGTTTAGCGCAGGTTTACACTAAGTCTCTTGATTCCCTACTTTAAATTCGGGTTTGAGAATACTTAATGAAAAAAATCGAACTGATCCGGAAGCTCTCAGAACTCGATCGGCGTGGCGTGCATGTCTTGGCCCGGCGCGACATCGAGAAGATTTTTCCCGACGAAAGCGAGAAGGCGATGGAGAAGTCCTTGCAGCGGATGGTCGCCGACGGCCTTCTGCAGCGCGTGGCCAAGGGACTCTACCTGAACCCGGCCGCGACGAGCAAAAACCGCTGGGTCGCGGAGGAGATCGCCAAAGCCCTGCGCCCTGGCTACCTGTCCTACGTCAGCCTGGAGTCGATCCTGTCCGAGTATGGAGCGATCTCGCAAATTCCGATCAACCGAATGACCGTGATGACGACCGGGAAGAGCGGCGTGGTCGACACTCCCTTCGGGACAATTGAGTTCACGCACACCAAACGTGGCGTCGCGGAAATAATCAAGCGCACGATGCTGGCCAAGGGCCGGCCGCTTCGCATCGCCACTAAGGAGGCTGCCATCCGAGACCTCTTGCGCGTCGGGCGCAATGCCAACATGATCGATCGAAGCGAGCTCGACGACGAGGCGCAAGGAGAAGATGCATGAGCGAGGACATGAAGGATTTCAACGACCTGGTCGACTTGGCCATGGCCCATCCGGGCCTGTCGGCAATGCGACCGGTGGTGGAGAAGGAGCTGCTGCATTACGAAATCTTTCAAGCGCTTGACGCCGAGGGGCTTCTCAAAGACCTGGTGTTCCAAGGCGGCACCTCGCTACGGCTGTGCCGCGGTTCGGATCGGTTCAGCGAGGACCTCGACTTTGCCGGCGGCGTGAATTTCTGCTCCGAGAGCATGCAGAAGATCAAAGAGTGCGTGGAGAAGCGCATTGGTGAGCGCTTCGGCCTGAAAGTCTTGGTCAACAACAAACCGGCCAAGGTGGGCGAGGACGGAATCAAGCATGTCCGAGTCGACAAGTGGTGGATCTCGATTCAGACCGCGCCGGAGAATCCCGCGATGCCGAGGCAGAAAATCAAGTTGGAGATCGCGAACATCCCGGCCCACACTCGCGAGTTGGTGCCGCTGAAAGCCAACTACGACGTCTTGGGCGGCATGCCCATGGTGCTGGTCAACACCGAGTCGCTCGACGAGATCATGGCGGATAAGGTGCTGGCATTCCCGACATCGCTCTTGGACAACGAAGGACGGCCGGTGGGTTCCGATTCGGCCAAGATCCGTCATCGCGACATTTGGGACCTTGCCTGGATGGCGTCACGCGGTGCCAAGCTCGTCCCGGAGCTCGTGGTCGCCAAGATCAAGGACTATGGCGTGGTGGACTACCCCGGGCTGTTGGCATCCGCGATCCAGCAAATCCCGCAGATCGTCAAGAGCCGAGAATTTAAGGCGCAAATTACGCGCTTCATCGATTCGTCGACGATCGCCAAAACGTTGGGGACCGTCGGCTATGACGATTATCTGGCGTCATCGGTTGGCGGCTTGTTTGACCAGATGCAGATTGCTCTGAACGCCATGGCCGTCGCGGCTGCGGCGCAGTCGCGCCATGAAAGCTAGGCGAGACAACGCGACGTATTAGCGCATATTCGCTCGACTATGCGAGCCATCGCTGTGGCTGCTGAAATCCGACCCAGCGGAAGCGCGAAAAGAGGTGCTCACGTAAGTCATTGATTTTTAGTTTAGTAAAACGGCCTGCAAAGCCGTCTAGACGGGTTCGATTCCTGTCCTCGCCTCCAAAATAAAGAAATAGCTCCCCAATTGAATTGGCTGTGCGTAAAGTAGGGACGTTGGGTGAACGCCACTGGCGGTGGCGTCATTAACTGCAAGTCAGAAGCCGGCAGGATAGCTCGCGCCGGCGCTGATGACCGTGGCGGGACCCACCTTGTTCCCCGGCGCCGCCAGGTCCGCCATCGGAAAATACAGCCTGACGGCCAACGGCAGATTGAACGCGCTAACCTGCGCCTTCGCTGCCGCGCTGGCGCGCACGCCCCACAGGTCGAACAGCGGCCCCATGTCGCGCCCGATCAGACTGGAGCTGGCGATCAGCAGGAAATCGTTGCCATTCAGCGCCGACGGGTAGGCCGGATAGGTGCCGAAGCCGTAGCTGGCGGCCACACTGGTCCAGTTGCCAGCGTTCTTGCTCATGTTACGGTCGAGCAGGTACATCAATGTGTATACCTCCCAGGCGTCGCTGAAGGCGCCATTGTAATAGCGCGCATATTCCGCCAGCTCGCGATAAAACATCACGCGCGCCGAATTGTCGGCAGCGTAGGCCGCATCGCTCCATACGCTGTTGTAAGCGGCCGTGACCGGATCAGCGCTACCCAGCGCGGCCTTGAGCGTAGCGAAGGCCTGCTTGCCGGTGCCGGGTCGCGAGCTGATGGGGGCGGCCTGGCCGGCGGCGCTGCGGTTGAACATCATCTGCTTGTGCATCGGGAACAGGTTGTTCGATACCTCGTCGGAGCGGTCGGCATACACTTTCAGGCGCGCCGGCTGGATGCCGTGCCCGATTTCATGGGTCTCGCCCCAGCCGAGCGGACTGAAGGACCAGTCCTGATCGTACGGGTTGCCGGAACAGCCACTGCCGCACAAGGCGTGCACGTCGGAAATCACATGCTGGGTCGCGTCGCGCCGGTGCTGGGTGCCGCTGCAGTCCCAGCCCTTGGCATCGCACACTGCCTTGACCGTTGCCGTCAGTTGCAGCTGGCCGCTGGCAGTATTGAAACCGGCCAGCTCGTAGGTATCTTTGATCGTGTAAAGCCAGGTGTCGGACGCCAGTGCCGCCATATTGTTGTTGTACAGCGCCATCGACGACTTGAAATGGGACAGGGTCGAATGCAAGGTCAAGGCGTCGGTGGCAAAGCCCACCCAGTTGGTCGGCGTCGTGTTGACGGCAGTCTGGAAGGCGGCCACCTCTGTGGCATTGTTAGCGTCACGCAGCACAGGGTGGGTGATCACGCCGTCCACCGTGACCGATACCGGCGGGTTGCTGCCGCTGGCGGCGTCGACGAACAGGAGTAGCGGGCCACCGTAGGGACTGGTAATGGTCACGCTCTGGTTTTGCAGCAAGGACACGCGCGGTGACGCGAGCTGGGTTGGGCGGTCATAGGTGTTGAAGACCCAGGTTGTATCGCGCAGCATGTTCACACCAAAACTGAGCTTGCCGGCGCCGCTGTCGGTCCGGGTCAGCTTGACTGTCTTGCCTGGCACCACGTACAGGCCGGTCGGGTATTCCTTGCGTCCGCTGTCGGGCAGCGCCACCGTCACCGTTTGCGACAGGGTCGCGGTGGTGGCGGGAATGGCCGGTGCGAAATTGCCCAGGTTCTGCGCCAATGCCGACGAATCCCGGTGGAGATAGGCCGTCATGTCGGAGAAGTAGGCGCGCAGGAATGGCGCGGTGTCCGACTTGTTGATCGGGTACGCGACGCCGGTGCGCAGCTTGTCGCCCCACAGCACCATCAATTTTTCCAACTCGTAGCCGGGCTGGCCGAACAGGGCCAGGCCCGCACCGTCAAGCTCGCGCAGCGCCGTGCGCAGTTTGCCGGCAGGCGTGCCGAATTCGCCCATGTACGCCGCGTCGCCCGTGCAACTGATCCGGCCCGAGCTAGTGCATCCGCTCCATGTGGTGCTGAAGTTGCCCAGCTCGAAGTGGCTCAGCATGTTCTTGATGCTCACGAGCTGCTCGGGGGCGGCCGGCAGGGTGGCCGGATCGAAGGCTTTCAAGCCTTGTTCGGCAAAGTAGTTGGAGCTCAGGCCCAGGCCGAAGTGCTGCATGAGGCCACTGGACACCTCGTTCATGTCACGGTAATGATGCAGATAAAGGACCGGAATGCCGCGCGCCTGTGCGTCGCGCACCGCTTGCACGACGTTGGCGGCAACCACGCTCTTGCTGCTGTCACCGCGGCCGATCACCAGCAGGCTGGCCCCATCCAGGCAGGCGGCCAGCGCATTGCCGTCGCAGGCGTCGTCGGCCTGGCTGGCGCCGGCGGCCAGACCGTTGACCGTGGCGCCAGGGTAGGAGGCGAAAAACCAGTCGCGCACTTTCTTTTCGTGCGGGAACCAAAAGGTTTCTACCCCCGGCAGGTGGGCCGTCACGACCTTGAAATTGGCCGTGCCCGTGCTCGACCTCAGCCATTTGACGGTGTTGAGCATGAACTGATTGAGCGCTGCGTTGCCGGGAATGGCGATCGGATTGCTGCCGAAGACCGCGTAACGTGCCGCGCTGCCAGGCGCGTTGCCGAACACGCCAAGGGGGCGCTGCGTGCCGGCGCTGTTGCTGCTGTAGCTCCAGTTGCCAGGCAAGAGGACATGGTTGCGCGCGCTGTCGTTGACGTCGAGCCATACCGAATCGTGGCCCAGGTTCCAGTCGATGGGGCCCACATTTTGAAACACACTTTGCTTGACCGTGGCATAGGCTGCGATCTGGGTGTCCAATAAGGTATCGGCGGCGCGCTTGATGCTGGCGCCATCGAGCGCGCTGGCGTTCCCGGTGCTGAGGGCAAGCGAGAGCTGCGACGGAGGCGGCGTAACAGGTGTGCCCTGGTCCACGGGAGGTGTAGCCGTGCCAGCACCGCCACCGCCACCGCAGGCTTGTAGGATGAGCATGAGGCAGGCGAGGGGGAGGGTGCGGCGTGCCAGTTGCAGCGCTGAGGTGGCGTAATGTGCGGACATATTAGGATTATATTTTCTTGAAGCAATATTGTCGCACAGTATTGTTCCGAAGCGGCGAATCGATGCCGTTGCTAGCAATAATTTAACAAGGTCCGAACTCGCGAAAATGAGGGGGCGTGAGCTGTGAACATTTGCATGCAGCGGTGTATTATGAATGCATTGAATGCATCGGTGGGGTGAAGCTATGGCAATGCTGACAGTACGCAATCTTCCGGATGAAGTACATCGGGCGTTGCGCTTACGAGCGGCGCAACATGGTCGTAGCACGGAGGCCGAAGTCCGTGAGATCCTGGCCGCTGCGGTCAAGCCGGTAGCGCATGTTCGCCTGGGGGACGCTTTGGCGGCATTGGGTCGCGATAACGGTCTGACAGATGATGACTTGGACGTTTTCGATCGAGTACGAGACAAAGTGCCTGCCGAGCCGCCGAGGTTTGAATGATCGTGCTGGACACCAACGTCGTTTCCGAAGCGATGAAGAATGACCCGCATGCCTCTGTCAGAAAATGGCTAAACGAACAAAGCGCCGACACGCTATATCTGTCCAGTGTGACCTTGGCTGAATTGCTGTTTGGCGTCTGTGCGCTGCCGCCCGGCAAACGACAGGATCTGCTGCTGAAAACGCTTGACGGGATGATGGCGTTGTTCGGCGAAAGAGTCCTTCCATTCGACACACAAGCTGCGAGGCATTATGCCAAGCTGGCCGTGACAGCAAGGGGCGCGGGGCGCGGCTTTCCAACACCAGACGGCTACATTGCCGCGATCGCCGTCTCGCGCGGGTTTATCGTCGCTTCGCGAGACACCGCTCCCTTCGAGGCTGCTGGAGTCGCGGTCATCAATCCATGGAAATTCTGAAGAAATCCTCGCGATCTAACGCCAAACTCTGAGCTCTCGGCGAAGGTACAGAACGAGGCACGCGTAACTGGCGGAACAAGGGCGCGATGCAGTGGTCTGCCTCGCGTGCCACCGGCCCTCTTCGCGCGCTCGCCACAGGTATAATTCTGGCATGAGCACTTCCGCCGTCGCCTCTCCGACGGGCACCCGCCTGGCCTTCGCGCCCCCGCCGGCGCTGGCCCGGCTGGTGCGCTATTTTCACGTCGAATGCGACAGCGGCGGCCCCATTGTCGTGCCTGCTTCGCCGTGGGCGACCATCAGTTTCTTCATCCGGGGCGGCAATGGCGACAGCGGCGCAACGACCACTGACGGCCCGCTGCTGTGCGGACCGCTCAGCACGCCGTTCCCCGGCCTGTGGCGCGAGGGCACCAGCTTCGTTGCCGCCCAATTGGAGCCGCGCTATCTGCGCCTGCTCTTCGGCGTCGACGCCGCCGCCATGACCTACCAGCCGGCCAATCTCGCTGACGTCGCACCCAGGCTCGATACCGCCCAACTCCAGGACACGCTGCAGTCCAGCAGCGATCCGGCCGCGTGGGTGGGCGCCCTCGGCGACTGGCTGCTGCGCTTGCTCATGATGCGCACGGCCGGCGGCGAACCGTTCGCCGTACCGCGCCATCTGCTCGCCCTGCCCACGCCGGACCTGGCCGATCAGTTTGGCCTGAGTGTGCGCCAGCTCGAGCGCCGCTACCTCGCCGCCTATGGCATGCCCGTGCGCGAAAGCCGGCGCATGGACCGCTACGTGGACGCCATGGCCGCCTTGCTGCGCGGGCCGGTCCGTTATGGCGGCCTGACCCGCATCGCGGTCGATGCCGGCTACCACGACCAGTCGCACATGATGCGCGACTTCGCCCAGTACGCCGGCATGGCACCGGGCGCCCTGGCCGGCGCCTTGGCCAGCGACATGCCGCAACTGCGTCTGTACCGCTACCCGGAGCAAGCGCACGGGCTGGTCCTGCAAGGCCGTTAAACGCCGCATCCGTACAATTCTTGGCTCGCCCCGCCTGTTATCTTCCAGCGTTTGATGGCAGGAGAACAGCGATGGAAGCAACTCTGGAGGGCGACGGCTTTACCGTCACCTCGCTCGATAATGTGATCAACCTGGCGCGCACCGACAGTCTCTGGTATCTGAGCTTCGGTCTGGCGTGCTGCGCGGTCGAGATGATGCACGCGGCGGCCGCGCGCTACGACATGGACCGCTTCGGCATGGTGCCGCGCGCGTCGCCCCGTCACGCGGACTTGATGATCGTTTCCGGCACGCTCACCAACAAGATGGCCACCGCCATGCGTCGCGTCTACGACCAGATGCCCGAGCCGAAATACGTGGTGTCGATGGGTTCCTGCGCCAATGGCGGCGGCTACTATCACTACAGCTATTCGGTCGTGCGTGGCTGCGACCGCATCGTGCCGGTCGACGTCTATGTGCCCGGTTGTCCGCCGACCGCCGAAGCCCTCGTTTATGGCCTGCTACAGTTGCAGCGCAAAGTGCAGCAGAATGTCGGCCCGACGGAAATCGCTCGCTGACCCGCTTCCGCCGCTGTCCTGGCGCGCGGTCAGCAAGGGATAAGGATTGATGGCGCCTTCATCGGCATAGACCCCGTAGTGCAGATGCGGCGGCTGCATACCAGGCGAGGTCCCGCCAGGGAAGCGCCGCGTACGCCAGGGCGATGAACAGTGCGGCAACAAGAAAGCGGCGAATTACGGTTGGCAAGAGCGGTTCACAGTTCAGAGCATTGTTGTTTGGACATCGTGAATCCGGACTTTACTGACCGTGTGTGAAGACACGATGCGTTTCCTGCGCGTCGTCTTTGATATGTCCTCGCTCCTGAATAAAAAATAGCCCACTGCGAAGTGGGCTATCTAGTGTTGAAGCGTCGTCCTCGCGCAGGCGGGGACCCATACTGAGCTAAGGGAGTATGGGTCCCCGCCTGCGCGACGACGACGGCATTGCGGGCCAACACTTATCGGTGACATAGCCTATTTTTTTGTCCCTGCCAGTAGCCTGGTTTTCAGCGTCGCGTCGACCGGCTTGTTGCCCAGCCAAATGCTGAGAACCGAGTTATAAAAAAGAACCTCAGGCAGCGCAGGACCGACTTTTTTACCGTTCAGGTAGCATTGGTTTCCCACGCCGGGAATCCAGTCGGTGTCGATGATATCGCCTTTTTTCAGCATGCCGACCTGGCCGAACATTTCGCCATATTTGCTGATCTGGGGAAGGATTTTCGCCTTGTCGTCATCGCTGATGTTATTGCTCAGCGCAGTCATGAATGCTGTGCCCAGGTCGTCGCTCGACAGGTTCATCAACATGACCAGGCGTATGCGGCGCGGGCCCTCAGCCTTCATCACCGCATCCACGGTATTTTTCGACTCTTGCAGATACAAGCCGGCGGCATAAATTTTGGCCGTGAACTTGTTGCGAACGCCGGCGCCATTGAGACCGAGTTCCTTGCCTGCGACCGACAGCCGGTCCGGGAATTTGACGCCTTCGACTTCCATAGCGGCAAACACCTGGCCGGCCAGCATGGCGAGAACCATCCCGCCAAGCACGGTTTTTCGTCGTACTGGACTTGCTACTTTCATCATTTCTCCGTCGCGAGCACGCGCAAACCAAGAATATAGCACCCGCTGGAAAATATTGCTCGAAGACATTTTTTAGAAACACTTCGATCAGCTTGAAAACGCCTCGCAACGATCAAAAAATACCGTCGAGCTAGACCATTTTCCTGCATCTTCCAAAAAGTGGCGCCACAGAAAGTAGTTGCTAATTAATTACTGTGGCGATGTTGACGGGGAAAACGGAGGAACATGGTTCCGGTACAGCGAATTGCTTGCGTGTCAAAAAAATCGGCCGCCCTCCTGTTCACGCTGCTTGTCGCGACGGTTGCCATCGTCGGCCCGATTTGGCTGGCGGTCGAGGAATCGCGCAAGCAGGGCTTCAAGGACGAAACGGACCGGGTGCTGCTATACGCCAAGGATGTGTTGCGCCGCTCCGATACAACCGCCGACCAGGTCGCCCGCGCCATCCAGAAACTGGCAATCTTGCCAGGCAAAGACGCCTGTTCCGACGCCCGCATCGCCCTGATGCAAGAGGTGGACCTGGCCTCAAGTTACATTCAAGCCTTCGGCCATGTCTCCGGCGACACGCTGATATGCTCCTCCCTCGGCGCGCAGCACGCGGCGGTAAGCCTGGGCCCCGCCGACTTGACCACGTCGCGTGGCACCGTCATCCGCAGAAACGTCAGATTGGCGATCGCTCCCGAGATGGCGTTCATCGCGCTTGAACAGCGCGGCTATGTGGCGATCATCTACAAAGAGTCGATCCGGGCTGGGTCGCTGCCCTTGCCGGGAAAAATGAGGTTTCGTTTTCCGACGGCAAGTACATCGTCGGCGTGGTGCGCTCCCAGCGTTATATGAGCGTCGCCGTCGCAGCGATACCCATTACATATCTGCAAGCACGCACCAACGCAGCGGCCATGCGCCTGGTGCCCGTGGGTGTTGTCGCCGGCATCCTGCTGACCCTCGCCATCTTGCAGCTCGCACGAACGCAAATGGCCTTGCCCGCGGCAATACGGGCGGCCCTCAAGCGCAATGAATTTTTCCTGCTCTATCAGCCGCTCGTCGACCTGCAAACCGGCCAGTGGGTCGGCGCGGAAGCCTTGATTCGCTGGCGCCGCTCACCCAAAGAAGTGGTCGCTCCAGATGTGTTTATTCCTATCGCCGAAGAAAGCGGCTTGATCAACCGGATTACGAAGCGCGTGCTCGACCTGGCCGCCGCCGACATTGGCGATGCTTTTCGCGCCCATCCCGACTTCCATGTCGCGGTCAACCTGGCCGCGTCCGACCTGCATTCCCAGGCGACACTCCCTTTGCTGACGCGCTTCCTGGCCAAGACTGGCGGGCGTCCAGGCAATTTGATCGTCGAGGCAACCGAACGCGGTTTCCTGCAAGTCGATCTTGCCCGGGAGATCAGCACCGCGATTCGCGCACATGGCATCGGCATTGCCATCGACGACTTCGGTACCGGCTATTCCAGCCTGTCGTATTTGCAGTCGTTCAAACTTGATTTTTTGAAGATCGACAAATCGTTCGTCGACACGATCGGCACCGAGGCGCTAACCAGTCAGGTGGTCGCGCACATCATCGAGATGGCGAAGGACCTGGGCCTGGGCCTGATCGCCGAAGGTGTCGAAACTGAGGCGCAAGCGAATTACCTGCGCGAACATGGCGTCCGTTACGCGCAGGGATGGCTGTACGGGCGGCCGATGCCGTTTGCCGACATTATGACGCAGTTGCCAAAAGCCGCCAGCGGCGCACTTGCCACTGAAACGCAGCCGGTTTGATACACGCGAATTGTCCGTGCGCCGGTGTTCATGCCATCGCCCCGAAGCGCAGTGCGCGATAGGCTTGCGGTGTGGTGCCAAACCAGCGCCGGCACCCGCGGATGAAGGAACTTTGCTCCGTGTAGCCGAGCATCGCGGCCAGCTCGGCAAGGGGCATGCCGGACTGCGCCAGGTAGTGCTCGGCCCGGCTGCGCCTGACGCGGTCGACGATGTCCTCGAACACGACCCCGTGCTCCTTCAGGCGCCGTTGTAGGGTGCGTTCGTGGATGCCCATGTGCAGCGCAATTTGCACCAGGCTGCTGCCGCCATCGGCCAGATGCCGGCTCACCACCGTTTCCACCTGTTGCGGCAGGTCCAGCGGGAAACGGCGCATGATGTTGCCGACATGGCGTTCGGCCGCCGCCTGCATGGGCGCGTCGCCGGACGGTATGGCCACGTCGAGCAAACTGGACGGGAACGACAGCCCATTGCGCGCTTGTCCCAGCCGCACTTCGCCGCGAAAATACTTTCCATAGTCTGCCAGCGGCATAGGGCCGTCGTGGCGAAAATCGATGCGCCAGTCGCGCCCATCCTCGCCGCTCACCTCCAGGAAAAACCGTTGCGCCACACCGAGGCACAGTTCCACGATGTGCCTGCGGGTCTGCGGCGTGCCGCCGTTGAACTCGAAACGGCAATGCGTCAGCTCCGCGCGCGCGGCGTCAGCTTCAACCTTCATCTGCAGGCCGGGGCAGTGGTAGGGCATATTGCGCGCCACGGCCGTCAAGGCCGCGCCCAGGGTCGCCGCATGATGGGCAATCAGCGCCACCGGGCCGAGTACGCCGATGTCCTGCTTTTGCGCCAGTTGCAGGCCGAAGTCGGGCACGCCGAGCCGGCTGGCCGAGGTCGTCAGCAACAGCATCACGCTGTCCAGGCACAGCAAGGTGTCGGGCGCATCGAGCGCGCACGCCGGGATGGCGGCGGCGTCGAGCAGCGCCGCCCAATCGCCGTCGTGCTCGCGCACCAGTGCCCGGAAACCGGTCAGCGCACGCGCCCGGATCAGGACTTTGGGGAAATTGGACACGGTGGCAGGCATGGTTCCACAGAGCAAAAAGTAGAGCCGCAGTGTCATTCCTGCGGTTTGCCTTGTCAACGCGCTGGCGCTTCAAGCCAAGTGATTGTCATCAAATGACAAGATTAAGTCGGCTATTGACAATACGTGCGCGCGCCGATTTGAGATTGTTGACATGTCAACAATTGTCATTGTTTACATCGAGAAGTTCATCCTTTACTTACCAGGAGCAAGGTCAATGATTCAACATGTAACTCCGACGCCGCATAAGCGTGCGCCTGTGCCGGGAAGCGCCATGCTGTCGCTGGTGCTCGGCATGGCCGCGCTGTGCGCGCCGCACGCCCAGGCATCCCAACTTGTACCGCAGAACCTGGCACAGATGATCAAGGCATCGGACCTGATCGTCACCGGCGAAGTGAGCAAGGTTTCAGATGGCATCCACGATGGCGTGCCCTACACGGAAGTGACGCTCAAGGTCAAAGGCAGCCTCAAGCGCGACATGGCCGCCAACAGCAGCTACAGCTTCCGTCAATACGGCTTGCTGAAAGCGCGCAAGATGGCCGATGGCCGCTATCTGCTGCCCAGCAAGATCGAAGGCATGCCGACCTGGACCCTGGGCGAAAAAGTGACGACCTTCATGAACAAGCCCGCCACGCGCACCGGTTTGACGACCCCGGTCGGCCTGGCGCAGGGCAAGCTGACCGCCGGCGGCGCAAAGAGCGCCAACAGCTTCAACAACCGCGACCTGTTCAAGGGCATGACGGTCGATCCGACCGCGCTCAATGCGAACGAAGCGGCCATGCTGGCCAGCAAAGGCGGCGCCGTGCAGACCGGTGTCCTGCTGGGACTGGTCAAGCGCGCCGTCAAGGAAGAATGGCTTGCCAAAGGAGTCATGCGTTGAACCATACTAAACAAATTACGCTCGCTGGCGTCCTGCTTGCGCTGGCGTCGGTCGTGCAAGCGGCGGGGCCGCTGCTGTTGACCGAGAATCCGAAAAATCCGCAACCGTTGCGCTGGGATACCAGCGCAGGACCGGTCCAGGTCTACACCGATATCGGCGACTACGTGTACCGCAACGATGGCTCGGTCTTCATGACGGCCGCCGATGCCGACAAGGTCACCGCGTTTGCCCTGGGGCAGTGGAGCGATGTGCCGACGTCCACCTGGAAGGCGGTGACCAATCCGGCCAAGTTCAAGAAATTCAGCGACGTCGCCAGCATCGGGGTGGACGTCAAGGATGGCGCCAGCGCCGCCAAGGTATACGGCCAGCGCAACGACGGCGGCATGTACGTCATCTACGACCAGCATGGCCTGGTGATCGAAGAATTCTTTGGCGCGCCGCGCGACCAGGTGCTGGGCATCGCCTTCGCCGAAATCGCCGAGGACCGCGATGGCGACGGCTACCCGGAAACCATCGTCAAGGCCACCGCCGTCATGAACGGCTGGGCCGTATCGCACGAGGCGCAAGATCCCGAGCAGCCCTGGATGCCGCCGCCCGATATCGGCGGCCACCGCATCGCCGGCCTATTTACCCATGAGTTCGGCCATGCGATCAACCTGTCGCACTCGCAGGTCAATGGCCATATGGCGTACTTCAGCGAGCCGGGCTATTTCGAGATCACGCCGGGCGTGCCGGGCTGCGTTCCAACCATGCACTCGTGGAACAGCGACGATAGGACCGCGCGCAAGGTCGATCCCCGCTATCTCGAGACGATGTTCCCGTTCATTAATCCGGACACCGTCAGCGCGGAAGGCAAGAATCCCGGCCTGGAAATGAGCACGGTCGACCGCCCGGACGACATCGCCGCAATTTCCGACCTGTACCCGAGCGCCGCTTACCTGAGCTCGCGCGGCTCGATCAGCGGCACGCTGTACCTGAAGGATGGGGTGACGCCGTATGGCGGCATCAACATCGTTGCCCGCAATGTCAACGATCCCTTGGGCGACGCCATTTCGGCCATGACGGGCGACAAGACCCAGGGCCGGGCCGGTCCGGACGGGCGCTACCGCATCAACAACCTCAAGCCTGGCCAGCGCTACAAGCTGTACACCGAGGAAATCGTCGCTGGCGGCTTTCCCACGCAGCCGACCGCGCTGGTGTCCGAAGCCGAGTACTGGAATGTGGGCGACCAGGCCAATGCGGCCAAGGATACGGCGTGCACGGCCAGCGCCATCACCGCCGAAGCGGGCGTCAACAAGACCGCCAACTTCTATTTCAACGGCTATGCCGACGGCGTCCAGTACACGCCCGTGGTCTACGGCTACCTGAACTCGATGTCCAAGAACGGCGAGCGCGCGGCCGGGGTCATCGAATCGATTCCCTTCTTGTGGGACAAGAAGAAGGGCGTGCAGATGTCGCCGGACGGCGTGGTCGGCGTGAACATGAGCATCACGCGCGACGGCGGCAAGATGGTGGTGCAGGCCGACCTGGACGGCAACGTCGTCGGCACCGATTGGGAAGGCATGCCTCTCAAGACCAATTCGGCGGCCATCTGGAACACAAAAACCGGCAAACTGACCGGCATGGGCAGCCTCAACGGCGACACCTGCGGCGGCGCCAGCCAGGTCGGCTACTCCAGCAGTTACGGCTGGGCGCTCGACGGCAATGGCAACACCGCCGTCGGCACCGCCTATGTGGACCGCAACGGCGACGGCAAGTGCGAGGGTGGCTGGTTGGACGACGGCGATGTGACCATCGGCGGCGAAATCATTCCCTTCTTCTGGACCGCGAAGGGCGGCATGCGCCGGCTCAGCCTGAAGGGCATCGACCTCGACAGCGAACCCTGGCACCGGGCCCACGCCATCTCGGGCAATGGCCGCGTCGTGCTGGGCAACAGCAACTTCATGAAGGCGTACGCCTGGATCGATGAAGGCGATCCGATCGACCTGTACAAGGTCATCGGTGCGGTCGATGGCTATGCGATGACGCCCGACGCCACGCGCGTGGCGCTGGAAACCGAGAAAAGCGGACTGACCTTCTGGAACGCGACCAAGGGCACGGGAGCGGGCGCCTTCAGCAAGCCACGGGTTTTGAAGTGGTGCGAAGACTTCCCGCTGCTGGGCATGGACGTGAGCTGCGAAAGCGAAGGCGCGTCCGCAATCCAGGCGCAGTTCGGTCCGATCCCGGTGAGTGCGTCGGACTTCAGCGACGACGGCAAGGTGCTTATCGCGCAGGCCGGCGTGTGGTACAGCGGTATCCACGGCATGCTGTGGATGGAAGGCATCGGCTGGATCAAGCTGAGCGACTTCTTCCGCACCCAGGGCGTAGCCGAAGCCTACCGTTACGGACTCGACGCCACCGGTTCGATCAGCGGCAAGGGCAACGAGATGGTGGGCGGCATTCCCGGCCATCCTTTGACCTGGTATGTGGACATGAAGCTGGCCTTCGTGTGCAAGCAGGGCCGTTCGACCGAAGTGCGCTTCCCTGAGCAATTCGTCAGCGAAGTCAAGCAGGGCGCGCGGATGGGGCGCTGCGAACACCTGTAAGCGCAAGCGTTGTCACGGTAGGGGCGGTTTTTTTGCCTTCGTCCTCGCGCACGGGAAATGCATGCATTTCCCCCATACTGAGTCAGCTGGATTACCTCGGTATGGGTCCCCGCATGCGCGAAGACGACGGGTCTATGTGATGCCTCGCCGAAAGGCGTCAGGCACTTGCCCATACCAGCTACGGAATGCACGGCTGAAATTGGCCGGATCCGAGTAGCCCAGCATGTAAGCGACTTCCTTGACCGTGTAGCGGCCCGAACGCAAATGGGTGCAGGCCAGGTCGCGCCGCGTGTCAGCCAGCAGCTGCGCAAATCCCAGGCCTTCCTCCTTCAAGCGGCGCTGCAGCGTGCGAGTGCTGATGTTCAGCCGGCGCGCCACGCCATCTTTCAGGAATTCGCCCTCGGCGATGCAGTGGGCCACCGACGTGGCGAAGCACGAACGCTGGAGCTGGGCAAGGTAGTCGGCAACCACCGTCTCGCCGCGCGCGGCCAGCATGGCATTGGCGTTTGGCAAGCTCTCCAGGGCCACAGCCAGCGGCAGGGCGATGCGGTTTTCCTTTTTTCCGTACAGCACCGGACACCCGAAAAAATGCTCAAGGTAGGCCTGCATCTGTATGTCGGCCGGCTTCAACACGCGCGAAAAATGAACGCTCGACGGGACCAGCTCGCTACGCAATAACTGGCGCCAGGTGTGCAGCAGTATCGCTGCCGTAATAATGTCCTTGGCCGTCGCCGCGCCGGCATATTTGTATTCGAATCTGATCTCGAACTCGTTGCCGGAACAAACGCTGCTCGCATGCAGGCCTGTGTTGAAAACGGCGCTTGCACCGGCCAGCCGTTCGGTGGCTTCCTTCAGGCTGGCGCACGCCTGCAGCCCGAATCCGAGCACGTGCAGCGTGCCCACGCCATGGCGGCGCGTGGTGTCGAGGATGATGCTCCAGTCGTGGTTGCTCGCTTCCATGGCGAGGTCCCACAGGCGATCGACCTGGGCGCTGGGCAGGCGGGTGTCGGGGTGGTCAAGCGCGGCCGGGGCGATCCCTGCGCGGGCCAGCAATGCCTGGACGTCGATGCCGCGCGCCGCCAGCGTCTTGACTAGCAGCGCGATCATGCTGTTGAGGTGCGTATAGGGAAGCACAGGCGGACCTTGCGGAAAAGATGGTGAGTGGCTATTAAAGTGCAGATTTGCAATTTTACCCCTATCCGAAGGACTATTTCGCCCTGTCTGGCTTACTGGACCAACACGCCAATCCTGTCCAGTTCCGCCTTCAGGCGCACGCGATCTCCCTTCAGCTGCTCCAGCGGCAAAGCGAACAGTTTTTCGATCCGCGTACGCAGCGTTTGGTATGCCTGCGTGAACGAAGCTTCGATCACTTCCTCGGTGCCGCTCACGTGCGCCGGATCATCCACGCCCCAGTGCGTGCGCATAACCGGACCCAGGTAGGCGGGGCAGGTTTCGCCGGCGGCGTTGCCGCACACCGAAATCACGATGTCGGGTGTGGCAGGCAGTTTGTCCCATGACTTGCTGAAGTAGCCTTCGGTCGCAATGCCTTCGCGGTCCAGCAGTGCCAGCGAGCGCGGATGCACCTGGCCGGTAGGCTGGCTCCCGGCGCTCATGGCCGTCCAGCCCTGTGGCGCCAGGTGGTTGAAGGTGGCCTCGCCGAGGATGGAACGGCAGGAGTTGCCGGTACAAAGAAAAAGTACATTCATGTTGTCATCCTAAAAATTAAAACAAGCGTCGCACTTCGGCCATCAGCAAATTATTCTGCTTCAGGACGCCGAAACTGCTCAATTCATTGCCGGCAAAGTGATCGAAAGAGCCCACCAGGCGCCAGTGGTCGTTGATCGCATAGGTCGCTTTGCCGCGCAGCATGCGGCTGCCGCGCGTCACGTCGTACACCAGCGTGAGGTCGGTCACCACCATGTCGTTGTGCCACGGCTTGCGCCAGCGCAGCATGGCGCCATGGCTGACGCGGTCGAAGCGGTGGCTGAACGGCGCGTCGAGCAGGGCGGCAAAGCCCGCGGGGCTGGCCGGCGACATGTCCGGCGCCACGAAGTGCCCCCAGCGTTGTCCGATCCACTGGGCGCTGACGGTCGCCCCGGCATCCAGGCCGACCTCGGCGCCAATCACCGCCATCAGATTATTCGCGCGTTGCCCTTCGCCGGTCACTGCCTTGGTATAGGCCGCTTCCCAGCGCATGACGGTTCCCGCAAGCGGGCCCGACAGCGCCCATGAGCCGTCGTGCCCGAGCACCCGCACTGTCGGCACCTTCAAGCTAGCGCTGACGCCGCCCGCGCCAAGGGCCACCGCGGCCGTCTCCGGCAAGGTGTCGGCCCCGTGGTAGAGCGACACCGACCAGTCCAGTGCCCCGTTGTTGCGCTCATACTTGAGCGCAGTGCGCATCGGCCCGGCACTGCGGGCCGGCTGGTATTGCAATCCCGGGCGAACCGGCAGCGGCACGGTGTTGCCGGCAAAGCGCGTAAAGGTCCCGGCGCTGAATGTGCCCGCGTCCAGGTCGCAACGCATCTGCAGGCCGTCGGCTCCCGACTGGTTGTCGGCCTCTTCGGGCGCCAGCAAGGTGTAGTCGCGCGGGCTGATCCGGTCGGTGGGGTTGATGCCGTCGGCCCGGCCCCAGGATATGATCTGGCGGCCAAGCCTGGCGCTGCAATCGCCGAAGCGGCGGTCGGCATATGCTTCGCGCACCTTGTCCTGCTGCGCTGTGCCGTCGGCGTTCACCGCCGCAACCCAGCCGTCGAACACGAAGCGTGTGTCGCGGTATTCAACTTTGCCGTTGAGCCAGGTCGCCAATACGGCCGCTCCCCGGTGTTCATTGAGGGAGCGATCAGAACTCCAGTACGAAAGCCGCGCGCTGCCGCCGATATCGCCCTTGACCGGCGCCGTTTCCTGGGCCAACGCCGTCGTGCAAACTAACAAGCTGGCCGCAAGGACTGCACTCTTCATTCCGCGCGCTCCAGTGCCGCCGGTTTGAACATGTCGTCAGGCAGCGTGTCGCTGACCTTGAATTCGCTGAACTGGATGCTGGTGCGGTGCTTGCTGGCGATGTTTTCCGCTTCCATGCGCATGGCCTGCCATTTGGATTTGCCGACCGCCTTCACTTCGCTGAACTGATAGCGCTTCAAAGGCTCGTTGTTGTGGTCGACCGTTTCAACGCGGATGGCAACGAAGTTGTCCTTGCGAATCCAGCTGGTGCGCTTGCTGATCCCCGTTTCCTGCTTGATCTTGTCGTTCTTGGGGACCGACGTGATCACGTAGCAAGGGGCGCCATCGACGGTCGCGTCGGGCAGGGCGGCATGCTGCCAGTCGTCAAGCTGGTAACCGATCATGTCGCCATAGCTGAAGTCGGTACCGGCGAAGCCGTCGCGCTTGTTCGCGGCGACCAGGCGGCGTACCTTTTTCAGTGCCGGCAGGTAGACCCACATGTCGTCGTCCGCGCTGCTGTGCTCGATAAGCAGGGTTGCCGTTCCCTTGATGTCGCCTGGCGACAGGAAACGGACCATGCGCATGCTGTCGCGGCTGCCGCTCACTTGCTTGGTGTAGGCCACGGTATCGCGCTGGCGTTGGCCGCCGTCCTTGCCGATCAGCGTGAAGCGGGCCTGGCCGACGGAGGCTGGCACGCGGGTGGCGTCGTCGTTGCGGCTCATGACCTCGGTCGCGCTCAAGGTGTCGGCCTTGGCCACGCCGGCATAGCCCAGCAGGCCCATGCACGCGAGGGCAATCGCGGCCACCGCCAGGCGGGCATTGCCCCGGCTTTGGGTAATGAAGGACGGCCTGGTCGCCAGCATCAGGGCCGGCAGCAAGGTCAATGTAGCCACCACGCTGACAATCATCGCCAGCACAATGAACATCGAGAGCCACACGTGCACATTGAAGTTATAGGACAGCAGCAGCACTGCGTAGCCACCGGCCACGGCGGTGGCCACGAACAGGCACGCCTTGCCGGCCGACAGCATGGCACTGTAGACCGCTTCCGTCAGCGGCACGCCTTCCAGGCAGGCTTCGCGGGTCCGGTACAGCAGGTAGATTGCATAGTCGGCGCCAATGCCCACGGCCATGGCCGCGATCAGCGAGTTGGGAATATTCAGCGGAATGTCGGCGTAGCCCATCACGCCAAACACGGCCAGCACCACCGCCACCAGCGGCACCAGCACAAACAAGCCGGCGTACAGCGAGCCGAAGGCCAGCGCCGAGACCACAAAGATCACGCCCAGCACCTGGCATATATTGAGCAGCTTGGCATTGACCATCACCTCGGTCACGGCCAGCGTTTGCGACACTTCGCCGCCAAAACGCACGCTCACGCCGCCGGGGAAGCCGGTCGCTGCCTGCTTTTCCAGGTCCTTCACCAGCGCCTGGATGTAGGCATTGCTGTTGGTACGCAGGAAGATGGCGACCTTGCCGCGGCGATAATCGCTGTCGACCCAGGCATCGAAGGCATCCGGCTCGCCCGACATCGAATACAGGAACAAGTACTGGCCGATCAGCTCTTTGGTCTCGGGCAGACGATTGAAATCGGCGCTGTCACCATGCACGGCGCGGTGCATGCGGGTGAGGAAGTCGCCGATGTACATCGTTTTGCCAACCTCGCCGTAACGCCTGGCTTGCGCTGTCAGCTTTTCGATCGCCTGGAGGACGGCGGGATCCTTCATGCCGTCGGTCATGCCGGTGTCGATCATCAGGTACAGCGCATTGGTGCCGCCGGTTTGCTGGTTCAGGCGCGCATCTTCCTGCACCAGCGACAAGCGCTCGGAGAAGAAGGTCTTGCTCGCATTGTCGATCCGGATCATGTTCCAGCCGGCCAGCAGCACCACGCCGATCACGCCCCAGGCAATGAACACTACGCGACGTTTCGCCGGGGTGGTGCTCAAGCTCAGGAAATACTGAACAAGCTTGTCCCAGAAACGGATCTTGTGTTCGATCGCCAGCTGGCGCGCCGATGGCGGCTTGAGCATCGAGCGCAGGGCAGGGATGAACGTCAATTCCAGCAGCACCGCCGTCAGGATGCCCAGGCCGGTGAACACGCCAAAGGCGCGGATAGTTTGGATGTCGAACAGAACCAGGGAAAAGAAGCCAATCGCGGCCACGCCGCCCGCAATCACCAGCGCCGGGCCGGTCTTGATGAACGACATGACGACCGCCTCGCGGTTGGCCTCCATGCCCGGCATGTTCGGCGCGAGCAAGGTAAATTCATCGTAGTAGCGCTTGAGCAGCTGCACCGAGTGGCCCGCCGCAATGGCGAGGATCAGGATCGGGGTGGGCGAGTTGAAGATATCCATGGGAATGCCCGCCAGGCCCATGATGCCGGTACCCCACACGACCGACAGCAGCGCGGTTACCAGGGGAATGATGAAGCCCTGCCAGGTGCGGAACGCTTCCCAGTGCAGCAGGCCGATCACCAGCACGGCCAGCCCGAACAGGATGCCGATGCGCTCGGCGAAGATCTCCGCCTGTTCCAGGAATACCGGATTGCCCGAAATATCTATGCGCACCGCATCACTTTTCGCCCCTTCGACCGCCTTGTGCACGTTCTTGAGCATGGCGCCGAAGCCGTCGGCGTTTTCCTCCAGCTCCAGCAGGATGGTCGCGGTCTTGCCGTCGGCGGACATGACGATGTCCTTGTAAGCCGGGTTCTCCTGTATTGCGCGCTTGAGCGCGCTGACTTCTTCCGCCGTCTTTGGCACCGCCGGCATCAGTGGATGGACTTCGAAGCCGTCGGCGGTGCCGACGATTTGTTTGGCTTGGCGCGAGGACAGACTGAGCAAAGTGCGCTTGACGACGCCTGGCATGCGCTCCAGTTCGTGCGTGAGCCGCTCTACCTGGCCCAGCACTGCCGGCTGGTAGGCATCGCCCTGGGTGGGGCTGATGCCGATGACGACAAGATACTTCGATCCGAATATGCGCTGGACTTCATTGGTCGCCTGGATGTAGCGGTGGCTCTGTGGCACCACCGTCGCCGGATTGATGATGACTTTTTGCTTCGCCGCGAAAAAGCCCAGCACCGCAGTAATGAGCGCAATGACCACGATGATTGCGCGGCGTTGCTTGATCACCGCTTCAGCCAGGCCACGCAGGAATGGTGAGGGAGTCTGTATAGACATGGTTGGTTTTCCTAAGTGAATACGAGTCTGCTTCAGAAAATTTCAAGGGTGCCGAATCCGTGATTCGACGACGGCTGAACTATAGAGCAGCACGATATGGCTGGGTATGGTGCATTTGCGCTATGCGCGGCGGTGCTAGTACATATGCACTATTTTTGGCTTCGGATCGCGGCTGTACACTCGCCGCACTCGTTAGGCTTTTGTACATGTTTCAAAACAAGGAGAATGGTAATGACTTCGATTTCCGCAGTTGCTGCACCCCTCGATTTGCGTGAAATGCGCGATGACAAACAAGCTGACCGCGCAGCGCGTCACGACAAACCAGGCGGGTATTTTGACTTGCTCGCGTATATTTTCTCGAACGCTGTCGCCGGCGAAATCATGGCCGTGGAAAATTATTCCGAGATGGTCCCGCTGATGGATGGCGTCGATGCAAAAATCGAAGCGGTCAAGCAGGCGTATGAAGAATCGAAGCATATCCGCATGCTGTCGAGCCTGGGCCGGCGTTTCGATTTCGGCGTCATGCAGGAGATCGTCGAACCGCAGTGGTTCAATATCCGTCGCCATTTCTCGACCGCCTGCCAGAAGAAAGACCTCGCTTCCTGCCTGATCATCCAGGACTTGATGACCGAGAGCATGGCCATCGTCCTGTACCGCACCTTGCAGCGCGACACCGATCCGGATACCTCGGCACTGGTCACCAACATCCTGGCCGATGAAGAAGAGCACCTGCAAATCGGCATCGACCGCATCAAGCGGCTGCGCGCGCAAGACGAAGAGGGCGTCAACGAAAGCCTGGAGTGGGCGCACAACCGCGTGATGCCGGAGCTGTTTTCGATGATGAGCACCAGCTGCCATTTCCTGTGCGACCGCCTGAACATCGATTGCGGTTCGCTCTCGCTGGGCAATCTGAAGACCGACATCGACGCCATCCGCGTCGAAGCGCTCGACGTATATATCGAAACGCTCGACCGCGCTGGCTTCGATCCCAAAGTCACCGGCCCCCTGATCGCCAAAATGGAAGGCTACGGCGGGCATGTGTACCAGCCGGCAGCCATGGCCAACGCCTGATCACTGGCGCTTGCCCTTGCGCCACGGACTGTGTCCTGATGGCGCAAGGGCTATTTATTTCCCGCACTACCGCTTGAGGAGTTCGCATTGAAATCATTTCAAGCCATGCTTGAGTTCTTGCTGATGGACGGCGCCTTGCTGATCGGCCTGTTCTTCGGCATCACCTGGATGGTCGTGTTCCTGCAGCAGCTTGGTGTTGGTGGCGCGCTCAACGCGCGCCTGTCGGGCCTGGGCCGCTGGCGCGGCGCGGCCATGGCCAGCGTGGGCGGCTTGGTCACCCCATTCTGTTCCTGTTCCACGGTGCCGGTACTGACCGGCATGCTGCGCGCCGACATCCGGCTTTCCACCAGTTTCGCTTTCCTGATCGCCTCGCCCGTCATTAACGAAGGCGTCATCGCGCTCCTGCTCGGCAAGAGCGGCTTGATGCTGGCCCTCGTGTACGTCGGCGTCGCCGGCTTCGTCACCACGCTGGCCGGGGTGCTGATCGAGACCATGGGCATGGCGCGCCACCTGCGTCCTTTGAGCGTGGCGGCCGCCTCAGGCGCGCTGATGGTCGATGCCCCGGGCGGCATGCAACGCTCCTCCACGCTGGTCGCGGTCAGGGTTGCCGCGCGCCTGGCCCTGGTCGAACTGAGGCAGGTTGCACCTTACCTGGCCATCGGCCTGCTGATCGGTTCCCTGATCTACGGCCTGGTGCCGGACGCGATGCTGCTGCAATTATCGACCTCCATGCCCGAGGCATGGCTGGTGGTGGTAGCCGCGCTGATCGGCATTCCCATGTATATCTCGCCGATCACGGTCATTCCGATCGGTTACGCGCTGCTGGCCAAGGGCTTTCCGGTGGGCCCGCTGATCGCCTTCCTGATCGCGGCGGCCGGTACCAGCGTGCCGGAAATGATCTTGTTGTTCCGGATCTTCAAATGGCAGCTGGTGGCAGCGCACGTTGCCGTCGTGACCTTGTCCGCAGTCGTGCTCGGTTATGTGATCGGTGCCCTGTGGCCAATGATCGGCTAATTCAAATATCAACTTAAGGGGAGAACAATCATGCTGGGACTGTTGAAGAATGTATTTGCCGGTTCGGCCAGCCGCGAGCAGGACGAGGCCGCATTGCGCCAGGCGCTGTCGGGCAAGACCGCGGCAATTATTTCGGCCAGCTGTTGCTCGGCCGGCGCCGGGGCGCAAGACGAGGTGCTGCATGCGCGCGTGAAAGCCATGCTCGATGAAAAGGGCCTGGACTGGCCGATCGTCGTGGTCACGATTACGCAGGCGCAGTCGGCCCTGGGCAAGGTCGCCGCCACCGTGGGCGAAGTCGAACGCGGCCTGTGCCAGGAAATCCAGGGCCTGTTCATGAACCACGGCCTGGCCGTGTTTCCGGCCCTGATCGTGGACCAGAAGCTGATCTGCTACGGCGGCGTACCGTCGGTCGAGCAGTTGCAAACCCGCCTCGATCAGCTCGATATCTTGCAAGCCATTTAAGGAAGACGATGTTACTTACAGAACCATATCGCCCGCGCCGCGTATTCCTCACCGGTGGCACCGGCTACGTCGGCGCGCTGATCGCGGCCAAGCTGTTGCTGGACCCGGAACTTGAAGCCATCATCGTGCCGACCCGCCGTGCGCCCGAACACGGACCGCTGGCAATGATCGCCACTGAACTTGCCGCGCTTGGCGTGACCGAGCCGGAAGCCATGCTCGCGCGCCTGAGCTGGATCCGCTGGAAGGACTGGTCCGATCTGGCCGAGCCGGCCTTCATGGAGCGACTCGCCGAAAACCAGCTCGACACCATTATCCACGCTGCCGGTTGCGTCGATTATTTCGACAGCGCAGCGCTCGAATCGGTCAATGTCGAACTGACCCGCTTGATGCTGGCGCTCGGCAAGACCGCCGCCGTTTCGCGCTTTGTCTATGTGTCCACCGCCTACAGCGCCGGCTACCTGGACCATCCTATCCCCGAAGCGGCGCTCGGCGAGCCGCTGGACGACCCCACCGATTACACCCGCTCGAAGCGCGCCGCCGAACAGCTGGTCGCCGCCAGCGGCTTGCCGTTCGTGATCGCGCGCCCGTCCATCATCATTGGCAACCACAGCGACGGCCGCTACAGCGGCAAGCGCTACGGCCTGTACCAGCAGTGGATGGGCCTGGAACGCCTGATGCTCGACCGCTACCACGCCGACATCCATACCGTGGCCACCGATGCGCCGCTGAACCTGATCCACCAGGACGTGTTCCAGAGCGCGTTCGATGCCGCGCTGCGCTGGGTGCCCGATGGCGCCTACATCAACCTGGTCACCGATTCGGCGCTGGCGCCGTCCACGCGCGACGTCTGGGAACTGTGGGCCGAGGTGGCCAAGCCCGCGAATATGTTCTATTACGAGCAGTTCGACGATGTCGACCTGAAGGCGATCCATATGCGCCAGCGCGCCTATCTGACTTTCGCCAAGGTCAACCTCGAGATCAGCGCCCACCCGTGGTGCTTCGAGCGCGGCTGGCTGTATGCGTTGCAAGCGAAGGGCATGCCGTTCCAGGAAACCACGCTCGCCAGCGTCGGCACCTGCCAGTCGCATTTCATCGCCGGCTCAACCCTGATTCCACGCTATCGCGAACGCTTCAGCGCGTCCTTCGCCCCGACCATGAACGTGGTCGAATGCGGCGCCCGCATTCCTCAATACGCCTGAGTCAATGAACAGAAAGCCGAAGAGCTGATGACAATCAAATCGAACCCTTCCGTCCTCGCGGCCCTGTTCGGCCCGGCCATGGCGCCGGCCGTGCAAGGTCAGGAACTGCTGATGGTTGGCGCCTCGACCGTGGGCTTGTATGGTTACCTGGCGCCGGGCAAGGTGCTGCTGATCGAGCCGGACCATCGCCGCATCCGCAGCGCCCGCCGGGAATGGGATGACTGCAGCGGCCGTACTACGCCCGGCTGCTGGCAGATGGAGCAGGGCAAGCTGGCGAACTGGCGCCTGGCCCAGCGCGATGCCGATGCCGTCATCGCACGCCACCGGGTGATCGACTCGGAAAGTCTGCAGCAACTCGAGGAAGCGCTCGAGCACGAAGGCCAGGCCAAACCGTTCATTGCCCCCGCCAGCCGCCAGTTGCTGCTGCTCGACCTGCTGCCGAACCGCCTCGATCCGGCCATGTGGGCCAGCGCGCTGCAGGAGTCGTTCCGCGTGCTCGCCATCGGCGGCAGCGTGCTCGTTGCCGCGCTCGTTGCTGACGAGGCGATGGCGGACCGGGTGCTGCCCGAGCGTTCCATTTTTGACGAGGAACTGAGTTTTCCGACCGAACAGGCGCTGCTCGCTTCGGTCGCGGCGGCCGGCTTTTACGGCCTGCGCTTCGATTATCTGAGCGAGCAGCCGGTGGACCGGATCGCCGGCGTCGACATGCGCGCCGCTGTCCTGCGTGCCTACAAGGGCAAGCAGGGCGTCTGTCTGGACCAGGGCCACGCGGTCATGTACCCGGGGCCGTGGTCGGCAGTCGAAGACGACGATGGCCATCGCTATCTGCGCGGCGCCCGTACCGCCGTGTGCGCCAAGACCTATGGTTTGCTGATGCGCGCGCCTTACAAGGGCGATTTCGTCAGCCTCAATCCGCCGACCCTGCTGCCGCTCGACCAGGCGCTTCAGTTCGACTGCAATACACCGACCCTGCGCGATATTGCCGTCACCCGCGGCGAGCGTGCTGCCAACGGTGGCCTACCTTCAACTGCTTGCGGCCCGGATGGCTGCTGCTGAAACCCTCTTACTGGAAGAACAATGAAAAACATGATGTGGAACTCGCTTGCGGTCATCCTGTTGGGCGCCGCAATGAGCGCGCAAGCCGCCGAGAACAAGCTGGTGCTGACCGGCGCGAGTACGGTAGCGCCGCTGATCTCTGAAATCGGCAAACGGTTCGAAAAGGCGAATCCCGGCGTCCAGGTGGATGTGCAGACGGGCGGCTCGTCGCGTGGCGTCAATGACGTGCGTACCGGCATGGCCGACATCGGCATGGCCTCGCGTGCGCTCAAGCCGGAAGAGCAGGTGTTCAAGAGCTATACGATCGCGCTCGATGGCATCGGTATCATTTTGCACAAGGACAATCCGGTCAGGTCGCTGACCGATGCGCAGATCGTAGCCATCTATACCGGCAAGATCACCAACTGGAAGGACCTTGGCGGGCGCGACAGCCGCATCACCGTGGTCAACAAGGCCGAAGGCCGCTCCACGCTGGAATTGTTCCTGGCCCATTTCGCCTTGAAAAACAGCCAGATTGCGGCCCAGGTCGTCATCGGCGACAACCAGCAGGGCATCAAGAGCGTGGTGGGAAATCCCGGCGCGATCGGCTACGTGTCGATCGGCACGGCCGAGTACGAATCAGGGCAGGGCGCGCCGATCCGGATGCTGCCGATGAACGGCGTGGCCGCTTCGGTCAGCAATGTTGCCAACGGCAGCTTCCCGTTGTCGCGCCCGCTGAACCTGGTCACCAAGGATGCACCGCTCGGCCTGGCCAAGCGCTTTATTGAATTTGCCCGCTCGGAAGCCGTCAATGACATCGTCAAGTCTCAATACTTCGTTCCTGTCACGCGCTGATGCGGGCCTGGCCGCGGTCCTGACGGCAGGGGCGGCACTGGTCGTGTCGCTGCTGGTCTTGATTGTGCTGCTGCTGTTCAAGGAATCCTGGCCGGTGCTGAACCACTTCGGCTTCAGCAAGTTTTTTCTTGATAGCAGCTGGTATCCGTCGGAGGGATTGTTTGGCCTGCAGGCAATGCTGTTCGCCTCGGTAGCCTGCGCGCTGGGTGCGGTCGTGCTGGGCGCGCCGCTGGGCATCGCTTCGGCCCTGTTTTGCCGCTTTTACGCGCCGCCTTCGCTGGCGCGCAGCTACCGCCGGCTGCTGGAACTGCTGGCCGGCATCCCGTCTGTGGTGTTTGGTTTCTGGGGCCTGACGGTGCTCGTGCCGATCATCGGCGCATGGCAGCCCCCGGGGGCGAGCCTGTTCACCGGCATGCTGATTCTGATGCTGATGATCTTGCCGACCATCGCCCTGACCAGTGTGACCGCGCTCGAATCGGTGCCCGTGGCCTACCTGAACGGTGCAATGGCGCTTGGCCTGGCGCGCAAGGCGGTCATCCTGAAGGTGGCGCTGCCGGCCGCGCGTGGCGGCATCTGGATGGGTATCCTGCTGTCCGCTGCCAGGGCGCTGGGCGAAACCATGGCGGTGGTCATGGTCAGCGGCAATGTCATCCGCATGCCGCAAAGCCTGTTCGATCCGGTGCGTACGCTGACCGCGAACATCGCGCTGGAAATGGCGTATGCGGTGGGCGATCATCGTGCCGCCTTGTATGTTAGCGGCCTGCTGCTCACGGCCGCGGTGGCCGCGCTCGCCTTGCTGGCGTTGCGCTTTACGAAAGGAGCCGCCCATGCATAGCGCCTGGGAAAAGCGTGGCGACATTGCGATGACCGCCATGGTCTGGGGCGCGGCTGCGCTGGTGGCGTTTGCCTTGTTCTGTCTGCTCGGCGACCTGGTGTGGCACGGCGCGCGGCACCTGTCGTGGGACTTCCTGTTCAGCTCGCCCGAGAGTGCAGGGCGGGCTGGCGGGATCGCGCCTATCCTGGTATCGACCGCATTGATCCTCGTCGTGGCCCTGGCGGCCGTCATTCCGCTTGGGCTGGCAACGGCCATCGTGCTGAGCGAATTCGCGCCGCGCACATCCGCACTGGCGCGCGGCATCAATGTGAGCCTCGATATCCTGGCCGGCGTGCCGTCGATCGTGTTCGGCTTGTTCGGTAACGCCTTTTTCTGCGTCTATCTTGGCCTGGGCTTTTCGATCCTCTCCGGCGGGCTGACGCTGGCCTGCATGATATTGCCGATCTTTATTCGGGCCGCGTCGGCGGGCCTGTCCGCCGTGCCGGAGGACTGGCGCAAGGGCGCGCTGGCGCTGGGCCTGACGCGCCAGGCGGCGCTGCGCCACCTGCTGCTGCCGGCAGCGGCGCCGGCCCTTGGCGTCGGCTTGATCCTCGGTTGCGGCAGGGCGATGGCCGAGACGGCCGCGCTGGTCTTTACCAGTGGCTACGTCGACCGCATGCCGTCGGCGCTGTCCGATTCGGGCCGCGCGCTGGCCGTGCATATTTACGATTTGTCGATGAACGTCACCGGCGGCGACAAGAATGCGTATGCCTCTTCGCTGGTGCTGATCATGCTGTTGTTGGCGATTAACGGCACCTCATCGTGGGTCATGGAAAAATTTTTACATCGAAGGATAGTCTACAAATGAACCGCGCCCTTGATTTCGAGATCACCCCCGACCTTGCCGGGAACCACGCTGCATTCGATACCGAGCCGGCCGTTCCGTACACGGTGGGTTCGCTGCAGGCCGGCCCGGCTTGCTGCGAGGCCGTGCCGCTGATTCGCATCGACAACTTGGCCGTCCAGTACGGCAAACTGCCCGTGCTGGGCGGGGTCAGCTTCGATTTGCAGCAGGGCTGCATCACGGCCCTGATCGGTCCTTCAGGATGCGGAAAGACCACGTTCCTGTCCACGCTCAATCGCCTGACCGACCTGATTCCCGGTTGCCAGGTGAGCGGCAAGATCAGCTTCGACGGCATGGACGTGCGCGACCCCAAGGTCGATGTGCTGGCCTTGCGCCGCCGCATCGGCATGATTTTCCAGAAGCCCAATCCGTTTCCCTTGTCCATCGTGCGCAATCTCGACATGCCGCTGCGCGAGCATGGTGTAAAAAATCGCGCCGAGCTCGATGAACGTATCGAGACGGCCTTGCGCGACGTCGGTCTGTGGGAAGAAGTGAAGGACCGTTTGCACAGCCCGGCGCTGGCGCTCTCGGGCGGGCAGCAGCAGCGCCTGTGCATTGCCCGCGCCATCGTGCTGCAGCCCTCGGTATTGCTGATGGACGAGCCGTGCAGCGCGCTCGACCCGATTTCGTCGGCCGTGGTCGAGGACCTGATCCAGCGCCTGCGCTATCGCTATACCGTCGTGATCGTGACCCACAACCTGGCGCAGGCGCGGCGGATTGCCAACTACGCGGCATTTTTCTGGATGCGCGACCAGGTGGGCACCCTGATCGAGTTCGGCCGCTGCCGCCAGATTTTCGACGCGCCAGCCGACGAACTCACGTCCGCCTATATCTCGGGGGCCCGGGGCTGAGCGTTGTATTTCGCTCTTGCTTTTTTAGTATCAACAATGAAATGTTGATGAAAGCACACAGTGTCGCTATGATTATCTGGCGTTGGGCAAACACATTGCCTCGTTAAGACATGGGCACACTTATGCAGAATCTTTACTTTAACAAAATGCCTCCAGCCTCACATCCCACCGCTCCGGATATCCCGGGCGTCCCCGCAGCGCCAGCGCTGGTGGTGCCATGGCTGGAGGGCATTGCCTACGATTGCCTGGTGATGGGTATCGCCAAGGTCAACGATATCGGCGTCGAGATCGTCGACGTGCTCGATGTTGACGGCGAATTCAACGAAAGTTCCGAAAAATTGGTGGGTTATTGCAACTCGCTTCTATTTCTTTGGTTTAACAGGAAGGCGCCTGTCGTCCTCGACTTTGACGCCTGTGAATGCGTGGGCAAGCGCATCTTGCAACGCGGGAAAACCAGGCGCTTCATCGTTCACGGCATTCTGCTCGACAGCACCCACATCGGCTTCATCATCCTGAGCAAATCGGGGCGCTGGGATGTCGACGAAGTCAAGACCGTGCTCGCTGCGCAAGAAGTGCAGCTTGAACACGACACGCGCCGGCGTTTCGTGGCGGCCCCATTCTTTACCGACAATGTGGCCCGCTTCACGCCGCGCGAACTGGAAGTGCTGCAGTTGCTCGCTGAGGGCGGCAGCAACAAGGTGATCGCGAAAGGTCTGGGAATCAGCCACAACACGGTGCGCAACCAGGTCCAGGGCTTGTTCCGTAAAACCGGGACGGTCAACCGCACCCAGCTCGCCAAATTGTTCAGTCTCGAAAAGCAATAGGATTACCTTTGGATACTCACGAATCTGCGGTCCTGATGACCGGGCCGACAGTCTGGCGCGGCGCGGAACTGGTGCGGCAAGGCCGATGGAGCTATCAACTCGGTGCGGAAGAACTGGCCGCGCTGGCAGCGGCGATCGCGACCATGCGCGCCAGCGGCCGCAAGCTCGAAGAGATCGGCCTGGACCTGGTCCGCAGCGCCGTCCTGGAGGCGACCGCCAGGACCTGGCTGACGGAATTGAACGCGGGCAGGGGGTTTATTTTTGCGCGGGGACTGGACCAGTTGTCCTGTTCGGACGATGATGCGGCGCGGGCCTACTGGGCGCTTGGCTTGCACATGGGCACCGCGGTTCCCCAAAGTAAGGATGGCGAACTGCTGGGTCATGTGCGCGATATCGGCGCCGACCCGGCAGATAGCAAAATTCGCCTGTACAAGACCCGCAAGAAGCAGGATTTCCACGTCGATGGATCCGATATCGTTGGCCTGCTTTGCCTGAAGCGCGCCCAGAGCGGCGGGCTGTCGCGCATCGTCGGATCGATGACGATCTACAATCACATCGCTGCGAACCGCCCCGATTTGCTGCCCGCGCTGTTTGCACCGATGCACTGGGATATCGCCGCCGATGCGCCGCCCGGCCATCCGCCCACGATTCAAATGCCGATCTGCAGCACCGTCAATGGTCACCTGCGTTTTTTTTACATTGGCTGGTATATCCGCAATGCCCAGCAATATCCGGACGTGCCGCGTCTGAGCGGCGCGCAGGAAGAACTGCTTGCCCTGATCGAATCCTGCGCGAACGATCCTGCCAATTACCTGGACATGGACTTTCAGCCAGGCGACATGCAATTCCTGAAGAATTCCGTGATTTTGCATTCGCGCACCGAGTACGACGATGCGGAGCAGCCAGAACTCAAGCGTCATCTATTGCGCCTCTGGTTGACCTCGTATTGCTTCGACGATGGCGACCCGCTGGTGCGCAAGGGTTTCGCCCAATCCTGACCGAAGGCCGGCAGTTTTCCGCTTTACTTCTATAATTCCATTAATGTAGAATTGTCGAATTCTATAAGGAGTGGCGATGGAAACGAATCGAGCGTTGAAGGCGCTTGCGGCTCTCGCGCAGGAGTCAAGGCTGGCCGTCTTTCGCTTGCTGGTGACACGCGGCGCGACGGGGCTGGCTGCGACGAAAATCGCAGAGGAACTGGGCGTGCCATCGTCATCGCTGTCCTTCCATCTGAAGGAGCTCACGCATGCCGGCTTGATCGAGCCGCGCCAGGACGGCCGTTTCATCATTTACGCCGCCAACTTCGCGACGATGAATGCCTTGATTGCTTACCTTGGCGAGAACTGCTGCGGCGGCCTTCCGTGTGCGCCCGCGCTCCAAGCCGGGTCAGGACGATGACTTTCGCAAGGCGCATTGCGTCGGAAGGCCTGGGCAGCGCCTTTTTGCTGGCGATCGTGGTCGGGTCGGGCATCATGGCAGAGCGCCTCGCCGGTGGCAACACGGCCATTGCCTTGCTCGCCAACGCAATCGCCACCGGGGCGGGCCTGGCAGCGCTGATCCTGATGTTTGGCGCTGTCTCCGGCGCGCATTTCAATCCGGTCGTGACTCTTTCACAGGCGTGGCAGAAGAACACGCCGGCCGTCGAGGTCGGGCCATACATCGCGGTGCAGATCCTCGGCGCATGCGCGGGCGTGGCCGCAGCGCACCTGATGTTCGGTGAACCCGTCTTCTCCGTCTCCCAGCACGTGCGCACCGGCGCGGCGCAATGGTGGAGCGAGTTCGTCGCGACGTTCGGTCTGATTGGCGTCATCATCGGCTGCACGCGCAGCCGTCCTGGCATGACGCCGTTTGCCGTTGCGGCCTATATTGTCGCGGCATATTGGTTCACCTCGTCGACATCGTTCGCCAATCCGGCGGTCACCCTGGCGCGCAGCCTGACTGACACGTTCACGGGAATTCGGCCGGTCGATACGCCCGGCTTCATCATCGCCCAGCTGGCCGGCGCCGGCGCGGCGACACTGGTATTTTGCTGGCTTTATCGACCATCGATCGCCGCTACACAATCACAAGCTGTCCCGGGCAGCGGGAAGGACGCATGACCGAACGACTTCAACATCTTCCGAATATCAAGCCGGAGCAACTGGATCTACCGACGCTCGAGAAGCTGGCCCCGGTCGGCGACTTGTCGCATCCCCCGCGTGTGCTCATGCTGTACGGATCCTTGCGTGAACGCTCGTTCAGCCGTTTTCTGACGGAGGAGGCGGCCAGGATCCTCGAGCATTTCGGGGCGGAGGTCAAGATATTCGATCCGACCGCATTGCCCATGGCAGGCAGCGTGCCTGACACGCATCCCAAAGTCATGGAGCTGCGCGCGCTGTCGCTCTGGTCCGAAGCGCAGGTGTGGTGCAGTCCGGAACGGCATGGCGCCATCACGGCTGTGATGAAGAACCAGATCGACTGGATACCGCTTGAGCAGGGCGCCATGCGGCCAAGCCAGGGCCGCATCCTTGCGGTCATGCAGGTGTGCGGCGGTTCGCAGTCGTTCAACGTCGTCAATACCCTGCGCCTGCTCGGGCGATGGATGCGCATGGTGACCATTCCCAATCAGTCTTCGGTGCCGAAGGCCTACCAGGAGTTCGACGAGGCCGGCAGGATGAAGCCATCCGGCTATTACGACCGGGTCGTCGATGTGATGGAAGAGCTTTTCAAATTCACACTCCTGCTGCGTGGCCGCAGCGACTATTTGACCGACCGCTACAGCGAACGCAACGAGCGCGAGATGAAAAAGCTTTCCGGGCTGGTTGCGAAAATATAGGCAAGATTTCATGATGCGACCCGCCACCATTGCCGATGCACCTGCCATCGCCGCAATCTACAACCACTATGTCACCAGCACGACCATCACCTTTGAAGAGGAGGCGGTCACGCCGGCCGAGATGGCGTCCCGGATTGAAACTGTCATCGCGCAGCTGCCATGGTATGTCTGCGAACGCGAGGGCGAAGTCATCGGTTATGCGTATGCGACGCCCTGGCGCGCGCAGCCCCTATCGTTTTTCAGTGGAAACGACGGTGGATAGACGTCGCTTACTAACCTTCTAGAAAGTAAAGTTAATTCGTAATATAATGTTAGAATGAAATGCAAACGAACTTCTGACGGCCGCAAACTTGATCATCACGCGCTCCA
>JAZKCA010000073.1:0-65362 GCA_040388275.1 Pseudomonadota bacterium
CTCAAAAATCAACCCGCACGCCGCATAACCCATATCAAATTCAAAAGAGGCAAAAATAGTTCAATCTTCTATTTTGCCTTCGGTGGCGGCGCGACCGGTTTCACTGCGGCGCTGGCCAGCAGCTGCGCGCAGCGGCTGTCCTTGCCTGGTCCGGTATTGACCAAAGGAATCAAGGCAGCCACGGGTGCGGCCAGCCCCAGCGCGATCGCGCCGCCTGCCTTCATGGCCAGCACGCCCTTGTCGACGCTGACCTTGGGCGCGTTGAAGTCGCCCTTTACGTACAGCGGCGCGCGCAGCGAGAAGATGCGCAAGCCCTTCGATTCCGGGCGCAAGGTCAGGTTGATCTGCTCGTTGGATAAATTGATGGTGCCCGTTGCAGTGATGATCGCGGTGTCGGTGTCGACGACAAACATGCGCGTTTGCATCAGACCGTTCGTCACGCCGAAATCGGTGGCCATGCAGTTGAGCTGGATCTGCTTGTCGCCGAACAGCTTCGTCAGGATGACGTTGCCGATGTTCAAGCCCATCTGTTCAAGCAGCAGCTTGCTGACCGTGCCCTGGTTGATCATGCTCTTGACTTCACCGTCCGAGTTGGCCAGCAGGCTGGCGACCGAATTGCCGGTAGCGCTGAGCTTGGCATCGCCATTGATCTCGCCCACCGTGGCTTGCATCGCGGCGATGGTGGGGAACAGTTCCTTGATCCGGATATGGCGCGCGCTGATCTTGGCGGTGGCGCGGATCGCATTTTTTCCTTCGCGCCCGCTGCCGTCGAGCTTGATGGTCGAACTGAGGTTGCCGCCCGCCATGTCGAAGTTCAGGGGGTTCAGGTTGAGTACGCCTTCCTGCAAGGTCAGATGGGTGCTGAGCTTGCTGATAGGCAGTTGCTTGTCGCGGATGATGCGCTCGGCCTTGTACTCGACGTCGGCGTGGATCGCCATCCAGCGTTCAGTGCGGAATGGTTCCACGGGGAGAACCTTGCCGGGCGGCTGCACCGGCGCCACGCCGCGCGCGGCCTTGCTGGCGTTCGAGTCGGCCCCGACCAGCGGGCCCAGGTCGGCGAACTGGAGCAGCTTGGACACGACTTTTCCGCTGAGCTTGCCGCGCGGCTTGCCGACCTGGTATTCCAGGTGGCCGGCGATGTCGCTGGAACCGACCTTGCCGTTGAACTTGTCGTAGATCCACAGGCTGTTGTTGCGGGCCAGGGTGCCGGTCAGCTGGCCTTCGGTGTGGAAGGCCGGGGTCTCGGGCAGCACGATGCCGAGCACCGGGTACAGGCGCGCCATGCTGGGCGCGGCCAGCTTGAGGCGGAAGTCGATCGCCGCCAGCTGGCTCGGCTTGGTGAGCGTGCCTTCGATGGCGATGCGCACCGCGCCGATGTGCACGTCCGCCTGCAGCGGATAGGGCGTGACCTGTTCCTTGAGCGAGAGCACGGCGCCGGCCTTGCCGCTGCCGCTGGCGGGGGCGCCGTTGTAGCTGCCGCGCGCCTTCCAGCTGACGCCGTACTTGGGGTCGGCATTGAGGTTGTCGATGTCGATCGTCAGGTCCGCCTTCTTGAGCGCGTCTTTATAGCGCACCACGCCCTTGGTGAAAATGACCCGTTCCAGGTCCAGTTTCCATGGCGACGGCTTGTCCTCGTGGCGGAAAGTCCAGTTGTTTTTGCCGTCGGCGCTGCGCAGCAGCGACACATTGGGCGAGGCGAAACGGAGCAGGGGAATCTCGATGCGCTTGGCAAGCAAAGCCAGCGGGCTGAGCGAGAACGAGAATTGCTTGACCGTGGCCATGTCACCGGTTTCGCCTTTGGGATTGCCGATGCGGGCGTCGTTGGCCACCAGGTGCGGCCACGGAATGTAGTCGCGCCAGCTCTTGTCGCGCTCGGGCATGGCCTGCTTTTCCCAGGTCAGGCTCAGATCGCCGTCAATCGAGAAGGGGCGGCCGATCGCTTCGCTGGTCTTGGCATTGAGCCAGGGCCGCGCGCGGTTCCAGTCGTAGTTCAGCAGCACCACCAGTGCCACGGCGGGGATGGCGATCAGCACGCCGGCCACTGCGAGCAGGATGCGGCCGCGCTTCCAGTGCGCCGGGGCGGGCGCGGGCGCGGCCTGCTGGGGCTGGGATTTGGCGTTGGCAGCGCTCGCTTCGGCTTCGGTCATGGCAATCCTTATCGTAATCAATGGCGCCAGCTTAGCGCAAAGCAGCCCAAAACTGCGTGCGATGCCGCACCTTCCATAGCTATGTGCGTCAGCGAACCGAACTTGTTAAAGAATCAGCATATAACGTTACTACGAGATCACTAATTCATCCGGAGAACCAATAATGACAAACCAATCCAAAACCCATTTGACCCAGGCATTTTGCGCCGCCATGCTGGTGGCGCTGTCGGCCTGTTCGAGCCCGCAAAAAGCGCCGGCGACGGCCGACGTTGCCGTGTCCAAGAATGCCGTTGAAAACGCCGTCAGCGCTGGCGCCGCCGACCTCGCTCCTGCCGAGATCAACCTGGCCCGCGAAAAAATGATGCGCGCCAATGCCGCGCTGGCAGCCAAAGATTACACCCTCGCACGCGACCTCGCGACGCAGGCCCAGGCCGACGCGAAATTGGCGCAGAGCAAGGCCAACTCGGCCAAGGCCCAGGCTGCAGCCTCTGCCCTGGACGCCGACCTGCGCGTGCTGCGCAATGAAGTCGACCGCGCCAACAGCAAGTAAACGCGATTAGCGTGGCTTATGCAAACGCCGATCCATCAGTTGCGCTAATGGCGCCACCACAATAAAAAAGGAATTCTCATGAAAAACATGATGCTCAAGTCAACCATCCTGGCGACGGCCATCCTGCTCGGCGCCTGCGCCAGCACCCCGACCAGCACGCCCTTGCTGGACCAGGCGCGCGGCGACTTCGTCCGTGCCAATAACAATCCGCAAGTGTCGAGCTATGCGCCGCTTGAATTCAAGCAGGCAAGTGATGCGCTTGAGCAAGCCAATGCCGCCGCCGCCAAGCGCGACAGCCTCGAACAGATCGACAAGCTGGCCTATATCGCCAAGCAAAAAATCGCCACCGCGAACGAAGTAGCCAAGCAGAAGGCCGCCGAAGCCGACGTCGCCAATTCGGGCAAGGTACGCGACCAGGTGCGCCTCGAAGCGCGCACCGCCGAAGCGGACCGCGCCAAGCGCGACGCCGCCGCGGCCCAGGCCGCCGCAGCCCAGGCCCAGGGCCAGGCCGCCGACGCCCAGCGCGCCGCTGCGGACGCCGAAGCGCGCACCCGCGAAGCCCAGGCCCGTACGGCCCAGCTTGAAGCGATGATGAGCGACCTGCAGGCGAAGAAAACCGAACGCGGCATGATCATCACCATCGGCGATGTGCTGTTCGCCAGCGGCCAGGCCACCCTGACCCCGGCCGGCGTCGCCAACCTGCGCAAGCTCGCTGAAGTGCTGGCCCAAAATCCCGAGCGCACCGTGCTGGTCGAGGGCTTCACCGACAGCGTCGGCGGCGCCGCCTACAACCAGGACCTGTCGGACCGCCGTGCAGCCTCGGTGCGCAATGCGCTGGTCGGCATGGGCGTGGCGCCGCAGCGCGTGGCCATGAAGGGCTATGGCGAAGCATTCCCGGTCGCTGCGAATGACAGCGCCGCCAACAAGCAAATGAACCGCCGGGTTGAGATCGTGCTGTCGAATTCGGCTGCACCTATCCCGGCCCGTTAATAATTTACCTCCAAGGAAAACATCATGCAAGATAGCAAAACGCCACTGGCGCACGGCTTCGACGTCGCCGCCATCCGCGCCGCCGCCGCCAACCTGAACGACGGCGCCGTCACCGACGGCTACCAGGCCGACCGCGAAGCGATCATCCAGATGCTCAACGATGCACTGGCCACCGAACTGGTTTGCGTGCTACGCTACAAGCGTCACTTTTACACTTGCAGCGGCGTGGGCAACGGCCCCATCAAGGCCGAGTTCCTCGAGCATGCGCAGCAGGAGCAGGACCACGCCGATTCGCTGGCCGAACGCATCGTCCAGCTGAACGGTTCGCCCAACTTCAACCCGGCCACGCTGGTAGCCCGCAGCCACGCCGAGTACAACGATTCGGACGATGTCCAATCGATGATCCGGTCCAATCTGATCGCCGAACGCGTGGCGATCGAATCGTACCGGCAAATGATTGCCGCCATAGGCGACAAGGATCCGACCACCAAGCACCTGCTGGTCGGGATCATGGCCGTAGAAGAAGAGCACGCGGACGACATGCGCGACCTTCTGGCCAAGTAAGTCAGCATTGCATACACCTACCCACCAACGATCGGAGTTCATCATGTTAGATACCACCAGCACCACCCGTAGCGGCAATGGCAGCGCTTCCCTGAATGGCAATGTGAACGCGGTGCAAACCGATGTCAAGACCCTGGTCAAGGATGCCCAGACCCTGCTGACGGCAGCGGCGGCACTGACCGGCGAGAAGGCCGAAGAAATGCGCGGGCGCGGCATGGCCATGCTCGACACGGCCCTGAGCAAGGCATCGCAAGTGCAAGGCCAAGCTATCGTCAAAGGCAAGGAACTGGCCCACACCGCCGATGTCTATGTAAAGGACAACCCATGGCGCACCATCGCCGCCGCAGCCAGCGTCGGCTTGCTGGTCGGTGTGATCCTGGGCCGCAAATAATCTATGCCGGGAGACGCCATGGACAACACCTCTGTACAAGTGCATGGCCCCGGCCTGATCGGCGGCCTGACGGCCCTGACCAAAAACATCTTCGGACTGCTGGTGTCGCGCGTGGAACTGGCGGCGCTGGAATTGTCCGAGGTGCGCAACCACGTGATGTCGCTGCTGGCGGTGTTTGCGCTGGCCGTCATCTGCTGCCTGTTCGCGCTGGCCTTCGGCAGCGCGATCATCGTCGCGCTGTCGTGGGAGGCGATGGGCTGGAAGATCTTGCTGGTACTGTTCCTGGCGTTCCTGGCGGCCACGGTGGCCCTGGCCTTCAAGGCCAAGGCCATGCTCAAGGAGGGCAAGCTGGCCTTCCCCGAGACCATGAACGAACTGAAAAACGACCGCGACATGCTGCTCTGAGGGGACCATCATGGATGAAAACACTGAACAACGCGGCATCGTCGGCCTTGAAACGTCCGGCAGCAAGGAAGACGCGCTGGCCGAACGCAAGGCACGCCTGCTGCGCCAGGCCGAGTTTTACCGGGTCGGCATTGTCCACGCCCGGGCCGGCGTCAAGCAGGGCGCACGTCCCGAGGCGCTGTTTCACCAGGCCATCGATCACGCCAGCTGGGCACTGCGTTCGCGCGTGGACGGCCTGTTGCGCCCGACCGGCATCAATGTCGGCGCCATCATGCCGTTTGCCGTGAGCATCCTCGGCTTCATCACGCGGCGCCGGCTGGTCAAGCCGGCACTGGGCGTGCTGGCCGTGGCCGCGGCGGTGGGGCTGTACGTGCAGCAGCGCCGGGGCAGGGCACTTTTCTGATTTACCCATGCCAGGCATACGCACCTGGCCTTGCAATAACAAGTGCAGGATATGGTGGGGCTTGAGCGGCGTCGCAATCTTCGGATTCGACGCCGTCTTTTTATCGATGAACGAAGGGCGACAGCATGAGCAGCAAGAAGAAGAACCCCTTAAATCCCGACAATTTGCGCATCGTGCTGGTGCTGCAGGGCGGCGGTGCGCTGGGCGCCTACCAGGCCGGCGTCTACCAGGCGCTGCACGAACACGACCTGGTGCCCGACTGGATCGTCGGCACGTCCATTGGCGCCATCAACGCCGCGCTCATCGCCGGCAACGAGCAGGCCAACCGGCTGCAGCGGGTCAAGGCTTTCTGGGACCGCGTGGCCCATCCCGATGCGTTCGACATGGGCCAGGTGACCGATGAGCTGCGCCGCTACAATATTTGGGTCAACACGGTCGACACCGTGCTACGCGGCGCGCCCGGATTTTTTTCGCCGCGTCTGTTCAGCGGTTTCCCGTACGGCATGAAGGTGCCGCCCGAGCAAGCGTCGTACTACGACACGAGCGAACTGAAGGCGACGCTCGCCGAGCTGGTCGATTTCGACTATCTGAATGCCCCCGGCGGCATGCGCCTGACCGTCAACGCGGTCAATGTGCGCAGCGGCGCGCTGGCCCATTTCGACAGCAACAATGGCCACTTGTGCCCTGACCACGTGCGCGCCAGCGGCAGCCTGCCGCCGGCCTTCGCCCCGGTGCGCATTGAAGGTGAGCTGTACTGGGACGGCGGCCTGTATTCGAATACGCCGCTCGAATCGGTACTCAATGAGCTGCCCAGCGGCGACACCCTGTGTTTCATGGTCGACCTGTGGAGCGCCGAAGGGCCCGAGCCGACCACCCTCGACGAGGTGTCCACGCGCCAGAAGGATGTCACCTATGCGTCGCGCTCGCAGCGCCACATCGACGATTACATCCAGACCCACAGCATGCAGACCAAGCTGCGTCAGCTGTACGCACGCTTGCCGGCGGGCAGCCGCAGCCCGCAGGACGAAGCGGATCTGCTGGCATTGGGCTGCGACGCCACCTTGCACATCGTGCGCCTGCCGTACGCAGGACGCGACTGGCACATGGCGGCCAAGGATGTCAATTTTTCCAAGGGGTCAATTGAATGGCGCTGGGGCCAGGGCTATGCCGACGCCATGCGCGCGCTGAGCCATGCCGGCTGGCTGGCCAACGTGGCCGACGATACGGCGGTGGTGGTGCACGAGTTGCCCCCGGCGCAGCAGCGCAAGCTGGCCTGACGGGCAGGCCACGCGCTGAGCACGTCGGCTAACTGCCGCTTGCCGCCCGGGCCCGCGCGCCCGCCATTTCCAGCTGATAAGTGGCGCGCGCTTCGCGCACACAGGCGCTGCGTTCGGCCGCCGGCAAGGCGCGGCAGGCGCCCAGGTTTTCTTGCAGGCCGGCCGCAATTTCCTTGCGGATCGTACGCAGGCGCGCCGCTGGCGTGCTGTCTTCCTGGTGCCAGCGGGGCGGGTCGCCGCGGCTGATCTCGGCGGCTTGTTTTTGTGCGGTGGCGGCCGGCACGTTCTGGTCGCCCGCGGCCTGGGCATGAACGGCGCCGGCCATGGCCAGTGCGCTGCAGGCGAGCAGGGCGCGCAGCAAAGCGGATTGCATCAGGTTCATGGCAACTCCTCGTAAGTGGATCAGGCAAAAAAACCGGCGCACAGGGCGCCGGCTTGAGCTTCGCTTACAGCCGCCCGGTGAGCAGCAGGACGATCAGGACCACAACCAGGAGACCGGTGACACCGGTCGGGCCGTATCCCCACTTTCGGCTGTGGTTCCAGGTCGGAAGGACGCCGACGAGGGCGAGAATGAGGATGACGAGCAGGATGGTACCCATAATGGGCTCCTTAAAAGGTGGTCGATCAGGTGGGCGGAACTACTTTATTTATAATGTATTGCTCAAATCAATAGCGGTAAGCGCGGCCGTCGACCACGCGCACGCGGTTACCTACGCGCAGGTCGTAGACGCTGTCCTGTACGATGGTGCGGTAGTCGCCGTTGTCGAGGCGCACGCCGATCTGGTACATATCGCGCCCGTTATTGGCCGCATTGCGGCTTTCGACGGTATTGCCAACGACCGCGCCGCCGACAGCGCCGGCGACCGTGGCGGCGGCGCGACCGCTGCCGCTGCCGACCTGGTTGCCTACCAGGGCGCCGACCAGGCCGCCGACGACGGCGCCGGTGCCCCTGGTCTGGCCGCTGCCGCGGGTGACCTGGATCGAATCGATGGTCCCGTAGCCCATCGACGTGGACGCCGAATTGTTGTAGGCGCCGCTATTGTTGTAGGCGCCGCTATTGTTGTAACTGCCATGTGGCGCCGAAGTGCTGGCACAGCCGCTCAGCAAGGCGGTAGAGGCAAGGACGAGGGCTGCGAGAGTGTGAGTCGGTTTCATGTTGTTCTCCTGACAAAGTGTAGAGTCAGGATAAGCAGCAACACTTCTTGGGTCTGTGCGGTGCCGCACTCATACAATGCAACTTGCACCTCGGAAAAAGATCGGGGAAATGTGTACGCCAGCGTACGGAAAGGGCAGCGCAAGTCGGGTACAACAGTAGCCAGTATCTACCGCAACGGAGAACGACCATGAAGAACACCACGTTATTGCCTGCCCTGTTGGGCCTTGCCCTGTGCGCCAGCGGCGCCGCCATGGCCGCGCCGACGGCCGAAGCCAAGGCTGCCTACACGCAGGCGAAGGACCGCGCCGAAGCGGACTACAAGGCCGCCAAGATACGCTGCGACGCGATCACCGGCAACCCGAGGGACGTGTGCAAGGCCGAAGCCAATGCCAGCCGGGTGCGCATGCGCGAAGAAGCGTCGGCCCTGTACCAGAACACACTCAAGTCGTATACCCAGTCGCGTCTGAAAATTGCGGACGCATACTATGCGCGCGACAAGGCCAAGTGCGATGCGCTCACCGGCAACGACAAGGATGTCTGTATCAAGCAGGCCAAGTCCACCCTGATCGCGTCCCAGGCCGATGCACGGGCCGACAAGAAAGCCATCGAGGCGCGCAGCGATGCGCGCGACGACAAGCGCACCGCCGAATACAAGGTGGCCATCGAAAAATGCGATGCGTTTGCCGGCGCGGCCAAGGATAGCTGTGTCGCGACCGCCAAGTCGCAATACGGAAAATAAAAGAACACCCATTCAACCACCAAGGAGTCCTCCATGAAACTCGCACAACGCCTCGCCACCATGCTGTTTGCCGCTTCCCTGATCGCCGTCGCCGGCTGCGCCTCGACCCCGCACCGCGAAGGCACGGGCGAGTATATCGACGACTCGGTCATTACCGCCAAGGTCAAGGCCTCGATCTTCAATGAGCCGACCATCAAGGCCCGTGAAATCAATGTGGAAACCTACAAGGGGTCGGTGCAGTTGTCGGGCTTCGTTGCCGATCCGGCCGACGCGACCAAGGCCGTGGAAATTGCCCGCGGTGTCAAGGGCGTCACTTCGGTCAAGAACGACGTGCGCGTAAAATAATCGCTACCGGTCGCCACCGATCCGGGCCGGCGCTGTTGCCGGCCTTTTTCGTCACCTCATTCCAAGCAGAGACCCCATGCAGCTCGCCGATCCCGTCGTCACGCCACCCGCCGAAGCGTCCATCGTCAACGAGGCGCAGGCTGAAGTGTCGCCGCCGCCTGTGTTGCCGGACCCGGCCGCCCTGCGCATTCCGATCCACGTCAATGCGCGCGGCATGGCGCTCGGCACCATCGCGATCGTCGCCTTTCTGCACGCGCTGCAGTGGGCGCAGGATTTCCTGGTGCCGCTGCTGCTCGGTATCTTCCTGGCCTACACGCTCAATCCGCTGGTGATGTGGCTCGAACGGATCAAGATCCCGCGCCCGGTCGGCGCCACCCTGGTCACGGTGGCCATGTTGTGCGCGATGGCCGGCGTGGGGCAGCGGGTGCAGGATGAATTCTTCAATATCGTCGACGACTTGCCGCGCATCACCCAGAAGGTGACGAAAATCCTGCGCAACACCAACGACGGCACGCCAAGCACGATTGCCCAGGTGCAGGCGGCGGCCAACCAGATCGAGCAGGCCGCCAATGTGGCAGGCGACGACAAGCGCGCCGTGCCGCGCAAGGCGCCGGCGCAGGTGGCCACCGGCACCAGCTTCAAGATCATGGACTGGGTGCTGGCCGGCTCGATGAGCCTGCTCGGTTTCATCTCCCAGGCCACCATGGTGGTATTCCTGGTGTTCTTTTTGCTGCTGGCGGGCGACACCTTCAAGCGCAAGCTGGTCAAGCTGACCGGACCGTCGCTCAGCCGCAAGAAGGTCACCGTGCACATCCTGGACGATATCAATACCTCGATCCAGAACTATATGTTCATGCTGCTGGTGACCAATACCTTGCTGGCGCTGCTGATGTGGGTGGCGCTGCGCGCGATCGGCCTGGAAAACGCGGGCGCCTGGGCCATCGTGGCCGGTTTGCTGCACATCATGCCGTATTTCGGTCCGCTGTTAATTACCGTGGCCACCGGCCTGGCCGCCTTCATGCAGTTCGAATCGATGAGCATGGTGCTGCTGGTGACCGGCGCTTCGCTCGGCATCGCCACCCTGGTCGGCACCGTGATCGCCACCTGGATGACGGGGCGCATCGCCAAGATGAACCCGGCCGCGGTATTCGTCAGCCTGCTGTTCTGGGGCTGGCTGTGGGGCATGTGGGGCTTGCTGCTGGGCGTGCCCGTGGTGGTGATGATCAAGGTCGTGGCCGAGCGCGTCGAGGGCATGGAAGTGGTGGCCGAGCTGCTGGGGGAGTAATTTCTCAGCGAATGTTGCTGACCCTGGCCGTGCCGCTGTCCTTTTCCGGCTTGTTGCGCAGACTGCCCAGCTGCAATGCGTACTGACGAGCGAACTCGGCGCCGAGGAAGAAAATCTGCGCCGAGTAGTACACCCACAGCAGCAGCGCGATCACCGAGCCGGCCGCCCCGAAACTGCTGGCCACGCCGCTGTTGCCGATATACAGGCCGATCAGGAATTTTCCCAGGCTGAACAGGGCCGCCGTGCCGAGCGCGCCGATGGTCACGTCGCGCCACGACAGTTTTACGCGCGGCAGCAGCTTGTAGATCACCCCGAACAGCAGGGCGATGACGCCGAAACTGATGGCTGCGGCCAGCCAGGACAGCAGCACGGTCGCGTCTTTCCAGAGCCCGCCCACGTAGTTTTCAAGCACGCCCAGCGCGGCGCTGACCACCAGCGAGACCATCAGCAGAAAGGCCAGCACCAGGATCAGGCTGAACGACAACAGCCGGGTACGCAATATCAGCCACCAGGTCTTGCCGGTCGCCGGTGGCTCTTCCCAGATTTCATCCAGGCTGTCCTTGAGCTCGGCGAATACGGTGGTCGCGCCCACCACCAGCAAGATGGTGGCGATGACGGTGGCCCAGACCCCGCTTTCCTTGTTGCGCGCGCCGGCCAGCACCAGTTGCACCGCTTCGGCGCCCTGGCTGCCCAGCAAGCCACGCAGCTCGATCAGCAAGCGTCCCTCGGCCGCCTCGGTTCCGTAGAAAAAGCCGGCCACGGCAATGACCAGCACCAGGATGGGCGCGATCGAGAAGGCGGTGTAGTAGGCCAGCGCCGCGCCCTTGCTGGCGGCGCGGTGGGCTAACCATTCGTCCAGCGCGCAGCGCATCACCTTGCTCAATTGCTTGGAAAACGGGAGCCACTCCTTTACTTCCATCATGGTCTTCTCCTGAAACACAAAAAGGGGCGCGCGGCCCCTGGATGCGGCAGCGCGGCGTGCTTTTACTGCACGCGACGCTCGATGGTAATTTGCTCCACCTCCACCCGTCGGTTCGGTTCCAAACATTTGATCAAATCTGCCCGGCGCTTGTTGTTGCAGGTGACCACGGGATTGGCTTCACCCTTGCCGTAGGCCTTCATGCGCCCGCCTTCGATGCCCTTGCCGACCAGGTAGTCGCGCACCGCATTGGCGCGCCGCTCCGACAGCTTCAGATTGTATTTGTCGGAGCCAAGGCGGTCGGCGTAGCCGGTGATGTCGACGTCGGTAATGCCCGGGTCGGCGGCCAGGGCGGCGGCGATCTCGTCCAGACGCGGCTGCGGCATGGTCAGGGTGGCGCTGTTAAAGGCGAACAGTTCGGTCGCGGCCAGCGTGACTTTTTCGAAGCGGGCCGGCGGCGGCGCCGGCGGTGGCGGTGGCGCCGGCGGTTCCTGCACCACCGGCGGGGCCGGCGGCTCGGGCGGCGCCGGCGGCGGTGGCGGCGGGGCTGGCTGGTGCAGCGCGTAGTTGAAGCCCAGCGTCAGGTAGGTGTTGTTGCTCTTGTCGAAGCCGAACAGCGCTTCGTCGCGCAGGCGCCCGTGCACGGTGCGCAGGTCGAGCTGCATGGCCCAACGTTCGCTCAAGCCCAGCTGGAAACCCAGGCCGGCGCTCGCGTACGGGGAGGTTTTCCTGACCCTGCGTACCAGGTTGTCGACATCGTCGCGCTGGGCGCCAATGCCCAGCAGCACGAAGGGGCGCCAGCGCTGGCGCGACAACATCAGCAGCGCATCGATCCCGGCCAGGGTTTGCCGGTATTCGGCGCCGTTTTCCTTGGCGCGCGCATGGGTCACGCCCATCTGGACGTCCCACATCCGCGCCACCGGCCGGCCGATCTTGAAGCCGCCGCCCCAGTCGCGCTGGTCGACGCCGAAATCCTTGTCGGGCTTGATGCCGAGCACGCTGGGCTGGAGGTACCAGGACGGGTTGATATCTTGCGCCAGCGCGGGGCCGGCGCACCACAGCATGGCCACTGCCAGGGCAATTTTTTTGCGTTTTTCCACAGGGAGCTCCCAAATTGTTGAAAACATTGACGACATCGCAAGTGCGAGAATCCAGTTCGACTCGCGCCAGAAGCCATGAGTTCAGCGGAAAAGGGATCTGTTCGGTGGAGTGTGTGCATAGCGCGACAAATCGTGCGCCCGTAAACGAATATCGCGCCACGGCGTCCTGTTCGGACGCGGTGGCGCGATGGGTACTACCGGTCAACGCAACTTAGTTGGTTTTTTCCGGTACGACGATGACGGTGTCGCCTGGCTTGCCGTCAGCGCCCTTGGCGCCATCGGCACCTGGGGTGCCAGGAGCACCGGCAGGACCTGGAACTGGCACTGCAACTGCAGGGCCTGGTACTGCAACCGGCACTTCAACGGTCGGGGTGATGACGGTTGGGGATGGGTTCACGGTGGTTTTTTCGCAAGCGCTCAGAGCGACGACGGCCAACAGTGCTGCCAACAGGGAGGTAATTTTCATGGTGGTTCCTTTTATAAATGTCGCGAGCCGGGGGCAGGCAGACCAAACATCAGTAAGTCGATGCACACGCGACAATCGCGCGAACGACACCAATATACCCAAAGCAAACTTGCAGATCTGTACGCCAACGCACACAGGCTGGCTAGCGCAAAAAGATGTCGTCAGGAAGTAAATTGTTCACGAGTGTTCGATGGCGCACAGATCAGTTGATCTGGCGCAGGCAATATGAGTCTCAGAAGTACGGAACCCCGGTGTTGTCAGCCTGTCAAACGGTACAAGCCGGGTCCGGACAAAATGACTATCTCTCTGATGGAGTACTCAAATGCAAGCAACGAATAACCAGCGCAATGCGGCGCAAGGCGACATGACTGCAGTTCACAGCGCGTCGAACTCCTCCCTGATTGAACGGGTCGCGCCCCAGCCGGCTGAGCGGCCGCCCATTTCCATGGCGCCGATCGAGCGCGTGCGTTCGACGTCGGCCACCCAGCGCCGCATCGAAAACATGCAAAAGCTGATCGGCGAGCTGTCGACCCATGAAATGCTGGCCGATGAAATCGCCTGGTTCCTCAAGTTTTCGCCGTCCGGCGCCCGTAAATACATCCGCGACCTGCGCGAAGCGGGCGTGATCGAGCTGGCCCGTTATATCGAGGGTACCGCCACCTACCTGGGCAAGGCCGTGTACCAGATTTCGCCCGACCCGGAGCGGGTCAAGGCTTTCTTGGCAGCAATTGTCCAGCCGAAGCGCGAAGGTGTTGCTCCGCGCAAAGAACGACCAGGCCTGCGCGAGCAGAGCATGGCCGGCACCGGTCGCCACTTCCACATCCTGGCCGACGACACGCATTATGCGATCCGCGTCAACCGCAGCCCGGTTGCCCGCGATCCCCTGGTAGCGGCCCTGTTCGGCGCGGCGCCATCGGCGACCAAGGAACCAGTTTGAGCTGAGCAACAGCAGCACAGCGGCGGGGCCGGATCCGGGATATTCCCGGGTCCGGCCCCGTTTGCATTGGGTGGCGCAAAATGTAATTGAAAAGTGATCAAGGGGCCCCATTTGTGTTGTGCGGCGACTGTCGCGCCTGTCCATCCATTGCTCACTGAAAGGAACACCATGCTCCCGACCCCTGCATCCCTCGAAGGCAAACCGGTACCGAAAGTCACGTTCAAGGCGCGCCCGAACGACCAATGGCAGGACATCAGCAGCGACGATCTGTTCAAGGGCAAGACCGTGGTGGTGTTTTCGCTGCCCGGCGCTTATACGCCGACCTGTTCGTCGACCCATTTGCCGCGCTATAACGAACTGGCGCCCGTGTTCAAGGAAAGCGGCGTCGACGAAATCGTGTGCATTTCCGTCAATGACGCCTTCGTCATGAACGAATGGAAGGCCGGGCAGGAAGCCGCCAATATCACCGTGATCCCGGACGGCAATGGCGACTTTAGCGCCGGCATGGGCATGCTGGTCGACAAGCGCGCTATCGGCTTTGGCATGCGCTCGTGGCGCTATTCGATGCTGGTCAAGGATGGCATCGTCGTCAAGGCCTTCATCGAGCCGGAGAAGGAGGGCGATCCCTTCGAAGTGTCGGACGCCGACACCATGCTGCGCCATATTAATCCGAACGCCGTCATTCCCGAGCCGGTCGTGATCTTCGCCAAGCCGGGCTGCCCGCATTGCGCGCGCGCCAAGGCGGCGCTCAAGGAACATGGCCTGGAATACACCGAGATCAGTCAGGACCGCAAGGTCAATGCCAGCGTGCTGCGCGCGGTATCGGGCCAGTCGACCTGGCCGCAAGTGTTCATCGGCGGCAAGCTGATCGGCAACGCCGACGCCCTGGACGCCTATTTCGCCAGCCAAGCTTCAGCCTGATGCCCGTGAAACTGTCCGTCCTCGACCAGTCGCCCGTCTCCAGGGGCATGGCGCCGGCCGACGCCATAGTCCACACGCTGGCGCTGGCGCGTTCCTGCGACGCCCTGGGCTATGGTCGCTACTGGCTGTCCGAGCACCACAACAGCAACAGCATCGTCGGCAGCGCGCCGGAAGTGCTAATGGGGGCGATCGCCGCCACCACCAGCCGGATCCGGGTCGGCAGCGCCGGCATCATGCTGCCGCATTATTCGGCCCTCAAGGTGGCCGAGCAGTTCCGCGTGCTCGAAGCCATCGCCCCCGGCCGGATCGACCTGGGCCTGGGCCGTGCGCCCGGTTCGGACCGCCTGACGGCGCGCGCGCTGAACCCGCACGCCAGCCCCGGCGCCGACGAGTTTCCGCGCCAGATCCAGGACTTGCAGCATTGGCTGGAGGGCAAGCGCATGCCGGAAGGCCACCCTTACCGCGCCATCACGGCCCAGCCGCAGGGGCCGACCAGCCCGGAAATGTGGATTCTGGGCAGCTCGGACTATGGCGCGCAGTTGGCCGCCCACCTGGGCCTGCCCTATGCGTTCGCGTATTTTTTCAGCGACGGGCAGGGCGTGGAGCAGGCGCTGGCGCTGTATCACCAGAATTACCGGCCCAGCGCGCGCTTTCCCACGCCGCACGCGAGCATTTGCGTGTGGGCGCTGGCGGCCGACAGCGAGGCCGAGGCGCAGCGCCAGCTGATGACGCGCGAGCACTGGCGGGTGCGCTTCGAGCAAGGCCTGTTCGGCCCGCTCGTGTCGCCCGAGGAGGCCGCCGCCCACCCGTTCACCGAGGCGGAAAACGCGCGCATCGCCCAGTTGCGGCGCACCGCGCTGGTGGGCACGGGCGCCCAGGTGGCCGAGCGGATCAGCGCGCTGGCCGCCAGCCTGGCGCTCGACGAGATCGTCGTCAACACCTGGGCTTTCGACCCCGCGGTACGCCAGCATTCGTACGCCTTGCTCGCGCAAGCATTTAGCCTGCCCCGGGAAAGCTGATGGAAACCGTGATCCTGCTTGGCGTCCTGGTGGCCGGCCTGGCGCTGGCCTTCGGCTATCCCGCCTGGCGCTTGAAGCGCGTGCTGGCGCGGCCCATGGCGCCGGCATGGCAAGCCATCCTGGCGCGCAACATTCCGATTTATTCATGCATGTCGGGCGACCTGCAGCACCAGTTGCACAAGCTGGTCCAGCAATTCCTGCACCAGAAGAAATTTGTCGGGTGCAACGGGCTCGAGGTCGACGACGAAATGCGCCTGACCATCGCCGGCCAGGCCTGCCTGCTGCTGCTGAACCGCCCGACCCGGGTCTATCCGGCGCTCCATACCATCCTGGTCTACCCGAGCGCCTTCCTGGTGCCGCGCAGGCAGGTCGACGAGGCCGGCGTGGTGTCCGAGGAGCGCCAGGACTTGCTGGGCGAATCCTGGGGCGACGGCCGGGTCGTGCTGTCGTGGGACCACGTGCAGCGCGGCGCGCACGACTGGACCGACGGCCAGAACGTGGTGCTGCACGAATTTGCCCACCAGCTCGACAGCGAATCGGGCAGCAACAACGGCGCGCCTTACCTGGGCAGCGCGACCAATTACCGCAACTGGTCCGAGGTGCTCTCGCGCGACTTTGCCAACCTGCGGGTGGACGCCATGTACCGCCAGCACAGCGTCATGGATCACTACGGGGCCACCAGTCCGGCCGAATTTTTCGCGGTGGCCACCGAAACCTTTTTCGAAAAGCCGTGGCAGATGTCGGAGCGGCATGGCGCGCTGTTTGCCGAGCTGTTCAAGTATTACCGGGTCGATCCGCGCGCCTGGCTGCCGCAGCCGCAGCCCGAAGCGGACCCGCAGGGCTTCGGTCAATGGCAATAATGCAAGCTCCATTGTACGGTGGCGAACAGATGCCGGCGCCCGCGGAGCGCATGCTGAAGGCTCACTCAAGCAGGAGGAATCAGCATGTCGAACATTGTTGCAGGACATTTCCAACTTCAGGACCAGATCGAGCATGCCCGTAACGAACTCATGCGCGCTGGCTTCGCCGAGGACCGCATCAGTTCCTTCTTCCTGAACCAGCCGGGCCAGCACGACATGACCGCCATCGGCGGCGACCGCGACAAGTCGCCCGGCGCCGAAGAATCGCAGCTGGGCGTGGTCGAAGGCGCCGCTGCCGGCGGCGCGGTGGGCGCGGCGATCGGGCTGGCCACCTCGGTGGTCACCGGTCCGCTCGGGCCTGCCGTGGGCGGCCTGGTGGGCGCGCACGTCGGTTCGCTGTACACGCTGTCGACGATGAAGGAAGCCGGCGAAGGCGAAGCGGGCGGCACGGGCGAGAACCGCTTCGAGCCGCGCAAGCCGGGCATGCTGGTGGCGGTGGCAGCCGATGGCCCGGGGGACGAAGAAAAGGCGCTCGAAGTGCTGCGCCGCCTCGGCTCGGACCATATCGAGCGCGCCCATGGCACCATCGAGCAGGGCGACTGGACCGATTTCGACCCGCTCAGCCTGCCGGTACTGATCCACTAGCGCGCCCCGGCCGGGACCAACAAAAACGCTTCCCATGGAAGCGTTTTTCGGTATTATGCAGTGTACATATCTTGCATCGCCGACTGAGTTCCGACACGAAGGACGCGTCCATGACACAGGCCTGGGTCACCCTCACGAGTGTGGATGGACGCGACATTGCCGCGCCCACCGAGCAGCAGCTCGCCGCGCAGCTCGCCGAACTGTACGGAAAACGCCCGAACGGCGCGGCCGAGCCCGAACCGCTGAGCGCGGCGTTGCGTTTTGGATACGATGACGGCCTGATGTATGTGGCCGAGGTCAGCAGCACGGGCGATATCCAGTTCGAGGAATGGTCCGACAGCGATTGCGAACTGGCGCTGGCGGCCCCGCGCCGCATGAAGGCCAGCCAGGTCCAGGCGCAGGAACTGTGGGCCATGATGACGCGGCGCCAGGTGTCGCGCATCCGCGCCCTTGCCTGGTCGAGCGGGAATTGATCAATGCGCCATCAAGACCGGCAGATTCATCGCTTCGAGCACGGTCCGGGTCACGCCGCCGAGCAGTGATTCCCTGAAGCGCGAGTGGCCGTAGGCGCCCATCACCAGCAAGTCGTAGCCGCTCCCGGCTGCCAGCGACAACAACCTTTCCCCCACTTCATGCCGCCGGCTCAGCCTGCGGTGATGGTCGATCGCATGCACCGCCAGCGTGGCCGTGACGCCGTGCCGGGCCAGCCAGGGACGCGGATCGGCGGCCAGGGCGTCGGCCACGGTGTGCTCGTCGGCGGCGACCTCGAACACGGCAAGGTCGATCTGTCCGGCCTGGCGCAATAGCGGCAAGGCCAGCTGCAGCGCGCGCGCCGCTTCGCGTCCGCCATCCCACGACACCAGGATGCGCTGCCCGACGCTGGCAATGCTGCCGGCATGCGGCGCCAGCGGCACCAGCAGCACCGGGCGCCCGGAGTTGGAAATGACATAGGCCGGCAAGTCGGAGGCGCCGCGCGCGCCGCGCGGATCGGCCTGGCCGATGACGATCAGGTCGGCGGCACGGCCGCGCAGGCTGATGCCGGCGCCGGCTTCATCGTCGAGCACGTGGGCCTCGCACGAGGCCACGCCGGCGTCGCGGCACTGGGCGCTAAAGCGCGCCAGCGAAGCGCGCGCCTGTTCGCGCAACATGTCCAGGTGCAGGGCGAGGGTGGGGTCGTCCTGTTCCGGCGGCATGCTGTGGTACAGGAAGCGCGACACACCGGTCGCGGCGACGCCGGCCAGATGGCCCCCGCCCGCCAGCGCCAGCTGGACGGCCACGCCGATCCGTTCGGCGGCGCGCGGGTGCTCGTCGACATGGACGAGGATGGTCGGATATGCCATGGCAGGGCCTCCAGGTTGAAGTTGATCCCCATCATGTTTAACCAGTTAACCCAAGCTTTGATCTTGCGCAAAGGTCGGCGGGGTACGCGCTCGTAGACTTGGGCTCGGACAAATAAAAACATGGGATGTGAAAATGCAAGAAAAACGCGTTGCCCTCGTTACCGGGGGAATGGGCGGATTGGGAACGGCGATCTGCCGCAAGCTGCACGATGCCGGCTTCAGCGTGGCGGCCACGTATTCGCCGCACAATGCTTCGCCCGAAGGCTGGCTGGCCGCCGAGCGCGACGAAGGTTACCGCTTCAAGGCGTTCAAGGTCGACGTGGCCGATTACGCCGATGCGGAATGGATGATGCAGCGCCTGCTGTCGGAACTGGGCCGGCTGGACGTGCTGGTCAACAATGCCGGCGTCACGCGCGACCGCAGCCTGTCGAAAATGACGCCGGAGGACTGGAACACGGTCATGCGCACCGACCTCGACAGCGTGTTCAACATGAGCAAGCAAGCGATCGAACCGATGATCGCCCAGCAGTGGGGGCGCATCATCAATATCTCCTCGGTCAACGGGCAAAAGGGGGCATTCGGCCAGGCCAACTATGCGGCCGCCAAGGCGGGCATGCATGGCTTTACCAAGGCGGCGGCGCTGGAACTGGCGCGCCACGGCATCACGGTCAACACGGTCTCGCCGGGCTATCTGCGCACCAAGATGGTGATGCAAGTGCCCGAGGACATCATGACCAGCAAGATATTGCCGCAAATTCCGATGGGGCGGCTGGGCGAACCGGCCGAGGTGGCCGCGCTGATCGCCTACCTGGTGTCCGACATTGCCGGTTTCGTGACCGGGGCGAATATCGCCATCAATGGCGGCCAGCACATGTGCTGAGGCGCCGCTGAATTATCCCTGGCGCTTTTCAACGCGCGTCTGGCAGGCAATGCACAGGCGCGCTTCCGGGCGTGCCTGCAGGCGCGAAAAGCCGATCGGCTTGCCGCATTCCTCGCATTGCCCGTAACTGCCATCGTCGAACTTGGCCAGCGCGTAGCGCAGGCTGCGCAGCTGGGCGGCGCTGTGGTCGGCCGCCTCGAGCGCCAGGTCGTTGAGCAGGCGCACCGTGGCCTTGTCGGCGGGTGAGGTTTCCACTTCTTGCACGGCAAGGTCGCGCGCGCCGACCAGCTCGGCGTCGCCGGCCAGGGCCGCGCGCCGCTGTTCGAGGATGGCTTTCAGGAGCGCCAACTGCCCCGTGTCGAGTCCGTTCATGGGCACGCACCAAGGAGAGAGAGTGTCGGGAGAGGCCGTGTACGCTGGCTGGTTCCAGTGTAGCGCGTTCCGCACGCAGTGGGGCGCACGCACGGGCGTCAGACGACGCGCTTGACGAGCTTACTGACTTTCTCGATTGCCACCACGATGGGCGCGGCCTGCCCGGTGGCCACGGCGCCGGCCAGCAGCAGCACGCCGCCGACCAGGCCGGCCACGTTGGCGATCTTGCTGATCTTGCGGATTTTCTCGGCGGCGTCCGCGGTCAGCTTGACGATCTGCTGCTGCGACTGGCCGAGCGACTTGACGGTATAGATGGCGGCGTCGGCATACAGGCCGTCGGCGCGCTGGCGCAGCAAGACTTCGTCGTCGAGCAGGCCGCGCGCGATGGTTTGCTCGACTTCGCTGATGGGGCCGCCGTTGTGGCCGTTGATGTCTTTCATCACGCGCTTGTGGATTTCGTCGGCAATGGCCGACAACTGGTCGGCCAGCGCTTCGATCTGGGTCACCGTCGACAGGCCGTTCGCATCGTCTCTCATCTCGTTCTCCCGCAAGGTTTAGTCGCTGCCCAGGGCGCCCCGGATCAGGTTCAGGTCGCGCGCATAGTCGGCCAGGATGTGGCGCAGCTCGGTGCCCGACATATCGTTCAGGTGCTCGCGCATTTTCTGGTGGCCCAGCGCCACCTTGGTCAAGCCTTGCAGCGCCATGTCGTAGCGCTTGTCGAGCAGCTTGTATTCCTGGGCCTTGTCCATGTAGTGCACCTTGGCCATGGTCACCAGCATGCGGTCTTGCGCCTTGCCGGAAAACGGGATCTCGACGTCGAAAATGCCGAGCACGGTCTTCTTTTCATTGTCGTGCGTCTTGTTGTACAGCCGGGTCAGGGTCATCATGCCGTCGAGCAGCACGCGCACATGGGCGTCGCCGTCGCGCACCATGGTTTCCACGCTGCGGTTCTGGTAGCCCGAGGCAATCACCCGGGTCAGCAGGCGCGTCAGCCCGGTGTAAGCCACCACGTGGCGCTGTTCCAGGCCGCCGGTGAGGCCCTTGACGCCGTTGCCGATGTCGTCCAGCTGGGGCGTGAGGTCGTAGCGGGTGTCGCCGGCCAGCATGCTCAGGGTTTGCATGTACAGCACCAGCGACTTTTGCACCGCCACGAAATCCTCGTAGACGGCGCGCCGCTTGGCATCGTTCTCGCGCGCGACGCGGTCGGCCACGGGCGACAAATACGGTTGCTCGCGCAGATAAGTGTCGCGGTAGCGTTTCGACAACTCGGTATAGCCGCCCAGTTTGGCGGAAGCGTCGGCGAATTCGCGCACTTCGTACAGGCTGACATTGTTCGACGCGCAGCCGCCGAGCAAAAAGCTGGCGGCCAGCAGGACGAGGGCGGCGAGGGAGCGGCAGGATTTCATGGGTCCTTTCGGGCACGCGCCAAGTGGCGCGCCGGAAGTTCCCATTCTTGCGCTACAAAGGGTGGAACAATTTGCTCAGGATCAAGCTCCTGCTTGCAGCTGGTGCCGCCATGCCAGTCCGGCCACGGTATCGCCCAGCGGATGGTATTCGCAGCCGATCCAGCCTTCGTAGCCGAGCTCGTCGAGCAGGCCGAACAGGTGCCGAAAATTGATCTCGCCCGTGCCCGGTTCATGCCGGCCGGGCGCGTCGGCCAGCTGCATGTGCCTGATCAGCGGGAAGTTGGCGCGGATGGTGTTGGCCAGTTCGCCTTCCATGCGCTGCATGTGATAGATGTCGTACTGCATGAAGATATTGTCCATGCCGCACTCGGCGATGATGTCGGCCGCTTGCGCGCTACCGCTGAGGAAATAGCCGGGAATGTCGAAGGTGTTGATCGGCTCGATCAGCAAACGCATGCCGTGTTCGGCCAGGCGCGCTGCGGCGAAGCGCAGGTTGGTGATGTAAGTGGCGTGCGCCAGGGTGGGCGACATGCCCGGCGCCACAATACCCGACAGGCAATGCAACTGGCGCACGCCGAGTACGCGGGCGTACGACAGAGCCAGGTCCACGCCCTGCTGGAACTCGGCCACCCGTGCCGGGTCGCAAGCGATGCCGCGTTCGCCGGCGTCCCAGTCGCCCGCCGGCAGGTTGTGCAGCACCAGTTGCAGCTGCGCGCGCGCGAGGCGATCGGCGATGGCCTCGGCCGGAAAAGCGTAGGGGAACAGGAACTCGACTGCCGCGAAACCGTTGGCGCGGGCGGCGTCGAAACGGTCGAGAAAGTCCAGTTCGGTAAACATCAGGCTCAGGTTGGCGGCAAATTGTGGCATGCCGCTATCCTACCGCAGGCAGGCCGATGCGCGCGTCGGCTTGTTTGACATGGCCTGGCCGCCGGCCTGCCGGCCAGTGGCGGCGACGCGCACGCGCCCATGACGGCAGGCTTGGCGTCTTTCTTGCATAGGTAGCCGGGGCAAGCAGCGCGCTGCCGATTGGCATCGCGTCCCTTCAGCGAACATGGAGAAACGCATGAAACTCGGGTATCGACAGTTTTCCTGGTCTGACTTTTCCGGCGCCCTGCGACGCGCCGGCGCGCGCCTGAGCGCGCTGGCCGTGCTCGCCATCGTGCCGGCCTTCGCCTCGGCGAAGATGATGCAAAGCACGCCGACCATCCAGTACAGCAGCACCCATCTCGTGGGCAATCAATGGTCGTACGCGTATACCGTCGTCAATCCGGCAGGCGCGCAGGCGATCTCCGAACTGTCGATCTACTTCGCTGCCGGGCTGTACAGCAATCTGGCGGTGGACGGCACGCCGGCCGGCTGGGATCGGCTCGTAATCCAGCCCGACACTGGCCTGCCTGCCGACGGCTTCTACGACGTTCTTGCGCTCGGGTCGGGCCTGCCCGCCGGCAGCAGTCTGTCCGGGTTTTCGCTGCGTTTCGACTTTGCCGGCAGCGGCACGCCCGGCGCGCAAGCGTTCCAGGTGATCGACCCGGCCAGCTTCGCGGTGCTCGCCAGCGGCATGACCACGCCGTTCGATGTGCCACCGCCGAATGGCGTACCCGAACCGTCTTCCCTGGCGCTGGCCGGCCTGGGCTTGCTGGCCTGTGCGCGCCGGCGCCGCGCCGCGGCTTGCTGAGGGGACCAACATGCGAACCCATCAGAAACAAGCGGCATCCTGGAATGCGCGCGCCATGGCCGTGCTGCTGGCGGCGGCGCTGGCCGCATGCGGCGGCCAGGCGCCCAGCACGCCAGCTGCGCAAGCGAAGGCGGCGCCGGTAATGGTCGTCGCCGATGCCTCCCAACTGGCGGTGACCGGGATCACCAAAGTGGGCGCAACGCGCGTCGGACGCACCGTGTTCGACTATGTGTTCAGGGTCTCGTTCAGGAACAACGGGAGCGAGGCCCTCAGCGCCATCCATGCCACGCTGACGGCGGCGGGGGCTGGTGCCACCATCGTCGATGCAACGGTGGCCTTCGATGCGATTGGCGGCGGCGCCAGCGCCAGCCCGGCCGACACGATCACCATTCGCCAGGATCGCAGCCTGCCGTTCGATGCAGCGGCGCTGGTGTGGCGCATTACGGCGTCGAGCACGCCGCCCACGCTGCCGGGCATCCTGCTCGACGGCGCGCCGGACAGTCCGGCCGCCGATGCGATTCCTGAATACCAGGCCGCGCGTACGGAAGCGGACCTTGCCAGCGCGCTCGACGCGAACGGCGCTGCCTATTACCGCACCCAGCTCGAGGCGGTGATCGCCGACAACGCCACGGTGGGCCAGGTCAACGCGGCCCTCAACAGCGTGGCGGCGCGCCTGGTCTGGTCGATGCGCATGAACCGGGTGGTGACCTTGCAGGTTCCCGATCCCGGCAGCCTGGCCGCGCTCATGCAAGTGGCCGCGGCGCTCACCGCCTTGCCCGGCATCGAGAGTGCGTCGGTGTCGTTCCTGCCGGTCCCTGACGAACTGCCGCCGTCCATCGACCCCGCGCTGGCGCTCTCTGCGCAGAGCCCGATCCTCAATCACCTGGGCGCGCGCATGCCGCCCGTGTGGAATGCGCGCGCCGCGTTTGCCGGCGGCGGCGAGCCCGAGCTGATGGTGATCGACTATTTCGGGCAAGGTAACCCGACCCAGCTGGTATCGGCGGCCAGCGGCGCCAACCCGAGCGCGTTCGATTGCGTCGCGACCCCGGAACACCCCAATCCCTGCACCCATGGCTACCACGTGATCGGTATCGCGGCCGGCAGCTTCGGGGGCAGCGGCCCCCTGGGCCTGGTAACCGGGTCGCTGGCGCGCGCGTTGCCATTGACCGTGATCGACATCACCAGGGTGCACAGCGGCCCGCCGATCGACCAGATCGCTGTCATGCGCATGCGCATCGCCGAACGTGTGCGGGCCAATCCCGACGGAAAATTTGTACTCAATATCAGTTTGGGGGCGCGCTTTCGCGGAACGGTACAAAGCGACGCCTTCGCCTGGCGCATTTGGGCGCGCGGCATCCGCCTGAGCAACAGCGATGCGCTGTTCGACTGGGACAATCACGTGTTTACCGTCGCCTCGGCCGGCAACGCTACCAGGCAGGATGCCAGGTTCAACAGCCGCTGGAGCGCTGCGGCGCTGCTGCCCGAGATGATCTCGGCGGAAAGCGGCGCCCCCGTGCCGCCGTTGACCAATACGCTGGTGGTCGAGGCGCGCGATACCGGAGTGATCCCGACCGGCGTGCTGCCAACCTGTAACGCGCCGTATTCCAACGTGAACGGCGACGTCGGCGCGATCGGCGGCTACGTCAACGGGGTGTACTCGTTTACCAGCCCCGACACCTTCGACCTGAAAAACGGTACCTCCATGGCGACGCCGCAAGTGGCCGGACTGGTGGCATCGATGATCGCCATCCGCCCGCAGTGGCCCTTGGCCGACATCAAGTACCGCATCGAATCGGTCCGCACGCGCGAAGACACCTGCGTCGGCAGCGCGCCGATGATCGATGCCTACGCGGCCGTGCTGGCGCTCGATAGCAGCCTGGACGACGCCCCCGTGCGCACCGCCTTGCTCAAGCCTGGCGCCACGGCGGTGCTGCCCGCGCAGCAATTTACCTATGCCGAAGCGCTGCGCTTCCTGCAGGAATTCTTTCCTCAGTATTACGGCGGCAATGCACGTCCCGACACGCCGGACTATTCGCGTTTCGACCTGAACGGCGACGGTTTCACGGGCGGGCCGCGGCAGGCCCCGTTCCAGCTACGCTTTAGCAGGGCCAATGTGCCGTTCACGCCGGTCGAACTGCCCGCCTACCCGCGCGGCCCGGTTCTGCCCACGCCGCTCAACGAGGCGGCCGTGAGCGACTTCGCGATCCTGTGCTATTACGTGCAAAGTGCGATGATGAGCGACGCCGACCGCGCCGCCTTCGACGGCCAGCTGGCCCAGATATCGGCGCAAAACCCCACCTTGCCGCGCGTTTCCTGCGCCGAGCGCGCGGTCACGCTGCGGGTGAACGCAAGCAACCCGAACTGGACGGGATTGCCGGCGGTCATTACCTTGGCGAACTTCGTGCGGCCTTTCCCTGCCACGTTTGCCGGCAACTCGGCCACCTGCACCAACCAGGGCGCCCTGCCGGGCGAGCGTGGCGCGCCCTTGTTCAGCCTGGAGGTGCCGGCTGCGTTGCCCATTTTCGCGGCCCTGGACGTGGCAGGCATGCCAAGTCCGCTCAATGGCGGGGCCATCAACCGGCGCAACTGTTCGAGCTTTTTCGCCACCAGCGGCAGCCAGGTCTGGATCAATGCGACGGGGCGCGCCGTGTTTGGTTTCGGCACCGGCTTCGTGTCCGACTGGGAGTATCAGGTGCGCTACACGAATGGCGGACCGGCCGGCACAGGCAAGAAATGCACGGTCGGATCCGTCGGCAATGCGAACTTTTTCTTCGCTGCGTTCGAAAACCCGAGCTGTACCCACGAAGACGCCATCATCGGCATCATCAGGCAATAAACAGCGTGGGGCTGCACGAAAAAAGCCGGCATCGCGCCGGCTTTTTTTCTTGATGGGACCGGGCTATCCTGCCGCGGGCGCGTCGCTGACCGCGCGCAGCGACACATCGTTCCAGACCGTCGCCAGCCCGGCGCCAATGGCGCGCAGCATGGGTTCGGGCGCCGCTTTCGGGGCCGCATGCAGCAACTGCACCCGGGCCAGGGTCCAGGCCGAGAACAGGAAGCTGAAGCAGTCGAGGGCAAAGGCGATGCCGATGCCGCGCATGGCGCTGCCGCCGCTGCCGTCGCCATAGAGCGTGAACACCAGCGCCGCCAGCAGCGGGCCGGTCAGCAGGGTGAGCTGGCGCATGCCCATCATCATGCCGTTGGCCAGCGGCACCTGCTCCGGCGCCACCACGTGCGGCAACATCGAGGTGCCTGCAGGAATGCTGAAGGCCGAGGACAGCCCCAGCCCGAAGGCCAGCAGGTAGACCGCCGGCATCGCCACCTGGCCGCCGAGCACCATCGCGGAAAGGATGAACAGCAGCAAGGCATTCGAGAACTTGCTCAGCATCAGGACCGACTTGGGCGAATAGCGATCGACCAGGGCCCCGCCGACCAGGATGAACAGCGCGCGCGGGATGCTCATCAGGGCAATCACCAGCCCCAGGGTCAGGGGATCGCCGGTCATGGTCAGCACCAGCCAGGGCAGGGCGATCATGGTGAACTGGTCGCCCAGCGAGGAAATGACGCCGCCGCCCATCATCCAGCGGAAGTTCGCCTCGCGCAGCAGCGCCTTTTTCGGGTCGTTCATCAGGTCCTCAACTATTCGTGGAATTCATGCCGGCGATGCCGCCCAGGATGGCCGTCATGATGGCCACCTGGTCCGGATCGATGCCACGGACCGCTTCGCGGCTGACCAGGTCGACCACGGCCGAGGCGTTGTCGACCATCTCGTGCCCGACCGGCGTGATGGCGGCGAAGCCGACGCGGGCGTCGCGCGGGTCAAGCTGGCGTGTGACCAGGCCAATTTTTTCCAGCGGCAACAGGGTGCGGGTCACGCCCGACGCGGTCAAGCCCACGCGCTCGGCCAGGTCGACCCGGCGCAGCCGTCCGCCAGGCGCGCGCGCCAGGTGGTTGAGCAGCTGGTAGTCGCCAAAGCTGATGCCGTGATGGCTGCCCAGCGCATTGTCGAAACGGCGTTCCAGGACTGCGGTGGCGCGCGCCAGACGCAGGCAAAAGTCGGTACTGGTCGAGATCAGGTTGTCCATGATTATTCCTTTATATATACGTGATAATTACTTGATTCTGCAAGTATATAAAGGAAATGCTTGAGTACGCAAGCATTTTTTGTTATGGATGAACAAGCCCACGGCAGGCATGCCGTGGGCAGGCGGCGTGGCGCCTAGCGCTGACGGCGCAGCACGGCCACGCAGCCGAGCGCCAACAGCAGCAGGGCGCTACCCGACGGCTCGGGAACGGTGTTGCCTTCATGGATGCCGTCGTCCGACGCCGCGGCCAGGTGCAAGCCCTCGAGGCTGGCCACGAAGCTGCCGTCCGCTTGCAGCTGGCCCAAGGTGGCGCGCATGGAGTGCGAAGCGTCGATACTGGCGCCAAATTTCGCCCACAGGCCGAACCAGGCGTCCATATAGTAGGTCCGTCCCATGACCATATCGAATTCGAGCAGCCAGTCGAGGCCGGCGGCGGGTGCTTCCTCATAGAATTGCGCGGCCTCGCTGCTGAAGTCGGCGCGGACCGAGGCCTGGGCCGCGAAATCGGGCCGGCCTCCGAAGGCCGTGTCAATCTCGAAACTGCCGGTTTCCAGGGAAAACACTTCGAGCGAGGCCTGGACCAGGTTGGACGGGCTGGTCAGCGCGGCCGTGAAGCCGGCGCGGTCGGCCAGGTTGGTGGCGCTGAAGTCGAGGCGCCCGGACAGGGCCCGGTGCGACGAGCCCGTGCCATCCCAGGTAAAGCTCTGCAGCGCTTCAGCCTGGCTCGAGGCGCGCGCAAAACTGGTGGTGGAATAGGTCGCCTGATTCAGCAGCAGGCTGCCGGGCGTGCCGGCGGCATCGACCGAGCCCGCGGTGCCCGTGGCATACGGATGGATGGTGCTCATGGCCGCGCTCAGGCCGCCGTAATTGGCGTCGTAGCGCATGTCGACCAGGGTATTGCTGAAGGTCGAGGTGGCTTCGTCGCACAGGTTCGGGGTCGGCGAGCCGGCGGCGCGCGCGGCCGCGGTGCGGCAATCGCGCACGTAGGTGCCGGCGTAGGCGCCGTTGCCGATGGCGAGCGGGGCGGCCGAGACGCTGGTGGCGGCAATCAGGAGAGCGGAAAGGAGGCAGGCCGGGCGCAGAATTGTCATCGTTGTTTCCTTGAAAATTAAGTGCAATTCACCAAGCACAGGCTGTGCCATGTAGCAATATCAAGGACTTGGCGGATTCTGCCTGTCGAAATGTAAATATTGTCGACATGGAAAAGGCCCGGCAGCGTGCGCTGGCGGGCCTTTCAGGGCGATGCGGGGGACGGCTTAGCGGCCGCGGCCACCCGAGCGGTGCGGCGGCGCAGGGCGCGGGCCGCGGCTGGCGCCGCCACCACCGGCACCGGCAGGACCGCCGCCGCCGGCACTGCGCGGCTTGGAGGTATTGCGGTTGCCGCTGCCAACCTTGACCACCTGGCCGCCGGAGCGACCGCCGCGACCGCCGTGTCCTGGCGCGCCACTGCGCAGCTGGATGGCCTGGGCGCGTGCATTCGGATCCGGCTCGAAGCCCGGCACGATTTCGCGCGGCAGGGTCTGCTTGATCAGCTTTTCGATATCTTTCAACATTTCATGCTCGTCCACGCACACCAGCGACACGGCTTCGCCGGTGGCGCCGGCACGGCCGGTACGGCCAATGCGGTGCACATAGTCTTCAGGAATGTTCGGCAAGTCGTAGTTGACCACGTGCGGCAACTGGTCGATGTCGATACCGCGCGCGGCGATGTCGGTGGCCACCAGCACTTGCAGGTCGCCGGTCTTGAACTCGGCCAGCGCCTTGGTACGCGCGGTCTGGCTCTTGTTGCCGTGGATCGCCATGGCGCCGATGCCGTCGGCATTCAACTGCTCGACCAGCTTGTTGGCGCCGTGCTTGGTGCGCATGAACACCAGCACCTGGGTCCATTTGTTGGTCTTGATCAGGTACGACAGCATCGGGTGCTTCTTGTCGCGGTCGACCGGGTGGATTTTCTGGGCAATGACTTCCACCGTCGAATTGCGGCGCGCCACTTCGATCATCGCCGGCTTGTCCAGCAGGCCATCGGCCAGGGCCTTGATCTCTTCGGAGAAGGTGGCCGAGAACAGCAGGTTCTGGCGTTTCTTCGGCAACACGGCCAGCACTTTCTTGATGTCGCGGATGAAGCCCATGTCGAGCATGCGGTCGGCTTCGTCGAGGATCAGGATTTCAACCTTCGACAGGTCGACCGTGCGCTGCTCCATGTGGTCGAGCAAGCGGCCGGGGGTGGCGACCAGGATGTCGACGCCGTGCTTCAATTGCTTGATTTGCGGGTTGATGCCGACGCCGCCGAAGATCACGGTGGAGTTCAGGTTGGTGTACTTGCCGTACACGCGCACGCTTTCCTCGACCTGGGCGGCCAGTTCACGCGTCGGGGTCAGGATCAGGCAGCGCACCGCACGCACCGAGGTCTTGCTGGTCTGGGCCGCGCCAATGGCGTCGGTCGAGAGGCGGTTCAGGATCGGCAGGGTGAAGCCGGCAGTCTTGCCGGTGCCGGTCTGGGCGCCGGCCAGCAGGTCGCCGCCGGCCAGCACGGCGGGAATCGCCTGGGTCTGGATCGGGGTCGGGACGGTATAGCCGTGTTCGGTAACAGCACGAACGATGGCATCGGACAGGCCGAGTTTTGAGAAGGACATGATAACTTTATGGTGGAGATCGGCCCGTCGCCCCGTGGGGCGCCAGTCGCAGGCAATCAGTATTAGAAAATCCGAGGTGGCGCAGGCACTGGGAAACGGAGCCACCGGGCATTGCAGTATCACAACAGCGAAGTCTAGCCTAAATTAGTTTCGCCGTGGAAATAATAAGGTGGGAGCGGGAACCAATGATGGTTCCCGAAACGGCTTAGTTCCGCATTTTACGCGAAAGGCGACAGCAACGTGACCATCTGGCCGAATACCTTCGGGCTGGCGGCAATGATGTCGCCCTTGTACAGGTAGGCCGATTCGCCGGAAAACTCGCCGACGATGCCGCCCGCTTCCGTCACCAAGAGCGCGCCGGCGGCGATATCCCACGGCTTCAAGCCTTTTTCATAGAAACCGTCGACGCGGCCGGCGGCCACGTTGGCCAGGTCCAGCGCGGCCGAGCCGGCGGTGCGAATCGCCTGGCAGCGTTCGCCCATGACCTGGTACATCTTCAGGTAGTCGTCGAGCGCGCGCGGGCCGGCGCCGTGGCCGGAACTGAGCAGGGTATTGGCGATGCGGTCATGCTTGGTGACGCGGATGCGCTTGTCGTTGAGGTAGGCGCCGGCGCCCTTGGTGGCGGTAAACAAGTCGTTGCGCACCGGGTCGTACACCACGGCATTGGTGATGATGCCGCGCTGGGACAGCGCGATCGAGATGCAATATTGGGGATAGCCGTGCATGAAGTTGGTGGTGCCATCGATCGGGTCGATGATCCACGCGTATTCGCTCTCGTCGTTCAGATTGGAAGATGCACCCGACTCTTCGGCCAGGATGGCGTGGTCAGGGTAAGCCTTGAGCAGCGTTTCGATGATCGCCTGTTCGGCGGCCTGGTCGACATCAGTGACGAAATCGTTGTGTTGTTTTTCAGTAACACTGATACGGTCGACGTCGAAGGACGCGCGCTGGATCACGGTTGCTGCGCGGCGGGCGGCCTTGATGGCCGTATTGAGCATTGGGTGCATTATATTTTCCGTTAAAAGAACGCTAACGCCCGCGGCGCCCCCACGGGCGCAGCAAACGGTAATGAACAAGAATGAATTAAAGAGCGGTGCGGCGGCAACCGGTTAAAATCGTGCTTTTTCTAGCACTCTTTCGACTGGTCGCTGCTGCGCGATGCCGCTATTTTAAATGAACATGCCCGAAAACCCCACTTCTGTTTTTAAACGGCTGCGCTTCGTGCTGGTCGAGACCAGCCGCGCCGGCAATATTGGCGCTGCCGCCAGGGCCATGAAAACCATGGGTTTTAGCGAGCTGGTGCTGGTCAACCCGCGCTTTGGCGACGCCTTGCAGGACCCGGAGGCGGTCGCTTTCGCCAGCGGCGCGCAGGACGTGCTGGAAGGGGCGCGCATTGTCGGCTCGATGGCCGAAGCGCTGGACGGCTGCAATTTCGCCGCCGCGGTGTCGGCCCGGTTGCGCGAGTTTTCGCCGCCGGTGTGGAGTCCGCGTGAATTCGCCGGGCACGTGGCCGGGCAGGGCGAGCTGTCGGCGGCCCTCATTTTCGGCAACGAGCGCTTTGGGCTGCCGAACCAGATCGTGGAACAGTGCAATGTGCTGATCAACATCCCGGCCAACCCGGACTACTCGTCGCTGAACCTGGCGCAGGCGCTGCAAGTGCTGGCGTATGAGTGCCGGGTGGCCGACGGCGTCGCGGCGCCGGCCAGCGCAGTCGGTTTCCATGGCGACGCGGCCAGCCTGGAACAAATCGACGGCATGTTCGCGCACCTGGAACAGGCGCTGGTGGCGATCGACTTCCTCGACGCCGACAACCCGAAAAAGCTGATGCCGCGCCTGAAGCGCCTGTTCGCGCGGACCCAGCTCGAAACCGAAGAAGTCAACATCCTGCGCGGCATTGCCCGCCAGATCTTGCGCCAAAAATAGCAACCCCGGGTCTAGATCACGTCGAAGGGATCGTGGCGGCCGTCGTAGATGTTGGTCAGCACCTGGCGCTCGCGCCCGACGATGGTGGCGACGAACCTGGCCGGGTCGCGCATCTTCTTGAAGGTGCTAAACCCTTGGTCCAGAAACTGGTGCAGGTCGCCCAGCCCGGCCAAAAAGGCCGGCCCCCGCATGATCGTCAACGTCACCGCCAGCAGCGGGATCTTGACCAGCTTGCACAGCGAGTCGCCCAGCTCCTGCACCAGGTCGAGCTGGTGCATGCGCTCGTCGCGCGTGGTGGCGGTGCGGTAGGCCGCTATATACATGCCTTCGCTGAAATCGGTCCCCAGCACCCGCGCCATCGCCGTGTCGAGCCGCTCGGACAGGGCGTCGAGCACGATCGCCTCGGTGATCGTGTGCAGCGACTCGTACGACAGCATCTTTTGCAAGGTCGGGATGATGCGCTCGAGGTCGACGTCGCGCTGGCTCAGGTCGTGCGCCCCATACAGCTCGTCGAGGAAGAACTCGGCCGCCTCGCGCGTGTTCGGGTTGGCCAGCAGGTCGGCGTGGGTTTCCCCAAGCCGCGCCGACTGGTAGCGCTTGAGCGCCACGCGCGCGGCCAGCAAGGCCGGCTCGCGCTTGGCGGCCTGGCGTTCGGCGGCCACCAGCTTGAGCTGTTCGGCCAGCTTTTGGACAAGAATTTCTTTCTTCATGGTCACTGTTTTACCAGAAACGACTAGATGGTAGCCTCTAGTTTCCCCTGATTTTCCCTAACCGGTTTGGCGTACACTACAAAAAAATTACAAGGAAACAGGGACATGGCAACAAATCGCAGGACCTTTTTGAAGGTGGGCGCGCTCGCCGCGCTGACCCTGGCCGCCGGCGGCGGCATTTACCGCTATACCCATCCCCCCGGTCCGCAGCAGCGTTTCCTCCTCGACGGCGAAGCGAAGGCGGCGCTCGACGCCATCATCCCGGCCATGCTGGCGGGCGCCTTGCCGACCGAGGCCCCGGCGCGCGCGGCGGCCATCAACGCCACCACCGGGCGCGTGCACCTGGCCATCCTGGGCCTGCCCCTGAATGCGCAGAAGGAAGTGCAGGACCTGTTCGGCCTGCTGGCGCTGGCGCCCGCGCGGCGCATGCTGACCGGCGTGTCCGGCCGCTGGAGCCAGGCCACCGATACCCAGGTCGGCATCTTCCTGCAGGAGTGGCGCTTCCACCGCCTCGGCATGCTGCAAACGGCCTATCACGCGCTGCACGACCTGATCATCGGTTCGTGGTACGCCGACCCGGCCAGCTGGGCCGGCATCGGCTATCCGGGCCCCATGAAAGAACTCGCATGAGCAATCCCAAGCTGATTCCCGATCCTATCCTGGCCGGCCTTGCCGGGGGCTGGAAAGTGGTCGACTGCACCACCATCGAAGCCGACCGCACGTTCGAGGCCGACGTCGTCATCGTCGGCAGCGGCGCCGGCGGCGGCGTCTCGGCCGAAATTTTGGCCAAGTCGGGCCTGACCGTGATCATCGTCGAGGAGGGCGCGCTCAAGTCCTCGAAAGACTTCAAGATGCGCGAAGCCGAGGCTTACCCAACCCTGTACCAGGAGTCGGCCGCGCGCAAAACGAAAGACAAGGCGATCAACATCCTGCAGGGCCGCACCGTGGGCGGCTCGACCACCGTCAACTGGACCTCGAGCTTTCGCACGCCCACGCCCACGCTCGACTACTGGCAGCAGAACTTCGGCCTGGCCGGTTACACCGCCGACGCGCTGGCGCCGTGGTTCCTGATGATGGAAGAGCGCCTCAACGTCAGCACCTGGCTGACCCCGCCCAACGAAAACAACGACCTGCTCAAACGCGGCGCCGCGCAGCTGGGCATTCCGGCCGCCGCCATCATGCGCAACGTGAAGGGTTGCTGGAACCTGGGCTATTGCGGCATGGGCTGCCCGACCAACGCCAAGCAGTCGATGCTGGTGACGACCATCCCGTCGGCGCTGAACCACGGCGCCACTTTGCTCACGCATGCGCGCGCGCAGCGTTTCGAATTCAAGGGCGACAAGGTCGACAGCCTGGTCTGCAGCGCGCTCGACGCCACCGGCATCGCCGCCAGCGGCCGCAAGGTGACCCTGCGCGCCAAGCACTTCATCGTGGCCGGCGGCGCCATCAATTCGCCGGCGCTGCTGCTGCGTTCGGACGCGCCCAATCCGCACGGCTTGCTCGGCACGCGTACCTTTTTGCACCCGACCGTCATTTCGGCCGGCATCTTCGAGCAGCGCGTGGACGGCTTCGCCGGCGCGCCGCAAACGATCTATTCCGACCACTTCCTGGAAACCCAGCCCATCAATGGCCCGATTGGCTACAAGCTCGAAGCGCCGCCGCTGCATCCGCTGCTGCTGTCGACCACGATGGCCGGCTTCGGCAAGGCGCACAGCGACGTGATGGCCCAGTTCCCGCACGTGCACGGCTTGCTGGCGCTGCTGCGCGACGGCTTCCATCCCGATTCCGTGGGCGGCAGCGTGGGCCTGGCCGGCGACGGTTCGCCCGTGCTCGACTACCCGATCACCGACTTCGTGTGGGACGGCGTCAAGCGCTCGCTGTTGTCGATGGCCGAGATCCAGTTCGCCGCCGGCGCCAAGTCGGTGCAGCCGGTGCACGAGCTGGCCGAACGCTATACCAGCTGGGCCGCGGCGAAGAAGGGCATTGCGGCGCTGTCGTACAAGCCGCACATCACGCGCGTGGTGTCGGCCCACGTAATGGGCGGCTGCACCATGTCGGACGACCAGCGCAAGGGCGTGGTCGGCGCCAACGGCCGCTATCACGGCATCAGCAACTTGTCGGTGCACGACGGCTCGCTGTTCCCGACCTCGATCGGCGCCAATCCCCAGTTGTCGATCTACGGCATCACCGCGCGCCTGGCCAGCATCCTGGCGCACGAGCTGACCGGCAAGCCGGCGGCGCGCCTGGTGGCCTAGCATGGCGGGGCTGGCGTGAGCACCCGCTCGATGCTGCGCTGGCTGCTGCTGGCGCAGGCAGTCGTCGCGCTGGGACTGGGCGCGCTGCTGGTGCGCCTGGGCGCGCTCGCTTCATGGCCGCTGGCGCTGGCCACCGGCGCCGCGGCCGTGCTGCTGGTGCGCGTCGCGATCACGGCCAACAACTTCGTCATGACGGCGCGTTTTGCCAGCGTCACGCCGGACAGCTTCCGGCTTGGCATGGCGGCGCGGGTGCGCCTGTTCGCCGAAGAATTCATGGCCACCTTCCTGCACTCGTCGTGGTTCATGGCCACGGCCACGGCGCGCGAACGGATCTATCCGGACAGCGCGCATCCGCCGGTGCTGCTGCTGCACGGTTACGGCTGCAACAGCGGCTACTGGGCGCATCTGACGCCGCTGCTGGACGCGGCCCAAATCAGCCACGCCGCGCTCGACCTCGAGCCGGTGCTCGGCGAGATCGACGATTACCTGCCGCTGGTGCAGCGCGCCTGCGCGTCCTTGTGCACAAAATCCAACGTACCAAAAGTCATCATCGTGGCGCACAGCATGGGCGGGCTGGTTGCGCGCGCCTACCTGCGCACGCACGGCGCGCAGCAGGTGGCGCACGTATTTACGCTCGGTACGCCGCACCACGGCACCAGCCTGGCCAATTTCGGCGTCGGCAAGAATGCGGCCCAGATGCGCCGCACGAATAGCGCTGACGCCCCGGAAAGCGGCTGGCTGCGCGCTCTGGCGGCGCAGGAAACGCCGGCCTCGCGCGCGCTGATCACCTCCCTGTTTACGCATCACGACAACATCGTCGCACCCCAAACGTCGAGCCAATTGGAGGGCGCGCGCTGCATCGAGTTTGGCGGAGTAGGCCATGTGGCAATGGGGCGCAACCCGCGCATCCTCGCCTGCTTGATGGATGAGTTGATAACAGTGCGCACTGGATAAATTTTGTGTAGCAACATTTTCCTCAGGCGTGATACAGTCATTGCGAACAGCATTGTCATGGACAATTGCATTTCCCACATGTAGCGTGATTATTGGTGAGTTTCGGAGCCAATCGCGGCTCAAGCCGGAACATCACAGGGAGCGGAATCGTGTCTGCACGGATCCTAATTATCGAAGACAACCCCACGAACATGGAGTTGATGGTGTATTTGCTGACGGCGTTCGGCTATACCCCTTTGATGGCGATTGATGGCGTCGAAGGCGTGCAGGCCGCCCGAGAGAGGTCCCCCGACCTGATCATTTGCGATATCCATTTGCCCAAGCTGGACGGCTACGGCGTGGTCGCCGCGCTCAAGAAGGATGCGCAGCTGCGCCATATCCCGGTGCTGGCCGTGACCGCGCTGGCCATGGTGGGCGACCGCGAACGCTTGCTGGCCGCCGGCTTCGACGGCTACCTCGGCAAGCCGATCGAACCGGATACCTTTGTCGCCGAACTCGAGGCTTATCTGCCGCCGGCGGCCGTTGTCGCCGCTGCCGCCGAACCGGCTTCAGAACCGGCGCCACGCCGCGCCACCATCCTGATCGTCGACGACCATGTATTGAACCGCGAATTTTTGATGACCTTGCTTGGCTACGGCGGCCACCGGCTGGTGGAAGCGGCCAACGGCATCGAAGGCTTGAAGATGGTGCACAGCGAGCGCCCCGACCTGGTCATCTCCGACATCCTGATGCCGAACATGGACGGCTACGAATTCGTCACGCGCCTGCATGCCGATCCCGAGACGGCCGACCTGCCGGTGATTTTCTATACCGCCAACTACCGCGAGCGCGAAGCGATCTCGATGGCCGAGAGCTGCGGCGTGCGCTGGGTGCTGCCCAAACCGTCCGACCCGGACGTGATCCTGCGCACCGTGCACGAAGCGCTGGGCATGACCGCGCCGGCCACGCTGCCGCACATCGCCAATGTGTCGTCCAACGCGAACCGCATGTTCTTGATCGATAACACGGTGGCCGAATACCTGGTCGAAGTCGAGTCGAGCAGCGCCGTGCTGTCACGCCTGGCGCACGAGGGCGACGCGCCGACCCCGTCGCAAGACCTGGCGTCGATGACGGACCGGTTGTCCAGTTCGCTCTCGAGCTTGCAGGCGGTGAGCCTGCGCCTGACCTCCCTGATCGAACTGGGGATCGAGCTGGGCGCCGAACGCGATCCGGCCGCGCTGATCGAAATCGGTTGCCGGGTGGCGCAGAACGTGTGCGTGTCCAAGTATGCGTGCATCGGCGTGCTCGACGAAGGCGCCGACGAACTGTCGTATTTTTCCTCGGTCGGCGAAAACCGCCAGGCCCGTTTGGTGTCGGCCACCCCGCGCGTGGGCGTGCTGGGCACCCTGCTCGACAAACGCCAGCCGGTGCGCATCGACGGCATCGACGGCGACCCGCGTTCGATCGGGCTGCCGCACGGGCATCCGCCGGTGCATTCCTTCCTGGGCGTGCCGATCGCCTCGCGCGAGCGGGTGCACGGCTGGCTGTACCTGGTCGATAAGCTGGGCGCGCCCGGTTTTTCGGAAGTCGACGAGCGCGTGGCGGTAACCGTGAGCGCGCAGATCGCGGTGGCCTACGAAAACCTGCTGCTGTACGAAGAAATCAAGCGCCACCACGCGCAGCTGACGGCCGACATGACCGCGCGCATCCGCCTCGACGAAGACCTGCGCCGTTTCCGCACCGCGATGGACGCCACCGCTGACGCGATTTTCCTGATCGACCGCTCGGGCATGACGTTCGTGGACGTCAACGCCACCGCCTGCCGCATGCTGGGCTACGAACGCGACGACTTCCTGGCGCTGGGCACCAACCATGTCAACGGCCCGGACCGCGAGCGCCTGCAGGACCTGTACGACAAGCTGCTGGCGGGCGACCAGTCCGGCGCGATGGCCGACCTGACGGTGCAGCGCAAGGACGGCAGCAGCGTGGCGGTGGAAGTGCAGCGCCGCACGCTGCGCTCGGGCGCGAGCTGGATCCTGGTGGCGGTGGCGCGCGACATCACCGAACGCAAGGAAGCCGAATCGCGCCTGCTCAAGCTGGCCCACTTCGATACCCTGACCGGGCTGCCCAACCGCAGCCAGTTTTATTCCGCGCTCACGCGTTCGCTGGAACAGGCGGCCGAACACCGCTGGTCGGTGGGCGTGCTGTTCCTCGACGTGGACCGCTTCAAGAACATCAACGACACCCTGGGCCACCCGTGCGGGGACGAGCTGCTGCGCCAGTTCGCCAGCCGCCTGGTCGATTCGCTGCGCGTGCGCGACACCATCGGGCGCTTCGGCGGCGACGAATTCGCGGCCATCCTGATGCTGCCCGAAGGGCCGCAGACGGCCGTGGCCGTGGTCGACAAGATCCGCGAATCGCTGCGCCGCCCGTTCGACCTGGGCGGGCACGAGGTGACGGTGACGGCCAGTATCGGCATCACCATCTATCCCGAGGACGGGCTCGACGCCGACACCCTGATCAAGTACGCCGACACGGCCATGTACCGCGCCAAGGAAGCCGGGCGCGACGCCTTCCGCTTCTTCACCGCCGAGATGAACGCGCAGTCGCTGGCGCGCCTGGACCTGGAAAACGCGCTGCGGCGCGCCATCGACAACCAGGAGTTCGTGCTGTACCTGCAGCCGAAGGTGCATATCGGGTCGGGCCGCATCAGCGGGGCCGAAGCGCTGATCCGCTGGAAGCGGCCGGGCCACGGCATGGTCTCGCCGGCGCTGTTCATTCCCATCCTCGAAGAAACCGGGCTGATTGTCCCGGTCGGCACCTGGGTGCTCAATGAAGCGTGCCGCATGATCAGCAAGTGGGGCAAATCGCAGACCGGACCGGTGCACCTGTCGGTCAACGTCTCGGGCGTGCAGTTCTTCCTCGGCGGGCTGGAGGAGGAAGTGCTCAACGCGATCAAGGTGCACGAAATCGCGCCCGAACTGCTCGAGCTGGAGCTGACGGAAAGCTCGCTGATGTCGAACGCGGAAGACACCATTACCGTGCTGCGCAACCTGAAGGCGCTGGGGATCAAGATTTCGATCGACGACTTCGGTACCGGCTACTCCAGCCTGGCCTATCTGAAGCGCTTCCCGATCGACAAGCTGAAGATCGACATCGCCTTTGTGCGCGAAGTGACCAGCAACCCCGACGACGCGGCCATCGTGCTGGCCATCATCAACATGGCGCACAGCCTGAAGCTGCAGGTGATCGCCGAGGGCGTGGAGCGCGACGCCCAGCTGGCCTATTTGCGGCGCCACGGCTGCGACGAAATGCAGGGCTACTACTTCAGCAAACCGGTGTCCGAATTCGAGTTCGAGCAGATGCTGGCCGAAGGCAAATCGCTGGCCGCGCCGATCGACGAATCGCTGCTCGGGCAGCAGACCCTGTTGATCGTCGACGACGACGCCTTCATGCTCGACGTGCTGTCCGACTTCCTGGGGCAGGACGGCTACCGCATCCTGACCGCGCAGACCGCGGCCGAAGGCTTCGACATCCTGGCGCGCAACAAGGTGCACGTGATCCTGTGCGACCAGTGCATGCCCCTGATGAGCGGGACCGAATTCATGGAGCGGGTCAAGAACCTGTGCCCGGACACCTTCCGCATCATGCTCTCGGCCTACGCCGACCTGACCCCGATCATGGCCGCCATCAACCATGGCGCGATCGACCGCTTCTACACCAAGCCGTGGAAGGGCGCGGTCCTGCGCGAGAATATCCGCGAAGGCTTCCGCCTGCACAGCCAGTTGCACGGCGCCGGCAGCAGCCAGGGCCAGGCTATGTTGCAGTAGCCGGTGACGACGGCCATTCCCGACCCCGGCCCGCCCGAACGCAGCTCGCGCCGCGTCGGCGCGCTGGCGCTCGCTTTTTCGCTGCTGTTCGCCGCCGCCATCCTGGCCAACCTGGCGTTCCAGGTGACGCGCTCGCGCAGCGACATCCTGCGCCAGCAGAGCCAGAGCGCGACCACCCTGACGCGCGTGTTCGAACAGCAGACCATCGCCAGCCTCGATTCGGTCGAACTGGCGCTGCATGCGACCGACCAGGCCATCGGCCTGCTGCCGCCGGACGCGCCGCAGCGCAACGCCACCGTCGACCGCCTGCTGGCCGGCAGCATCGCCAAATTGCCCTTCATTCGCGCCATGTGGCTGCTCGACGCCGAGGGCAACATGATCCACGACAGCGAGCACCTGCCGGGCCGCTACAACCTGGCCGACCGCGAGTACTTCCAGATCCACCGCGACATGCCGGGCGCCGGGCTGTACATCGACCGCCCGATCCTGTCGCGCCTGGGCGTGCCCTTCATCGGCCTGTCGCTGCGCATCAACCGTCCGGACGGCAGCTTCGGCGGCGTGATCGTGGCCGCGCTCGAGCCCAACTACCTGCGCACCTTCTACGACTCGATCCGCTCCGGCCCGCAGGGCGTGGTGGCGCTGGTGCGTGCCGACGGCACCCTGATGCTGCGGGTGCCTGGCGCCGAGCGCCCGCCCTTCGAGCAGCGCATCTCGATGCCGGAGCTGATGGAGCACAGCCGCCATGCGGCCGAGGGCAACTACAGCGCGGCCGGCGAAGTGGACGGCGCCCGCCGCAGCTTCTTCTTCCGCCATGTCGAGCGGCGTCCGCTGCTGGTGCTGGTCGCCATGGGCGAGGACGACATGCTGGCCGACTGGCGCCGCACCTCGCTCGCGTATGCGGCCGTCTCGGTCGGCTTCCTGCTGCTGGTGGGCTTTCTGAGCTACCGCGTGTGGCGCGAGCTGCGGCGCCGCCACGCGCTCGACCTGGCGCTGCGCCAGAGCGATGCGGCCATGAAGGCGGCCCAGCAGCTGGCCCGCATCGGCAACTGGCGGGTCGATCTTGATACACTTCAGGGGCAATGGTCCGATGAAATGTATCGTATTCTGGGATGCCCGCTCGCCGCCGTGGCGCCGCCGTTCGAACATTTCCTGGCGCTGCTCCACCGCGACGACCGCCATCTGCTGCAAGGCGCGGCCCAGGAGGGCAAGGACTGGGCGGGCGAGATGCGCACCGATCCCGCCGCCGGTGCGCTGCGCTACCTGCATGGGCGCTGTTCGGTCCAGCGCGACGCCGACGGCGTGCCGACCGCGCTGATCGGCACTTTGCAGGACGTGACGGAGCGCCGCCGCGCCGAGGAAAAGTTGCGCCTGTTGGCGCGCGTGTTCGAGCAGACCGGCGACGGCATCATCGTCACCGACGCGGCCAACCTGATCGTGGCCGTCAACGCCGCCTTCGAACGCATCACCGGGTATGCCGAGGCGCAGGTGCTGCACAAGTCGCCGCGCATGCTGTACGCGGGGCTGAACAACGACGGCTTCCTCGAATCGGTGTGGAGCGCGGTGCGCAGCGAGGGGCAGTGGCGCGGCGAGATCTGGAGCCGGCGCCAGAACGGCGACGTGTTCCCCGAATGGCTGATCCTGTCGGCCATCAGCGACCAGCAAGGGCGGATCGACGGCTACGTCGGCGTATTTACCGACGTGACCGAAATCCGCGAAGCGAACGAACAGCTGCAGTTCCTGCACAACCATGATCCGCTGACCCGCCTGCCGAACCGCTCGCTGCTCAACGACCGCCTGCAGCAGGCGATCGAGGCGGCGCGCCCGCAGCAGCGCCAGCTCGGCATCCTGCTGCTCAATGTCGACCGCTTAAAGCGCGTCAACGAAGGGATCGGGCACGACGCCGGCGACCTGCTGCTGCGCGAAATCGGCCTGCGCCTGCAATCGAAACTGCAGCCCGGCGACACCCTGGCGCGCCTGGGCAGCGACGAATTCGTGTTGCTGCTGACCCATGTCGACGACGGCGACGACGTCAACGCCGCCGCCCAGCAGATGCTGGAACTGGTGGCTCAGCCCTTCGCGCTGGCCGGGCATGAGCTGAGCGTGACGGCGAGCATTGGCATCGCGCTGTATCCGGACGACGCGCTCGAGCCGGGCGACTTGATCAAGAACGCCGACACCGCGCTGGCGCACGTGAAGGAGGGCGGGCGCAACAGCTTTCGCTACTTCACCGGGCAGATGAATATCCGCGCGCTGCACTGGATGTCGCTGGAACACCGGCTGCGCGGCGCGCTGGCCAGGGACGAGCTGCTGCTGCACTACCAGCCGCAGATGGCGCTGGACGATGACCGCCTGTCCGGGGTCGAGGCGCTGATCCGCTGGCACAGCGAGGCGCTCGGTACCGTCTCGCCGGGCGAATTCATTCCGCTGGCCGAGGACACGGGACTGATCCTGCCGATCGGCGAATGGGTGATCCGCAGCGCCTGCCGCCAGGGCAAGGCGTGGCAGGACGCCGGACTGGCGCCGGTGCGCATCGCCGTCAACGTGTCCGGCCACCAGCTCACGGCGGGCAACTTGCCGGCGGTGGTGCGCGCGGCGCTGGCCGACAGCGGCCTGGCGCCCGCTTGGCTGGCCATCGAACTGACCGAGAGCGTGTTGATGAAGGAGACCGCCAGCGTGCTGGCCCAGGTGGCCGAATTGCGGGCGATGGGAATCAGCGTGGCGCTGGACGACTTTGGTACCGGTTACTCGGCGCTGAGCTACCTGGCGCGCTTCGCGCTCGACAAGATCAAGCTGGACATGAGCCTGGTGCGCAACATCACCTGCGACCAGAAGAATGCCGCGATCGCCCACGCCACCATCGGCCTGGCGCATGGGCTGGGGCTGACGGTGGTGGCCGAAGGCGTCGAGACCGAGGCCCAGCTGGCCTTCCTGCGCGCGGCCGGCTGCGACGAAATCCAGGGCTATTTGTTCAGCAAGCCCGTGCCGGCGGAGCAACTTGCCGCGCTCCTAGCCAGCAAGATGTAACCGGGGTCAGACCCAAAAGCGCGAATTCAGGTCTGACCTCGAATTTGGTATGTCAATTGGCATTAAGTTATGATGCGTCATGATTCCAGTTAGACTTTTATCGGTAGGAAAGGCGGTGCCGTCGCGGACCGTCAGTTCCGAGAGCCTCGATGCCAGCCTGGGCCGCCCGCCCGGCTACACGTTCAAGAAAAGCGGCGTGCGCTCGCGCTTTTTTGCCGCGGCCGAGGAAACCCAGAGCCAGCTGGGCGCCGCAGCGCTGCATGACGCGCTCAGGAACGCCGCGCTGCAGCCGTCGTCCATCGAGCTGCTGATCGCCGCCTGCGGCGTGCCCGAGCAAGCCTTGCCCAACACTGCCTGCTTCATTAGCGCCGCAGCCGGTCTGCCGGCCGGCACGCCCGCCTTCGATGTCAATGCCAGTTGCCTGAGCTTTCTCGCGGCCATGCAGGTGGCCGCCGGCCTGCTGGCCAGCGGCGCCTATGCGCGCATCGCGATCGTCTCGTCCGACCTGGCTTCGCGCGGGGTCGACTGGGACGATGTGGAAGCCTCGCTCATCTTCGGCGACGGCGCCGCCGCCGTGATTCTGGAAAAGGGTGGACCAGAGCAGGGCATCCGCGCAGCCAGATTTGAATCCTATCCGGCCGGACGCCAGCTGTGCGAAATCCGCGGCGGCGGCACCAAACGCAATCCGCGCGCCGGCGCGGCGCCGGCCGATTACCTGTTTCGGATGGACGGCAAGGGGGTGTTCAAGATGGCGGTGCAGCTGATGCCGGCCTTCCTCGCCAAGCTGATGGACGCTTCCGGCGTTGGCCTCGATCAGCTCGACGTGGTCGTGCCGCACCAGGCCAGCGCGCTGGCGCTGCTGCACACGGCCAAAAAAATCGGCGTACCCGAGGCCAAGCTGGTGCGCATCTATGAAACCCACGGCAACCAGGTCGCCGCCTCAATCCCCACCGCGCTGTACGAGGCGGTGATGTCGGGCCGCGCCGGGCCGGGCAAGCGCGTGCTGATGATCGGCACCGCCGCCGGGCTCACGCTGGGCGGGATGATTGTCGACCTATGACCCTCGACCTATGAGCCGCTACCTCGTCACCGGCGCCACCGGGGGGCTGGGCCGCAACGCTGTGCGCATGCTCTTTGAACGCGGCATGCAGGTGCGCGCCTGCGGGCGCAATTTGGCGGCTGGCCGCGCCCTGCAGGAGGAGGGCGCGCAGTTTGTCGCGCTCGACCTGGCGCTCGGCACGCCGGCGCAGATGGACGCGCTGGTGGCCGGGGTAGAGGTTATCTGGCATTGCGCAGCCCTGTCGTCGCCGTGGGGCGCGGCGGCCGATTTCGAGGCCGCCAACGTGCGCGCCACCGCAGCACTGCTGGACGCGGCCGGCCGCGCCGGCATACGCTGCTTCGTCCACATCTCCACCCCCGCCATCTACTTCGATTACCGCGACCGGCAGGACGTGCCCGAGTCATTCCGCCCGGCCGTCTATGTCAACGACTACGCGCGCACCAAGGCGCTGGCGGAGCAGGAAGTCCAGCGCAGCGTGCAGCGCTACCCGGCGATGCGCTGCGTGATCCTGCGCCCGCGCGCCATTTTCGGACCGCACGACCAGGTCCTGATGCCGCGCCTGGCGCGCGTGCTTGCCGCGCGCGGCGGAAGCCTGCCGCTGCCGCGCGGGGGAGCGGCCCGCATCGACGTCACCTATGTCGACAACGTGGTGCACGCGATGCTGCTGGCCACCGACAAGGCGACGCTGGCTTCGGGCAGCGCGTTCAACATCACCAACCAGGAACCGGTGCGCTTGAAGGATATTTTGCAAAGCCTGTTCCACGATGCGCTCGGCAGGCCGTTCCGGATCGTCGCGCTGCCTTATCCGGTGATGGCGGCAATTGCGCGCGTGATGCAGCTGGTGGCGCGCGTGAGCGGCAAGGAGCCGGCGCTGACGTCCTACAGCGTGGGCGCGATCGGCTTCGACATGACGCTCGATAACACCCTGGCGCAGCAGCAGCTCGGCTACCGGCCCGTGGTCGGCATGGCAGAGGGAATCCGCCGCACGGCGCAGTGGATGGCGAAGCATGGCTAAGGTGACCGCCTTTCGCGTCGGCCATTGCAGCCATCCGTCCTGCATGGTGCTCAAGGGGAGCGGCCTGCAAAGCCTGTGCTTCCCGTCGCGCGCCTACCTGATCGAGACCGCGCACGGACTGTATTTGTGGGACACCGGCTATGCGCAGCGCTTCGCCGAAGCGACCGGCAAGGGCGTGTTCCGCCTGTACGCGTGGGTGACGCCGGTGCAGTTCGAGCAGGCCGAGTCGCTGCACGGCCAGTTGCGTGCGTATGGCGTCGACCCGAAGGATATCCATACGCTGCTGCTGTCGCATTTTCATGCCGACCACGTGGCCGGCATGCGCGACTTTCCCGACGCCCGCTTGATGTGCTCGCAGCCGGGCTGGGAAGCGGTGCGGCGCCTGTCGGGCTTCGGCGCCGTGCGTCAGGGTTTCGTTCCGGAGCTGATGCCAGCCGATATCGAAGCGCGCCTGGGCTTCGTCGAAAGTGCACCGCTGGCGGCATTGCCGGCGGAACTGGCGCCGTTCACGCAGGGGCGCGCGCTGGCCGGCGGCGAGATCATCGTCGTCGATTTGCCAGGTCACGCGCCCGGCCACATCGGCGCCTTCATTCACACCGACCAGGGCTGGGTGCTGCTGGCGTCGGACTCGGCCTGGGTCGCACAAAGCTATCAGCAGTTGCGCGGGCCGTCCGAGCTGTCGTTCATCCTCCAGCACAACCGCGCCAGTTATTACGACACCTTGCGCAAGCTGCATGCGCTGCACCAGTCGGGCAAGGCGGACATTTGCCTCACGCACGACGAGACGGCCGACTACCTGCCGCGGGCGCCGGCATGAAGCGCATCGTCTGGCTGCTCATGTCCTATTGGCGCACGCGGCGCCTGGCGTTTTCCAGCCGCGCCGACGTCGAGGCCTACCAGGCGCGCAAGCTGCGCGACTTTTGCGAGGAGCTGTGCGAGTCGAGCGCCTATTTCGCCCCCCTGCACGACCTACCGCTGGCGCAGTGGCCTACGATGGACAAGGCCGTCATGACGGCCAACTTCGACACCATGAACACGGCCGGCCTGGCGCTGGCGCAGGTCATGGCGGCGGCCATGGAGGGAGAGCGCAGCCGCGATTTCAAGCCGGCGGTGTCCGACATCACCGTCGGCCTGTCGTCCGGCACGTCGTCGCAGCGCGGCGTATTTGCCGTCAGCGATAAGGAGAAAGCGCAGTGGGCCGGCGTGATGCTGGCCAAGGCGCTGCCGGCCGGCCTGTTCTCGGGCGAGCGGGTGGCCCTGTTCTTGCGGGCCAACAGCAACCTGTACGAGGCGGTGCGCACGCCGTGGCTGCAGTTCTCCTTCTTCGACCTGTTCCAGAGCTTCGCCAGTCTGACGGCGGCCCTGGTGGTCTACAAGCCGACCGTGATCGTGGCCCCGGCCCAGGTGCTGCGCGAACTGGCGCTGGCGGTGCTGGCCGGCCAACTGGCGCTGTCGCCCAAGCGGGTCATTTCCGTAGCCGAAGTGCTCGAGCCGCAGGACAGGGTGCTGATCGAACGCGCCTTCGGTCAGGTACACGAAATCTACCAGGCCACCGAAGGCTTCCTGGCCAGCACCTGCGAACGTGGCGTGCTGCACCTGAATGAAGAATACGTGCATGTCGAACCGCAGTGGCTGGACCCGGAGCGGCGCCGCTTCGTCCCATTGATCACGGACTTCAGTCGAATGACCCAGCCGGTCGTGCGCTACCGTTTGGACGATGTGCTGGTGGCCAGGCCCGAGCCGTGCGGCTGCGGGCGCGCCACCCGCGCCATCGAGCGCATTGAAGGGCGCTGCGACGACATGCTGTCCTTGCCTGGCATCGATGGAACGCGCATAGCCGTATTTGCCGACCTGCTGTCGCGCGCGCTGGCGCAATCCTTGCCGGCCGAAGCGGACTACCGGCTCACGCAAACAGGGGAGGCCAGCTTGCGCCTGTGCGCTCCGCTCGGCCCGGCGCCCCTGGAAGCGGTGCGCCTGCACCTGGACGCCACCTTGCAGGGCGTCGGCGTGGACACGGGGCGCCTGGCGTGGAGCGTCAGCGAAACGGTGCCGCCATTCGATCCTAGCGTAAAACGGCGCCGCATCCGCAGGGAGAGCGCATGAGCGCCGCCGCACGCCTGCGCCAGATGCTGCTCGGCTGGGGCTGCGTCGGGCTGGTCTATTTTTCGACCGGCCTGCTCGATGGCCACGCCGTCGTGCTGCCTGAAACCGCGTTCGACCGCATGATCGCCTACAACCCGGGTGCGATCTGGCTGTACATGTCTTTTTTTGTCCTGATCCCGTATGCCTACATGGCCGGCCCGGCCGCGCGGGTGGCCTGGCTGGCGCGCGCCATGCAGCTGTGCGCGGTACTGGCGGGGGCGGTCTTCGTGCTGTACCCGACCACGCTGGCATATCCCGCGCCGGTTGGCGGCAGCGGCATTGGCGCGCAGGTGCTGGCGCTGCTGCTTGCCGGCGACTCGCCACGCAACTGCCTGCCCTCGCTGCACGGCGGTCTGACCCTCTTGTGCGTGTGGGCGCTGCTTGAACGCGCCCGTCCGCTTCGTTCGCTGATCGCGCTCGCGCTGGGCGTGGCCATCTGCTATTCCATCATCGCGCTGCGGCGCCATGTGCTGGTCGACTTGTCCGCCGGGCTGCTGGCCGGCCTGGCCTGCGGCGCACTGGCCTCGTACCAAGCCACGCCACAGGAGCGCCTCGCATGAATATTTTTGCCCTGTCGTTTGTGTTCATGCTGGCGCTGGTGCTGGCGGAGCTGGCGATCATGAAATTCGTCCAGGGGCGCGCGCTGCCCTGGCGCGAGGTGATCTTCAACCTCAACTCGGGACATATCCTGATGTGGGTGGGGCGCGGTATCGAGGTGGCCCTGTTCGCGCTGGTGCTCAAGTACGCCAGTGTGCATATCGTCGACCAGTGGCCGCTGGCGCTGCAGTGGGTTTTCGGCTTCATCGGCTGGGATTTTACGTTTTACTGGATGCACCGGATGCACCACAAGATGCCCTTCTTCTGGGCGGTGCACGTGGTGCACCACCAGGGCGAAGAGTTCAATCTGTCGCTGGGGATCCGCAATTCATGGTATTCGTCGCTGACCTCGTTCCTGTTTGTGGCCATCCTGGCGGTGCTCGGCCTGCCGGTCGAGATTTTCCTGGTGGTGTCGTCGATCCATTACTCGGTCCAGTTCTACAACCATAACGGGATCGTCAAGAGCTCCGGATTTCTCGACAAGATCATGGTCACGCCCGCCTACCACCGGGTCCATCATGCGAGCGCGCCAATCTACCTGGACAAGAACTTCGGCGGCACCTTGCAGGTGTGGGACAAGCTGTTCGGGACCTTCCAGGCCCGGGAAGCCGACACGCCGCTGGTGTTCGGTGTACCAGGCATGGAGCGCAGCGACAATCCGCTATGGGCCAATAACGCAGGCCTGTTCCGCTTCGTGCGCGCGCGCTTTCCGGGGTTGCGTGCGCTTCCCGGCTTTGCAGTGCCTGACCTGTTTATCGGCAGCGGCGGGGTAATCCTGTTTGGGCTGGTCATTTACTACGTCAACCATGAGCTGGACTTCGGTGCCGCCCACAAACTGGCGCTGTTCACGCTGATTTTCGCCGCCACCATCGCGCTTGGCGCTCTGTCCGATGGGCGCCGCTGGGGCGCCATCGGCTGGGTTGTTCTCGCGCTTGGCATGCCGTTGCTTGTGGGCGGACTGTACGGCGTGCGCGATGCGTGGGGCTGGTGCTTCCTGGGGTTGTTGCTGCTGCATGGGTTGGACGGATTGCGGCGCTTGATCATCCCGGGCGGCCGCGCCGCTGGCTGAACGGCGAATAGCGTCTACAGGAATCTGTGTTTTGGAAATTGCTTGTTGCGCGAAAAATGTTCAAGGCGCGCAGGGTCGGGTGTGTCGATTTGAGGGGACAGAAGCATACGTCTAAAACCATGCCTATTTTGTCGATTTCTGTTGATTTCTGTCGGTAGGGATGATTACTCAATTAGTCATTCGGTAGCATGTCTGTCCGGCGAGTAAGTTGGCCTTGGCGATGGGCAGACGCTTTTTCTACAAGGGCTAGCGCATTCTTTAGGCTGGCTGACATCATGGCCGATCCGCCGGCAGGTACCGCAAGGCGAAACACATCGCCGCTTTCCTTCGGTTTGTTTTGAGCCTGGCGATGGTAGCCGGCCTTTTTCCATTGTGGGATCCCAGGGAGCCTGATCCACAAATCGCGCCACGCATTGCGACCCGGGCCGCCGATCAGACCGGCAAACTGCGTCGATGGCCAGGGCGGCGACCTCCGACGGATTGCGCTCATCGCCATATTCACGCAAGTAGTCCGTCAATGCGAGGAAAGTATCGGTTGAAATTTGAAGTGAAATTGCCTGTTCCATGTCAGTCTCCATTGCCCGGCTATTTGTTGGATCGACATAGACAGTTTCAGTTCAAAATAGACAAAAATAGACAGGGAAATAGGCATATGGTCGGAAGCCCCTGTTTTCACACTAGCCTACATCCCCCAAATCATTTGCGACAATTGATATTTACGAAGTTTGCACTTAAGCATCAACACGGTATGATCCCGATAGCTTTGGCGACTCCATGCCTGCAATTTGACCAAACCACCCTGAAAACATGAAACCTGTACCAGCACTCACTGTCTGCATCCTGGCCGCGCTGACCATGGCTACGGCATCGGCGGAAACCCGCTTGGTGACCGACGCGGAACAGGCATCATTCCACGCCCACTACCAGCAGCAGTTCCCCGGCCTTGCGCCTGCCAAACCGGTGTTTACGGTCACGCGCACCAACCCGAAAGCACCATGGACGATATCGGCCACGGTGGACTCCACGCCCCAGCGCGGCGTACGCGCGCTGTGCCGGATGAAGCGCAGCGACTTCAGTTTCGATGGGCGCTGGAGCGGCGCCGTCAAGGCGCGGCCGTACGCCTGGCTGGAGCGCCCGGGCTGCACCAAGATTCCCTACGCGATCGAACTGCTGCAGCAAATGCCCGACACCGAGGTCGCCAGCCTGCTCGAACATCAGACCGAGATGATGTTCACCGCGCGTATTCTGTTAGGGGGCAACACCAGTTGCGCGAGTCAGCGCGCCTACCGCTTCGTGCTGCACCAGCTCGACGTCGGCACCGTGGGGTCGAATCCCGAAGTGCTGGCCGGCCTGGTATTCAAGAGCGATCACGCGACGTTTGCCACCGTGTGGGTCAAGCGCACCGGGCTTGACTACAACGCCTGGAACGTCAGCTGCAGATAAAAAAAGGGGAGCCGCGGCTCCCCTTCATTACATCGACCAATCCTGCTAGAAGTGGACCCCGCGCAGTAGCTGCTGCATGGCGATCTGCTCGGAACTCATCTGCGGCGCCTTCTTGTCGCCGCCCTTGGCCGCATCCGAATCGGGGAACATGCGGAACGTCGTGTTGAGCACGATCTGCGCCACGCGCGGCATCAGGGCATGCAGCACCTGGCCGAACACGCCAACCCGGGTAGCGATGCGCACCGGCTTGTAAACAATGGCTTCGGCGATCATGTCGGCCGCTTCCTCCGGCGCCAGGGTTGGCACGTTCTGGTAGATCTTGGTCGGGGCGATCATCGGCGTACGCACCAGCGGCATGTTAATCGTGGTGAACTTGATGCCCACGTCGGACAGTTCGGACGACGCGCAGCGGGTCCAGGCTTCCAGCGCCGCCTTCGACGCCACATAGGCCGAGAAACGCGGCGCGTTGGTCAACACGCCGATCGAGGAGATGTTGATGATGTGGCCGCGCTTTTGCGCGATCATCTTCGGCAGCAGTCCCATGGTCAGGCGCAGGCAGCCAAAGTAATTGAGCTGCATGGTGCGTTCGAAGTCGTGGAAGCGGTCGTAGCTGGCCTCGATCGCGCGCCGGATCGAACGGCCCGCGTTGTTGACCAGGACATCGACGCCGCCATGGTTGTCGATCAGGACTTGCACGAAGCGGTCGCAGTCGGCCATGTCGGCCACGTCGGCCGGGTAGGTGATGCACTCGAAGCCGCGGTCGTTGATTTCCTTCTTGGCCTCGGCCAGCTTGTCCTCGTCGCGCCCGCAGATGATGGTGATCGCGCCCGCTTCGGCGATCTTGTGCGCCGCCGCCAGGCCGATGCCCGACGAGCCGCCGGTGATCAGCACGACCTTGCCAACGACCGTGCCCGCAAGGGTGCGGTCGATGAACAGGTCGGGGTCGAGGTTGCGCTCCCAGTAATCCCAGATCGGCGCGGCGTACGATTCCAGGGTCGGGCAGGCGATTCCGCTGCCTTTCAGGGCACGCTGGGTTTCGCGGCTGTCGAAGCGGGTAGGGTAGTTGATGAAGCCCATCATGTCGGCGGGCAGGCCCAGGTCCTTCATCAGCGCGTCGCGCACGCGGCGCACCGGCGAGAGCGACATGATGCCCTTCTTGACCGACTTCGGAATGAAGCCGAGCAGCGCGGCGTTGATGCGGATGCTCATGGTCGGCGCATGCGCTGCGCGGCAGAACACGTTGAGCACTTCGCCCACGCGCATCGGCTCCGGGTCGGTCAGGTGGAAGCACTGGCCGTCCAGCTTGGGCTGGTGCGCGATGTGGTCCATGGCGCCCACGACGAAGTCGACCGGCACGATGTTGATGCGCCCGCCCTCAAGGCCGATCACCGGCATCCACGGCGGCAGCATGGAACGGATTTTCTGGATCAGCTTGAAAAAATAGTAAGGGCCGTCGACCTTGTCCATCTCGCCGGTCACCGAGTCGCCCACCACCATGCCCGGGCGGTAGACGCGGAACGCGCCGCGGGTCTCGGCGCGGACGATTTTCTCGGACTCGTGCTTGGTGGCGAAGTAGGGATGGTCCAGGCCTTCGGCCTCGTCGAACATGTCTTCGCGGAAGATCCCTTCGTACATGCCGGCGGCGGCGATCGAGCTGACGTGGTGCAGGCAGCCGGCGTGGATCGCGTTGGCGAAATCGACCGTGTTGCGGGTGCCGTCGACATTGACCGCGACCTGGTCATCGGCGTCGGCGCTCATGTCGTAGATGGCGGCCAGGTGGAAGAAGTGGTCGATGGTTTTGGAGAGTTTTTTGGTATCGTCCTTGGACACGCCCAGCTTGGCCGAACGCAGGTCGCCGAACACGGGAATCGCGCGCGCCTTGGTCGTGCCCCAGTAGTCGAGCAGTTCGGCCAGCTTGTCCTTGCTCGCCTCGCGCATCAGGAAGTACACCACGCTGCCTTTACGTGCCAATAGCTTTTTAACCAGCCGCTTACCGATAAATCCAGTCGCTCCCGTAACAAAATACTGCATCGTGGTTACCCCCTTGTGCTGGTTATTTGAATAGATGTGCCAATCATTACAGGGGAATGACCGATTGGCAAGAGATCTTGCGCGAACTTGTTGTCGCTTGAGGGCGTTTTAGAAGGCGTTCTCTATCGTTTTAGTATCCGATCTCTAGAATAGGTCTCTAGAATGGTCTCATCAAAAAGGTATCTACCTCGAATTACTTACACAAACTGGGAGCTCACAATGGTAAAGAAACTGAAGACACTGGCAAAAACCGAAGACAAACAATTGGCTAGCGCTGTTCGTACCTCCGCTCACCAGATCTGGCAAGCGGGCCTGGGCGCATTCGCCAAGGCACAGGAAGAAGGCGGCCGCGTATTCAACAAGCTGGTCGAAGAAGGCACCAACCTGCAGCGCCGCACCCGTTCGATGGCCGAAGACAAAGTCTCCGAAGTTACCGACACCGTGACCAAGGTCGCCGACGGCGTCTCGAAGCAGGCTTCCGGTTCGTGGGACAAGCTCGAGCAGGTCTTCGAAGACCGCGTTGCGCGCGCCCTGTCGACCATCGGCGTGCCCACCCAGAAAGACATCCAGGAACTGACCCGCCGCGTCGAGCAGCTCAGCCGCGCAGTCGCTGGCGCCACCGGCAAGAAAGTCCCTGCCGCCAAGCCAGCCGCCAAAAAAGCCGTTGCCAAGCCAGCTGCAAAAAAAGTAGCCGCCAAGCCAGCAGCGAAGAAGCCAGCCGCCAAGCCAGCCGCGAAAAAAATCGCCGTCAAGGCAGCACCGAAAAAAGCAGCGCCTAAAAAGGCCGCCGCCAAAGTCAACGCTACCCCGGTCACCACCGCGGCGTAAGCATTCAGCTTCCCCCAGTCTTCATCCCTGGCCTGTTCGCAGGCCAGGCCTGGGGGAACTTGGAATGACCGGGGCCTGTGCTTGCACAGGCCCCTTTTACGTGACCAGCGAGTAAATACACCATGACAGCACCGAATACCCCGAAACGCAAGATCGGCCTGGCCCTGGCCGGCGGCGGTCCGCTGGCAGCCGTCTACGAAATCGGCGTGCTTGCCGCGCTCGAGGAGTCGATCGAGGGACTGGACGTGAACGACGCCGACATCTACGTGGGCATCAGCGCCGGCGGCATCATCGCCGCAGCGCTGGCCAACGGCATCACGCCGCACCAGATGTGCCGCCTGTTCATCGAGAGCGATGTCGAGGCGGCCGACGGCGCGGCCCTGTTCAAGCCCCAGATCCTGCTGCGCCCGGCCAGCGCCGAGCTGCGCAAGCGCGCCGCCATGCTGCCAGGCCTGCTGCTGGGCGGGATGTTCCACTATGCGCGCCACCGCAGCAGCGTGTTTTCGTCCTTCGAGCGCCTGAAAGAGGCGCTGCCGGCCGGGATTTTGTCGGGCGAGGGCATCCACCGCTACATGATGGCCACCTTCAAGCGCGGCGGGCGCACCAACGACTTTCGCAAGCTGCGCAACAAGCTGGTGATCGTCGCCACCGACCTCGATACCGGCGAAGCGGTGCGCTTTGGCGACAAGGGCTGGGACAGCACGCCGATCTCCAAGGCGGTCCAGGCCAGCGCCGCCGTGCCCGGCCTGTTCCCGCCGGTCGAGATCGACGGCCACCATTTCGTCGACGGCGCCCTGCGCAAGAGCATGCACGCCTCGATCGCGCTCGAAGCCGGGGTCGACATGCTGTTCTGCGTGAACGCCATCGTGCCCTACAATTCGCGCGGCCTGGCGCCGATGCGCGACGCGCCCGGCAAACTGTCCTCGGGCGGCCTGCTCGACGTGCTCTCGCAGACGCTGCGCTCGATCCTGCACTCGCGCATCGCCTCGGGCATGGCCAGCTACGAAAAGAGCCATCCCCACGTCGACATCCTGCTGTTCCAGCCGAACCAGGAGGATGCCGAGCTGTTCTTCACGAATATCTTCAGCTATTCGAACCGGCGCCGCATGTGCGAGCAGGCCTACCAGAACACCCGGCTGATGCTGCTCGAGCGGCGCTTTGATATCGCTCCCAAGCTCGAGCGCCACGGCCTCAAGCTCAAGATCGGGGTGCTGCGCGACACCAGCCTGTCGCTGGTGCAGCAGGCGCCGTCGCGCCAGGCCCTGGCCTGCCTGCGCCAGACGCTGGACGACCTGGAACGCTACCTGAAGGTCGCACACTCGTCCTAGTATGGTCACGGGATTCAGTGTTATGCTTGCGTCAGAAAAACAGAGACCGCCCGCCATGCTACAGAAAGCACCACGCCGTACCCGCGAACGCATACTTGAGTTGTCACTGCGCCTGTTTAACGAGTTCGGCGAGCCGAACATCACCACCACGGTGATCGCCGAGGAGATGAATATCTCTCCCGGCAACCTGTACTACCACTTCCGCAACAAGGACGACATCGTCAATTCGATCTTCGTCCAGTTCGAGGCCGAGATCGAACGCATCCTGACGGTGCCCGAAGGGCGCCGCTCGAATATCGAGGACGTGTGGCTATACCTGCACTTGATGTTCGAACTGGTGTGGCGCTACCGCTTCTTCTACCGCGACCTGAACGATCTGCTCTCGCGCAACCGCAAGCTCGAACTGCACTTCAAGCAGATCCTGGCCCACAAGATCAAGGTCGCGCGCCAGCTGTGCGAAGACCTGCGTACCGAAAAATCGATGGAAGCGTCGGACGCCGACATCAGCGCCATGGCCACCAATATGGTGGTGGTGGCGACCTACTGGCTGTCGTACGAGTACGTGCGCAACCCCCGCAAATATACCGAGCAGCAGGCCATGGCCGACGCGCTGGCGCGCGGCTGCTACCAGGTGCTGTCCTTGATCGGGCCTTACCTGCGCGGCGACACCCAGCTGCTGTTCCAGAAACTGTCCGAAGAATATCTCAAACAACTCAAGTAAGGAAACTGCCATGGCATGGACCACATTCCCGTATCCCGACGCCGCATACGTGTACAGCGCAGCCTCGCTGAAAAAAGCCTGGGCCCGCCTGCACGTGGGTGACGCCGAGCCGTTCCCGAAAAAAGCGGCCCTGGTCGATGCCTGGATCGCGTTCCATGAAGGCGACTTCGAAAAGGCCACCAAGCTGGGCCTGGACGCCGGCGTGGACGGCTACGCGGTGGCGCACAAGGCCAGCTGCATGTACGCGACCTACCTGGAAAAGAACGACAAGAAGAAAATCGCGATGTTCGAGGAAGTGGCCGAGCGCTGCGAGCGCCAGCAGGCCGAACAGCCCGACAACCCGGCCGGCTACTACTGGCATGCGTATGCGCTGGGCCGCTACGCGCAGGGCATTTCGATCGTCAAGGCGCTCTCGCAGGGCATCGCGCCCAAGGTGCGCGCCAGCCTGGACAAGACCATCAAGCTCGCCCCCAAGCATTCGGACGCGCACATCGCGCTGGGCGCCTTCCACGCCGAGATCATCAACAGCGTCGGCGCCATGATCGGCGGCCTGACCTACGGCGTGAAGAAGGAAGAGGGCTACAAGGCCTTCAAGAAGGCGCTCGAGCTCAATCCCGACAGCGCGATCGGGCGCATCGAATTTGCCAACGCCATGGTCACCCTGGACGGCAAGAAGAAGATGGACGAAGCGGTCAAAATGTACGAGGACGCGGCCGCGGTCGATCCGCAGGACGCGATGGAGCGCCTGGACGTCGAGGCGGCCAAGGAAGAGCTCGAGGACGAATGAAGGCGATTGCCGTCTATTGCGGCGCCAATGGCGGCGCCTCGCCCGTGTATGCGGAGGCGGCACGCGCGATGGGGCGCGCCCTGGTCGGGCACGGCCTGGGGCTGGTGTACGGCGGCGGCCATGTGGGCCTGATGGGCACCATCGCCGACGAAGTGCTGCGCCTTGGCGGCGAAGTGGCCGGGGTAATCCCGCAGCAGCTGGTCGACCGCGAACTGGCCCATCCGGGCCTGACCCGGCTGTTCGTGGTCAAGGACATGCACGAACGCAAAGCGATGATGGCGCAGTTGTCGGACGGCTTCGTGGCGCTGCCGGGCGGGATGGGGACGCTCGAGGAACTGTTCGAAATGCTGACCTGGTCGCAGTTGGGCATCCACGCCAAGCCGGTGGGGGTGCTCAATGTGGCTGGCTACTATGACCATCTGGTCGGCTTTATGAACCACGCGAATCGGGAAGGCTTCATCCGCCCGCAGCACGCCGGCCTGATGATGGTCGATACCGACCCCGATACCCTGCTAACGCGCCTGACCGGCTAACCCGGCGGACCGCCGCGCACGCAAGCAAAATGTATTTTCCGTCGTCCCCGCGTGCGCGAGGACGACGGCTTTCAGGGCGTCAACCACTTTGTTGCGCCCCCGTTTCCTCAGGCGCGCTTGGCCGTTTCCGGAGGGCAGGCAACGGCTGGTTTGCGCTTGACGCTCTTCTTGCGCGGCGGCGCGATTGCCACGGCCGGCTTTTCCTGGACCGCTTTGGCCACGGCCGCCAAGGTGACCGGCGCAGGCGCAGGCGCCGGTGTCCGCGCAGCGCCCGGCGTATCGAACATGAACTCTTTCGCGCGCTCGTCGAGCTTCTGCTTGTCGATCACATGGGTTTGCGGCAGCTCGTTCGGGCAGTTCCGCGCCACATCCGCCTGGTCGTCCTGGCGCCCGAAATCGGGCAGCTTGCCTGGATCGCGGTTGCCCAGCCCCAGCGCCTGCTGCAGCGTGCCCATGCCCGCATGGGTTCGTGCAAAGGCAAACATCCGGTCGTACTCGGCGTTCGCATATGCGCGCTTTGACTGGAACAGCTCGTTTTCGGAATCGAGCAAGTCGAGCAGCGAGCGCTGGCCGATGTCGAACTGCTGGCGGTAGGCGTCGCGCGCTTTTTCGATCGATAGCTGGTGCTGGTCGAGGTAGCCCAGCTGGGCTGTCAGCTTGGCCGTGTCGTTGTAGGCGATCAGCACGGTCTGGCGCACGTCGCGGCACGCCTTGTCGCGCTGGTCGCGCGCCACATTGACCAGGTCGGCCTGCTGGCGCACGCGCGACAGATCGCTAAAGCCGTTGAACAAATTCCACGACATTTGCAATTCCAGCGCCTGGTTGTTGGTGCTGCCGCTGATGCCGTTCAGGTTGTTGCCGTGGTCCGAGCGCAGCCGCACATCGATGCGCGGCGCGTAAGTGGCGCGCCGCATCCTGGCCGCGTTGTCGTTGGCGCGCACGTTTTCGGCGGCCGCCTGCAGGGCCGGATGGGTGCGCAGCGCGCCGCCCAGTGCTGCGCTGGCCGTCTTGGGCATGCCCTGCGACAGCGCGCTCATCGGCGCGAGCGGGTTCGCCGGCACCACGCCGACCAGGCGCTGGAAGCGGGCGCTGACATCGTGCAGATTGGCCGTTTCCTGCAGCAGGTTCGATTCGGCCAGGGCGACCCGGCCGGCGATCTGCTCGAAGTCGACCCGGCGGCTGACGCCGGCCTGGGTCTTCTTCTGGATCTGCATGTACACGGCGCGGTGGCGCACATAGTTTTCTTCGGCCAGTTCCACCAGCCGGCGGTAGCGCAGCACGTCGGCATAGGTGCGCACGACATCGAGCACGACGCTCTCGGAAGTGTCGCGTAATTCATACAGTCGCGCCATGCGCGCGTGGTCCAGGCGGGCCACGTCGTTGGCCGCCAGCGCGCCGTCGAACAGCATCTGGGTCAAGGTCAGCGAACCGCCGTTGCGGCTGAGCCGGTTGTTCCTGATGGGGTCGTTGATGTCGTCCCGGCCGGCATTCACGCTCAGGTCCAGACGCGGCAGGAAGGCGCCGGCGCCGGCGGCGCGCTCATGATTGGCCGCCTCGAACGCGTGCCAGCGCGCCAGCACGTCCGGATTGCTCAGCACGGCCTGCTCGGTGGCTTGCTTGAGGGTCTGGGCTTGGGCGCCCAGCGTGGCCATGGCCAGTGTGATCAGCACACAGGTTTTTCTGAGGTTCATGTCGTTGGTTTTCCTTGGCAGGTAAAATGTTTCTTACGGGCTAAACTAATGCATAATTGCAATTAACAGCGGCCCGCGATCCACCTGCTGCACAGATGGCATGGCCGAAGAGTAAATACTGTGTGTTCGCTTGCAACTGTGTAAACTCGGTGGTATGCGTTTTTTGCGATTTGCGTATTGTAATCTTGTTTATAGTAATTTGCTTACATACAATACACTTTTCTTTTGTTCAACTTAACGGGCGCCCTGGCTGACCACGTTTTGCCACTTCCCTCCGACCCATGCAGTCCGGTGCAGCGCCGGCGCGGCCATCCGCTTGGTCCGGGTGTGCTGTCGATCCTGCTGTCGCTGTTGTTGTTGCTGGCCGTGTCGGCCGCCGCCGTCGAAGCGGCGCGCGCCAGCGCACGCGCACAGGCCACTGCCGCCGCCATTCCCCTGCTGCGCGACTGGGCCAGGGTGGTGGACGACAACGGGCAGCAGGCGATCGAGGTCAAGCTCAGGAAGGTGAACGAATTTTTCAACCGCCGTATCGGATTCGCGGACGACAACAGCGTGTGGGGCCGCTCGGACTACTGGGCCACCCCGTTCGAGATGATGACGAAAGGCCAGGGCGACTGCGAAGATTTCGTTATCGGAAAATATTTTTCCCTGCTGGACATGGGGGTGCCGGATCAGCAGCTGCGCCTGGTGTACGTGCGCGCCCGCCTGGGCGGACCGTCCAGCGCGCTGCAGCAGGCCCACATGGTGCTGGCGTACTACCCCAGCCCGGACGCCGATCCGCTCATTCTCGATAACCTGATCACCGACATCCGTCCCGCCGCGCGCCGCCCCGACTTGCTGCCCGTGTTCAGTTTCAACCGGCAAGGCGTGTTCGCCGACGCCGCCGGCGCCAGCCGGGCTTCCGGCGGCACCGAGCGCCTGTCGGCCTGGCAAGACTTGTTGCGGCGCGCGCGGCGCGACGGTTTTGACTGAATGGTTTTCTGATGCAAACGCTATTTCATTTTATTTTCTGAGGACGTCCCCATGTCGATGTACCGTCAACTCTGGATCGCGCTGATCGTCGCCACCTTGCTGGCGCTGTGCGGCGGCTTGCTCGCCACCACGCTCAGCGCGCGCTCCTACCTGCGTACCCAGCTGGAGATGAAAAACGTGGACAACGCGAACGTGCTGGCGCAGGCCCTGGGCCAGCGCCAGGCCGAGCCGCTCGAACTCGAACTGGCCATCGCGGCGCTGTTCGACAGCGGCCACTACGACGCCATCACCCTGGTCGACCCGCGCGGCAAGACGCTGGTCGAGCGGCGTGCCGCGTCCTACCCGAGCGGTGTGCCCGAATGGTTCACGGCGCTGCTGCCGATCCGCGCCGCGCCTGGCAGCGCCCATGTCGCCAACGGCTGGAAGCAGGTCGGCACGCTCACCATCGTCAGCCGCAGCCAGTTTGCCTACCAGGTCCTGTGGCGCTCGACCTTGCAGATGTGCGCCGCGCTGGCCTTGTCGGGCTTCGTCGCCGCCTACCTGGGCACCCTGGTCCTGCGCCGCCTCAAGCGCCCGCTCGACGCGGTCGTGGCCCAGGCCCGCGCGATCGCCGAGCGCCGCTTCGTGACCACGCCGGAGTCGAAGGTGCCCGAACTGCGCCAGCTGACCACGGCCATGAATTCGACCGTGGCGCTGCTCAAGACCATGTTCGCCGACGAGGCCGAGCGGCTCGAAGCGATCCGGCGCGACGCCAATACCGACACCCTGACCGGGCTGGCCAACCGCCACCATTTCATGGCGCAGATGCGCGAAGCGCTGGCGCTGGAGGATGGCACCCACGGCAGCCTGATCCTGCTGCGCCTGTCGCAGCTGACGGAATTGAACCGCCAGCTCGGCCACCAGGTCACCGACGCCATGCTGGTGGCGATCGGCGCCATGTTCGACGGCCAGGCGCGCCAGAGCGCCGGCGCTTTCGCCGCGCGCCTGAACGGCAGCGACTTCGCGCTGGTGCTGCGCGGCAGCGCGCCGCATGCGGCGGCCCAGGAGTTGCTCGACGGCGTGGCCGCCGAAATCGCCGCCCGCAGCGGCCACCAGGCCCCCGTCTTCGTCGGCATCGGCAAAGTCGCCTATGGGCTCGACCTGGGCGCGCTCTTGTCGCAGGTCGATGGCGCGCTGGCGGCGGCCGAAGTGCAGGGCGTGAGCGCGGTGCGCGAGGAGCTGCCGCTCAATATCGCCGAGGCGCCGCGCAGCGCCGACGAATGGGCCAAGCTGATCTTGCGCAGCCTGGAACAGCGCTGGGTGCGTCTCGATGCGTTTCCGGTGCTGGACCTGCAGGGCCGGATGGTGCACCGTGAATCGGCGCTGCGCCTGATGTTCGGCGGCGAATGGTTCCCGGCCGCGCGCTTCCTGCCGATCGCCGAGCGGCTCGACCTGACCACCCGGCTCGACATCGTTGCCGTCACCCTGGGGCTGGACCAGCTGGCGCGCGACGCCACGCTGCCGGGGCTGGCCGTGAACCTGTCGGCGCGCTCGGTGCAGGATACGGCGTTCCGCCTGCAACTGCTGGAGCTGATCGCGGCGCGCCCGGCGGCGGCGCGGCGCCTGTGGCTGGAAGTGCCGGAAAATGGCGTGTTCACGCAACTGGACGCTTTCCGCGTCTTTTGCGACGCGCTGCGCGGCAGCGGCTGCAAGCTCGGTATCGAACACTTCGGGCGCCAGTTCCAGCAGATCGGCCTGGTGCACGACATGGGGCTGCATTTCGTCAAGGTCGATTGCAGCTTCGTGCACGACATTGGCATCAATCCGGGCAACCAGAAGTTCCTCAAGGGCTTGAACGGCATCGCCCACAAGCTCGGCTTGCAGGTGTTTGCCGAGGGCGTGGCCGAGGAAGCCGAACTGCAGGCCCTCGCCGGGCTCGGCTTCGACGGCGCCACCGGTCCTGCGGTGCAGGACCCGACGCCGGGCTAAGCCTGCCTCAGTCGACCCGCAGGGTGCCCATCTTGATCAGCATCCGCAGCAGATTGGCGTCGTCGCCGCCGGTGATGCCCGTGGCGCCGTACAGGTTGACGCCGGCGAGCGTGATGGTCTGGTCTTCGCCTGTGTTGGCGCTGCCCGTGAAACCGCCTGTGCTGTTGATGTGCAAGATGGTGTTGCCACCGCTGATTTCCACATGGATGTAGTTGCTCAGGTTGGAAATCTCCACCCCGGCCAGGGCCGGGTTGGTCAGGCCCAGGCTGGTGTGCTCGCCTTGCAGTAATTCGCGCAGGTCGAGTACATCGCCGCCGCCGGCCGCCACGCCCGCCGTGCCGGACTCGATGTTGCTGTAGCCGCCGGCATAGTCGAAGTCAGTGATGGTGTCGGCCGCCGGCGCACCTGCCACGCCCTTGTCGGCCAGGTGCCATGCGAAGACGTCGGCGCCGCTGCCCCCGGTCAGGCTGTCGTTGCCGCCGCCGCCAATCAGGAAGTCATTGCCGTCGTCACCGTTGATGGCATTGTTGCCGCTGTTGCCCTCGAGGCGGTTGTCGGTATTTCTGCCGGTCAGGTTGATGTTGCTGGTCCCCAGGGCCGTTAAATTCTCGAAATTCTTGGCCAGGGCGTAGCTGCTGCCGCTGAACGCTGCATCGAGCTGGACGGTATCAATGCCCCCGTTGTTCGATTCGTTCAGCGTGTCGAGCGCGTCCGACAGCACGTAGATATCGTCGCCCAGGCCGCCCGTGACGTCATCGCTGCCGCTGCCGCCGATCAGCACGTCGTTGCCGTCGCCGCCAGACAGCGTGTCGTTGCCACTTCCGCCGTCGAGCCGGTCGGCCCCGCCGTTGCCGTTCAGGATATCGTTGCCGCCGTTGCCGGTCAGCAGATCGCGTCCGGCGGCGCCAGTCAAGGTGTTGCCGTTGCCGTCGCCGTCCAGGCGGCTGCCGGTACGCAGTTGCCAGGTGGCGCTGACGGTGTCGTACACCAGGTCCTGGATTTGCGGATCGGCCAGGGTTGGCGCCGCTTCGGCCGAGAACATCGCCGTATTGCTGAGCGAGAGCACCCGGTAGCTGCCGGCGGCATCATTGCTTTGCTTGTATTCGATCTTCAGGATCGCGTTGCCGGCCTGTTCCCAGTACAGCAATTCGATGTCTTGCAGCCCGCCTTCGAGATTGTTGAGCAGTACGTTGCTGAAGATGCGGGTGGTCGGCGCCTGGTTGCCGTCAAACTCGAGCAGGGTCTGGCCTGCCACGTTCAGGCGGAAGCCATCGTCGGCGGTGACGCGGAAGTCGTAGTAGCCCGGCTGGACATAGAACTGGCCGCTCATGCGCACGGCCGCGTCGGAGGTGTTGCCAAGGCCGGAGGTGCCGTTGCTGTTGCCGGCGCCTTGCTGGACCAGGGCGGTCGACTTGTCGCCGTCGAGGAACTTGGCCAGGTCCTGGGCCAGGGAGGGCCCGCCGGCCGGCAGTGCATTGCCGGCCGCGACCGGGTCGTTCGCGCCAAGCGCGTTGCTCACTGTCTGGTTCACGCCGTAGCTGAGGGTACGCGCCAGGAAGGTCACGTCGGCCGAGCCGGCAACCGCCGAGTTGGCGCTGCCGACGATGGCGCCGCCACCGGCCAGGCCATTGCGCCCGTCCATGATGGTAGCCATGTCCTCGACCGAGTTCAGGTTGCCGGCCACGCCGTGCTTGCCGAAGGTCGCCGTGCCATCGTCGCTGTGGGTGCGGCCCGACGCCGTGACCGTGTCGTTGTAGCCGTAGTAGGCGCCGGTCAGGCCGTTGGCCGCATTCGGCAGCGATGTCAGGGTTGCCGGCGCGGCGCTCTGGTCCATCGCGCCATTGACCGCAATGGTCAGGGTCGCCTGGTCGGTGCCGCCCGTGCCATCGCTGAGGGTATAGGTAAAGACGTCGTACGCGGTTTCGCCGGCCAGCAGGTTCTGTACTTCGACGCTACTGTTGCGCAGCACGTAAGTGTAGCTGCCATCCGCGTTCAGGCTCAGCATGCCGTACGCGCCCACCAGCGGCGTGCCTGGCGAGCCGTTGCTGCCGCTCCCGCTTTCGTCGCCGGTGCGCACGCCGGTGATGCTCAGCGGGTTCGCTTCGGGATCGCTGTCCTTGCCGGCAAGCGATGCGGTGCCCTGGATCAGGCCATTTGCGGCCGTCACCGCCAGCGTGGTGACGGCGGCGTCCTCGGTCACGGTATTGCTGTCGTTCACTGCCAGCGGCCCATCGTTGCTGCCGAGGATGTTGACCACCACGGTGCCGGTGCTGCCGTCGCTGGCGCTGACCGTAAATGAATCGCTGTAGGTCACGCCGGCCTGGAATTCATCGTGGGCCGAGCTGGCGGTGTAGGTCCAGTTGCCCGTGGCATCGATATTCAGGCTGCCATGGGTGCCGGCGATGGTGCCGGCAACAAAGGAAGCGGCGCTGTCGCTGTCGGAAATCGTCAAGGTTCCCGTTGTGGTCAGCACCGCATTGGTTTCCGTCAGCGGGACCGTGACGCTGCTGATGACGGCCGCGTCGTTGGTGCCCAGGATGTTCACCTTGATCGTGCTGGTGGTGCCGTCGAAACTGGTGACGGTAAACGTTTCGCTGTAGGTCAGGCCAGCCGAGAATTCATTGTGCGCGGAGCTGGCGGTGTAGTTCCAGTTGCCGATCGTGTCGATGGCGAGGCTGCCGTAGGTCCCGACCTTGGTGGTGGCAATAAAGGTAGCGGGGCTGTCGACATCGGAGATCGTCAGGGTGCCCGCCGCGGTGAGGACGGCGTCGGTTTCGGTCAGTGCGACGACAGCCGAGCTGATGACCGCGGCGTCATGCATGCCCAGGATGTTGATGGTTACCGTGGTGGTGGTGCCATCAAAGCTGGTGACGGTGAAGACGTCGCTGTAGTTTACGTTGGCCTGGAATTCATGGTGGATGCCGTTGGCGATGTAGCTCCAGGCGCCAGCAGCGTTGATCGACAGGCTGCCGTAGGTGCCGACAATGGTCGCGGCAACGTAGGTGGCGGGGCTGTCCACATCGGAAATCGTCAGGTTTCCGAACGTCTTGAGAATCGCATAGCTTTCGTACAGTTGCACCGTATCCGAGCTCAGGACCGCCGCATCGTTGGTGCCCAGGATCTTGACGGCGATCGTGCTGGTCGTGCCGTCGGCACTGGTCACGGTGAATATGTCGCTGTAGGTCACGCCGTCCACAAATTCATTGTGCGGGGAACTGGCGGTGTAGTTCCAGTTGCCGGCAGTGTCGATGGCCAGACTGCCGTAGGTGCCGGTGGTGGTCGCGGCGACGAAGGTGGCCGGGCTGTCCACGTCGGAGATCGCCAGCGTGCCGGCAGCGGTCAGGACGGCATTGGTCTCGGTCAGCAGGACCTTCTCGGTGCTGATGAGGGCAGCGTCATTGGTGCCAAGGATGTTGACCTTGATCGTGCTGGTGGTGCCGTCGACGCTGGTCACTGTGAACGTGTCGCTGTAGGTCAGGCCGGCTGCAAATTCATCGTGCGCCGAGCTGGCCGTGTAGTTCCACGCGCCCGCGGCGTCAATCGACAGGCTGCCGTGGGTGCCGACAATGGTGGCGGCAACGAAGGCGGCCGGGCCATCGACGTCGGAGATCGTCAGGATTCCGGATGCGGTCAGCACGGCGTCCGTTTCGGTCAGCGCAACGGTGTCGGTGCTGATGACTGCTGCGTCGTTGGTGCCCAGGATCTTGACTGCGATCGTGCTGGTGGTGCCATCAAAGCTGGTGACTGTGAATATCTCGCTGTAAGTTACGCCGTCTTCAAATTCATTGTGCGCGGAACTGGCGATGTAGTTCCAGTTGCCGGCAGTGTCGATGGCCAGACTGCCGTACGTGCCGACGATGGTCGCGGCGACGAACGTGGCCGGGCTATCGACATCGGAAATCGTCAGCGTGCCGGCAGCGGTCAGGACAGAATCGGTTTCGGTCAGCAGGACCTTCTCGGTGCTGATGACTGCGGCGTCGTTGGTGCCAAGGATATTGACGGTGATCGTGCTGGTGGTGCCGTCGGTACTGGTCACGGTGAAGACATCGGGGTAGGTCAGGCCGGCTTCGAATTCATCGTGCGCCGAGCTTGCCGTGTAGTTCCAGGCGCCTGCAGCGTCGATAGCCAGGCTGCCGTAGGTGCCGACAATGGTGGCGGCAACGAAGGTGGCTGGGCTGTCGACGTCGGAGATTGTCAAGATTCCGGATGCGGTCAGCACGGCGTCCGTTTCGGTCAGGGCAACGGTGTCGGTGCTGATGACCGCTGCGTCGTTGGTGCCCAGGATGTTGACCGTGATCGTGCTGGTGGTGCCGTCAAAGCTGGTCACGGTGAGGGTGTCGCTGTAGGTCAGGCCTGCTTCAAACTCGTTGTGTGCCGAGCTGGCGGTGTAGTTCCATGCACCTGCGGCATCGATCGACAGGCTGCCATGTGTGCCGACAATGGTGCCGGCAATGAAGGTGGCCGGGCTGTCGACGTCGGAAATCGTTAACGTTCCCGATGCGGTCAGGACGGCATCGGTCTCGGTCAGCGGAACGGTTTCGGAGCTGATGACCGCTGCGTCGTTGGTGCCCAGGATGTTGACGGTGATCGTGCTGGTAGTGCCATCAAAGCTGGTCACGGTGAAGGTGTCGCTGTAGGTCAGGCCTGCTTCAAACTCGTTGTGCGCGGAACTGGCGGTGTAGTTCCAGGCGCCAGCAGCATCGATCGACAGGCTGCCGTGGGTGCCGACAATGGTGCCGGCAACGAAGGTGGCCGGGCTGTCGACGTCGGAAATCGTCAACGTTCCCGATGCGGTCAGGACGGCATCGGTTTCGGTCAGCAGAACGGTTTCGGAGCTGATGACCGCTGCGTCGTTGGTGCCCAGGATGTTGACGGTGATCGTGCTGGTAGTGCCATCAAAGCTGGTCACGGTGAAGGTGTCGCTGTAGGTCAGGCCTGCTTCAAACTCGTTGTGCGCGGAACTGGCGGTGTAGTTCCAGGCGCCAGCAGCAT
>JAZKCA010000074.1:0-34625 GCA_040388275.1 Pseudomonadota bacterium
GGTCAGACCACTTTTGCGAGACGGCAAAAGTGGTCTGACCCCGGTTGTGAGGAAATATTTTCTCACCGTAGCTCAGTTGGAAGAGCGCCTGGTTACGAACCAGGAGGTCGCGGATTCGAATTCTGCCGGTGGGTCCAGTTTTCACCCCGGTCCGACCACTGATAGTTCCATGCCAACACTGTGTGGCATTTTCGTCCGAAACCTGTCCAATTCCCCCCTTCGCGCAGACCCGGACACGGCTGTTTCTCCACGCATCCCCAATTTCAACTAATATTGCAGTACAGGTGAATTTATGACTCCGCAAATTCTTGCCCTCGATATCGCCGGTAATCCGTTTGACTGGATCTCCGCGCAGGAAGCGATCCATTATTACGCAACCCACAAGGTGGCGTGGGAGCTCGGCGACCGCGAATTCCTGTTCCGCGGCGGCGTCTCGAACGCCGGCATCCTGTCCACCCTGACCGTCAAACCAATCATCGCCATTTCGGGCAGCGAACGCATGACCCGCATGCTGCGCCAGGAATTGCCCCTTGGCGACGACAACAACTTGCTGTTCGCCCGCGACCGCCACACCTGCGCGTTCTGCGGCAGCGTGTTCGCACGCCAGCATTTGTCGCGCGATCACATTCTGGCCCGCACCCACGGAGGCAAGGATAGCTGGATGAATTGCGTGACCGCGTGCAAGGCGTGCAACCAGGCCAAGGGCGCGAAGTACGTGCATGATTTTCGTCCGTTGCTGTACGTGCCGTATGTGCCATGCCGCTACGAACACTTCATCCTGTCCGGTCGCCACGTCCTGGCCGACCAGCACGACTACCTGTCGGCCAAATTGCCGAAGCACTCGCGCCTTCTGGCGTAATTTGCGCCAGGACAGGTGTCGTGCAGGGCGCGGCAACTTGCATCGATCAATTTCATCCTACCTTTTCATTGCCATTGAAAGGGAGTCCCATGTCGATCTTGCGTAGCGCCGCGCCGCTGGCCATGGCCATGCTTGCCAGCGCCCATTGCCTGGCCCAGCAGGCCGTGATCCCCGGGCAACCCAAGGCGCCCGCCACCGCCGCCCTCGAGGCTGGCGCGAAGTTACTGCAAACAACGACCCCGCTCCATCCTTTCGATGTCTACATGGTCGGCTTCCATCCGATGAAGGACCATCCAGACCACCAGATGGAAGCGCATCACTATTGCCACCAGGTGAACGAGGATTTTGCTCAATGCACGCTATTCGATGGCAATGGCAAGGGCGCGCGCCTGAACGGCATCGAGTACATCATTTCCGACACCCTGTTCGAGACGCTGCCGGCGGCCGAGCGCCAATTCTGGCATCCGCACAACGCGGAAATCCTGTCCGGCCAGCTGGTCGCGCCCGGCATCCCCGCGCCGGCCGAGAAAGCCTTGATGCGCCAGAAGATGAATAGCTATGGAAAAACCTGGCACGTGTGGAACACCGGCCATGAAGGCATCGCGCCCGACGCACTGCCGCTCGGTCCGGCCATGCTGGCCTGGTCCTTTAACCGCGACGGGGAAGCTTTTCCGTCCATGACAGAGCGGCGCGACCGCCGCCTTGGCGTCGACACCAGCGCCATCCGGCGCCAGCGGGCCGACATGCAAAAAGCCGCCAAGCCGCAGGCCGGGGTGGATGCGCTGAAGGGAAAATTTCCACGTCCCACGACGGACATTCCCGGGGTTGTTGCCCGGCCACGTTGAGCGGCTCCGCCTGTGAGGCATCTCAACAGATGGCCCCGGCACCACCTTCCTTTCCCGCCCGCCCCGGCGTAAATTGGATCGACCCCTATCGAGCGAGCCGATCATGAAAACCCCTGTTGCGCTAAGCCATGTCTTGCTGCTGGCGGCACTGAGCTACACCGCCCAGCCCAAAGCGGAAACGCTGCCCAGCCACGCCACCCAGGACTGGGTCGGCACCTGGGGCACGTCGCCGTCGGGCCCGCCGCTGCCGGCGGCGCTGCAAACCTTTCACAACCAGACCCTGCGCTTGATCGTGCACACCAGCATCGGCGGCAAGCGCGTGCGGATCCGCGTTTCCAACGAGCGCGGGGCGGTGTCGCTGCGCATAGGCGAAGCGCACCTGGCGCTGCGCCAGGCCGGCGCCGATATCGTGCCCGGCAGCGACCGCGCACTGACCTTCAGCGCCTTTGCGGCTATCACGATACCGGCCGGGGCGGTGGCGCTGAGCGACGCGGTCGAGCTCGATGTGCCGGCCTTGAGCGACCTGGCCGTCAGCCTGCATTTGCCGGGCAGCGTGGCGGCCTCCACCATCCACGGCAATACCACGCAGACCAGCTACGTTTCCTTCGGCGGCAACTTTGCGGGCGCGGCCGTGTTGCCTACCGAGCGCATCATTTTCTCGTGGCCATTCCTGACCGAAGTCGACGTGCAGTCGGCCGGCAGTGCGCTGGTCACGCTGGGCGACTCGATCACCGACGGCGCCGCCACCACGCGCGACGCCAACCACCGCTGGCCCGACTTCCTGGCCCTGCGCCTGCAGGCCATGATGGATCCCCTGGTGCAGCGCACTGATCGCCTGGTGAGCGGCCACCGTCCGGTTGGCGTGGTCAACCGCGGCATCGGCGGCAGCCGCCAGCTGCAGGACGGGCCCGCCAATCCGATGCCGGGCATTGCCGCGCTGGCGCGCTTCGACCGCGACGTGCTGGCCACGGCCGGGGCCCGCCATGTCATCGTGCTGTTGGGGATCAACGATATCGGCGTATCAAGCAGCCCCGGCACGCCGCTCGATCCGGCGCTGGGCCTGGACGAGCTGGTGGCCAGCTATCGGCAACTGATTGCGCGCGCCCATGCCAAGGGCCTGGCCATTTACGGCGGCACCATGACGCCGTTCGAGGGCATGGCGCGCCCAGGCTACTATTCGCCCGACAAGGAGCTGGTGCGCCAGGCGGCCAACCAGTGGATCAGGACTGGCGGCGAGTTCGATGCGGTCATCGATTTCGACCTTGCCTTGCGCGACCCCAGCCATCCGTCGCGCCTGCTGCCGGCCTTCGACAGCGGCGACCACCTGCATCCGAACGACCTGGGGATGCAGGCGCTGGCCAATGCCGTGCCGCTGACGCTGTTTCACACGCGCGGCTTTGCGGCGCCGCCGTCGAAGTAGCGCGCGCGCGCGTGCCACATCAGGCTGCGCACCGCTTCGACCACCTGCTGCGGCGCCACCTTGGCCAGGCAGTCGTGGTGGCCTTGCGGACAGCTGCTTTTGTAGCAGAAGCGGCAGGGCACGTCGTGGAACAGCAGCCGGCTGTCGACTTGCCACGGGGTGTGCTGGGGATTGGTCAGCGCGTACAAGTTCACCAGCGGCGTGCCGAGCGCCGCCGCCATGTGGGCCGGGCCGGTATTGTTGGCCACCACTACCCCGGCCAGCCGAATCGCCGCGCCCAGCTGGCCAAGGCTGAGCTGGCCGGCCAGCGACAGCAGCGCCACCCCGCTGGCCGCGACAATCGCGTCGGCCAGCGCGCTTTCATGGCTCGTGCCCGTTACTACCAGCGGCCAGGCGAAGCGCCGCGACAAGTCCTGCACCACGTCGGCCCACAGCGCTGCCGGATAGCGGCGCGAAGCCGCGCTGGCGCCAGGATGGAGCAGGATGAACGGTTGATCAGGGGCGATGCCTTGTTGCGCCAGGCAGGCGCGCACATGCGCCAGGTCGGCGTCGGGCACCGCGAACGACAGGCGCGCGCTGCTGGCGCGCCAGCCGACACTGGCCACCAGGTCCAGCTGGCGCTGCACTTCGTGGCGCACCTGCTGGCCGGGCTCGGGGTCGGGCACCCAGTCGGTCAGCATTTGATAGGGATTCTCGCGGCAGTGCGCCAGCCGCAGGGGAATCCCGGCCTGCAGGCACATCAGCGCAGCCGGCAGCGCGCTCTGGCTGTACGAGGTGAAAATGACGGCGGCGTCGAAGCGCTGCGCAGCCAGCTGCGCAAGCAGGGCGGCGCCGGCCGCGCTGTCGTGCGGCGCGCTGTGTTTGACCCACGGCGCGGGATAGGTCAGTACCGCGTCCAGCTCCGGAATGTAGGGCGCGGCCAGGGCGCCGCTGCCTGAGCTAAGCAAGGTGACGTGCCGCCCGGGACGCGATTGCTTGATGGCCCGCATCGCCGGCGTGCACATGAGCACGTCCCCCAGCGCATCGAGCCGGACGCACAGGACCTTCTCGGCCGTGTCCCAGGCGCTCATCGTTCCACCCCTTCCTCGGCAATGATGACCACCGCCGCGGCGTAGATGTCGGTGACCACACGCGTCGGCAGGCGGTTCAATCCGAGCCGCCACTCTGTTTCGTTGCCGCTGTCGATCAGCACCGTGCGGCAGCCGGCGCGGTTGCCGGCCTCGACATCGTGCAGGATGTCGCCGATCATCCACGAGGCATGCAGGTCGATGTCGTGCTCGCGCGCCGCCTTCAGCAGCATGCCCGGCATGGGCTTGCGGCACAGGCAGTCCAGCGAAAAGCCGGGCACCTTGCCGTCGGGATGGTGCGGGCAATAGTAAAAGCCGTCCAGGTCGAGTTGCTCGCGAAACAGCAGGTCGGCCAGGCGGTGCCGGACCGGCTCGAGCGCGGCCTCGGCGAAGTGGCCGCGCGCCACGCCATCCTGGTTGCTGACCACGAAGAAACGGTAGTCGAGCCGGGCCAGCAGCCGCAGCGCGGCGCCGGCCCCGTCGGACAAGCGCATGCGGCGCGGGTCGGTGTTGTAGGCCAGGTTGTCGATCAGGGTGCCATCCTTGTCGAGGAAGACCGCTTTTACGCTCATGGCCAGGACGATTCCTGCAGCGGCAACACGGTGATCTCGGCCACCACGCTGCCTTCGGGCAGCAAGAGCAGCGACCGGATCGCTTGCGCGACGTTGAGGGGATCTTGCAGCGTCTCGACGGCGATGTCGGGAAAACGTTCGAGCAGGAACGGGGTGCGCATGCCGCCGGCGATCACGGCGGTGACCTTGATGTTGTAGGGCCGCAATTCGGCGTGCAGCGCGTGTGACAGGCCCAGCAGGCCCCACTTGCTGGCATGGTAGGCGCTGGCGTTGGGCCAGGCGCGCTTGGCCGCGGTGGAGGCGACGTTGACGATGTGGCCGCCGCCATGGCGCCGCATGTGCGCCGCCGCGTGGCGCGCCAGCAAAAATGGCCCGTTCAGATTGGTGTCGATCACGCGCAGCCACTGGGCCGGGGTCAGTTCGTCGATCGGCAGGGTGATGTCGGTGCCGGCGTTGTTGATGAGCACGTCGAGGCGGCCGAAGTTCTCGATGGCGTCGGCGATGGCCTGTTCCGCGCTGTCCGGGTCGCCCACGTCGAAGCCGATCGGGTAGGCGCGCGCGCCGATGTCGCGCAGCTGGGCGGCCACCTGGGCCGCGCGCGCGTGGTTGATGTCGCCCACCACGATGTCGGCCGACGAGCGCGCCATTACCTCGCCCAGCGCCGCGCCCAGGCCGCTGGCGGCGCCGGTAATGAAGATGGTCTTGCCGGCCAGGGCGTCGTGGTCGTTATTTTTCTGATGAAACATTTTCTCTCCTGAAATCGGGATGCAGCGAAGGGATGGCGGCCTGCAGCAGCGCCGCTTCGTAAATGGCGGCCAGCTGGCGCGCCACGCAGCGCCAGGTGAAGTACTGGTAGGCGCGGCGCATGCCTTCGTCGCCCATGGCGCGCGCCTGTTCCGGGCTGGCCTGCAGCGCGGCGAGCCGTTCGGCCACCGCCTGCGGGTCGCGCGGCGGCACCAGCAAACCGGTGACGCCATCGATCACGGTGCTCTTGATGCCGCCCACGGCGGCGCCGATCACGGGGCGCGCGCAGGCCATCGCTTCGACCGGGGTGATGCCGAATGGCTCGTACCAGGGCGTGGTGACAAAGGCGTCGGCCGCGCCGTAGTAGTAGCGCAGTTCGGCGCGGTCCTTGCGGCCGGTAAATTGAACATGGTCGCCCACACCCAGGTGGCGCGCCAGCTTGCGCAGGCGCGCCAGTTCGGGCGTCTCACGCTTGCCGGGCGGGCCGCTTTCGCCGCCCACCACCACCAGCATGGCGTCCACATTGCGCTGCTGGCGCAGCAGCGCCAGGCCTTCGATGACGGTGTCGATGCCCTTGCGCGGCACCATCCGTCCCAGTTGCAGCACGATGAATTTGCCCAGTTGCAGGCCAAGCCTGTTGCGCGCCAGGCGCATCGGTACGGGCCACAGCTCTTGCGGATCGAAGCCGCAGGGCGCCACGTCGATGCGGCTGCCCGGCGCGTCGTACAGGCGCTCCATGTCGTGCCGGTCCTGGGGGCATTCGGCGACGATGCGGTCGGCGTCGCGCATCAGGCTCTGTTCGATGCGCACGCGCGCCTGCGGAAAGGCGTCGGCCGCGCCCTGCGCCATGCGACGCACCTGGCCCAGCGCATGGAAGGTGATCACGAAGGGAATGCCGAGCACTTGCTTGAGGTGCTGCGCCACCACGCCCGACATGAAGAAATTGGCGTGCACCACGTCGTACAGGGCGTCCTGGCGGCGCGCGAAGGCGGTCACGAAGCGGGCGAAGGCGTCCATGTGCGGCAGCATGCGCTCCTTGGGGATGTAGTGCGCCGGCCCGGCCGGCACGTGCACCACGCGCACATTCGGGCGCCAGTGCACGACCGGCTCGAGCCCGGGCGCATCGCGCCGCGTGAAGACGTCGACCAGGTAGCCGGCCAGGGCCAGCTCGCGCGCCAGGTTGGCCACATACACGTTCTGGCCGCCGCAATCGATGCTGCCCGGCTCGGCCAGCGGCGAGGCGTGGTCGCTGAGGATGGCGATGCGCCTGAGCGCGCTGCTATGGGCGCGGCCGGTCACGGAATTGTCATCGAAGATCATGAACTCGCTCCTGGTCAGTGGTGGAGGGCGATCCCGGTGACCTGGGCCAGGGCGGCGTTCCAGTCGGCGCGGAAGCGTTCGATGCCAAACCGTTCGCGCGCGCGCCGCCGGGCGGTGGCCCCGAGCTGGCGCGCCAGCGACGGGTTGCGCGTGAGTTCCTGCATGTGCATGACCAGCGTGGCCAGCCTGGTGTCGATATAGCCCGATTCGGCGTTGTCGATGACGGTCGCCATTTCGGTGGTGGCCAGGGCCACGACGGGCATGCCGATCATCATCGCTTCGATGACGGCCAGGCCCAGGCTGGTGTAGCGGATCGGGTTGAACAGGAAGCGGTAGCGCGCGGCGAAGGCGGGCAGCTCGGCGTGGCCGATTTCGCCCAGCCCGCCGAGCTCCTCGGCGGCCATGCCGATCAGGTCCAGCGGCACCTGGCTGCGCGCCTGGCAAAAGATGTCGGCCCCCAGGCGCCGGCCGCGCCGGGCCAGGTGGTTGACGATCACCAGCCCGCCGTCCAGGTCGCCGCGGTAGTCGACGTCGTCGGGCACCAGCACGCCATGCTCGATTACCTGGGTGGGCGTGCGCCCGCTGTCCCACATCAGCGCGTTGAAGTCGGTCACGTGCACCAGCAGCACGTTCGGGTCGTCCACCGGGTGCCGGGTGTCGGTCGGATGGCCGCGCGGCGGGTCGTGCTCGATGTAGATGCGCGGCAAGGCGCGCTGCGCCGCCGTCAGGAATTCGTACTGGTCTTTCTCGAACTGGGGGTCGTCCTGGAACACGATGCAGTCGAACTGCTGGTCGCGCGCCTGGGCCACGGGCATGTCGTGCACATTGGCGCCCCAGCGCATCTGGCCGGCGCGCCCGCCATAGCCGGGTGGCCGGCCCGGTTTGGACAGCACGAAAAATTCGTGCGGCGCCTGGGTCAGGTAATACAGGTAGCTGCCGTGGGTATGCCAGGTGAGGATTTTCAGGGGACGCATGGCGTTTCTCAGGCGGTGCCGGCGCGCTGGCCGAGAACTGCGGTGCTGCGCTTCATGGGATCCCCCTACGATGGTTCGCGTTGCATGGCGGTCTCGTCCTGGCGCTGTTGCAGCAACCACAGGCGCGCGTACAAGCCTTGTTTGCGCAACAGTTCCTTGTGGGTACCGCGCTCGACGATGCGGCCGCGGTCCATCACGATGATCTGCTGCGCCCGAACAATGCTCGACAGGCGGTGCGCGATGATGAGAGTGGTTCGATTCATTGACAGACGGTCGAGTTCCTGCTGTATCGCGTGCTCTGAATCTGCATCAAGCGCCGACGTCGCTTCGTCGAAAATGAGGATGGGGGGATTTTTCAGGATGGCACGGGCGATGGCAATTCTTTGCTTTTCGCCACCGGAGAGCCGCACCCCGCGTTCGCCGACCTGGGTCGCGTATTGCGCGGGCAGGGCGGCGATCAGCTCGTGCACGTGGGCGGCCTTGCAGGCGGCCACGATGTCGCTCTGGCTGCTGCCCATATTGCCGTAAGCGACGTTGTAGCCGATGCTGTCGTTAAACAGCGCGGCTTCCTGCGGCACCACGCCGATCGACTGGCGCACGCTGCCCGGGCTGAGCGTGCCGATGGCCTGGCCATCGATGAGGATGCGGCCGCTGCACGGATCGTAAAAGCGCAGCAGCAGCCTGGCCAGGGTCGACTTGCCCGATCCGCTGCGCCCGACCACGGCCAGGGTTTGCCCGGGAGGAATCGTGAAACTGACATCGTGCAAGATGGGGCGGGCCGGGTCGTAATGGAAGCTGATGTGCTCGAAGACCACTTCGCCCCGCTCTGGCCGCAGGCGGGGCAGGGTGGGGGAGTCGGGGACGTCGGGCCGTTCGCGCAGCAGGGCGAACAGGCGTTCGGCGTTGACCCAGGCGTCGCGTGCTTCGCGGTACATGAAGCCGAGCGCGTTCAGCGGCAGGCACACTTGCAGCGCGTATGCGTTGATCAGCACCAGGTCGCCCACGCTCATGGCGCCGCGCCAGACCTCGTCGCCAGCGAGCAGCATGATGGCGGCCACGCCCAGCCCGATGATGGCGCTCTGGCCCGCGTGCAGCGCGAACAGGGCGCGTTGGTTGCCCATGCCCGCCTCCAGCCAGCGCCGCATGCGGTCCTCGAAGCGGGCCGCTTCAAGCGATTCGTTGGCGAAATATTTGATCGTGTCGTAGTTGATCAGGCTGTCGGCCAGCTGGCTCTTGGCGCCCGAGTCGAGCCGGTTGACGCGACGCTGGAACAGCGCCCGGCGCGCGGTCAGGGCCAGCGTGAAGGCGGCGTACAGCACGAACATCAGGGCGATGATCAGCGAATACGCGCCGCTGTAGCGGCTGAGCATGATGCCTAGCACCAGGGCGATTTCGACCACGGTGGGCACGATGGTCAGCAAGCCCACGCCCAGCAGGAAGGCGATGCCGTTGGTGCCGCGGTCTATGTCGGGCAGCAAGGCGCCGATCTGGCGGCGCGCATGGAAGGCGGCGCTCAGGGCATGCAGGTGGGAAAAGGTGCGTTGCGCATAGGCCGACACGGTGCGCAGGCGCACGCGCGCAAACAGCAGGTCGCGCAATTCGTTGAACAGGGTCGACAGAAAGCGCAGCAGCGCATAGCCGGCCAGCAAGTAGAGCGGCAGGCGGGCCAGCTCGCCCGGTTGCGAGAACGCATCGATGATGCGCTTGAGAATGAGCGGGACGGCCACGGTGGCCACTTTGGCGGCCACCAGGCACAGCACGGCGGCAAGGATCCGCCAGCGGTACTTTGCCAGCACCTGCCAGATATCGGCGGCGATCGGAAGTGGCTTGCTGAACGGGTCCATGCCCGGTTGGACAAGCGCCGCGCGTGATTGGCTCCCCCGGGCTTAATTCACCTGGAGCGCCGGCTTGTCGCCGGGCAGCGGCAGCGCGATGCGCCCGCCGTCGCTGTGGATGAACTGGGTCACCGCGTCGAGCGTGGGCGCCAGCATCCGCAGCGGCGCGGCGATCGAGCCGACCAGGGTGACGTGGTTGACGCGGTCGAAATAGCGTTCTTCCACGTGCACGCCGCTGGCCCGCAGCTTGTCGGCCATGCCGCCGGTGTTGCGCACCGGATTGACCAGATCATCCTTGTTAGCGGCGATCAACAGCGCGGGCGGGGCGTCGTGGCTGACGTGGTTGATCGGCTGCGAGGCCGGCGGCGTATCGGGGAAATGAAAGACAGGCCGCGTCGTCTTGTTTTCGATAGGAATGAAATCGTAGGGCCCGGCCAGGCCGATCCAGCCGCGCAGCGGGGCCCTAGTCATGCCCTGTTTTTCCAGGTAGGCCGGATTGAGCGCGACCATGGCGGCGTTGTAGGCGCCGGCGCTGTGCCCCATCACGAACAGGCGCTGCGGGTCGCCGCCGAAGCGGGCGATTTCGCGCATCGTCCAGGCCACTGCCTGAGCCGCATCGTCGAGGAAATCCGGGTAAGCCACTTCAGGGAACAAACGGTAATCGGGAATGACGACCACGAAGCCGCGCGCAGCGAGGGCGCGGCCGACGAAGGCGAAGTTCTCGCGCTCGCCGTGGGTCCAGTTGCCGCCATAAAAGAAGACGATCACAGCCGCCTTGCTGGCGGCCGTGCTCGAGGGCGGGGCATAGATATCGAGCTTGTGGCGTGCATGGTCGCCGTAAGGCACGGCGGCGCCGATGCGCAGCGCGCGCCCTGGCGAGAGGGCGTTGAGCGCGCCGAGCGGCGAACAGGCAGCCAGTGCGCCCAGCACCAGCGTGCCGCCGGCCAGTCCGCGCAGGGTTGTTTGAAGCTTGCTCATGGGATCCCCGCAAAATTTCGTAGGGCCATTATATCGACGCGAAGCAATCCCGCGTGCACTGCTGGTAACCCCGGGTTTAACGCGAGCGGCTGTGCATGCGGTATTGCACCGGGCTCATGCCGGTGTGGGCCTTGAACTGGCGGCTGAAGGCGCTGTGGTCGGTGTAGCCGCAGGCGTAGGCGATGTCGGCGATGCTTTGCTCGCCCGGTGCGTCGAGCAGCGACATCGCCCCCGCCAGGCGCGACTGCAGCAGCAGCTGGCGCGGCGAATAGTGAAATACGCGCTGGAACAGGCGTTCCACGCGCGACAGCGACAGCCCGGCCTGGGTCGCCAGTTCTTCCATGCTGACGTTGCCATGGTAATTCTCGCGGATGTGCTGGGCGATGGCGGCGATCTTGCGGTACACAGGGTGCATTTCGTCGGCCAGGCCGAGGTCCTGGGAGGTGCCCGCGAGGCCGACGATTGTGCCGTTTTCGTCGCGCAGCGGTACCTTGTGGGTGAGGCACCAGCCGCGGCTGCGCGTTGGGTACATATGCAGTTCGAGGTGCTTCGACAGGGCGGTGCCGCTCTCGATCACCTGGCGGTCCTGGGCCATGTAGGCTTGCGCCAGCGCGGCCGGATGCACTTCCAGCGCGGTCTTGCCGATGAGTTCTTCCTTGGCGCGCAAACCGCAGCGCCGCACCAGCGTGGTGTTGACGCTCAGGTAGCGGCCGTCCCGGTCCTTGACGAAAAACGCGACGTCGTTGAGGGCGTCGAACAGGCTTTCGAGGGCGCTCAGGTCGACCGCCCGGATGCGTGATCCGGGGGCCAGCAGGGTGCTCATGTCCATGGGGCGGTGTCTCCAGTGGTGGCGAAGCCCCAGTATAAATCGAAGTATGTACAATTGTGCTGATTTCGTTTTTTATCCCGGCGCCGCGGGACAAGACCGTGCGGCCGCCCCGGGGTATGCTGGCGACTCTTTGAAACCCGAATGAAAGCATCCCATGTGGCACGGCGTCATCCCCGCAGTATCGACCAAATTCACTGAAGACGGCAGCCTCGACTTGGCCGAGATGGAGCGCTGCTTCGGCCTGTTGATGGACGCCGGCTGCGACGGCTTGATCGCCTGCGGTTCGCTGGGCGAAGGACCGATGCTCTCGCACGCCGAGCGGATCGACGTGCTGCGCCTGTCGAAACAGGTCAGCGGCGCCCGCCCGGCCCTGCTCACGGTGGCCGAGGCGGCAACCCGCGACGCCTGCGCGCTGGCCGAAAAAGCCGCGCGCGCCGGCGCCGACGGCCTGATGGTCGTGCCCAGCACGATCTACCACAGCAACCACAAGGAAACCGTGGCCACCCTGCGCGCCATCGCCGCCGCCGCCGACCTGCCCATCATGCTGTACTCGAACCGGCTGGCCTACCGGGTCGACGTCACCACCGACATGCTCGAGGAGTTGGCCGACGACCCGCGCTTCGTGGCCGTCAAGGAGTCGTCCGACGATATCCGCCGCAGCACCGAAATCATCAACCGCCTGGGCAGCCGCTACGACCTGTTCACCGGGGTCGACAACCTCGCCTTCGAGGCGCTGTCGGTGGGCGCGGTCGGCTGGGTGGCCGGGCTGGTGCTGGCCTTCCCGCGCGAGACGGTGGCCATCTACCAGTTGATGCTGGTCGGGCGCCATGCCGAGGCGCTGGCGATCTACCGCTGGTTCCGCCCGCTGCTCGACTTGGACGTGTCGACCTACCTGGTACAGAACATCAAGCTGGCCGAGGCCCTCGCAATCGGCTCGACCGAGCGCGTACGGGCCCCGCGCATGCCGCTCGAAGGCGAACAGCGCGCGCGCGCCGAAGCCATCATCCGGGCGGCCATGGAAACCCGTCCGCAGCTGCCGCGCCTTCCCTGACGTGGCGCGGTCGCACGACGTGCTGGTCGTTGGCGCGGGCATCGTGGGGGCGGCCTGCGCGCTGGCCCTGCGCGAAGAGGGCATGGATGTGGGCCTGCTGGACGCCGCCACCCCCGGCGCCGGCGTCACCGCGGCCGGCATGGGCCACCTGGTGGCGCTGGACGACACTGACGATGAACTGGGCCTGTGCCTGCTGTCGCTGGAGCTGTGGCGCGATTTCTTCCGCGCCCATCCCGGCGTGGGCGAGCCGCGCCATTGCGGAACCCTGTGGATCGCCGAAAACGAAGACCAGCTGGCCGAGGCCGCGCGCCGCGCCGAGCGCTTGTCCGCGCGCGCCTGCAGCGCCGAGATGGTCAATCCGCGCCAGCTGCGCCAGCTCGAGCCGGTGCTGCGGCGCGGCCTGTGCGGCGCGCTGCGGGTGCGCGGCGACAGCGTGGTGTATCCGCCGGCGGTGGCCGATTTTCTGGCGCGCCGCCTGGTCGGCATGGGCGGCGCGCTGTACCTGGGCCAGCGCGTGCTCGCCATCGGCGACGGCGCCGTGACGCTGGCCAACGGCGGCCGCATGAATGCCGGGTGCGTGGTGCTGGCCGCCGGCGCCCAGGTGGCCGCGCTGCTGCCGGAGGTGCCGGTGTTCGCCCGCAAGGGGCACCTGGCCATCACCGACCGCTATCCGGGACGCCTGCAGCACCAGGTGGTCAGCATGGAGTACGGACCGCACGCCTGCGGCGGCGCGGCGCTGGCGGTGGCGGCCAATGTGCAGCCGCGCGCCAGCGGCCAGTGGCTGGTCGGTTCGTGCCGCCAGGACGGCCAGCACGACAGCGCGGTCGACCCGGCGGTGCTGGCCATGGTGCTGCGCTCGGCCATGGGCCTGCTGCCTTGCCTGGGGCAGATGAACATCGTGCGCGCCTGGACCGGCATGCGGCCGGCCTCGCCCGACGGGCGTCCGCTGCTTGGCGCCCATCCCGGGCGGCCCGGTGTGTGGCTCGCGTGCGGCCACGAGGGCCTGGGCGTGACCACCGCTTTCGCCAGCGCCAGGCTGCTGGCCGACCAGATCCTAGGCCGTGCCGGCACGCTCGACCCCACCCCGTATTTGCCGTCGCGCTTTGCGGCGCTCTCAGGGAGCGCGCATGGCGGCCATTGACGTGCAAGTATTCGTCGACGGCCGCGCGCTGCAGGTGCCGGCCGGCGCCAGCGCGGTGGCCGCCCTGGTCATGGCCGGCCAGTTGCGCACGCGCCATTCGGTCAGCGGTGAAGCGCGTTTCGCCTTGTGCGGCATGGGCCAGTGCCAGGAGTGCCGGGTCAGCATCGATGGCGTGGCGCACCGGCTGGCCTGCCAGGTGCGCTGCCAGGCGGGCATGGTTATTTGCACCGGCGCGGCCGGACTGCCATGACGGGCCTGCCGATCGTGATTCTGGGCGCCGGTCCGGCCGGCCTGGCCGCAGCCGCGGCGGCATCGTGCGACGGCCAGGCCGTGGTGCTGGTCGACGAGAACCCGGCGCCGGGTGGACAGATCTGGCGTGGCGGAGCGCCGCAGTGGAGCGATCCGCGTGCGGCGCGCCTGTGGCAAGTCCTGGCTGCGCGCCCCCATGTGCGGCTGTTGCTGGGCGCGCGCGTGCTTGCCTGCGGCGCGCCCGGTACGCTGCTGCTCGACACGCCCGACGGGCCGCGCACGCTGGCCTGGGAGCGCCTTGTCATGTGCAGCGGCGCGCGTGAATTGCTGTTGCCGTTTCCCGGCTGGACCTTGCCCGGCGTGACCGGCGCCGGCGGCATGCAGGCGCTGGTCAAGGGCGGCATGCCGGTGGCCGGACAGCGCGTGGTGGTGGCCGGCAGCGGACCGTTGCTGCTGGCCGTGGCCGATACGCTACAGCGTAACGGCGCGCGCGTGCTGGGCATTGCCGAACACCGCAGCGGGGCCGAGCTGGCCCGTTTCGGCGCCCGGCTCGCCTTGCGCCACCCGCGCAAAATGGCGCAGGCGCTGCGTTTGTTTGCCGGTCTGCGGCGCGTGCCATACCTGCGCGGCGCCAGCGTGCGCGAGGCCAGGGGCGATGAGCGCCTCGCGTCGGTCGTACTCGAGCATGGCGGGCGGGTCAACGAAATGGAATGCGATTTCCTGGCATGCGGATTCGGCCTGCTGCCGATGCTGGAACTGGCCGGCTTGCTCGGGTGCGCGGTGGAGCAGGGCCGGGTGCGCGTCGACGGGCAGCAGCGCACCAGCGTCGCGGGCGTCTGGGCTGCGGGCGAATCGACCGGGATCGGCGGGGTCGACAAGGCGTTGGCCGAAGGGCACATCGCAGGCCTGGCAGCGACCGGCAAGGCGCCTGGCGCGGCCGGACAAAAGGCGCTGGCGTCGGCCCAGGCATTCGCGCGCCTGCTGGCGCACAGCTTTGCGCCGGCGCCCGCGCTGCGCGGTTTGTGCACGCCGAGCACGATCGTGTGCCGCTGCGAGGATGTGCGCGCCGCCGACCTGGCGCCGCATCCGGGCTGGCGCGCGGCCAAGCTGCAAACCCGGGCCGGCATGGGACCATGCCAGGGACGGGTGTGCGGGGCGGCCTGTGGCTTCCTGTACGGGTGGGAGGACGCTGGCGCCAGGCCGCCGGTGTTTCCTGCCAGTGCGGCGACCCTGGCCAGCGTGGTCGTGCCTGACTAGTCTGGCGTGCCGTCGTCGCGCCGGCCTACATTGCTCTGCTTAGTCTGCTTGTTGGCCTGGTCAATCTCGGCCGACTGGCGATTGGCCCGGTTCGACAGGCCGGTGTCGTCGTCCATGTCGTCATCGGCCGACAAATGCCGGCGCGGCGTGGTCGTGTCCTGGTCGCTCGACTGGCGTTGCCCCGGATTGCCCTGCTGCTCGCTGCCGCCCTGCGAACCGCCGCGTTGCTGGTCGATCCCCGTGTCCTGCTGCTTCTGGGCGCCGCCTTGTTTCTGTCCGCCGCCCGACTGCTGCGACTGGTTCAGATTGTCCTTGTCGGCGGTGCCGCCGCCTTTCTGTTTCGAATTCATGATTGATCCTCCAAAGGTAGACATCGATGGATGGCCCCGCCGAGACGTTGCCAGGGGAATCATGATGCCCGCGCATTCCGGGCGCCTGTATCAGAACACGTAGCGCAAGGCTGTAGGAATCCATGCCAGCGTTCTCTACCTTTGGTTTATAAAATTTCTAGTCTGCATTTTCTAACGCCTGTTGTCCTACAAGGTCGCCTGCTGCAGTCCTATAGCAGCGCCGATGCGCCCTGCCTAAGATGATTCGGCGCGGTCGCTCATCTGCGCCAGGCGGATGGGACCGGGGCGAGGGCAACAGTTAAGGAGAGGACCATGGCAACGAGTAAAGAGGGCAACAAGCAAAGCGGCAGTCGGGGCGGGCAGGGCAGCGGCACCAGCAACCGGGGTTTCGCGTCGATGGATCCGGAGCGCCAGCGCGAGATCGCCAGCGAAGGCGGCAAGGCCGCGCATGAAAAAGGCACGGCGCACGAATTCACTTCCGAGGAAGCACGCCGGGCCGGCAGCATGAGCCACGGCAACCGCCAATCGGACCAGTCGCGCTCGGGCAGCGAGTCGGGCAAGCAAAGCGGCAACAAGCAGAGCGACCGTGCAAGCGAGCGCGGCGGGCGCGCCGGCAAGGACGACGACGATAGCGGCGGCAAAAAGGGTGGTACCGCCGGTGGCGGCAGCAAGTCGCGCTAGGTCGACATCTTGGGGAGCGCCAGCTCCCCGTTTCATTTTCGCTGCCCGGTTTGTTCGCCTTGCCGGGCAGATGCGGTAAAATCGTTGCGCGTTTTTAACTCCCTGAGGCATATTGTGGCAAAACAAGCGGCGATCCGTGAAGTCAAGAGCATGGCAATGTCATGCGACCCTGTTGGTAACCTGTTGCTGGTCAAATTTTCTTTTGGCAGCGGCAAGGATGGCGCGGCGTTCATGCCGGCGCATATCGTGTTCTGGCTGCTCAAAAATATTCCCGTGAACCAGGATCCGAACCTGCAGCCGCCAGCTGCCCCGTTGCCGCAAATTACCCAGCGCGACTGGGACGAAGACAGCACGCCGCGTATCAATACCATGCAGTGCAAGCAATTCCAGGACGCGATCCGGATGACCTTGCAGTTCGAGAACGGCCCTGACGCGCTGCTGCTGCTCGACCGCAGCAATGTCGAACTGATGCGCCAGTTCATGGAGAACTACCGTCCAAACCTGATGGACCTGGGCGTATTCTAAGAAACAGCCGAGTCTGGCTCCCCGCCAGAGTCAGCAGGATCACCACTTGCGTTCCCTGTCCACCCCGTGTACGTTCCCGGGCGCCATATTGCGCTCAAAGTAGGCGCGCTGATCGACTACCTTGCCGCTCGGGAAAACCCCGAAACACAGGTATGATGCTCATCTTTGTGAAACAAACGCCAAGAGGATCAGCATGCCTATCAAAATCAGCCAACATTTCGATTCAGGTGCCATCGACGTCCTGAAAGCCGACAGCGCCAGCCAGATCGAAGTGAACCTGCGCAAGGATTCGCACGCCGACATCCACCAGTGGTTCCACTTTCGCCTGCAGGGCGCGCGCGGGCAGGATTGCACGATCCGCTTCATGAACGCCGGCCAGGCCACCTACGCCAAGGGCTACGAGGATTACCAGGCGGTGGCCAGCTACGACACCGAAACCTGGTTCCGCGTACCGACCACCTTCGACGGCCAGGTCATGACGATCAGCCACACGCCCGAACTCGACAGCGTCTACTACGCCTATTTCGAGCCTTACTCGTGGGAACGCCACCTGCGCCTGCTGGGCGAAGTGGCCGAAAATCCGCTGGCCCGCGTGAGCGACCTGGGCAGCTCGGTTGACGGACGCGACATGAACCTGGTCGTCATCGGCGACCCCAAGGCCGCCAAGAAAGTCTGGGTCATTGCGCGCCAGCATCCGGGCGAATCGATGGCCGAATGGTTCGTCGAAGGCATGATGGACGCCCTGCTCGACGACGCCAATCCGATCGCGCGCCAGCTGCTGCAAAAGGCGGTGTTTTACATCGTGCCGAACATGAATCCGGACGGCTCGGTACGCGGCAACCTGCGCACCAACGCGGCCGGGGCCAACCTGAACCGCGAATGGATGACGCCCTCGGCCGAGCGTAGCCCGGAAGTGCTGTGCGTGAAAAACAAGATCCACGAAGTCGGCTGCGACATGTTCTTCGACATCCACGGCGATGAAGCGCTGCCGTACAACTTTGTGGCCGGTAACGAAATGCTGGCCGACTTCACCCCCGAAAAGGCCGCGCGCCAAAAGGCGTTTATCGACCAGTACATGGCGGCCAGCCCGGACTTCCAGAACGTGTATGGTTACGCGGCCAGCAAGTACAACGAAGACGTGCTCACGCTCGCCTCGAAATACATCGGCCACACCTTCCAGTGCCTGTCGCTGACGCTGGAAATGCCGTTCAAGGACAACGCCAACCTGCCGGACGCCTACGTGGGCTGGAACGGCGCGCGCAGCAGCGAACTGGGCAAGGCGATCCTGCAGCCTATCCTGTTGTCGCTGGACTGACATGGGCGTCGAGATCGAACGCAAGTTCCTGCTGCAAGGGCAGGCCTGGCGCGCGCTGGGCCAGCCGGTGCTGCTGCGCCAGGGCTATTTGTCGTCCGATCCCGAGCGCACCGTGCGGGTGCGGGTTGAAGGCGGGCAGGGCAGCATGACGATCAAGGGAAAAAGCGTGGGCGCCACGCGCGGCGAGTGGGAGTATCCGATTCCGCTGGCCGACGCCAACGAATTGCTCGAGCGCCTGTGCCAGCAGCCGATCATCGAAAAATACCGGCGCCGCATCGAGGTCGCCGGCAATGTGTGGGAAGTCGACGAATTCCTGGGCGTCAACCAGGGCCTGGTGGTGGCGGAGATCGAACTGGCATCCGAAGCGCAGCCGTTCGACAAGCCGGACTGGATCGGGGCCGAAGTGACGGACGAGGCCCGCTATTTCAATTCGAGCTTGATTCGCCATCCGTTTTCTGCGTGGTAAGGAACGCTGTGGTGAAAGACGGCTTCGCCTTCCACCACGGCGTGCCTGTAACAGGAGAGATAGAATGACAGGAAAAGCTGCTGTGCTTGTAATTGGCCACGATCGATTTTCCGCATTCGATCTGGATTTTCAAACGATTGAAGAGCTCATCGATGCGCTCAAAGCGAGGCAGGCTGCGCAGATCGACCTGCACATCGATGCGGCAACGGAAGGCGACTATGCGCGCATTGGCAAAGTCATTTTTTCGCTCAAGCGCTACGGCTTTGACATCGCCGCCATCAATGGCGTCGTAAACCAGGCGCAGCCGCTTCCATAAGCGTGCGGCTGCGCCCTGTACCTTATTTTTTTCCGATGTGCTGGTCCAGGAACTTCTCGACGCGGCTCCAGAAGTCGATCCGGTTTTTCGGCAATGTCCAGCCGTGCGCCTCGTCCTCATAAATAATCATTTCGACGTTGGGATTGTGCGCCTTGGCCGCGTCGTAAAATAATTTCCCGTGATGCAGCGGGACGCGCACGTCGCGGCCGCCGTAAGCGAGCAGCAGCGGTTGCTTGATGCGGGCCGCCTGCATGAGTGGCGAGGTGGCGCTAAAGCGCGCGGCGTCCTTGACCGGATCGCCGATCAGTTCCGGCATGCCGTATTTCTTGTAGCCGTCGTTCAAATCGCTCGTAAAGCTCCAGTCGCGCCCGGCCAGCAGCGTCAGATCGGTCACGCCAACGATGTCGATGCCGCATTTGTACAGCTCGGGATCGTTGATCAATCCCATCAAGGTGGCATAGCCACCGTAGCTGGCGCCAGCGATGCAGATGCGCTTGGGATCGGCGATACCCTCGGCGATGGCCCAGCGCGTGGCGTCGGCAATATCGTTCTGCATGGACAGGCCCCATTGCTTCCAGCCAGCCTTGTAGTGCTTGTCGCCGTAGCCAGTACTTCCGCGGAACTCGGGCTCGAGCACGACGTAGCCGCGCGAGGCGAGGAACTGGGCATTCGGTGACCAGCCCCATTCATGGCCGCGCACGTAGGGGCCGCCGTGGACCATCACCACCATCGGCAGGTTCTTGCGCCCGCCGTTGGGCACCGTCATCCAGACCGGAATCGGCAGGCCGTCGCGCGCCTTGACGCGAACGATTTCCTGTTCGGCCATTTGAGCGGCCTTGATCTGCGGGTGCGATTCGCCGACGGGATTGAGCTTGCCGGTCTTGGTGTTGAACAGCGCATACTGGAGCGGCTGGCGGTCCGAATACGAGCTCACCAGCATCCACGGCACTTCAGCCCTGCGCGCCACGTTGATCAAATTGACGGTTGCCGGCAGCAGGGCGTCGACCTGTGCCTGGATTTTTTTCATGTCCTCGTCGAACCAGATGCTTGCGTAGGCGTCGCTCAAGTAGCGCACACCGAGCAATTTTTCATCGGTGAACATCATCTGGCCAGTGAAATCGAAGTTCTCCAGCGCGACCAGCGGAGTCGGGTTGAGCTTGTTTGTTTTCAGGTCGAAGGTGTGCAGCGCGGTCTTGTCCTTGCCGTCGCCAGTGGTTACGTACAAGGTGTCGTTGGCGCCGAGCGCCAGCGGCGTGAACCCGCTGTGCGAGCCCAGATAGGCGTCGAAGGAAGCGAGGGTCCGGAATTTGTTCGTGACAGGATCCAGGTACAGGAAACTGGTCATGTTCTTGTCCATGACCGAGGTCAGGCGCGGTACGCCGTTGCGGTCGGTCTGCCATCCGAAGGTCTTGCCCGGCCGGTCGAGCGACACGCTCTGCCCGGTGCGCGTATTCAGACGCAGCAGGCCGTAGTTGTTGCGCTCTTCGTTCGCAAACTCATTCGAACGGTAGACGTAGACCTCGTCCGTATCCTGTTTTCCTGCCGGGTAAGCGAGGAAATGTGCGCCGTTGAGCATGCGCGAGTGTTCGGGCGATCCGGTCGCGATCAGGCGCAGCAGATTGGTACCGTCGCGGTCGACACCGAACAGACCGGAACCAGACCTTCTTTCGCCGGGAGCGCGGCGCTTGTCCGCCAGCGAGAACACCAGGCGTTTGTCGTTGACCCATTCGAAATCGCCGATGTCGGCATCCGCGTAGGAGGCAACGATCTTGACCGTATTGCTGACCAGGTCAACCACCGCCAGGCGGTCGCGTTCCTTCGGGCTGCCAAAGCGCACGGCGAGGAACTTCGCATTGGGCGACAGGTCGGCGCTGCTGAATACCGCATTGGTGAAGAAGTGGTCGATCGGTGGTGGCGCGACGATGTTGACCGACGCCACGGGGGCGGGCACTTGCGCGAGCGCGTGCCCCGCTGGCAGGCACAGCGCGGCGATGGCCAGGGGCAGGGCGCGCAAGCAGGACGTTATCAGTAATCTCATGGGATCTTTATCGTGGTGATGTTATAGACTTGTGGCATTGCGCAAACTTACCAGACAAAACGCTATGCGAAAACACCTATTTTCCGGCTTGGCCGGCGCCATGCTCATGCTCGCTGTAATCGTCGTCGTGATACCACAATACAGCGATTACAGGGCGCGGGCGCAGACCGACTTCTGGCTGTTACAACTTGGCGCGACCAAACAAGCCATCGCCGCGAAGGCGATCAGCGCCGGCGCGCTGTCTGCCTCCGGGATGGGCGTTCCCGTTCCTGTTATCAAAGGCAAGAATCAGCCAGACCTCGCTGAAGTCCGGCCCGATGGCGTCATTTTCCTGCAGGGAGGAATAGATGGTCAGTTCGTGGCGGTGATTCCCTCGCTGCAGGGCGGCGGCGTCACGTGGCGTTGTATCGGCGGTTCAGCAGTTGCCGTGCGGCGCCAATGCCGGGTGGCGAGCTGATCGCAATAGCGCCTTATTTTTTTCCGATATGCTGGTCGAGGAATATTTCAGCCCGGCTCCAGAAATCGACCTTGTTTTTCGTGAGCACCCAGCGGTGCGCTTCGTCGTTGTAGACGACCATCTCCACGTTCGGGTTGTTCACCTTGACCGCATCGAGAAAGCGTTGCCCGTGATCGAGCAGAACGCGCGTGTCGCGGCCGCTATAGCCCATCAGGATAGGCTGCCTGATGCGGCCGGCCTGCAATAGCGGCAAGGTCGCGGCAAAGCGCGCGGCCTCGGTGACCGGATCGCCTATCAGTGCCGGCATGCCGTATGTTTTGTAGCCTTCGCTGGCGTCGCCTTCAAAATTCCAGTCGTTGGTATTTTGCAGTACGAGGTCGCTGATGCCGGTATAGTCGCTGCTGCATTTGCCCAGGTCGGGATTCTTCAGCAGCGCCATCAAGGTCCCCTTGCAGATGCTGTTGGCGCTGCGCAGCGTGAGGTCGGTGACGCCGACAATGTCGATACCGCATTTGTATAAATCCGGGTCGTTAACCAGCCCCATCAGCGTTGCGTACCCGCCATAGCTGGCCCCGGCTATGCAGATGCGCGCGGGATCGGCGATCCCTTGCGCGATCGCCCAACGGGTCGCGTCGGCGACATCGTTCTGCATGGCCAGCCCCCATTGCTTCCAGCCGGCCTTGTAATGCTTGTCGCCATAGCCCTAGCTGCCGCGGAACTCCGGTTCGAGCACGACGTAGCCGCGCGAGGCGAGGAACTGGGCGTTCGAGGTCCAGCCCCATTCATTGCCACGCACATAGGGTCCGTCGTGCACCACGATCACCATCGGCAGGTTCTTACGGGCGCCATTTGGCACCGTCATCCACGCCGGTATCGGCAGGCCGTCGCGCGCCGCCACCCGTACCAGCTCCTGCTCGGCCATCTGGGCAGGCTTGATCTGCGGGTAGGCGTCGCCCACCGGATTGAGTTTGCCGCTTGTGGTATTGAACAGGGCGTACTTGGAAGGCTGGCGGTCCGAGTAGGAATTGACCAGTACCCACGGCATTTCCGCCCTGCGCGCCGCGCTGATCAGGTTGACGGTGTCCGGCAGCAAAGCATCGACCTGCGCCTGGACTTTCTTCATGTCCTCGTCAAACCAGACGGTCGCATTGGCGTCGCTCAGGTAGCGCACGCCCAGCAGTTTTTCATCGGTGAACATCAGCTCGCCTTTGAAATCGAAGTCCGCCAGCTGCACCAGCGGAATCGGGTTGAGCGTGTTCGTCTTCAGGTCGAAGGTGTGCAGCGCCTGTTTGTCCTTGCCGCTGTTGGCCGTCACATACAAGGCGTCGTTGCGGCCGAGCGCAAGCGCGGTAAAGGCGGTGGGCGAGCCCACATAAGCATCGAAGGCGCCGAGCGTGCGTAATTTCCTGGTGGCCGGGTCGAGATACAGGATGTTGACCAGGTTCTTGTCCTTGACCGTGGTCAGGCGCGGTACGCCGTCGCGGTCGGCAAGCCACTCGAAGCTGGCACCCGGACGATCGAGCGACACGCTTTGCCCGGTCCCGTATTGAGGCGCACAAAGCCGAGGTGGTTGCGCTTTTCATTGGCGAACTTGTTCGCGCGGTAGGCGTACACCTCATCCGTATCCTGCTTCCCGGCCGGGAAGGCGAGGTAGTAGTCCCAGCTCAATACCCGCGGCACGGTCACGAAGTCGGTCGCGATCAGGGGCTGGACGTGGCCACCGTCACGGTCGACGCCAGACAGGCCGGGACGAAGCTGCAAGGCCACGCCCGGGGTAATCCGCTTGTCGGCCGTGCTGAACACCAGGCGCTTGTCGTTGACCCACTGGAAACTGTCGATGTCGCCATCGGTGGCGGCGGCGACGACCTTGACCGTATTGTTGACCAGGTCGACTACTGCGAGGCGGTCGCGTTCTTTCTCGCTGCCAAAGCGCACGGCGAGGAACTTGGCGTTCGGCGACAAGACCGCGCTGCTGAACACGGGATTGGAGAAGAAATACCTGACCGGCGGCGGCCCCATGATCTGGACGGTGGGAACGGGGTCGGCAGGGGCTTGCGCAATGGCATGCCCGGTTGGCAGGCACAGCACAACGAAAGCGAGGAGGAGGGCGTGCAAGAAGAACTGTAATGCCAGGTTCATGGGGATCTTTTTGTGGCGGAGCGGTTGGCACGATGTAATTTGTTCAACTTACCAGACAAAAAGCTGTGCTGCAACTCGGACGCGTTTCAGCATGTGGCCGTTGAGAGAAAAAATGCATACTTTACGGCCATTGTTGTGAATTTATAGGAGGCAAATTGATCAAAATCAAATGACACTCTTTTAAAGCTTTTAAAGCGTTGTCTGCCGGTAAAATTGTGCTTGAGATCAAGATCACATATAGATTGCCCGATAGAATTAATTTTGGCTGCAACGCCAAATGTAATTCTCGTGAAATTTATAATCGAAAGGATCTTGTATGCGCGAACTTAATAATATTGAACGCGATTTGGTAAGCGGCGGGACGATCAAGGTTGACGGGAAAGGAAACGTAATATCTTCAAAAGGGACAACATCCGTAGGCACAGATGGCTCTATGACAATCAGCACCGACGACGGTTGGACTTTTTATGCAAGTAAAGGAAGTTGGTTTATATTGGATAATCAGGGAAATGAGTACGATAATGACGTGCGCCATTTTTCGAGATATATGGATTGGTATTTAGGAAATTAAAAACTAGCCTACTCCGTTAACCTAGGTTGGCGGAGTAGCTTGCTCAAATACTCCTAGTTAAAATTTGCAATAGGTCTATGGGTTCATCGGCATAATATTTCCGGCGGAATCAACGTCAAATATCAGCAATGGTCCCCCGTTCACAAACGAAGCTGCTGGATTCCTGCGAAAATAGTTAAAAGAGCCATAGTCTGTTGGGGCAATTATGTTGGTTATGCCGAAATATTCCATCGCTTTAACAGTAAAGCTCCACCCGTCACTTTTGAACATGACAGGCTCCTGACCGATCCGTCCGATAATCGGGTTTATCCCAAGTGCCTGAAATAGATCTAATTGTTCAATTTGCAGCCGGGTAATATATTTGTACTTTTCATTATTTTTTTCCAAAAGCTCTATTTCATTTTTTTCGAGTTGATGAAATTGTAATTTTTTATCTGCAATTCGTTTATATTCCGCGACAAAATCGCGAAAATCTTTTTGTTCAACATCGCCATGCCAAGCAACAAAGGCGCCTGGTTCTATGTACTTTTTTTCACCAGCTACGAAAATATAATTTGCACACGCGGAAAAACAGATCATTCGAACACGTACGTTCAGCTTTTTCAAACGAACCCACCTAGCTAATTTTAGTGCCGCACCTACCTCGCCACCTTGCGATGCAATTGATATTTCTTTCAGTTCTAGCCGATCTTCGTGCAATCTAAGAAACTGGTCAACGGTCTCTTCATTTATCAAACCGTTGAACACGGCGACGCTTTCACTCGCTGTGGAAGAAGTTGCGTAGGAGTTAAGTGATGCAAGTAATAAAATTGTTGCGTGGAGATACTTCATTTAAAACCTCCTTATTCAAAGTGTACAATTTAATAACGTACTGAGTTATTTAATTTACTTATAGCCGCACTTCTTTTTTACCCGATTTAGGGGCGTGTTCTCTTGATCAAGGATAAGTCGTGACTACTTTGTTAATGCATTCAGAAACTGCGCCAAGCATATCAGGCGAGTTATTCCGATCCGAAGCACTCGCTGAAACCCTTGATACTAAGTTTGGCGCACTCCGCCTTGCACAGCCTATCTCAAACTGGGTCATTGCATTCTTATCCATTCTATTTGTAGCTATGCTAGCTATATTTCTTGTTCATGGCGAGTTGGATAAAAAAGCAGTCGTCATAGGTATAACCCAACCAATTCAGGGTAGCTTAGCCGTTGTAGCCCCTAACGCTGGAATTCTTGTAAACAGATTTGTCGCTGAGGGCGAAGCAGTACGCGCTGGTCAACGGCTTTTCGAGATATCGACTGCTCGTCAAAATAGTGGAGGTGAACTGACCAGTCTCATTGCCCGCCAACTTGACGCCAGAAGTCTATCGCTCGATTCTGAGCGTCGGAACAGGCGCGCACAAAATCTAGAGCGGCAATCCGCATTGAGTGACAGGCGTAGGAATCTGGATGCCGAGGAGGTTCAAATATTGAGTGAAATTGAATTTGTGCAACGACGACGAGCCTTCGCTCAGCGAAATGTCGAGCAATATACCGCGCTGAAACAAGTTAATTTTGCTTCAGCCGCCCAGCTTCAGGAGAAGGAGGAAGCCTTAATTGACCTGGATAGTCGTATCAGCGCATTGACCCGGAGCAAAGTGCAACTTAATGCAAATCGCCTAAGTTTACATGCTGAACAAAAAGAACTTTCTCGAGGTTTGATTTCAGACCTGATTCAGCTAGACAGGACTTCAGCGGCCTTAAAGCAAGAGGTTGTGGAAAACGAAAACAGACGCAGTACGCTAATTCTCGCACCCGAAGATGGTGTTGTAACAACAATTACATATAAATCGGGGCAGGGTGTGCTTAACGGTCAAGTACTCGCAACATTGGTTTCACGGTCAAAAGCTGGCGGTCAATCGGATAGTTTGGAGATCCACCTTTACGTTCCTAGTCGAACAGCTGGCTTTATTGCTCAAGGTCAGGAGGTCTATTTGCGATATCAAGCTTATCCATTCCAAAAATTTGGACTTCAACGAGGCGTTGTTGTTCATGTTGGAGACACGCCCTTTGCCCCGAATGAATTGCCGTCTAATGTTGCCACTACTATACTCAGCAATGCCCAGCAGAGCACATTAGGTTTAACCAATAACGAGGCACTTTATCGCGTAAGAGTTCGGCCTGAATTTCAATTTATCAATGCGTATGGAAAACAGAAATACTTAAAACCAGGAATGTCGCTTAGTGCTGATGTCATACAAGAAAGGCGTCATATTTGGGAATGGATTGTTGATCCGGTTTACGCGTTGCGTGGCCGGCCATAAAATATCGGCTCATATGAGGCATGAGTATTATGCAAACAGTATTGCAATCGGAATCCAGCGAATGCGGTTTGGCATGCTTAGCCATGATTTCGTCTGGTTTTGGAAGGCACGAAGACGTGACTCAATTGAGGCAGCGTTTTTCAACTAGTCTGAAAGGTATCACGGTGGCACAGCTCATGCGCCATGCCACCGTCCTCGACCTGGCAACCCGAGCGCTTAGGCTGGAGGTTGATGAGCTCAGACTTCTGAAATTGCCGTCCGTCCTACATTGGGATCTCAATCATTTTGTCGTTTTGATAAGGGTTGCGAAGAGTTGGAAGGGAAAGGCGGAATTCGTAATAAATGATCCGGCGATAGGTGAACGTAAGATGTCGCTGGAACAGATTTCCAAGCACTTCACTGGCGTGGCATTGGAGTTTACGCCTACGGAGGAGTTTCAAAAGAAGAAGCCAACAGCGGCAATATCGATATTGCAGATATCTGGGAACATCAGTGGACTAAAAATTGCCATTTTTCAAGCATGCGCACTTGCTGTTGCTCTTGAAGTTTTTGCAATTGCAGCACCGCTATTTAATCAATTTGTAATCGATGAAGTGTTAGCGAGCGGAGATCTTGAACTACTCAAGATTTTAATGCTCGGCTTTGCTTTGCTCACCTTTGTGCAAATTGCCATAGGGGTTGCTCGTAGCTTGTTCTTGATGAGATGGGGAACGGAGATCGGCTATCAGTGGGCAGTGCGGCTTTTCTCCCACCTTATTAGACTTCCTGCTACATATTTTGAGAAGCGCAATTTAGGCGATATCGTCTCTCGCTTCGGTAGTATAGGCGCAATTCAAAATACAATGACGACGCTTTTAGTTGAAAGTCTACTTGACGGAATGATGGTCTTTTTTGCTCTTGGCATGATGCTGCTTTACAGCCCGCTGCTATCTACGATAGTTTTGGCTGGAGTTGTATTATATGCCATAAGTAGATTCGCTTTCTATTCGTATTTGAAGATGGCGTCGAGTGAAAGGATTATTCTCTCTGCTAAAGAAAACAGTCATTTTCTTGAGACTATTCGTGCAATGACGCCGTTGAAACTTTTTGGGCGAGAGGATGAGCGCCGAATGCGTTGGCAAAATTTGAAGATGGCGACGGTGAATCGGGATGTTGCAACTCAAAAGATTTCAATATGGTTTCGGTCGCTGAATGGGGCTATTTCTTCAGTGCAGGGTATTGCAATATTGTATTTTGGCGCGGCGCTCGTCGTTCGGAAAGATATGTCGCTTGGAATGCTGATGGCCTTCATTACATACGCGACTACATTTTCAATGAGAGTAATCGGACTGGTGGATCTTTTTACTAACGTCAAGTTGCTGGCAATTCACGTTGACCGTGTTGCGGACATTGCGCTAGAGCCAGTAGAGAAACGCTCGCAAGTTCAAGTCGATTTGTCCAAGTTCTGTGGATCTATCGCGCTGAAAAATGTAAAATTTCGATATGCGGAGGGTGAAAGGTGGATACTGGATGACGTTTCATTTGTTATTGAACTGGGCGAATCCGTTGCAATAACCGGTCCCAGTGGTTCTGGCAAAACGACACTTTGCAAAATTTTGTTGGGTTTGTTGAGCCCTACTGAGGGCAGCGTGCTGATCGATGGCGTGGATATCAACGTAATCGGGCTTGATCAATATAGGAAATTGGTTGGTACGGTCATGCAGGACGACGTCTTGCTGGCCGGATCCTTACTCGAAAACATTGCATTTTTTGACTCTTGTCCGGATATTGTTTTTGCTGAGGCTTGCGCGCAAAATGCGGCGATCCATGATGATATATTAAAAATGCCGATGCGTTATCAGACAGTGATTGGAGAAATGGGGTCGGCTATTTCTGGCGGGCAACGACAAAGGGTGCTTCTTGCTCGGGCTCTATACAAACGGCCGAAACTACTCGTTTTGGATGAAGCAACTAGCCACTTGGATCTGGACAATGAGAAAAGAGTTAACGAATCGCTTAAGAAACTGGACGTTACTCGGCTCGTCGTTGCGCATAGACCAGAAACAGTTAAAGCGGCTATGCGGGTAATTGCGGTTCAGCATGGGAAAATAACGGACGTGAAGCGGGATTCAAGTATGATCGAGAAGGTGTAGTTATGTCTTCTGATTACCTGTCAGCGCCTACCTTGGTCGGTACGAACAGCAGCAGGTAGGCCGTCACCCCAGCCCCCACCGTGGCCAGCAAGGCCACCAGTGGCATGCTCCGCACTTGGAACATCGAGAACGCCAGCGACACCCACAACAGCACCAGCGCCATGATCTTCGCCTTGCGTGGCATGCCTTTGCCTTGCTCGAAATCGCGAATGGCGGTGCCGAGCAACTTGTTACCCAACAGCCAGCGGTGCAGCCGTTCGGATCCGCGCGCAAAGCACGCCGACGCCAGCAGCAGGAAGGGCGTGGTCGGCAACAGCGGCAGGAAGATTCCCAGAATACCGAGCGCAACGGCGATGATGCCGATGACGTTCAGCGCATTTTTCAGGACAGCTTGCTTCATCGGGCGCTTTTCACAGGGGGCGAGGGGGAAATTCTAACACTGCCATTCCGACGCTCATTCCACGCATACGCCGTTCATTGCCCAATAATGACTATCCATCACGTTTAGCTCGCGGCGCAGGGGCTGGTCGTTCTATAGTGTTATTTCAACTACTCAACAGGAATCGCAATGAAAACAGCAACCCGCGTGGGCGCAACTGCGTTGATGCTCAGCTTGGTAATGGGCCTGGCCCATGCCGCCGATACCGGTACCGACGTGGCCGCCCGCCGCGAAGCGCTCAAGACCCTGCTCGCCGCGCAGTGGGAATACAACCTGAAGAACAGCCCTGAGTTCGCGTCCATCATTGGCGACAAGCGCTACAACGACCGGCTTTCCGATTTTTCGCAGGCCGCCATCGACGCCGACAACAAGCAGAGCGCCGCCTTCCTCAAGCAGTTCGAAGCGATCGACACGACCGGCTTTCCGGTGCAGGAACGCCTGAACCAGGAACTGATGGTGCGCAACCTGAAGCTGTCGGTCGAAGGGGCCCGCTTCAAGGACTGGGAAATGCCGGTGCTGCAAAATTCGGGCATCCACATCGATGCGCCGCAACTGGTGGCCATGCTCTCGTTTGCCACCGTCAAGGATTATGAGGACTACATTGCGCGCCTCAAGCAACTGCCGCGCTTGTTTAGCGAAACGACGATCCAGATGCAAAAGGGCATGCAGGACCGCCTGATGCCGCCGCAATTTTTGATCCCGCAAATCGTCAAGCAAACCACCACCATCGCCAGCCAGCAAGCGAAGGATTCGCCGTTTGCCGAGCCGATAAAAAAATTCCCTGCCGACTTTTCGGCCGCCGACAAGGCACGCCTCTCGGCCGCCGTGCTCGCGGCGATCAGCCAAGACGTGCTGCCCGCGTACAAGAAATTCGCCACCTTCGTGAAAACGAAATACCAGCCGCTGGGCCGCAAGGAAGTGGGCCTGTGGTCACTCCCGGACGGCGTGGCCCGTTATACCTACCGCGCCAAGCAGTCGACCACGACCGACCAGTCGCCTGAAGTGATCCACCAGCTTGGCCTGTCCGAAGTCAAGCGCATCGAGACTGAAATGCTCAAGGTCGCCAAACAGCTCGGCTTTGCCGACCTGAAAACGATGAACAAGGCGATGGAAAAAAATCCTGCGTTGCATCCGAAGTCGCGCCAGGAAATCATCGACCTGTACAAGAAGTACACCGACCAGATGTATCCAAAGCTGCCTGCGCTGTTTGGCATCTTGCCGAAAGGCGCGGTCGAAATCGTATCGATCGAGGAATTCCGCGAGAAGGGGGCTTCGGGCGCCGAGTACAACCAGGGCACGCCTGACGGCAGCCGTCCTGGCCGCGTCATGGTCAATACCGGCGACTTCGCCAAGCGCAGCATCGTCGGCATCGAAACGACCGCCCTGCACGAAGGGGTGCCGGGCCACCACATGCAGATCGCGATTGCCCAGGAACTGGAGAGCTTGCCGCCGTTCCGCCAGCAGAGCAATTACACGGCCTATGCCGAAGGCTGGGCGCTGTACTCCGAACGCCTGGGCCAGGAACTCGGCTTCTTCAAGGATCCGTACAGCTACTACGGCCACCTGCAGGATGAAATGCTGCGCGCGATCCGCCTGGTGGTCGACACCGGCTTGCACGCCAAGAAGTGGAAGCGCCAGCAGGTCGTCGATTTCTTCCATGACCATTCGGGCATCGAAGAAGTCGACGTCCAGAGCGAAACCGACCGCTACATCGTGTGGCCGGGGCAGGCGCTGGGCTACAAGATCGGCCAGCTGAAGATCCTGGCGCTGCGCGACTATGCCAAGACCGAGCTGGGCAATAAGTTCGATATCCGCGGTTTCCACGACACCGTGCTCGGCGCCGGGCCGCTGCCGATGGACGTGCTGGAAAAGCAGGTCAAAGCCTGGGTCGAAGCGAAGAAGAAGGGCTGATTGCGGCGCGGCGGGCCCCATGCCGGGCTCGCCGCGATCGGGTCACTTTGCCGGTACGCGCTTTTTCGATTGCGCGGCCGCTTTCTCCGACCAGCTGCGCGCCAGCTCCGGGTCCACCGGAACGCCGTCGCCGGTCTGGTACATTCTTGCCAGCTGGCGCTGCGCCTGCCCATATCCCTGATCGGCTGCCTTCGTCATCCAGGCCACATATTTGTCGCGGTCAGCGAATTTGGCGAAGCCCGTCTCGGCGTTGTACAGCATGGCAAGTTCATACTGCGCTTCCAGATGCCCTTGTTCAGCCGCCAAGGCATACCAGTAGTACGCCTTGGCCGGGTCCTGCACCAGGCAGTCCCATGAATTGGGACCCGTATGAAAGTAATAGCCCAGTTTGAATTGCGCCTGGGGGTAGCCCTGTTCGGCGGATTGCGTCAACAAGGCAATCGCGCGAAAAATATAGGCGGGATAATCCGATTCGGCGCCATCCCTGATGGTCGCCATCGCTTTCGTGTACAGCCCCTTTGCGTCGGTGGGCTGCGCCGTGCTGGGCGCCTCGGCCGTGAGCGACTGCCCTGCCGCCTGGGTGGGCGCGCTGACAGCGAGGGCAAGCATGACAAACAGGACGGACGGTGTGCACATACCCATGGGTGGCATCTCCGGTTGTGGTTGATATTTTCTCAGAATATCACTTCCGGCTTCCTCAGGGCACGCTCTGCCAGGCCAGCAGCATGCCATTGTAGAGCGCGTGTACCAGCACCGGCGCCAGCAGGGCTCGGCTGCGCTCGTAGACGTAAGCCGCGCACAGTCCCAGCACGAACACCGGCAGCACCGACGCTGGCGGGTGGACAATGGCGAATAGCGCCGCACTCATCAGCATGGCGGGCGCCAGCCCCATCGACCGGCGCAGGCCGCCGAACACCAGCCCGCGGAAAATGAACTCTTCGCACAAGGGCGCGGCGACGAGCGCCAGCAGGACCAGCCAGTGCAGCGCGAATGCCATGTTGTGGGTGCCCAGCCGCGCATCGGGAAACCAGTTCCAGCGCGCGAGCACGGTCATGTAAGCGAGGCCCAGCGCGCCGGCGGCAAGGCCCCCCCCAAGGCCCCAGCCCAGCGACGGCGCCAGTTTCCCGTGCAACAGGGGCGGTACGCCGCTCGTCTTGGCCAGCCAGTACACCAGGCGCATGATGGAAAACACCAGCAAGCCGCTGGCGGCGAACCCGGCCACCAGCGCTTCGGGCGCCGCCATGCCGGCCAGCTTGACCAGGCCGAGCACGAACACGCCCTGCAGCACGAAGAACAGCGTCGCGGCAATCAGACCGTCGGCGGCGCACACCCGCGCCGGCGGCGAGGCGGCCGGGTCCAGCAGGTAGGGCAGCTGGTCGCGCGCTTTCTGCCACAGGGCAATGGCCAGCGCTGCCATCAGCACCATCAGCACCAGTTTGGCGGGCCATGGCGCGGCCGTGACGGTGTAGATGTACAGGCCGGACAGCATCATGTACAGATACAGATAGCCCGGGCGCACTTTACTGCGCGCATCCTGTGCCAGCGGATCGCAGCCGAACACGCCGAGGGCCACGGCGATCGTCGCAAAGATCGGTATCCCGGCCAGCACCACGGCAAACAAGCCTAGTGTGGCGACAGCATTGCCGGGCGCCAGCCACAGGCCCGTGACCAGGATCAGCAGCGGGTAGATCAGCGCAAGCGCGCCCCAGAACTCGGCCTTTTCCTTGAGCACGCTCTCGATCGAGCGCGGCACGGTGTACAGCATCCATAGCGACGGGCCTTCGTTGTTCAGGGTCTGGAAAGCCGACAGCATCAGCATGTAGGAGCCGATTCCGAACGCCATCCCGGCCAGAAAGGTCGGACTGGCCGCCATGTCGGCGATCGCGCTGGCCGAATTGGTGAAGACCATTTGGCCGCCGACGATCATCACGGGCACCAGCAGGCTCTGGATCATGAAGTTGCGGTCGCGCCCCAGCAGGCGCAGTTCGCGTCGCTTGATGGTCGAGCGGGGCAACAGGAAGGCCAGCGCACTGGCTTTGGCCGGGGCGGCGCTGCGCGAGGTTTCGCGTACACCGGATGCCACGACGCCGTCGCGCAGCTGGTGGCGCAACATGCGCATGCCCAGCCACAGTGTGCCCGCGCATTCAAGCGCCAGCAGCGCCAGCGCGGCGACCGCCTGTGCGGGCGAGACGGCGGCCATCGCCTTGATCAGCAAGCCAGGCGGCAGCCACTGGGCCCCTTCCGGCCACTGGCGTGCCAGGCCGATGACCGGCGAATCGCTGTTCATGGCGGCAAAGGCCAGGGCCAGGTACAAGAGAGGCAGGCCAGTGATGGCGGTGAGCGCCTGCACGTTGCGCAGCTGCGACGGCGCGAGCGACATGCGCAAGCCCGTGTCGGCCAGGGTGCGCAGCATGGCTGCCAGCGGCAACAGGGCTACGGCGCCGCCCAGGCCCGCCAGCGGCGCGCTCCAGCCAAAGCCGGCATACCAGGCCAGCATCGTGCCGCAGGGCGTCAGCAAGATCCACCCGGTGGGGTTGGCCAGGGTGCGTTCGAGTATGCGCCCCCACAGCAAGGTGCTGCGCTTTGCCGGCAAGGTGACCAGCCATTCGAGGTCCCAGTCCGCGGCGGCAATCTCGCGCCCGCTCAGGGGCAGCAGTATGCTGGCCAGGAATAGCAGCGACAGCTGCATTGTGAGCGCCTGCAGCGCCGCCGGTCGGAAAGGCGCGGCGTGCAGTTCCTGCGCGGCGGCGTCCAGATTGAGGCGCAGTTCATGTGCGCTGTCGCCGACAAGGCAGGCGCTGGCAGGCTCGAGGAAGCATTGGATATTCAGGGCCGACTGGCGCGCCATGTTCAGCACCGTCAACAGCATCAGGGCGCCGATGGTGACGGCCAGCAGCGCGCCGATGCCCTTTTTTGCGGGCGTGGCGGCGCGGCTCTGGCCGGCCTTCTTGCGCCCGAATTGAAAGCGCGTGCTCATATTCCACAAGCGCCGCAGGCGCAGGCGCGCGATGAGCCACATCGCGTGGCCGGCGCTGGCTTGCCTCATTGCGCCGGCTCGCTGGGTTCGTCGGTAATCTTGAGGAACACTTCTTCGAGCGAGCCGTCGGCCGAGGCGTGCGCGCGCATCTCGTCCAGGGTGCCGGTGGCGACCAGCGCGCCGCGGTGGATGATGCCGACCCGGTCGCACAGCTTTTCGGCCATGTCGAGCAGGTGGGTGGAGACGAAGATGGTGGTGCCGGCGGCGGCGGCGGCCAGCAGTCGTTCCTGGACGTCGCGCGCGGCGCGCGGGTCGAGTCCGTTGATGGGTTCGTCGAGGATCAGCACCGTGGGCGCGTGGATCAGCGCGCAGGCCAGGCCCAGCTTCTTTTTCATGCCCATCGAGTAATTGACGGCAAACTCCTCGCTGACCTCGGCCAGTCCGAATTCGGCCAGCATGCGCTCGGCCCGCGCGGCCGCCTCGGCCCGTGCAAAGCCGTGCATCTCGGCGACGAATTGCAGGATTTCGCGCCCGCGCAGGAAGTCGTAAAAGATGGGATTGTCGGGCAGGTAGCCGACCCGGCGCTTGACCTCGGTGGCGTCAAGATGGCAGTCGAGATCGTCGATCAGCACCTGTCCGGCGCTGGGCGCAAGGATGCCCATCATCATGCGGATGGTGGTGGTCTTGCCGGCGCCGTTGGGGCCGAGGAAGCCGAACACTTCGCCGCGCCTGACCGACAGCGTGAGCGGCTTGACGGCCTCGAAGCTGCCGTAGGTTTTGCTCAGGGACTGGAATTGAATCAAGGTGGCCTCGCATTGACGTGCACAAATATTAACATCCCCGGGGTCAGTGCCGCCATTACGACACGAG
>JAZKCA010000075.1:0-22078 GCA_040388275.1 Pseudomonadota bacterium
ATCACCTCGGTCGACCGCGACGACCTGCGCGACGGCGGCGCCGGCCACTTCGTCGAATGCATCAAGCAAACGCGCGCGCTGTCGCCGAAAACCCGCATCGAAGTGCTGGTGCCCGACTTCCGCGGCCGCCTGGCCAAGGCGCTGGCGATCTTCGCCGACGGCCTGCCCGACGTCATGAACCACAATCTGGAAACCGTGCCGCGCCTGTACAAGGAAGCGCGCCCGGGTTCGGACTACGCCCATTCGCTGCAGCTGCTGCGCGACTTCAAGGACCTGTATCCGGGCGCGGTCACCAAGTCGGGCATCATGGTCGGCCTGGGCGAGACCGACGAGGAAATCCTGCAAGTGATGCGCGATCTGCGTGCCCACAACGTCGACATGCTGACCATCGGCCAGTACCTGGCGCCGTCGGGCGACCACTTGCCGGTGCGCCGTTACGTGCACCCGGACGTCTTCAAGATGTTCGAAGCCGAGGCCTACAAGATGGGATTCGTGCATGCGGCAGTTGGCGCCATGGTGCGCAGCTCCTACCATGCGGACGAGCAGGCCCATAACGCGGGCGTGTCGATCAGCGCATAAGTGGCCGCGCTGACGCTGGTGCTGTTGCCTGGCATGGACGGCAGCGGCGAGCTGTTCGCCGATTTCATCGCCGCGCTGGGTAACGAGGCCACGCCGCTGGTCATGTTCTATCCTGCGGACCAGGCGCTCGGCTATGAAGGCTTGATCGACCTGGTGCGCACCAGGCTGCCGGCCGGCCAGCCCTTCGTGCTGCTCGGCGAATCGTTTTCAGGGCCGGTGGCCATTGCGCTGGCGGCTTCCCATCCACCCGGACTGGCCGGCCTGATCTTGACGACTTCCTTTGCACGCAATCCCGTTCCTCTGCTGGCTGGCTTGCGGCGCTTTCTTGGCGCCGTGCCCATCTCCGCTTCGCTGAGCGGCCTGCTGTCGCCGTTCCTGCAGGGCGTGGGAGCATCGTCCGACAAGCGGCGTTCCCTGCGACATGTGCTTGGCCTGGCGCGGCCGGCGGTATTGCGGGCGCGGATGGACGCGGTGCTGGCGGCCGACTTCTCGGATCGGATGCGTAACGTCACGGTACCGGTACTGTACCTGCAGGCCATGCAGGACCGCGTGGTGCCCGCCGCCGCCGCCACGCATCTGCTCACGCTGCAACCGGCCATGCAAGTGGTCGCCATGCGCGGGCCTCACCTGCTGCTGCAGGCGGCGCCGATGCAGGCCGCAGCGGCTGTCAGACAGTTTCTTACTTCGTTGGCTTTGACTTGAGCGGCGCCGCCGCGTCGGTCTCGCGCGCAAGCGGTTTCTCAACAATGATCAGCTGCATGTCCCGCATTGCCTGCGCCTTGCGCGCGACCACCTGCATCGCGACTGCCTTGGTACTGAGCAGCGGTTTGGGATGCCTTATCCAGAACATGGAATTCCTCTTGTGGCCTTGAGCCGGTCCCGACCATATGCCGTCGGGTCAAGAGATTGCAAGTGCCAGCGTGGGACAGGGAATCAAGGGCCGGGCGCAAACCGGTAATGCCCGGTGATGGGCCAGGCGAACAAACGGTCCTCCTGCTGGGTACCGGCGCCGATGTTATGGATCACCAGCGGAACACCGGCGGCGGACTTTTCGCCGCTGACGATGCCGACGTGCGGTAACGGCACCTTCCACGTGACGATGTCCCCCGGCAGGTAGCTGCGTGGATCCGTGACGGGCGCCAGCGTCCTGCCATGGCGCGTGAAATAGGCTTGCAGGTTAGGCACGCGGCGATGGTCGATGTTGCGGTCCGGGGCCTTTGTCTGCCACAGATGAGGATAGGCATGCCAGTTGCTGCGCATGTCCTGGTGCACCAGCAGCTGCAAATCGATGCCGAGCTTGCGGTAGGCGCGGATCACGACGTCGGTGCAAACGCCGCGCTCGATCGGCACGTCCCCATTCGGGTAGGCCAGCTTCTCGTAACGCGGATCATATTTCAGTGTCACGCCGATCTGGGTCCTGGCGGCCGCCACCAGGGCCTCGGCCTGGGTGGCGGCGCAGGTTGGCATTGCGAGGGCGCACAAGGCGGCAAGTAAGCACGGTAGCAAGGTCAGTTTGAGCATGCAGGCAATAGTGCCATGGTTCCGCCGATGGCGTTTATTTGGTGTTCGCAGTAGCACGTCCGCCCTGCCTTCAAAAAGGGACACGGCCCGCCGGCTTATCGAATAGCTCGTACAATCCGGGGAAGGCAAGTGCGAGCGGCGCCTTGCATTCACTACGAATGGATCCGTCATGACGACAGACAGCAAATACACCCCCGAAGCGATGAACAAGTTCGGCGGCGCCAGCCTGCCGGGCTTCCTGGGTATCGAGATCGTCAACGTGGCCGCCGGCGAAGTGAGCGCCCGGCTCGACGTCAAGCCGCATCACCTGGCGCCGAACGGCTTCTTGCACGCAGGCACGGTGATCACCCTGGCCGATACGGCCGCCGGCTATGCCTGCATCGCCAACCTGCCTGAAGGGGCGAACAGCTTTACCACCATCGAGCTCAAGTCGAACCACCTGGGCACGGCGCGCGACGGCGCCATCGCCTGCGTCGCCAGGCCGGCCCACCTGGGACGCACCACCCAGGTCTGGGATGTGGTGGTCACCAACGAGGCCAACGGCAAGACCATCGCCCTGTTTCGCTGCACCCAGATGATCCTGTCTCCGAAATGAAGCGCTTCTTCGGCCTGATCGCCTGCGCCGGCCTGCTGGCCTGCGCATCGCCGCCCGCGCCCGGCGGCGCCACGTTCGACGGCTTGGGCGGCAAACCCGGCATCAAGCGCATCGTGCAGACCTTGCTCCCGCTGATCAAGGCCGATCCCCGCATCAGGGAATCGTTTGCCGATACCGATATGATCAACCTGGCGCTGCGGCTGGAAGAGCAGTTCTGCGTGCTCGCCGGCGGACCATGCGCCTACAAGGGCAAGAGCATGCTCGAGATCCACGACGGACTGAACATTACCAATGCCCAGTTCAACGCGCTGGCCGAGGACCTGCAGCTGGCGATGGAGCGCAACGGCGTGCCGGCGCGCTTCCAGAACAAGCTGATGGCCAGGCTCGCGCCGATGCAGCGCGAGATTGTGACCAAGTAAGTACTAACTTCCTTACAGCGTTACCCAGTTACCCTTGAACAGGATAGGCCCGGTCGGTCCATTCGGATCGGGCGATCCGCCCTTCGGTTCGAGCGTGACTGCCAGCACGGCGACGTCGCCACTGATGGCATAGTCGGGCAGCCTGAAGCGCCCGCGCTTGGCAACCATCACACCCAGCGAACGCGGCTTGCCAGATTTCGGCACCGCCCACAGCTCCAGGCTCTTGTCGGCCGCGATCTGCGCGCTGCTGACCAGGTGCACGTCGAGCGTATGGCGGCCGCTGTCGGCGGTCAGCACCATGGCGGTCTGGGCCTTCTCGTCGGTCAGCGTGGCTACATAGGCAATGTTGGCCGCATCGGGCGCCCGGTTGCTCAGCACCATCACGATCAGCATGGCTGCCAGGCTGGTCGAGATCAGGCCCAGGCCGCGCCAGAACGCCAGTTGATTGTTAAGCCAGAACTTCCAGCCCGCAGGCGTTTGCTTGAGGCCCAGGCGGCGTTCGATCCCGCTCCATACCGACCTGGGCGGCTGCACGTCGCCGGCAAATTCGGCCATCGGCGCAAGCCGTTGCTGCCACTGGGCGGTGATATTGCGCAGGTCGGCGTCCTGGTGCATCCAGCCTTCGAAGCGGCGCCGCGCGCCACCCCTGAGCGTACCCAGCACGTACTCGGCCGCCAGTTTCTGGCGCAGCGCGATGTTGTTCCTGATATTCATGATTGCTCCCGTTTCGCGAGGCAGGTGCGCAGCTTGTCCAGGCTGCGCCTGATCCAGGTTTTCACGGTGCCGACGGGTAGTTTCATATGCTCTGCAACTTCGCTGTGCGACAGGTCGTGGTAGAAGGCCAGCGCCAGCACTTGCCGGTGCACGCCTTCCAGCGCCGACATGCACCAGGCCAGAGCCTTGGCGTCGCTGCTTATTTGCAGCGCTTCAATCGGCGTTGCCTGCGGATCCTGTAGAGCATTCATGACTTCACTGTCAAACTGTTCCGCGTCGATTTCAACCGCGGCGTCGCTGCGCCGCAAATGGTCGAAAGCCTTGTTTCGGACAATCGTCGCCATCCAGGTCATCGGTGCGGCAAGATGGGCCTGGTAATTGGCGGCGTTGTTCCAGATCGCGACAAAGCTCTCCTGCAACACTTCCTCGGCGAGCTCGCGCTTATGCAATATACGCAAGGCAAAGCCAAACAGTTTCGGTGAAGTTGCGTCGTATAAGGATCGAAAGGCGGCGGCATCGCGTTTGCCCGCTGCCGCGAGCCAGGATTTGAGTTGCTGCGGGTCTAGCGGTCTGGCGTCGATGGACACGGCAAGCCTTGAAAAGGGTTTCGGGAGACCGCGCAAGGGTAGCGCAAAGCCAAACTTGAATACAACAAAATAATTTATAGAATAACGCAAAATAGTTGAATCCAATTGGCGACGGTTTGCGTACACACTCTCGCGTCCCTTGGTTTGCGGCAATTATGTAGAATGGCACAAGAGTTCGGGGGAATGAATGCGTGACAGGCGGACGGGGACACTGTGGGGAATGGCGCTGGCCTTGCTGGCCAGCGGGACTGCCATCGCCCAGGGCCGTCCCGACATGGGCAAGCTGCTGGCCACCGGCGGCGTCAGCCAAGCCGAGGGAGCCGGCGGCGGCGGCCTGGTGCCGTGGGCCCTGATTACCGGTTACGGCACGCGCGACAGCTGGGGCGCGAACGCCTATTACACGGTTTTGCGCACGCAGGACTATTCACTCGACAGCGTTGGCGTCGCGGTCGGGATTGGCGACCGTGTCGAGCTATCCCTGGCGCAGCAGCACTTCCAGGGAAGCCTCACGCCGCTGGACCGGCTGCGCATCCGCCAGGATATTTTTGGCGTCAAGCTCAAGCTGGCCGGCGACGCCGTCTACGGGCAGGACCAGCTTTTGCCGCAAATCGCCGTGGGCGCCATGCTCAAGCGTAATCGCGGCGTCCAGGGGCTGGCGGGCGTGGCCAATGTGCGCGACCTGGGTGCGCGCGACGACAGCGGCACCGATGTGTATGTCGCGGCCACAAAAATTATCCTTGACGCCAGCCTGTTGCTGAACGCGACCGTGCGCGCCACCAGGGCCAACCAGATGGGTTTGCTTGGATTTGGCGGCGACCAGGGATCGCGCTACCGGGGCATGCTGGAAGTGTCAGCCGCCTACATGGTCAGGCGCAATCTGGTGGCGGGGCTGGAATACCGGCACAAGCCGCACAACCTGGGCGTGGACCGGGAAAAGGCGTATTACGATGTGTTTGTTGCCTGGTTTCCGAGCAAACATGTGTCGGTCACGGCGGCGTATGTGGCGCTGGGCGATATTACCGTATTCAACCCGACGCGCCAGCGCGGCGCGTACCTGTCGGTGCAGACGGGTTTTTAACCGGCGAGCTCTTTCTGGAGCAGCACGTGGAGCGCCGCGAAATCGGGTTCGCCCACGTAGCGCTTGAGCACCTTGCCATCCTTGCCGATCAGGTAGGTGGTTGGTGTCAGCGAGACGTCGTTGAAGGCCTTAGCGATATCGCCGCCGCTGTCGAGCGCAACGATGAAGGGCAGCTTGTGCGTTTCGGTGAAATTGACCACGTAATCGGGGCGGTCGTATTTCATCGCGACGGCCACGAATTCCAAGCCCTGGCCCTTGAACTTGTTATAAGTCTCGACCATCTGCGGCATTTCCTTCACGCAGGTGGTGCAGGACGTGGCCCAGAAATTGACCATGACGACCTTGCCACGCAAGTGTTGCGTGCTCACTTTCTGGCCGGCCAGGCTGATGAAGGTCACTTCCGGCGCCATCGGCCGGTAGGTCAGCGTCAGATAGCCGCCGACCGCGAACGCGGCCACCAGCGCGCCAATAATGGCCGGCTTGATCCAGTTCGCGCTTGGCGTGCTTTCTTTTTGCATGATATTTACAGTTCGACTTTCGCGTTGGGCGACAGCGCGCGCAGTTCGTCTTCGGTGATGTAGTCGAACACCTTAACGACTTTCGACACGCCGGACACGCCGCGCGCCACGTCGGCGCCGACCTGGCCTTCGCGCTGGGTTACGCGGCCCATCATGTACACCACGCCGCGTTCGGTAATGACCTTGAACGAGGCGGCCGAGATGGTCTTCATGTCGACCAGGCTGGCCTTGACCTTGGTCGTGATCAGCGAATCGTTCGAGCGCGAGGTATAGGTGGCAGGGTCGGCGACCTGGAGTTCGTTGGCAACCGAGGCCACGCCATTAATGGTGCGCACTTCGCGTTCGGCCAGCGATTTCATCGCTTCGTCTTTCACTTCGCCGGTCAGCAGCACCTGGCGGTTGTAGCTGTTGACATTGATATGCCCGTATTTGCCGACCAGCTCCGGCAGCTTCATTTCGGCCTTGTACGAGATCGACTTGTCGTCGGTCTGGGCGCCGAGGGTGCGGCGGTCGGTTGCCGAGACGGCGCCGGCGACGGCGCCGCCAACGACCAGGCCGATACAGCCGGACAGGGAGCCGAGCAAAGCGGCGCACAGCACGCCCTTGACCAGTGGCTGGATCAGTTTATTCATTCGCATCTCCTCCGAACAGTGCGACGTCGATGCCGTCGCAGATGCAGTGTATGGTGACCAGATGGACTTCCTGGATGCGCGCGGTGCGCGTGTGGGGAACGCAGATATTGACGTCGGCGTCGGTCAGCATGCGGGCGATCTCGCCGCCGTCCTTGCCGGTCAACAGCACGATGCGCATTTCGCGCTCGAGCGCCGCTTCCACCGCGGCCAGCACATTGGCCGAATTACCCGACGTGGAAATGGCCAGCAGGATGTCGCCGGCCTGGCCGAACGCCTGTACCTGCTTCGAAAAAATTTCACGGTAGCTGTAGTCGTTGCCAACGGCCGTCATGATGGACGTGTCGGTGGTCAGCGCCAGGGCCGGCAGCGGAAAGCGCTCGCGCTCGAAGCGGCCGACCAGTTCGGCGGCAAAATGCTGGCAATCGGCGGCAGATCCGCCATTTCCGCAGGCCAGGATCTTGTTGCCGTTCGACAGCGCGCCGAACATCAGTTCGATGGCCGCGGCAATCGGTTGGGATAGGGCAGCGGCGCACTGGATTTTCAGTTCGGCGCTTTCGTGGAAGTGGGCGAGGATGCGTTGTGTATTCATAGCTGGAGATTATAGTGCAACGGCCCGACTAGCCGGGCAAGCGCTATTAAATATGCTTACAACTTCGCTGGCCGAACTGTTATGGTTTGCACCATTTTTTGATGGAATCAGACCTGGATGGCGTCGCGCAGCCAGTCGATGGCCTCGCCGTCAATGGCCACCACGTCGATGCGGCAGGGCGGCACGCGGGGAAAGCGCAGCAAATAGGTTTGGGCGGCGCGCACCACGCGCCCCATCTTGGACCGTGTAATGCTGGCGGCGGCGCCGCCGTGGGTGCGGCCGGCGCGCTGGCGTACTTCGACGAACACCAGGGCGGCGCCATCGCGCAGGATCAGGTCGATTTCACCGCTCTTGCAATGGAAGTTCGCTTCGACCAGGGTCAGGCCGTGCCCGAGCAGGTGACGCAGCGCGACTTCCTCCCAGTGCTGCCCCTGGCGCTGCTTGCCACTGAGCCGGAGCGGCCACATGTCAGCGCTTCGGTTCGACCAGCTTGAAGGCGCCGCCCTGGTACACGGCGCCCGGCTGGATGCGCTCGAAGCGCGAACGGGCCGGATTGAAATCGACCGCCAGGCGCCCGGTCACCCCGTCCATCTTGAAGGGGGTGTTCGGCTTGAGGGCGACCTGGCGCGCGATGCGGTAGGCGTCGATGCCGAGCGCGTACAGGCGGTCCATGTCGAGCGAGCTCTTGTTGCCCAGCCAGCGCGGATAGACCATGACGGCGGCATTGTCGGGCTGGACTTCCCACGGCATGTCGAGCAGGCGCAGGCCGTCCAGGTCGACCTGGGCCGAGGCCTGGGTTGTACCCGGGTTGACCGAAGAGGTGCCGTAGGCCGGCAGCTCGGTGCCCACGATGGAGCGGACCTGGCGCAACTGGTCGGCGTCGAGCGCGGCGAATATCAGAACGGGCTGCTCGGTCTCGATGCGGGATTTGAGGGTGATGATGCCATTCTCGTTCAGGTAGCCGTTGGACGCGATCAGCTCGGCCGTCTGCGCGCTGTTGCCAAGCTGCTTCCACTGGGCGGCGAAGGCGCTGGCGAGGCGGCGCTGCCAGGGATTGGTGCCGGACACGATCAGCGCGCTGGCGCCCGGATGCTCGGCCGCGGCCCAGCGCGCCACCTGGCGTGCTTCGTCCTCGATCGACAGGCCGATCACCAGCATATTCGGGGGCACGACCAGGTCGGCGCCGCGTCCTTCGGGATGGTTCAGGGCGATGGTGGGCCTGGATACGGCGCCGCTGCCGGCAACGGCCGTGACGGCCGAGCGGGCCAGCGGTCCAACGATGATGTCATTTTGCTTGAGCGCGGCCATGTAGGCGTCGAGCGCCTCGTCGGGGCTGTCGCCGCTGTCGACCAGGTTGACGACGAAGCCGGCGCTTTCGCGCTCGTGGGCGGCCATGAAGCCGGCGCGCAGGGCGTCGGCCGGCGGGCCCAGGCCTTCGGAGCGCAGCGGCAGCAGCAGCGCGATGCGCACCGGCACGACGCCTGGCGGCACGGCGGCCGGCGCGGCGTTGGGCGACTCGACCGCCATGGTTTGCACGCTGGCGGCCGGCGCCGGCGCGGTCACGGGGCGCGGCGCAGCCAGGTCGGCGGCGCGCGCATGGGCGCCCGCGCTACTTGTGTTTGCCGGAAGAGGCGCGCACAATCGGCCCGGAGCGTCGCATGGAGTACTGCAGGCGCCCAGCGAGACCAAAGCCGCGGCGGCAAGCAGGCCGTTGAGAATTTTTATAAGCATGACTCCCCCAAATGACAGAACTCCAGTCCAGTCCGATCGCTCAACTTCCCGTCATCGGCGAGGCGGCACAGCAGTCCTATCCTACCGCAACCCTGTACATTGTGGCCACTCCGATCGGCAACGTGACCGATATCAGCGTGCGCGCGCTGCACGTCCTGGGGATGGTCGACGCGGTCGCCTGCGAGGACACCCGCAACACCGGCAATTTGCTGACCCGGTTTGGCTTGTCGCGCCCGATGATTTCCGCGCACCAGCATAACGAGCGCGAAGTGGCCGACAAGATCATCCTGCGCCTGCTGGCCGGCGAACGCATCGCACTGGTGTCGGACGCCGGCACGCCGGGCGTGTCGGACCCGGGCGCGCGCATCGTCGACGCGGTGCGCGCCGCGGGGCTGCGGGTGGTGCCGGTGCCTGGGGCCTCGGCGGCGGTGACGGCGCTCTCGGCCAGCGGCCTGGTGAATGACCAGTTCTACTTCGTCGGCTTTCTTCCGGCCAAGGCCAAGCAGCGCGAAAGCGCCCTGCTGCAGTTGCTGACCGTCAGCGCGACGCTGGTGTTTTACGAGGCGCCGCACCGCATCATCGACTGTGTGGAGGCACTCGCTGGCGTGTTCCAGCCGCAGCGCCAGGTGGTGTTTGCGCGCGAGCTGACCAAATTATTCGAAGAAATCCACCGCTGCCCGCTATCGGAAGCGCTGGCCTGGGTCAAGGCCGACCCGCACCGTGAAAAAGGCGAATACGTGGTCTTGCTTGAAGGCGCGGAAAGCGGCAGCGACGCCGAGGCGGCCGACGCCGAGCGCATTTTGAACATCCTGCTGGCGGAATGTTCGGTCAAGCAGGCGGCCAACCTGACCGCGCAAATTACCGGGCGCAAGAAAAATGCGCTGTACGATCGCGCGCTGGAGATCAAGGGCCAGCAGGATTAGGAATGCGTGGCGCACTGTGCACCGCAATTGCGGTCTAAAGCATGGCGCGGGCCGCGATTGCTACCGACCCCTGCTGCGCGAGGCATGTCGGGGGACTGTGTGTAGCGGGAATCGGTGGCGGCGTTGCCCGCGCACCTGCGACGGTTGCACATAAAATTTCCGGCAGCCCTTGACCGCACCGGCCGCAGCCGTTATGATTCTGGTCCTCGGAGTGTGGCGCAGTCCGGTAGCGCACCTGGTTTGGGACCAGGGGGTCCAAGGTTCGAATCCTTGTACTCCGACCAGTATTTCTTATGCAGGCTGACAACGACGTTCCCGTCAGTCTGCATATCCCTTCTAGCAACATTCTGCAGCACCCCCACAATATACGCATCACCCCACGAATCGGGGTCAGACCTCTATTCGTTGCACCGTCGGGGTCAGACCTCTATTCGTTGCGTCCTTGCAATGAATTCGCCGTAATCGGCCTGTTTCATTGCGATCATGCAATGAATAGAGGTCTGACCCCGATGGTGCAACGAATAGAGGTCTGACCCCGATGTTGCTGATCAGCTAGCGCGTTTGGCGGCGAGCGCATTGCCGGCGCGGCTGGCGCCTTTGCGGCCCAGGTGCTGCGCAATGAGCTGGCCGGCGTCGACCACCATGTCGAGGTCGATCCCGGTCGCTATGCCCAGCCCGTTCATCAGGTACAACACGTCCTCGGTGGCGACATTGCCGGTCGCGCCCTTGGCGTACGGGCAGCCACCCAGGCCGGATACCGACGAATGAAATATCGATACGCCCACTTCCAGGCTGGCATAAATGTTCGCCAGCGCTTGCCCGTAGGTGTCGTGGAAGTGGCCCGAGATGCGGTCGAGGTGGAACTCGCCCGCCGCGCGCAGCATCACCGCCTGCGTCTTGCGCGCGGTGGCCACGCCGATGGTGTCGGCAATGTCGATTTCGTCGCAGCCCAGGTCGCGCATGCGCCCCACCACGTCGGCCACCGCGTCGAGCGGCACATCGCCCTGGTACGGGCAGCCGAAGGCGCAGCTGATGCTGCCGCGCAGGCGCAGGCCGTGGTCCTTGGCGGCCCTGGCCACGCTCTCGAAGCGCGCGATCGATTCGGCAATCGAGCAGTTGATGTTCTTTTGCGAGAATGCCTCGGAGGCCGAGCCGAAGATCACCACTTCGCCCGCGCCTGCGGCCAGCGCCGCCTCAAAGCCCTGCATATTGGGCGTGAGCGCCGAATACAATGTGCCCGCGCGGCGCGTAATGCCCGCCATGACTTCGGCGCTGGTGGCCATTTGCGGCACCCATTTGGGCGATACGAAGGACGCCGCTTCGATGTTCTGGAATCCGGCGCGCGAGAGGCGGTCGACCAGTTCGATCTTGACGGCGGCCGGCACCGATTCCTTTTCATTCTGCAGGCCGTCGCGCGGACCGACTTCAACGATCTTGACGTGGCTGGGCAGCGATGTTGTGTGTTTCATGTCAGCTCTCCTTCAGACTTGCGCTTCAGGCAGGAACAGGCCGATGACGGTGAGCAGCGAAAACATGCCGCCACCGATCAACCAGCAGTAGTTCGCTGCCGTGAGTGTATTGTTGCTATCGCCGGCGGGGTCGCCGCAGCTTTGGTTAATGGATTCCTGCGCCTTGCGAAAACTGAACATTATCGGCACCAGAGTGAGCAGGGTCAGGATGAGGGTGTACGGAAACAGGACCCCATTGCCGGCCACGCGGCTCAGGATGCCCGATACGATGAACATGATGACCAGCGGCGTCGCGACCGCATCGACGTTCCAGTCCAGTGGCCGCTGGTTTTTCTTTGCGTACTCATCAACCGAGTAAAACAGCGAGTGGATGAATAAAATCGTGAATATGGTGCGCGGCACTGGCCAGATATTGCCATCCGGCCCATTGTCAGCGCGGGCACTTTGCTTGCAGCGGCTCCAGTTTTGGTAGAACCAATAAAGCCCGTACAGCCCTAGCGTCGCGAGAAACAGCATGGAAAATTTACGCAACGAGACCACGTAGAACGCGGGTTTGGAGACCAGTCCCGGCATGGTCAGGTGGGCTTGCGGTGGTGCGTAGACGGAGTCGGTCATGGGGTCTCGATGGTGGTTTGTTTCAGTTTAACAGGGACCTGACCACGTAACCCCATAGCGCAATGCCGGCCGCCATCCAGAGATAATTCGCCCAGGTGAAGCGATCGTTGCCGCTGCCGCCGGCGTCGCCGCAACTGGCGTTGATGAAGCTCTGGGCCGTGCGATGACATAAAAGTAAAGGCAGTAGCGACACGATCCACAGACTGGCCAAAATCCATACGTCGACCCCACGGTCTTGCTGGCGCGCCAGCACGCCCGTTAGCACGGTCAAGAATACCAGCAACGTGGCATGCCGGTCGTTGCGCCACACGAGCGGGCGCAGGTGCTCGGCCGCATGCGCCTTGACGATCCTGAACAGGGCGTGCGTGAAGAACACCGGGAAAATCGCCCGTCCGACTGGCAGCATCGCGTCGCCCGGCGGCGGACCGTCCGGGCCTGCCTGCGTGTAGTTCTTCCAGTTTTTGTAGTGCCAGTAGAAGGTGTACATTCCCAGCGTCAGGCAGAACAGCCAGGTCAATTTGCGTTCGGAGACGACGTAAAAGGCCGGCTTCACTGTCAGTATCCCCGCTGCCTGTCGACCAGGTCGGCCACAGCTTCGCCGCGCTCGAGCGCGATGATCTTGCCCGCCATCTGGGCTGCGCTTTCGGCCGGCAGCGTCAGCGCGGCGCTGTGCGGCGTGATCGTGATGCGCGGCTCGTCCCAGAAGGGATGCGGGCCAGGCAGCGGTTCATTGCGAAATACGTCGAGCGTGGCCCCGCCGATGTGGCCCGAACGGATCAAGGTGAGCAAATCGGGTTCGGCCACGTGGGCGCCGCGTCCCACGTTGATCAGATAGGCGCCCTCGGGCAGTTGCGACAGGCGGGCGCGGTCGAGCAGGTTGTTGGTCTCGGGCGTGAGCGGCAGCATGCACACCAGCACCCGGGTTCCGCGCAAGAAGTCGTCGAGGCCCTCGGCGCCCGAAAAACAGCGCACGCCCGGCATGTCCTTGCGGCTGCGGCTCCAGCCGCGCAGCGGAAAGCCGAACTGCGCCAGCGCGTCGAGCACGCGCGTGCCGAGCACGCCCATGCCCATCACGCCGATGGCGAAGTCTTCCTTCTGGTGCTGCGGCAGCGGTTTCCACACGCCGCGCCTGGCCTGCTTTTCGTATTCGTCGAAACGGCGGAAGTAGCGCAGGACCGAGTGGACCACGTATTCGGCCATCTGCACGGCCATGCCGGCGTCGTTCAGGCGGATCAGCGGTATCCCGGGCAAGGCGTCGCTGAATTTGAGGATGGCGTCGACCCCGGCGCCGGTCAGGAAGATGGCTTTCACGTGCTGCAGTTCAGGCAGCATGGCCGCCGGCGGCGACCATAGCACCGCGTAGTCGCAGGGGGCGACTGTTGCACCTTCGTGCCACACCACCACCTCGGCCTGCGGCAGCGCGGCCTTGAAGCCGCTGATCCACGGTTCGACTACGCCATCTGCGCGGTGAAGAAGAATGCGCATGCTTGTCTCCACTATCTTGTTATCGCATAGTCAGCATGGATCCCCGCCTGCGCGAGGATGACGGCTCAAAATACGTCGTCCTCGCGGACGGGAAACGCATGCGTTTCCCCCATGCGTGCGTCACGCGGTCTTGAACGCCAGCAGCGGCGCGCCATCTGCCACTTGGTCGCCCACCTGGTACAAAATCTCTTCAACCACGCCGTCGCTTGGCGCGGCGATCGTGTGTTCCATCTTCATCGCTTCCATGATGACGAGTGGATCACCCTTTTTCACTTCCTGGCCCTTGCTCGCCAGGACCGCGACCACCTTGCCCGGCATCGGCGCGGTCAGGCGCCCGCCCGCCGCTTCGGCTTCGCCCGCGTGCGCCATCGGGTCGTTATAGCTCAGCTGGAAATGGCGGCCGCCCGTGAACACGTGGAAGATGTCGCCATCGCGGCGCACGGTGCCGTGCATCGAGGTCGCACCCAGCTTGATCGACAGATCGGCGCCTTCGCGCGCGGTCACCGACAGCTCGGCGTCGATGCCGTTGACCGACAGGTCCCAGCCCTTGGCGTGGTAGGTCAGGCCGACCGAGTAAGCCTTCATCTCCTTGGCCGCGGTGTAGTCGTCGGCGAACGAGAGCTGGCGCTGGTAGGCGCTGTTCAGGCGCCAGCCCAGGGCATTGCCCCACGGGTCGGCCGGGTTGGCGGACTGCCGCGCCGACGCATCCTTCTCGGCGCCGATCAGTGCCACCGCTGCCAGCGCCAGTGCGCCGACCGGTGCCGATCGCGGCGCCGGGAACAGGGTGTCGCCGTTGCGTTCGATCAGGCCCGTGTCCAGGTCCGCGCTGGAAAACGCGCCGCCTTCAATAAGGCGCTTGAGGAAGGCGATATTGCTGGCCAGGCCCACCAGCTGGAATTCGGCCAGCGCCTGCGACATGCGCGCCAGCGCCTGCTCGCGGTCCGCGCCCCACACGATCAGCTTGGCGATCATCGGGTCGTAGAACGGGGAAATGGCGTCGCCTTCGCGTACGCCCGAATCGATACGCACCGCCGCCGGCGCGCCACCCGGGGTGCCGCCCAGTTCAAAGTTCACGGCGGCCGGGGTGTCCATGTGGCGCAAGGTGCCGATCGACGGCAGGAAGCCTTTTTCGGGATTTTCGGCGTAGATGCGCGCTTCGATCGAATGGCCGTGGATGGTCAGTTCGGACTGCGCCTTCGGCAGCGGCTGGCCGGCGGCCACGCGCAGCTGCCACTCGACCAGGTCGGTGCCGGTGATCATTTCGGTGACCGGGTGCTCGACCTGCAGGCGCGTGTTCATTTCCATGAAGTAGAACGAACCGTCCTGGTTGGCGATGAATTCGACCGTGCCCGCACCCACGTAGCCTACCGCGCGCGCAGCTGCCACGGCAGCATCGCCCATGGCGGCGCGGCGCTCAAACGGCATGCCCGGCGCCGGCGCTTCCTCCAGGACCTTCTGATGGCGCCGCTGCACCGAGCAGTCGCGCTCGTGCAGGTAGACGCAGTTGCCGAGCGTGTCGGCGAACACCTGGATCTCGATGTGGCGCGGACGCTGCAGGTATTTTTCGGCCAGGACCTTGTCGTCGCCGAAGGAGCTGATCGCTTCGCGCTTGCACGAGGCCAGCGCGGCCTTGAAGTCCTCGGAGCGCTCGATTACGCGCATGCCCTTGCCGCCGCCGCCGGCCGAGGCCTTCAGCAGCACCGGGTAGCCGATGCGGTCGCCCTGGTCCTGCAGGAAGTCGGGGTCCTGGTTGTCGCCGTGGTAGCCGGGCACCAGCGGCACGTTGGCCTTTTCCATCAGCGACTTGGCGGCAGACTTGGAGCCCATCGCGCGCATGGCAGACGCCGGAGGTCCGATGAACACCAGCCCCGCTTCAACGCAGGCGTCAGCGAAATCGGCGTTCTCGGACAGGAAGCCGTAGCCCGGATGGACGGCCTGCGCGCCGGTGGCCAGCGCCACTGCGATGATCTTGTCGCCGCACAGGTAGCTCTCCTTGGCAGCGGCCGGTCCGATCAGGACCGCCTCATCGCACACCGCCACATGCTTTGAATTCGCGTCCGCCTCCGAATACACGGCGACGGTTTTGATGCCCATGCGGCGCGCGGTGGCGGCGACTCGGCATGCGATTTCGCCACGGTTGGCGATGAGGATTTTTGTGAACATGTAGAGCTTCCGTTATGGGTTGTTGATCAGCCGCCGCAAGCCGCTTTTGGCGCCGAGTCGAGCGTGGACGCGCGCGTTACCAGGCCCAGTTTGGCCAACAGCGCGCGGTCGTCGCCGGCTTCCGGGTTGTCGGTGGTGAGCAGCTTGTCGCCGTAGAAAATCGAATTGGCGCCCGCCAGGAAGCACATCGCCTGCACCGCGTTGCCCATCTGGCGGCGCCCGGCCGACAAACGCACGCGCGCCTGCGGCATGGTGATGCGCGCCACCGCGATGGTGCGCACGAATTCGAACGGGTCGAGCGGGTCCATGCCGTGCAGCGGCGTGCCTTCAACCTGCACCAGGTGGTTCACCGGCACCGATTCGGGGTACGGATTCAAATTGGCCAGCTGGGCGATCAGACCGGCGCGCTGCAGGCGCGACTCGCCCATGCCGACGATGCCGCCGCAGCAGACCTTCAGGCCGGCGTTGCGCACGCGGCCGAGGGTGTCCAGGCGGTCCTGGTATTCGCGGGTCGAGATCACGTTGCTGTAGAACTCGGGCGCGGTGTCGAGGTTGTGGTTGTAATAATCGAGGCCGGCGTCTTTCAGGCGGTCGGCCTGGCCTTCTTCGAGCATGCCGAGCGTGGCGCAGGTTTCCAGGCCCAGGGCCTTCACTTCGCGCACCATCTCTTCGACCTTTTGCATGTCGCGCTCTTTCGGGCTGCGCCACGCGGCGCCCATGCAAAAGCGCGTGGCGCCGTTGGCCTTGGCCTGACGCGCGGCGTCGAGCACGGTGTCGATGCCGAGGATCTTCTTGGCCTCCACGCCGGTGTCGTAGCGGGCCGCCTGAGGGCAGTAGCTGCAGTCTTCCTCGCAACCGCCGGTCTTGATCGACAACAGCGTTGCCAGTTCCACGTCGCCGGCCGGGAAATTGGCGCGGTGCGTGGTCTGCGCCCTGAACATCAGGTCATTGAACGGCAGGTCGAACAGCGCCAGCACGTCGGCCAGCGGCCAGGTGGCGGCGTCCGGCAGCGTGATGGCTGCTGCAGGCGGATGGAAAGAGACGGCGGTAGTTTGGGACATGGAGATTCCTTCTGGGGGCTATCGTTCAGTCGCGCTTGGACGGCCAGCCTGGCAGTCCTGCGAGATCAATAAATTTTGCGGCTTCTGCGGCCGTTGGGTTGTCAAGGTAAGGCACGCGGCCCAGCATCGGCGCCGGGATGCGCGCAGCCAGGGCTGCGATATTGTCGTCGGCAAAAGCCATGTCGGGGTCGATTTCGTTGACCACCCAGCCGGCCAGCACCAGGTCGCGCCGCACGATCGCTTCGATCGTCAACAGCGCGTGGCTCAGGCACCCAAGGCGCAGCCCGACCACCAGGATCACCGGCAGGTTGAGCTGTTCGGCCATCTGGGCGCTGTCGAAGTCGTCCGAAAACGGTACGCGGAAACCGCCCACGCCTTCGACCACCACCGCGTCCGAGGCGGCCGACACTTCGGCAAAGGCGGCAATGATCGGCACCGCCTCGATGGCAATGCCTTCGCGCGCGGCAGCGATATGCGGTGCGCAGGCTTCGCGCAGCATGTAGGGCGTGGTGATGTTGCGCGGCAGGTGCACATTGCTGCATTCGACCAGCATGTCGGCGTCTTCGTTGTGCAGCTCGCCGTCGCGCATCTCCGCGCCGGCGGCCACCGGTTTCATGCCGCAGGCGCGCACGCCCGCCGCCACCAGGGTATGCAGGATCGCGCACGAGACCAGCGTCTTGCCGATCTCGGTGTCGGTGCCGGTGACGAAACACAGGAAGCGCGAAGGAATGCCTTCCGCCGCCAGCACGGGCGCCGGCTCGACCGCGAGCTCGGCGTCGCGCTCGACCTGCGGTTCGGCCATGATAATCGGATCGACGGGGTCGTTGAGGCTCATCGCAACTCCTCCAGTTCGTTAAGCGCAGCAGCGAGCTGCGCGACTTCTTCGTGCGTGTGGGCCGCCGACAAGGTGACGCGCAGGCGCGCAGTCCCGGGCGGCACGGTCGGCGGACGGATCGCCGGCACCCAGATGCCCTTGCCGTACAAGGCCGCGCCTACGCGCAGCGCCTCCTCGTTGCTGCCGATGATGAGCGGCTGGATCGCGGTGTTCGATACGACCCGCTCCCAGCGCCTCAGTTTCAGGTCGCCGTTCAACTGCGCGATCAGGGCTTGCAGGTGCGCGCGGCGCGAAGCGCCTTCGTCGCCGCCGATAATGTCAATGCTGGCCAGCAGCGCATGCGCCAGCGCCGGCGGCGCGGCGGTGGTGTAGATGTATGGGCGGGCGCGCTGGATCATCAGCTCGATCACGCTGGCATGCGCGGCCACGAAAGCGCCGCCCACGCCGGCGGCCTTGCCCAGCGTGCCCATGTAGACAAGATTGGGCGAGCGCAGGTTGAAGTGCTCGAGCGCGCCGCGTCCATGGGCGCCCAGCGTGCCGAAGCCATGGGCGTCGTCGATGACCAGCCATGCGCCGTGCTGTTCGCACAGCGCCAGCATGGCGGGCAGCGGCGCCAGGTCGCCGTCCATGCTGAACACGCTGTCGGTGACCACCAGCTTGTTGGCCGAGGTGCTGGCCGCCAGCAGTGCCGCCAGCGCGTCCACGTCGGCGTGCGGATATACCTTGACCTGGGCGCGCGCCAGGCGGGCGCCGTCGATCAGCGAAGCGTGGTTCAGCGCTTCGGAAAAAATCTCGGCATCGTCGTCCATGCCCAGCGTGGTCAGGATCGCCAGGTTGGCCATATAGCCGGTACTGAACGACAGGGCGCGCGCCGATTCCAGGTGCGTGCCGACGAATTCGGCCAGTCGGTCTTCCAGCAACTGGTGCGCCAGCCCGTGCCCGCTGATCAGGTGCGAGGCGCCGCTGCCGGCGCCATACAGTTCGGCGCCTTCGCGCAGCGCCGCGACCACGCGCGGGTGCGCGGCCAGCCCCAGGTAATCGTTGCTGCAAAAGGCCAGCATCGGACGCCCGCCGACCACCACGCGCGGCGTGCACGGCGTTTCCACCACGCGCCGGTGGCGCGTCAGGCTGCGCTCGTCGAGCCCGGCGAGTTTGAGCAGGAGCGAGTCGATCATGTTCATGCGATCACCGCCTCGAATACGCTGCGAGTCCGTTCGGCCAGGCCGTCGGTTTCGTCATCGCTCAGGATATACGGGGGCATCAGGTACACGGTGCGGCCGATCGGGCGCAGCAGCAGTTCGCTTTCGAGCGCCTTGCTAAAGAAGCGGCGCGAAAACGTCGCGGCGCGCGCGGCATCGGGTTCGACCGCATCAAAGGCCCAGATCATCCCGGCCTGGCGGAAGTGGCGCACCCGTTCGTGGTCCTTGAGCGGCGCCAGCGCGGCCGTCAGGCGCGCGGCACGCACCTTGTTGGCGACCAGGACGTTGTCGTCCTTGAAGATCTGCAGCGTCGCCAGGGCGGCGCGGCACGCCAGCGGGTTGCCGGTGTACGAATGCGAATGCAGGAAGCCGCGCGTGACGTCGGTGCTGTAGAAGGCCTGGTAGACCTCGTCGCGGGTGAGCACCAGTGACAGCGGCAGGTAGCCGCCGCTGATGCCCTTCGACAGGCACAGGAAATCGGGCCAGATGGCGGCCTGCTCGCACGCGAAGAAGGTGCCGGTACGCCCGCAGCCTACCGCGATCTCGTCGAGGATCATGTGTACCGAGTAGCGGTCGCACAGCTCGCGTACCAGGGTCAGGTACAGCGGATCGTGCATGGCCATGCCGGTGGCGCACTGGACCAGCGGCTCGATGATGATGGCGGAAATCTTGTCGGCCCGTTCCATGAACAGCGCCTCGACGTCTTTCGCGGCGCGGCGCGCGACGTCCTGCGCGCTTTCGCCTTCCTGGGCGCCCCTGGCGTCGGGCGAGGTGACCACGCGCGATGCGCGCAGCAGCGGGCCGTAGGCGTCCTTGAACAGCGCCACATCGGTGACGGCCAGCGCGCCGATGGTCTCGCCATGGTAGCTGCCCTTGAGGCAGACGAATTCCTGCTTGTTGACCAGGCCCGCGTTGCGCCAGGCGTGGAAGCTCATTTTCAGCGCAATCTCCACCGCCGACGCCCCGTCCGAGGCGTAGAAGGCGTGGCCCAGCACGCGGCCAGTCATGTCGGACAGCTGCTCGGACAGGCGCACCACCGGTTCGTGCGTGAAGCCGGCCAGCATCGCGTGTTCGAGCCGGTCTAGCTGGTCCTTGAGCGCGGCGTTGATGCGCGGATTGGCGTGGCCGAACAGGTTGACCCACCACGAGCTGATCGCGTCGAGGTAGCGTTTGCCTTCATGGTCGTACAGCCAGGCGCCGCGGCCATGGCTGACGGGAATGAGCGGCACGGTTTCGTGGTGCTGCATTTGCGTGCACGGGTGCCATACGCTGCGCAGGCTGCGGTTGACCCAGTCTTGTGACATGTCCGGCGCCACTCAGTTAAGCCAGGACGGCTTGCGTTTTTCGAGGAAGGAGGCAACCCCTTCGCGCCCTTCGTCCGACGAGCGGATGTTGGCGATGCGCTCGGCGGTGTCCATCACAAGGGCGCTGTCGACCGCCTTGCCGCTCACTTCGCGCACCAGCACCTTCGCTTCGCGCACGGCGTTCGGGCTGCTGGTGACCAGCGCCTTGACGATCGCATCGACGTGCGCGTCGAGCGCGTCGGCGCTCACCACGTCATGCACGAAGCCGATGCGGTGCGCCTCCTGGGCCGTGAATTTTTCAGCGGTGAGGAAGTAGCGGCGGGCAGCGTTTTCGCCCATGGCCTTGATCACGTACGGCGAAATGGTGGCCGGGATCAAACCCAGCTTCACTTCGGACAGGCAGAAGAAGGTGCTGCTGGTGGCAACGGCGATGTCGCAGGCGGCGACCAAGCCCATGCCGCCGGCATAGCAGTCGCCCTGCACCTTGGCCACGACCGGCTTGGGGCACATGTAGATATTGCGCAGCATGTCCGCCAGCTTGCCCGCGTCTTCGGCGTTTTCGGCGTGCGAATAGCCGGCCATTTTCTTCATCCAGTTCAGGTCGGCGCCGGCGCAGAAAGCCGGCCCGTTGGCGGCCAGCACAATGGCGCGCACCTCGTCGTTGCGGCCCAGTTCATTGAAGGCCAGCGACAGCTCCGTGATCGTGAACTCGTTGAACGCGTTGCGCACGTCCGGCCGGTTCAGGGTGACAGTGGCGACCTTGTTGGCGATGGCAACGGTGAGGGTTTCGTAGTTCATGTGCAGATCCTTACATGCGGAAGACACCGAACTTCGTGTCTTCGATTTCGGCGTTCAGGGCGGCCGACAGTCCCAGGCCCAGCACCATGCGGGTGTCGGCCGGGTCGATCACGCCATCGTCCCACAGGCGCGCGCTGGCGTAGTAAGGGTGGCCCTGGTGTTCGTATTGTTCCTTGATCGGCTGCTTGAAGGCGGCTTCTTCTTCCGCGCTCCATTGGCCGCCCTTGCCTTCGATGCCGTCGCGCTTGACCGTGGCCAGCACCGACGCGGCCTGGTCGCCGCCCATGACCGAGATGCGGGCGTTTGGCCACATCCACAGGAAGCGTGGCGAGAAGGCGCGCCCGCACATGCCGTAGTTGCCGGCGCCGAAGCTGCCGCCAATGATGACCGTGAACTTCGGCACCGAGGCAGTAGCCACCGCGGTGACCATCTTGGCGCCGTTGCGGGCGATGCCTTCGTTTTCGTATTTGCGGCCGACCATGAAGCCGGTGATATTTTGCAGGAACACCAGCGGGATCTTGCGCTGGCAGCACAGTTCGATGAAGTGGGTGCCCTTGAGCGCCGACTCCGAGAACAAAATGCCGTTGTTGGCGATGATGCCGACCTTGACGCCGTAGATATGGGCGAAGCCGCAGATCAGGGTGGTGCCGTAGCGCGCCTTGAATTCGTCGAAGTCGCTGCCGTCGACGACGCGGGCGATGACTTCGCGCACGTCGAAGGGCTTGCGGGTGTCGACCGGGATCACCCCATACAGTTCTTCTGAGGGGTATTTCGGCTCGCTCGACTCGCGCAGGTCCATCTGCTGCGGCTTCTTGCGGTTCAGGTTCGAGACGATGGTGCGCGCCAGCGACAGCGCGTGCAGGTCGTTTTGCGCGAGGTGGTCGACCACGCCCGACAGGCGGGTGTGCACGTCGCCTCCGCCCAGGTCTTCGGCCGTGACCACTTCGCCGGTAGCCGCCTTCACCAGCGGCGGCCCGCCCAGGAAAATGGTGCCCTGCTCTTTCACGATGATCGATTCGTCGCTCATGGCCGGCACGTAGGCGCCTCCGGCGGTGCACGAACCCATCACCACGGCGATCTGCGGGATGCCCTTGGCCGACAGGTTGGCCTGGTTAAAGAAGATGCGGCCGAAATGGTCGCGGTCGGGGAAGACGTCGTCCTGGTTGGGCAGGTTGGCGCCGCCCGAATCGACCAGATAGATGCACGGAAGGTTGTTCTGGTCGGCGATCTCCTGCGCGCGCAGGTGCTTCTTGACCGTCATCG
>JAZKCA010000076.1:0-1605 GCA_040388275.1 Pseudomonadota bacterium
GGCCTTAGTGGCACTTGAAATAATCGAAGGGTTCGCGGCAGTCCAGGCACTTGTACAGGGCCTTGCACGGCGTTGAGCCAAACTGGCTGGTGAGCTGCGTGTGGGTCGAGCCGCACAGCGGGCAAGCCACCGTCAGCAGCGGCACGGCACCGCGCTTGACGCCCGCATGCAGGCCGCTGATGTCGATCACCTTCTGCGCGGGCGGTGCGATGCCATACGCGGCCAGCGCGACCTTGCCGGCCTCGCTCATCCAGTCGGTGGTCCAGGCGGGCGAGAGCTGGTTGACGATCTGCACCGTGCCGATGCCCTTGGCCTTGAGCGCGTCGCGCACCGAGTCGGCGATCACCTGCATCGCCGGGCAGCCCGAATAGGTGGGCGTGATGGTGACCTTGCAGGTCGGACCATCCCATTCCACCGCGCGCACAATGCCCAGGTCGACCACCGAGATGACCGGAATTTCCGGGTCGGTGACGTCGCCGAGCCAGCTCCAGATCTGCGCTTCGCTGACATGCCGGGTAATCATTACCACTCGGCTCCGGGATAGGCGCGCTGCAGGAACTGCATCTCGGCCAGGATGAATCCCAGGTGCTCGCTGTGGCGGCCTTGCTTGCCGCCGCGCTGCATCCAGGCGGCAGGATCGGGCATGGCCAGCGTGGCTTCGGCGAAGATCTCGGCCACGTGTTCCAGGAAGGCGGCGCGCAGGCCGTCGGCGGCGGGGGCCACGCCTTGCGCGACCATCGCTTCGTCGACCGCGTCGTAGATGAAGGCTTCGCCGCTGTACATCCACAGCGCGTTGGCCGCGGCCTGCGTTTTGGCGTGGCTGTCGGGCGTGCCGTCGCCCAGGCGCACGATCAGGTCGCCGCTGCGGCGCAGGTGGTAGGTCAGTTCCTTGATCGATTTTTCGGCGATCTCGGCGATGCGCTGGTCGCTCGACTTGGCCAGGCCCTGCATCAGGAAGTAGTGCCAGGTGTCGAAATAAAACTGGCGCATCATGGTGTCGGCGTAGTTACCGTTGGGCTGTTCGACCAGCAGGCAGCAGCGCATTTCTTGCGCGTCGCGGTGGTAGGCCAGCTTGTCTTCGTCGCGACCCAAGCCTTCGAGTTCGCCGGCGTAGGTCAGCCACATGCGGGTCTGGCCGAGCAGGTCGAGCGCGACGTTGGTCAAGGCCATGTCTTCCTCGAGCGCGGGCCCTTTGCCGCACAGCTTGGAGAGCTGCTGCGACAAGATCAGCGCGTTATCGCCCTGGCGCAGCAGGTAGTCGATTTTTTCTTTCACGGCGACGCTCACAGGTTTTTGACTTCTTCCGGCATCGGGAAGAAGGTCGGGTGGCGGTAGACTTTGCTGTTGGACGGCTCGAACAGGGCCTCCTTGTCGGCCGGGCTGCTGGCCACGATGTCGGCGGCGCGCACGACCCAGATCGACACGCCCTCGTTGCGGCGGGTGTAGACGTCGCGCGCGTTATTGACAGCCATTTCGGCGTCCGGCGCGTGCAGGCTGCCGACGTGTTTGTGGGCCAGACCATGCTGGCTGCGGATGAAGACTTCCCACAGGGGCCATTCTTTGCTCATTTGATTCTCCGGTTGCTGGAGGATTGCGCTTCGCTTA